>NZ_JBIVYI010000001.1:0-900920 GCF_044769665.1 Rhizobium sp. NPDC090279 | reverse complement strand
ATAAAGCTCTCACTGGGCGGGATTAGCCCCGCGGAATTCCGCCGGAATCTTGGAATTGCAGCATAAGCCGTCCAAGAATTTGTCCGCACCTCCTCCTGGGGAAAATTCACGCGGCATTGACAGGCAACATCGTGAGCCCGGGTGGGCAGGCGCAAATCAAATATGAATCGTAGCTGCATCCCCTACGATATCGGTGGTGACCGCCCGAAAGATCGGTCATGGGGGTTTCACGTGAGAGCCCGGCCGCTAAAGTTTCCGTATCCGATTGGTTGGATCTGCAATGACATCTCAATTCGACATGTTTTCCGGAAATGCGCAGACGCCAAGCCGATCGAAAAATGCGCGTGCACGGCTCCAAGAGTCTGCTGAAGCGGTGCCAAACGAAGCCGAGATGGTGCGTCTCCTGGAGGCAACGGGACGCTATCAGATCCTGCGAAAGCTCAAGCCGCGTAGGGTCGTCGCCATTGCAAGGCAGGCCTATCCGCTGCGAGGTGTCATCCTCGACACAGAGACGATCGGTGTTCATTTACGTCACAAGTTCACCCAACTTTGCATTTCATCGGCACCCGCCTAGAGCGCGTCCATTTTACTCAGGGTCGTATCCGCACGCCTTGAAGTAGTTGGCGCACTCTCTGGGTTTGTAGAGCGGGACGATTTCACCGACTGTGTCCTACAGGGCTTCGACGTTGCGCTTGGCTCGCGCACGCAGAAGGGCCCTGAGCTTGGAGAAGGCCTTTTCTGTCAATCGGCGTCCAAATTTGGGTCTGACTCAATCTTGATGATGTTTTAGATTCCACTGGCCTGGTTTTCACGGAGAACCAGCGCCATGCGAACCCAGTTTCGGCTTTCCGATCTGATCCCTGCCGAGTTGACCGTCAAGTCTGTGCACCACACACCCGATGCGATCGTCATCGCCGCATACGGTCAATCCCCAGGTTGCAGGTGTCCCGAATGCGGTACGACCTCCCATCGCGTTCATAGCCGCTATCCTCGGATGATCGCCGATCTGCCGTGTGCGGGCCGAAAGATCGAATTGCACCTGACGGTCCGACGCTTCGTCTGTAGTGCCGTCCATTGCTGCCGAAAGATTTTCGCCGAGCGTTTCGGTGATGGCGTAATCCGTCCGATGGCTCGCCGGACAGCCCGTCTGGACTGCCTGGTTCGGCATCTCGCTCTTGCATTAGGTGGCCGTCCGGCAGCACGGTTTGCCGTTCGTCTCGGGCTTCCGGTTAGCAATGACACGCTACTTCGAACCGTTCGCCGATATGATCGCCCACCGCCACCCTCGCCAAGCGTTATTGGCATTGATGACTGGGCGTGGCGGCGCAATCATCGATATGGCACGATTATTTGCGATCTGGAACGGCGAAAGACGATCGCGTTGTTGCCGGACCGAGAACCCACGACCGTAAAGGCATGGCTGGTAGAGCAGCCGCAAATCGAAATCGTCGCAAGAGACCGTGGCGGCGGGTATGCGCAGGCCGCTGCACAAGCCCTGCCACACGCCGAACAGGTCGCCGACCGCTGGCATCTCATGGAAAACGCTAGCCACGCTTTTCTTGACGCCGTTCGCAAGTCGATGCGGCAGGTCCGCACGGCAGTCGGAACGGCAACCGTAAACCCTAAGCTTCTGACTGCTGCCGAGCGCTTGCAATATGAGGGATATCTGCGACGTGAAGAGGCGAACTCTGTCATTCGTGGACTCGTCGGCGAAGGCGTGTCCATCAAGGAGATCGTGCGCAGAACCGGGCACAGCCGAAAGCTGGTCCGCAGTGTCGTCCGTGGTCAGCGTACCGACATCTTTCGGGTGCGGCAAACCTCCCTCGAACCGCATTTGCCTTGGCTGGAAGCGCAATGGGACGCCGGATTGCGAAACGGCGCTGAACTGTGGCGGCAGCTTCGGCTGGCTGGTTTCGGTGGAGGTCTCCGCGTTGTTACAGAATGGGCAACACGACGAAGGCGAGCCGAAAAAGCCGAAAACGGGCTCGGCCACGCGCCCGCAGCACGCACCGTCGTCCGCCTGATGACCCTTGAACGCAGCAATTTGACCAAGGCTCAGACGATGACGGTCGCTGCAATCGAGGAGCGGCTACCAGACCTTATCGAGGCCAGAGATGTCGTGGAAAGCTTTCACGAAATGCTGCGACGCAAGTCTAAAGATGATCTGGACACGTGGATCGACCGCGCAGCACCAAGTTTGGTCGCGTCATTCGCTAACGGCGTTATCCGCGACAGAGCGGCGGTTCAGAATGCAATCACTTCAATTTGGTCAAACGGCCAGACAGAGGGTCAGATCACCAAGCTGAAACTCATCAAGCGCCAGATGTATGGGCGCGGGAAGCTCGATTTGCTTGAGGCACGTGTTGTTGGAGCACCCTGATGTCATCGAGATTGCGTCAGACCCAAATTTGCACGCCGGAACACACACCAGGACCTTGAGTTTTTGCGTCGCCATTCAGCCAGTCTGCCGATCAGCCGGTGCGGCGAGCGGCAGCGATCTGGCTGGCGCCGATGCTGGCGAGAGCGACGCTGAACAGGGTCGGATTGGTGGCGGTCATCGTTGGAATGACGCCATTGCCGGCGACATAGAGATTGTCGAAGCCCCAGACCTTGGAGTTCCTGTCGCAGACGCTGGTGCCATCGTCGTGTTCACCCATCCGGATCGTGCCCTGATAATGCAGCGACGAGCCGACGGGCTGCACGAAGGTGGCAAAGCCAGGCGCCGGGCGACCGATAATGGCGGAAATGCGCTGGGCATGACCCTTGGCCTCTTCGAGGCGCGCCTTGTCGCCTTCCGACTGGCGCCACTGGATGGAGATGGCAGGCAGGCCGAGCCAGTCGCGGCGATTGTCGTCGAATGTGACGCGGTTGTCGGCGCTGATATCGGAGGGCACGAAAACGCCCATGCCGATCGGCTGGCCGCTCATGTCGCTGGCTTGCGGCATCGAGTGCAGGCTGGCCGGGGCGATGGTGACCGAGTAGGGGAAATCCTTGGTGGCCGGAATCCAGCTCATAGCCGTCATCGGCACATCGGTCTGCATCTCGGTGATCTGCGAGACGATATAGTGGTCGTTGATATAACGGCCGAGCGCTTCGGGGCGGATGCCCGAGGCGTAGAGCAGTTGCGGGGAATGCAGTGAGTCACAAGCAACGACGACCGTGCCGGCCGTGACGACGAAAGTTTCTTGCGAGCCGGTACGGGCAAGTTCGACACCGGCGACATGGCCATTTTCATGGATCACGCGGCGGCAGGACGTTTCGGAGAGAATATGAAAGCTCTCCTCCGGCTCATCGACGAGGTCGCCGAGCACGACGTCCGTGCCGTGATAGCGCAGGCCATCGCGACCGGGCGTTGCGGCGAGCGGCATCGGCTGGACGAAGCGATCGGGCGTACGACCGGGATTGAAGACCTCACCCAGGCGCTCGCGCAGGGCGATGGCGGCAACATCGCCGGCGCGCGGGTCCTTGTTGGTACCGAGCAATCCCGCCGACACGGCCAGAGCCTTGTTCATCTCATCGGTGGGGATGAAAGGCACCAGTTCGATCTCGGATGGGACCGGCGTGCCGGTCGACCATTTCGTGCCCATGCCACCGACATTGGCTGCCGAGAAGCCGGCAAAAAGGTTTTCATCCTGAGCATCGGCGTCGTTGGCGATGAAAAGGCCCGAGCGGCGCAGCAACGAATGATCGAAGCCACCAGCGCGGCGAGCCTCCCATTCCTCCTTGTTGATCGGCATACGCGGGCTGCGGTCGCCACCCTGGGCATGCACTTCGAAGGCCGCTCGTTCATCGAGATCTAGGATATTGTCGAGATGCGCGCCCTTTTGTGGCAGGATCTGCGGGCCGGCCTCCACCATCAGAATACGCGCTTCAGGCCAGTTGTTCCTGATGACCCGTGCATAGGCCGAGCCGGTCGGGCCACTTCCGATGATGACGACGTCGGCAGACTGACGAGACATTCCTGCTATTCCCTATTGTTAAATCAATTTGATTTTAAACAAGGATGTATCGTAGCCGAAGTCAACCGGCATTGTTAAGATATCGAACAAAGTTTTAGTGACAGCGCACAAGGAGATGCCGCGATGAAGATAGGTCTGAGTTCATACAGTTTCCGTCCGTTGATGCAGAGCGGCGCCATGCGGATCGAGGATGTCTTTGCGTGGGTCGGCAAACATGGCGGCGATCATGTCGAACTGGCCACGCTTTCCGTCGCACCCGAAGGACAGGATCTGCAATATGAACTCGCCAACGACGCGGAGATGCTGGAGCGACTGAAGGGCGCATCGCAGAAAAGCGGCGTGCCGCTTTCCGGCCTCTGCATGTCCGGCAATTTTATTGATGACGGCGAACGAGCATTCCAGCTCAACCGGCTGAAGCGCTATGTCGAGCTTTGCGACAAGCTCGGCGTCCGCTTCCTGCGCCACGATGTCGTGCCGTGGTCGCTGCGAGTAACGGAGCCGGGCCAGTTCGAAGCGGCATTCCCGTCGATCGCCGACGCCACCCATGAGCTTGCCGCGCATGCCGGGCGCTATGGTGTGACCACCAGCGTCGAGGATCACGGCTTCTTCATGAACTCCAGCGAGCGAATCAAGCGGCTGCTGCATGCCGTCAATCTGCCGAGCTTCAAGCTGACCGTCGATATCGGCAATTTCCTCTGCGTCGACGAGAACCCCTTGACGGCAACGCGTGCCTGCCTCTCCCAGGCAAGCTTCGTCCACATCAAGGATTTCTATGTGCGCCAGACCGCGCCTGGCGCAGACTGGCTGCAGACCGTTGGCGGCCAGGCAATCCGCGGCTCGGTTTTCGGCTACGGCGACCTGCCCGTCAAGTCGATCGTCGAGGACATCGTCGCCTCGGGCTATGACGGCTTCGTCTCCCTGGAATATGAAGGCAACGAGCCGACGCAATACGGCTGCGAAACCGGCCTGAAGAACGCGAGGGCGTTGTTTGCGGCCGCTGTCGGCCGCTGAACATTGCCTTCCTGCAATTGCGGGACTAGAGCGCGGCGATCCGATCGACGCGCCTCCTGAGATCGGTGAGGCGATGTCGGTCGCCTCCCGGCACCTCGATCGAGGCCCAGCCGGAATAGCCGACATCGGACAGCGCCTTGTTGACGGCAGCCCAATCGCAGTCGCCCTCGCCCAGCTCGACATTAAAGCCCTTCCACGGCCCCTCGCTGTTCATCTTTTCGAGACTGTATTCCTTGATGTCGATCTTCAGGATACGCTTGCCGAGCGCCTCGATCCAATCTGTCGGCCGACCGTAGCGGAGCACATTGCCGACATCGAAATACCAGCCGAGCTTCGGATGGTTGAAGCGATCGACGAAATTCGCCGCCTCGAGTGGGCTCAGCAGGAAGTCGTTCCACACGTTTTCGAGCGCGACCGATACGCCGCTCTCTTCCGCAGCAGACAGGATCTTCGCGACCTCCTCGCCGGCTCTCGCGTAAGCGGTCTTGTAACTGGTGGCTGCATTGACGACGCCGGGAACAAGCAACACCGTCGTGGCGCCATAGAGCTTTGCATCATGCAGAGCCTTGACCATCGAATCGACACAGGCCTGCCGTGCCAGAGGATCGGGGTCCGTCAGCGGACGCTTCCAGTGCACGGCATTGACGAGGCCGGGGATATCAAGGCCAGTCTTGTCGCGAGCGTTCAGGACCTCGTCGAGCGGCAGGTCATTGGGCGAGTCGAGCTCGACCCCGTCATAGCCGAGATCGCGCAGGAGCTGGAACTTCTCCAGAATGGAAAGTGACGGCTCCTCGACCATGCCCCATTTCAGGCTGATCTTCGCCAAGGGGCGAGCGGAAACGGGTAACGCGGGAGGATTGGCGGATTCGGTCATCGATGGATCTTTGCTTGGTATGGGCGGAGGTGCGGCGGAACTATGTCAGCCAATACAAAATCGATCAATCGGTCATTGGAGGGCAAGAAGCGATGTCCCCACGCGCAGCTGAATGGGAGCCGCGACGTGGCCAGTCGCCAGGCAACTTCAGCGGGCCTCCACTTGCGGACTCGAACGGGATATTGGCAATATCGAGCTGCGCCGGGTCAGCTCTCAGTGGCAACCAACATGAACGAGGTCGAGTAACTTACTCTTGAACGGGTATGAACCGACGAACCTGCTGTTGTAAAAGCCCTCCGTCTCGCGCTCCCAAGAGTAGCCAAGGCAACAGGCAACTTTGCACTAGGAGCGGCCGTCGCTGCGGAGTTAACAATGGACAGACTACTCTCTGGCGCCGCTTTCATGATCAATTGTCTCGGGGCCTCACCATGCAGGACCGCCAGTCTGAAACTTGAAGTTGACTGCTAGCCCCTGCTGGCTCTATCCAAAGCGGATGACAAACGTTCTCAGATTCCCGCCTGAAAACATTGCGGAAAACATGGCAACCATACTTCCTTGCATAGATGGGGCGGGCTTGGAACGAGCTGCTTCCCGACCCTCCTTTGCGGCCACACCAATCGCCAAATCGCCCCGCACTGCCAGGCCCGAAGACAGACATCACATTGGCTACATGGCCGGGACGCCCCTGGCAACGGGCCGACTGCTCAGCGAGCGCATGTTCGATCGCATCATCATGGCGATGGTTTGAGGCGAGATGCGGGATGATAGACTGCAGAGATCGTTACGGCGAAAAAACAAGGACAATGTGCGAATGGCAAAACTAGCCTCATTTGGAATTCTCGCCGCAATGGCTTTTGCGACGACGATCGGGAGCACGAACGCAGCGGATCGACTGTTGGCGGAACCTCTCGACGAATCCACGAAAGCGCTCCTTGCCACGATGACGCCTCAGTCCAAGTGCCAGATCCTCGTTGACGCGATGCGCGATAATAAGGAAGCAGTGATCAGATGGGGTTCAGTCCTGATCGAAATGTCCGTCATGTCCGGCTCCAACATTTTCCGAAATGAATTTGGCCAGACGGAAATCAAAGAGCTCCATCGGCGCTCGTTCAGCGGATGCGCCAAGCATCCCGACGACACGATTTCCAGCCAGGCGCACGCATCGTTTCAGGCGATCGCCGAGGAGATCCACAAGCCGGGCTATCACGACGGCCCGGAACTGGATGACGTTTCTGTCCCTGCAAATGTCCAGGCCGCCGCCGAAAAGCTGCGGTCGATCCTGCCCGATGCCCCTGTCGTATCAGAAGCCAGGATCACGAAGAAAGCGAAAGACGGTGCCAAGCCGGGCCGAGAAATTACTTTCACGATAAAGCCGCACAAGGGCGGGACGACCCGCGTTCGGGAAGACTACACGAATTTCACCATGGATCGTGAATTGATGGGTCTGGTACAGTTGAAATCAAGAGATAATACGCGGGGATACACCGGGCCTTCGGGAGACCAAAGGATAACGACCACGACAGCGGTCGCGCTGGACGCCTCGACATGGACTGCCGGAGCCTCCTTTTCGTTCGAGATTGAGACATCAGGAGGAGTTGGAGCAAGAGGCGGCGCGTGGAAAACCTCCTGCAGGATTGGTCAACCAATCGATGCCAGCATTGTCCATCCGTCTCTTATGGGCCGCGCATGGCCACTGGAGTGCGAAACCTCCGATTCGAAAGACCGCGGATTTTACATTGAGGAGCTTCGCTATTATTTGAGGACACACGGCGAATCGAAATATGGAACCGCCGACGACCAGATCGAGCGCCTCGATATCACTCGTTGATCCCGTCATCACCTGTTTCAAGCCCCGATCTGACGAGCTTGAAGCACTAATATAGGCTTCAGCTACTATACGATCTGTCGGTTAGTCCCGCAGAGATGGTTGCTTGTGGGGCTCTGTTTCGATGAGCGTAGACGGCAATTCTATTGCAATCCGTATAACCAGATTGCTTGCGGCGCAAACCGTTCCTACACCGAAGCACTCTTCAGTCGGGCAATGGATAATCATGAATTTGTAGTTTTGGTTCGTAGCGCTTCTTTTTGTAACACCGGGCTCGTGCATAGCGAGCGCGAATGAACAAGCTACACAAGGATCGTTTCCTTCGAGATCTACGCGCGCGAGAATGTACAATATAATGCAACATCTATGCGAAAATCGTCGACGGTTAAGAAAAGGAAATTAAGGCGTGATGATATCAATAAAACGATACTTCCGTGTATATTGGTCCCTTCTTTGGCGATTTTGGGTGATCATACTCCCCATCGGTACCGCATATAATATTATTAAAATTAGACCTCCTTTTGACTTATTTCTGAAATGGATGAGCCTGGAATATTATTTTGATCAATCAGCATTGCAGGTCATATTAGAGCCCACACTGCGGGCGATATCATTTGCGGCGGTATTTACCATTTTTGCCACCTTTCACGCGATTCCGCAGTCGCGTCCCAAAGAAAATGGATCATTGTTTTCAAGCAGGCGGTGGTCTGCAATGTATCTATTGCTTGCTGTTTGGGAGCTGTTTCTGGGATCGCTGAACATCCTGCTCATATTTCAGAGTTCGACGGCGATGTGGCTATTGGTTTGGAACTCGGGGATCGTCGTGCTCTTGAATTGCTTATTCCTTGCCGCTCTCACATTTGGATTCATCAACAGTAGTAGAGTTGATGAAGAGGATCAGAAGTCGGAAATGCCAAGCGTCCCTCCCAAACGCGAATGGCGACATGAGGAAGCACCATCTGCGGAAGGAGCTGCCCGAAAAATTACCGAGTTTTCGCCGATAGATATGGAAATCCGCATCCCAGGCGGTTTCGTGGTAGCGACGAAGACTGACAAACCTGACCGTGATCGGATAAAATGAGGACACTAGGACCCAGCCTCGGAATGTGCGCAATCCTCAACCCGAGATTATTGCGTCCAACGGCATCCAACGTTGTCTTACTCCCATCGCTTCATGATGGGCAGCCGGCATTTAGTCACCTTAATGCAATTCAAGATAGAGATAGATCAATATATAACCAGAATGAAACTTGACCTAAGAGCGGCTCGCCCATTTAGGCTTGCGTGGCAGTGCGGTCGAAACCGCTGTCCGAGTCTTCTTGAGCAGAATATCCCCTGCCTTCACTGCGGTTATGCAATCGATCGTGCGGTTCAGGCAATAATCTTCGCCGCTGATGGTAGAACCAAGCCGTGATCCGAAACCCAACTGAAACGCTGCGACGTTCCTCGATACTGGCGACACCGCCTAACTCGGCGACACGTCATGCTCGCCGTCGGCTCTTCGAACTAAGCGGGCAACCACCTCGGTGCGGTTCTGCGCCTGCAACTTACGCATTATATGTTGCAAATGCATCTTCACCGTATGCCCCGACAGATTGAGTTTTCCTGCGATTACCTTATTTGAGCAGCCGCATTGCAACTCTGCGAGGACATCCGCTTCCCGGGGCGTGAAATCGGCAATCGCCAAATACTGGGTCCTGTCGTCCAGGCTTCTTTCGGCCTCATTTCCGGCCGGAGGATGCTCATTTGAGCCGTTTGCAACAGTTCCCAATAGCTGCGGGCAGAATGTTCCTCCCGCCAGAACGAGACGAAGACCGGCAAGGGCAATGTCAATAGGAAGCGACGTCGAGAAAAAGCCGCGGATGCCCATTTTGAGCGCCTGGCGGGCTATGTCGACGTTATCCGTTCCTAAGAGCAACGTGATAGGAACCTCAGGAAAACGCACAGCAATTGCCGCGAGATCATCACGCAGGCTGGTGCTCTCCACACCTCTGCCGGCTAGATCTAGCGCAATCAAACGTACCTCCGCTCCAAGAGCTCTATCGAGACTCTCGGTCGAGATCATATCGATAAAGTTCCACCCGGCGAGTTCACGCTCAAGAAGCTTCACCACAGTCGTTCGCGCCAGTGTAGAATGCTGAATAACGACAATAGTCGGTGCATTGCGCCGCATATGGCGCTTGGTTTTAGCACTGTTGGACATCTGCGTGCTCCCCCGAATATTTGCAGCCCAACAGCAATCCATATTATTCCTGCTCTCGTTTCATGTCATGATGCAAAAAAGTGGTACTCTCGATATCAATAGTCTTATCTCTCACGATAGTTCTTATAGTCTACAAGACATGAGCGATAGACAACTAAAACATGTATAACATGTCGAAACACCTACTTATGAGGAACTGTGGAATCGACGTGTCGCTATGGATATTGCAACTTCTCCGAATTCGCATGCAGCAAACGGGTCAACAAAATGTTCAAAACACGGAAAAGACAACCGATCTGCTATGGAAAAGAGTGTGGGGGATACAACGAGCTGCCGATCAGCTTGGTTTCATTCATATATCAACTTAAAGCAGCAGCAACACGGCATAGGCACCGAGAGATGCCAGGCAGAGAAAGCGATCCGATATATGGCATGAAAGATGGCGCGGAGAACGACCTCGTGCAATTGAGGCTCCGCAATGCAAGGGGCTGTCCGCTAGGTATGGATGAAGCCGAGAATATCGTCTACGAGGGCCGAATGAGCGTCCGTGAGGTTGCCGCCTCCGCCATGACCACCGACGCCAGCCAACTGAAGCGCATGCTGATCGTAGAGCACATGATCGATCTGTTGAGCGTCCGCCGTCCCACCGGCGGGAACGGCAATATTGATAGGATGGAAATAGGCAAGATTGACGTCTACCATGCTGCCGGTTGACGATCCAATCCCGCCGCCGCCAGCCTCATGATTGCCGGTAAAAATCGTCCCTGACGACATGTTGAAGCCACCGCCGTTGCCACCGATGCCTGCAATCTGCATCGTGCCCTGATCGAAAACTGCGTTGTTTGTCTGATGGGCCTCCGCCGAACCGCCAGCGGCGCCCACGGCGATGTTGATCGGTGAGAAGATGGCCACGTTCACGTCGACCATGCTGCCGACGAAGTATCCACCACCACCGTGGCCAGCATAATTGTCTCCAGTAAACGTCAATGCAGTTCCTGGGCTCGTTGACGAGTCATGGCTTGCGATGTTGTGGTCTCCGCCCGAACCGCCGACACCACCGATCTGGGTTGCCCCTTGCAGGAACATCGCGTTGTTCAATTGGTCAGCATGAGCCTCCGCGCCAGGGCCTACCGCCACGGCAGTGTTCACGGGGGCAAACACCGCAACGTCGGTGCTTACGAGCCCACCGTAGAAGAAGCCACTGCCCCCGGTGCCCGCATGATTGGCGTCGCCGCCGCCACCGATGGCAACATTACCGCTACCGCCATTCCCGCCGATCCCTGCCATTTCGGTGGGATGCTGATTGATGAGCGCGTCATTGCCCTGGAAGGCGTCGGCACTCGAATGAGGTCCGGTAATAGCAGCATTGGACGGCATAAAGACGGCCAATGCATTGCTGTCGATCACGCCTTCGCTTATCCCATCGCCACCGCTGCCGGCTGAATTATAGTTCGGACCAGACGCGACATCCAATGGAAGCCAAGTCGGCACCAGAGCCAGATGACCCGCCGCCAAATTGGAGGTGGGGTTTTGATCGGTGCCTGCCTTGGGCAAGTCTTCCAATAGGGGACGAATTTCCGGCATTGCCGTCTCCATTCCGCGCTCAACCGCACGCCTCACCGAGCGTGCAGCCTATGCAACTTGAATTGTTCAGGCATTGTGCATCTGAAAACAGGAAAAGCAGAGCCTGCAATTCGTCTACATCCTGTCGGCTAGGACCGTAGCCATTTGGCTGTCATGGATGCAGTATCCGGCCGAGCGAGTTTGAGGACACAAATCCGGCTCTGGAATAGAGGCCCGGCTTCGTGCAACACCCTCTCCTGCAGTGCAACATACTGGTTTTTCCGCGCCGAACAGGATCTCCTCCGTCAAGCGGAACCCGATCAGAACCTCGGAATTTAGGCAGTTCGCTTAGGGAGTCGTTGCTTGGAAGAAGGGCAGCGCTTCGACTAGGGCACAGACATAATCACGACCAGGTCCTCCGGCGCCAAATCACCAAGTTTCAAGTCAAAATGACGCTCCGACGCCTCCAAGCATACGCCTGAAGGAACGTCACCGAATATCTAGATAGCTCGCAGATTAAATCGCGAGTAATATTTACCTGTGGTTGTATTTGCTGGCGGTGGGATGCTGGATACCCACCCCGCAGAACGAACACGGACGCAACGAAATTGAAGGAGGGACATCAATGCCCATTCCACAAATATCTGACACGATTCACTTCAGTGACCCGACTGCCGGCGACGCGAGCGCCGGCAACGGCGGCGATGGCATCAGCCATGGCAATATTGACTACAACCCGGTTGCGTACGTCGCCAACGTGCAATCGGTCGAAGGAGCATCTACCGATCTGCACAACGGCGATCATGTCGGGCAGATGGCGGATTGGACTGCCGGCAGCGGCGGACCCGGTGGCTTTGCTCAAGCCCAGAATGGCTTCCTGGCGGCGGTCACGAACAGTGGCGCCGGCGGCGCTGGGGGAGATTCTCACTCCAACGGCAGCCAGGGAAGCGTGAGCGGCGGCGACACGGCGGCGGTAAGCGCGGATACGACGGCGACGCAATATACTCAGCTTATGGCTGATCAGCATGCCACCATCCTCGCGGGCGTCGGCGGCAACGGCGGTAACGGCAACTTGGCTCAAGGCGGTGACATCTCGGCAGCATTGGTTCACACGGACCCCTCAACGACGACCGTGAACAATGCTCTCGATCATTTCTCGAACGACTTCGGCCATATCGATCTCAGCCATCTTGGTTCATGAACCCTAGGCCCTGCGGGTCGCCGGCTTCGGCTGGCGACCCTCATAGGTTGTGGAGCCCGCGCCGACAGCCTCGTCTTTTCAGCATCAGTGGAGCGAGATCGGATAATGGCAACGCTTTCTGTAAAGCCATCGCGCCCACAGACACAGCTCGTTGTTGCGCTTCGGGCTTGTGCCGGAGCCTTCGGGTTGGTTTTCCTCTATAGCTGCGGCTACAATCTCTTTCTTCTAGCGCCCTCCGTCTATCTTCTGCAGATCTACGACAGGGTCCTGTCGAGCCGAAGCGCTGACACACTCCTGATGCTCACAATCATCATCGCCATCGCCGTCGTGGTCGGGTCCACGCTGGATATCGTGCGTCGGGCAGCTCTTTCGCGCATCGGCAGCTGGCTGGATCACAGACTACGGCCCATGGTACTCACCGCATCATTCGAATATGCCGCTCGCGCCGATGCAGGAGCCGCCACCGAGTGCTACAGGGACCTGGCCACCTTGCGCCAATTTCTCGATTCACCGGCAAGCTCCCTTTTCTTTGACGTCCCCTGGGCGCCGGTCTTCCTGCTCCTGCTCTTTCTTGTTCATCCGCTGCTTGGAACCATCGGCATTGTGAGCGCACTTGCGCTTCTGCTGTTTGCATTCCTCACGGAACTGGCGACGCAAGAGCCGCTTACCCGCGCCAACCTCGCCCTTTCGAGGAGCTATCTGCGATTTGCGAGCGCCCTCAGAAACATCGAGGTGATCCGGGCAATGGGCATGCAGTATGGCGCAGCGCTGCTCGTCTATCGCGATGCGGAAATGGCAAGAAGAGCGCAGGACATCGCGATGAACCGGACGGAGATCATTCTTGGTTTCTCCAAATCGATCCGCACACTCGCGCAGATCCTGATGATGGGATCTGCCACATGGCTGGTGCTCGCAAGCAACAGCAGCCCCGGCATCATCTTCGTTGCGAGCCTGCTGCTCGGGCGCGGGCTGGCGCCGATCGAGGGCGCGATAGGTGCATGGCGCTCCCTGACGTTCGCTCGGAATGCCTTCAGTCGCCTGAACCGAATGTTGATCGCCATAGCATCGGAACACGATGCCCGAACGGTGCCGCAACCGGAACCGAATGGTCTCGTTCTCGACAATGTCGGCTACATTCAGCCATTCGCCAACAGGCAGATATTGACCGGTATCACGTTGCGCCTCGCGCCAGGCGATTGCATAGCGCTCATCGGCCCGTCGGGATCGGGAAAATCGACGCTAGGTCGGGTCATCGCCGGCGTTGTACAAGCAACGAGCGGGTGCGCTCTTCTTGGCGGGGTAGACATTTCGGCTCTGCGCCTTTGCGGAGGGACCCACCACGTCGGATACCTGCCGCAGGACATCGAGCTCTTCGGCGGAGCAATCAAGGATGTGATCGGCCGGCTGGATGGAGGAGATCCCGCCAAGGCGATCGATGCCGCGAAGCTGGTTGGATTGCACGAGGCGATCATGCGGCTGCCAAAGGGCTACGAGACCGATATCGGCGAAGGTGGAAGCCTGCTCCTTCGCGCTCAGCGCCAACAGCTGGGACTGGCAAGGGCGGCCTATGGAAATCCGTCCCTCATCGTCCTCGACGATCCGAATTCGAGCCTGGATTATGACGGCGAACGCATGCTGTACAAGGCGATCGAGCGCATGAAATTGAGGGGCATGACGGTTGTGATCATAACCCACCGGATGGGTATCCTGCCAGTCACCAACAAGATTGCGATTATGCGCAACGGGACCGTGGCTGCCTTCGGCGACAGTGAGCGGATTTACGAAACGCATCTTCAACCGCCATCGCAAACGGGAACGTAAGGAGGGACGCCATGACCCTTGTTCAACTGGACGCAACGCTGGCAAGATTTTCAAATTCATCAAGAGCGAGCCAACGGTTCGTTGAACGATCGATTGCGACGCCCAAGCTACTGGCGGCCTATTCGCCGGTGATCGAGCAGAAGCAGCGCGGGCCCGCCCCCCCTTCGCCCATGCCGGGGCTCAGAGGCGTTATCTGGACAGGGAACCTGTTGGTCGGCGTCTTCATAGTCGGCTTGGGAATCTGGTCGGTTCTGGCGCCGCTGAAAAGCGCAGCGGTTGCATCGGGCGTCATCGAACCGGAGTCCAGCCGTAAGACCATTCAGCACCTGGAAGGCGGAATTGTGCGACGGATACTCGTCAAAAACGGCGATACGGTCACAGCCGGACAAGTCTTGATAGAACTCGACGACACGAAGTCTCGCTCGGAGCGCGACAGTATTCAAGGGCAACTTTGGGACGCAGAAGGAAGCCGTGCCCGCCTGCTTGCCGAACAGACGGGCGCCGACCATATCGCCTTTCCGCAGGACCTCAGGACAGCAATGGACAGAGATCCTTCGGTCGGTGCGATTTTGACGGGGCAACGGAAGATCTTCGAAGCGCGTCGCCAGGTCATGCAGGCGGAAGTTGGCATCACCAACGAGAAAATCGGGCAGGTGCGGCAGGAAATCGTCGGACTTGGCGCGCAGAAGTCAGCACTGACCGACAGAACGGCAATCTCGCAGCAGGAACTGGATCAGGTTACGGCACTCAACGCCAAAGGATTGGAAAGAAAGAACACACTTCTCAACCTCCAGCGGGAAAAAGCAGACCTTGCTGGCCAGCAGGGCCAGGTAGATGCGCAGATCTCTCGCGCCTACCAGGTGATCAGCGAGTCACAGGCCGACCTTGCCAAGATCGAGAGCGACCGGTTGAGTGAGGTCGCACAAGGCATGCGCGACACCGAAAGCCAGATCATGCAATTGCGCGAGCGTCTGTGGGCGATCGACGACCAACTTTCAAGGACCGATATCCGCGCTCCCGAAGATGGAACGATCATGAATCTGCGCATCCACACGGCCGGTGGCGTGATCGGCGCGGGCGAACCGCTCGTCGATCTTTTGCCCCGCGCCGATCGCCTCATCGTATCAGCCCACGTCCGACCGGAAGACATCAATCTCGTCCGCGCGGGGCTCGAGGCACAGGTTCACCTCCTTCCATACAATCAGCGGCGCGTTCCACTTCTGAAAGGTCGGGTCGAGTATGTATCGGCGGACCGTCTCACCGATGCACAGAGCGGCCAGCCCTATTTTGCCGCGACGATCCGGGTAACGGACGAGCGGTTGGCGAAAATGAGCGATGTCGAACTGGTCGCGGGCATGCCTGCGCAAGCACTGATCGAAACGGGCAAAAGCAGCGTGGCGTTCTATGCCATCAGACCACTCCTCGACAGCTTCAACAGAGCATTTCGTGAGGACTGAAGCGGTGATGGGCAAGAGAAAATTCGACAACGACCAGATCACGGGCATTCTGAAGGAGCACCAAGCCGGGGTGACGGTGGCAGATGTTTGTCACAGGCACGGCATCAGCGAACCGACCTTCTATCGATGGCAATCCCTGCAGTTCGGAAGTGCCGGTCTCGATGCCAGAAGGGTAAGAGCATTGGAGGAAGAGAACCAGAAACTCAAGAAGCTCCTGGCCGAAGCCATGCTCTCGGCGGCAACGCTGAGTGAGATGCTGGCGAAGACATCGAAAGGGTGAAACCAACCTCTAAACAGCCGAATTTGCAGGCCACCTTCCGACACCGCATATCCGGGTAAGGCACCATATTCTTGGCCGAGGGAGCCTCCCCAAGTGGAAGCCAAGGGATACGGCTCGAAAAGTAACAAGCTCGATCACAATGTGGCTTGCTCTTGATGGACTAGAGCCAGCGCATACGCCACCATTTTCGCTCTATCCCGATTGGCTGGAAAGGGAGAGCCCAGCAGAATATGCTTGCGGGAGCAGAAATTGCCGAGACGATAACTTGACTAATTGATACCGATTTTAATAAGTCAGATATGCCGCCCGCTGATCCAGGCTGCAGCGGTCAACGGCGCGCTCCCAACCGGGCTTTCCATGGCAATGGCTCACCTTCCAAACGCACTGCATTCGCAATGAACATCGCCGCTGACGATATCCCGGCGCAATCGCTCGGTTCGCCTCGGGCCCCGTCTACGACCTTCCGCTGATCTGGGGCTTCGGCGCGCTGCCGACGGCGGAACGTTTTGCTCGCCTCATCACCGCCAGGCTGATGGGTGAGACCGGGTGACGATTGCACAGCATGCCTCGGAACGCACTGGCCGCCCCGTCGGCATGCTGCTCGCTGATCGGCGCGCCCTACTTTCTGGTTCTGATGCGTAGGCGAGGAACATGAGCCGGAAAACCGGCTCTAAGGCGTTGTGACAGCTCCGGCTCTTTTCTCGGCGTCCTCCACTGCTAATTTCGCCAGAGCGAGTGCGGCCTCTTGCGTTTTGGCGGCCGCAATAAAACGGCCGTTATGGCAGAAACTGGCACCCTCAATTCCCGTGGCCACTTCCAGGTCACGACCGCTCAAGCCCGCCCAGGTGGCAGGAAGGTCTGCGCGCAGTTCGAACCCCTCCTCCGCTCGGCGAATTCCGGTCAGGCACCAATCGGCCTCGCGCGGATGGACCACGAACAGGAGATGATCGGCGCCTGCCTTGACGATTGCTGGACGAAACGGCATGCCCATCGGCAGCTCGAGAATGCGCCCCTCCCCCGCGGACGCGATCGCCCGCAGCACCAGAGCTTCGGCACGCAGTTTCGCATGGAGCCCAGCAATCTTCGCTTCTACAAAATTGCGGGCGATCGCGACCGCGGTATGGAATGCCCGATCGGTTGCCTCCGGATCAGCATCGTCGAAGACAGGCTTCAATGCTTCGAGCAAGGACGGCAGGGTCAATCCCGCCAGCAAGCCGGCGCTATCCGGGCTGAGGGCACCATTGTCGACTAGGTCGATTGGCAAGACAAAGCTGGCATCGAAAGCAGCATATACGGTTTCGACAAAGGCGTTCGGGACAGACAGGGCGGTCAGGTAGTCGCAGCCGAAATGTTTCCAGATCAAACCGAATGAACTGAAGGGCTGACCATCATCGCGCTGCGGCGCGCCGCGCTGGTGATGATCGAAAATCCCAGCAGCCATATCATATGCGCCACCAACATCGTAGACGATGCGATCAGCGCCAGGGGTGATCCATTCCGCCGTCCTGCTGCGAACCAGCCGCGCGTCGGGGAAAAGCCGCGTAAGAATGACGCTGGACAGCACTTCGTCGGCATGAAAGCCGCCGGAATGCGTGACGAGGAAATTTGGAGCCATGCGGCCATAACCTTATTGTTCGCGAATTGGACGGACCGGCAGATAACCAGATTTGCGTGTCACCTCAACCACTCATCATCAAAGTGTAGGGGGGAGCGCTGTCAGCAAGACGGGAGATCCTCGATCGTGACCCGAATGATCCAGCCAGTATGCGGCTGTATCCTTGCACCGTTATGTTGATGATGCCTACGCTACGACAAAGATGGCGGAATATTGTGCCGGTTTAATCGACCGTTCGATTTGTTTGGATGGCCGCAAATGCCTCTTTCTTGAGGATGAGGAATTCGGCTGCTGCTGCGATCACATCACGTCGCTAGACTACCGGGATCGGTCGAGACACCGCCGATATGAGAGCGGTAAGCATGTCTCATGCCGATCTCCATGCAACGAAACCTCAGCCAAGCGCTTGGCTGACAAGAGCATAGGTAGCCATCGTCCCGGCTACAGCCTTGTTTCTATTGGCGGGATGATTTCCAAGCGACATCGTCAGGACAGTATCATAGACGATCATGCCACACTGCGACACGTAAGACGCAAAGTCGCCGGTCTCCATATGGGTATCGAGACGGAGGAATTGGCCTGCATGACGCGCCACATGCGGCGCGACCACGGCGATCGCATCAGCATCATTCAACGCAACGACCGGTCCGACGACATGGCCGCGTCCGAAAGGCCGGCACAGTGCAAAAGCCTGCAAATCCGCTCCGTGGAACAGACCGTAACCGATCGACTGCTCATCGAGACGCCTGAGCAGCTCCGAGCGATCGGCACCGAATGCGATCGTATCGAGCCGTAGGATTGCCTCAAGATCGTCGGCGCCAAGCTGCCGCACCTTGCCCCCCAGGGCCAGCGACGCAAAATCCTTTGCGATCCGCGCCTCCCCCTGACATTGGTAGACCGTTTTTTCCGGCTTGAAATCCAGAGAGAGGTATAGACGGCGCGCTGCTTGGGTCGCGCTGAGGCTGAGACGGCGTCCCGCAACCTTGTCCAGTATCCCGTTCATGAGCCATTGGCCGGTACCATTGGTCTGCAAGCGCGGAGACGTAATCACCATCCCGATAGTAGCAAACCCATCGCCGTGCGGAAACCACATGGCAGATCCCATGACGCGACCGATCTCGTCAAGCGCGACGATGCCGCTGCCCGTCTGCCGCAGAAATTCCCAGTCCTCGGCTCGATGTGGCCACCGGACGGAGATCGACAGTGCGTGCAACTGATCGAGTTCCACGTCCTTGATGTCGCCGATATGCATGGAGAAAGCATCGACCCGCAAATTGTCTGACACCTTCACTGGACCACCTCAAAACTTGCTACCCGTAATCATACGCCAAAACAGAGGCGCTCCTCGCCAGCAACAATACGCGACGCCCGTCGATACAATTAGCTCGAATTGCCTCTGGCCGCACAACAATCGACTGAAACATCCCGACATTCGGCATGCAATTATGAATGTAAACGCCAATGCTACTGGCGAATTGTCCGCAAATTGCCACAGCCGCCGATGAGATCGAACAATGTCGCCGCTCCTACGCTACCCAGCAGCCGTCAGGCAGTTCCCTAAGCCTGCGCCCGGCCGAGACCGGGGCATGGCCCGCAACGTAGATCACGGCAAGTCTGGCCAGCTTTGAGGACCACATGGACACGATTGAAATCCTCGCCCGTCTTGTCGCCTTTCCCAGCGTCGTCAGCACGCCAAATGCCGGTATCGTCGACTGGATCAGGGCACATCTGGAAAATCTCGGAATCCACGTCACCGTGCTTACCGGACCCGAAGGCGACAGGTCCAACATCTTTGCCACGATCGGCCCCAGAGATGTCGCGGGCTATATTCTGTCCGGACATATGGATGTCGTGCCCGCTGGGGAGCCGAGCTGGACCTCGGAGCCTTTCGCGCTCAGAAAGGAGGCGGACAGGCTCTATGGGCGCGGCACGACCGATATGAAAGGGTTTCTTGCCGCCGCACTCGCTGCCGCGCCGGATCTTGCCAGGGCAAATCTTGGCCGCCCCATCCATCTCGCTTTCTCCTATGACGAAGAGGCGGGATGCCGGGGGGTGCCGCACCTCCTGGCACGCCTCAAGGAGCTCTGCGCACATCCGCAAGGTGCTATCATCGGCGAGCCGAGCCGCATGCAGGCCGTGCGCGCCCATAAGGGGAAAGCGGCGGCTCGTGTCACGATCGCTGGACGGGCGGGCCATTCATCCCGTCCGGATCTCGCGCTCAATGCCATTCATGCCATGTCGAAGGTGCTCAATGCTGCGGTCGACGAGGCGCGGAAACTGACGCTTGGCCCATTCGATCCAGTATTCGAGCCTCCCTATTCGACACTTCAGGCAGGTGTCATTTCCGGCGGGCGGGCGCTGAACATCGTCCCCGACAATTGCCACCTCGACCTTGAGGCACGCGGGATAGCCGATGTGGACCCCGAGGAACTGCTTGTTCCCATCAAACACAGCGCGGAGATGCTTGGCGAACAGGGCTTCTCCGTGGACTGGACCCCGCTCAGCGCCTATCCCGCGCTGTCGCTTGCGAAGGACGCGCCGCTCGCAACCCTGCTGGAGGAAATCACCGGCAGACCATCGCTCGCCGCGGTCAGCTACGGGACCGAAGCCGGCCTCTATCAGGCGGCCGGCATTGACGCGATCATCTGCGGTCCGGGCGATATCGACCGCGCCCACAAGCCGGACGAATTCATCCTGGAGACCGAACTTCAAGAGTGCCACCGAATGATCATGGCCCTGGCGAAGCAATGCGCACAGGCCTGAAGGAGCAATCGGCATGACCTTTCTCTTCAATTCGGATGCCAAGCGCGGCGCCGTCTTCGCCCAAAGCTTCGCCGAGGAACTGCCAGATCTGGCCTTCTCCATGGACCCGGCAAGCGTCGATCCGGACGAGGTGCGCTACCTGATTACATGGGCGGTGCCAGATGATCTCGCCCGCTACCGCAATCTTGAAATTCTGTTCTCGATCGGCGCGGGCGTCGACCAGTTCCAAACCGATCTTGTGCCTGAGCATGTCAAGATCGTCCGCATGGTCGAGGACGGCATCGTCAGAATGATGCAGGAATATGTGACACTCTCCGTGCTGGCGCTGCATCGCGGCCTTCTTTCCTATCTCGCCCAGCAGCGCGCCGGAGAATGGCGCGCCATTCCGCAGCGCCAGGCGCAAGACAGGCGTATAGGGGTCTTGGGATTGGGCGTCCTTGGAGCGGCGGTGCTCGAGCGGCTGAAACCTTTCGGCTTTCCGCTCTCAGGCTGGAGCAGATCGCCCCGGACAATCGAGGGGATCGCGTGTCATCACGGCAATGCCGGCCTGATAGCCATGCTGTCGGCGACCGATATCCTCGTCTGCCTGTTGCCGCTGACCCCGGAGACGACCGGTTTTCTGAACGCGGAGCTTCTTCGCACGCTGCCGGCGGGCGCGATGCTCGTGCATGCGGGCCGCGGCCCGCAACTCGACGGCGCAGCACTGCTTGAAGCACTCGATGCCGGCCTTATGGCGGGTGCGGCCATCGACGTGACCGATCCGGAGCCGCTACCGCCGGATCACCCATTCTGGCGGCATCCGAAAATCATGCTCACCCCGCATATCGCCAGCGTGACGCAGCCCGAATCCGCGGCCCGCGCGGTGGTCGACAATATCCGGCGTCTTCGTGCCGGACTTGACCCGATCGGGCTCATCGACCGCAAGCGCGGATACTGAAATCATAGAAGCGAAAGGACCAGCATGTCTCTGCTCAAAACCGTCATCACCGATCCACACTCGGCTCCGCGCGAATCCAAGGCCCTGCCGGAAAGGCTGATCGCCGGCGATCCATCGTTCAAGACCTGGCCACAGGATGAAGCGAAGGATGGCACGGTGCGCACCGGCGTCTGGGAGGCAACGCCCGGCGAGACACGCTCGATCAAGGGCGAAACATTCGAATTCTGCCACATCCTCTCCGGCGTCGTCGAAATCACGCCCGACGACGGCGAGCCGCTGCTGTACAAGGCAGGCGACAGTTTCGTGATGAAGCCGGGCTTTGTCGGAAGATGGAAGACGATCGAGACGGTTCGCAAGATCTACGTCACCGTGGGATAAAGGCGGCGACGGCGCGGCCATCCGCAAAAGAAACCACTGCCCACTCGCGTTAAAACGCAAGAATCGTCGGTATGTGCAATGTCAACGAAGCATGCTGCTCGCGAGCCAGCAGTAGGCTCTGGGCAAACGCCTTAGAGAGAACGTCCGATGGGCCTGAGTTTCGATCCCGACACATTGCCTTTGCCGATCGGCCATTTCATCGGCGGGGAGCTCGTTGCGGCCCCTGGCGAGATTCGCATGTGCAGACCCTCGGATGGCAAGGCCTATGCGGGCTGCCCGATCGCCGGTCCCGATCTGGTCGAACAGGCTATCCAATCGGCCAAGGCAGCATTGAAAGCAAGCAACTGGGCCGGCGTACGCCCCCGGGAACGCGTCAGGGTGCTGCATGCCTGGGCGGACCTGATCGAAGCGGAGGCGGACACGCTTGCCCGGATCGAAGCGCTGTCGTCGACCCGCCTGATCAATCAGCTGGTGGGAGGCGACATCGCGGTCACGGCCGAGCAGATCCGCTTCTTTGCCGAATTTGCCGACAAGGAAGGCAGCGATGTCGTGCCGACCGATGACGCGACCTTCGGCATGATCCTCAGCGAACCCTATGGCATCGTCGGCGCGATCACACCCTGGAACTTCCCTGTCTCCATGGCTGGTTGGAAGCTCGGGCCAGCGCTCGCCGCCGGCAATGCCGTCGTTCTCAAACCCTCGGAAATGACGCCGTTTTCGACGGTATATCTCGCCGAACTCGCCATCAGGGCGGGCCTGCCCGCCGGCCTCTTCAATGTCGTACTCGGAGACGGACTTACCACCGGCACGGCGCTGACCGGCCATCCGGAGATCGCCAAGGTCAGCTTCACGGGTTCGACGCGCGCGGGTTCGGCGATCATGGAGAATATCGCCCGCTCGGGCATCAAGCCCGTCACCCTGGAGCTTGGCGGCAAGAGCCCGCAGATCGTCTTCAAGGACGCCGATCTTTCGAAGGCGGCCGATGCGATCGTCGGCAGCCTCCTGTTCAATGCCGGCCAGGCCTGCGTCGCCGCGACGCGTGTCATCGTCGAGGCAAGCGTTGCCGATCAATTCACCGAGGCGCTCGTCGCACGGATGACCGATATCAGCCCCGGTCCAACCTGGGACGAAGCCACGCGCTACTCGCCGATCATCTCCGAGCGTCAGCGCGACAGGATCGACGCTATCGTCGGCGCTGCCATTGAAAACGGCGGCCGCTGCGTGACCGGCGGCAAGCCGATGGACAGGCAGGGCTATTTCTACGAACCGACACTCCTGACCGATCTCGATCAATCCTCTCCGGCCATCCTCGAGGAAATCTTCGGGCCGGTCCTGACATTGCAGACCTTTAAGGACGAAGAGGAAGCGATGGCGCTTGCCGATCATCCGACCTACGGGTTGGCTGCAGGCCTGTTCACATCGGACCTGTCGCGCACCATCCGCCTTAGCAGGCAGCTCCAGGCGGGCACGATCTGGGTCAACCGCTACAGCCGCTCGCGGGATCATATCCTGCCGACCGGAGGCTACAAGCGCTCCGGCATCGGCAAGGACCTGGGGCGCGAAGCCTATCTCGCCAACCGCAAGACCAAGAGCGTGCTCATCAGCCTTTGAGGGACCAAAACCATGAAGACCTACTCCATTGCCCTGATCCCCGGCGACGGCATCGGCCGGGACGTGACGGATGCCGCCTGGTCGGTGCTGCAGGTCGCCGCAAAAACCTGCGGCTTCGCATTGAACGGCACCGAATTCCCCTGGTCGTGCCGGTTCTACAAGGAGACGGGGCGGATGATGCCCGAAGATGGGATCGAGATCCTGAGACCGTTCAATGCCATCCTACTGGGTGCCGTCGGCTGGCCGGCCGAAGTGCCCGATGCAGTATCGCTTCATGGTTTGCTGCTGCCGATCCGTAAGGCCTTCGTGCAATATGCCAATATCCGGCCGCACAGGCTGCTGCCGGGCGTGCAGGGCCCGTTGCGAGCGCAAAAATTCGATATTCTCTGCATCCGTGAAAACACCGAGGGAGAGTATTCGGGCGCCGGTGGCCGCGTCCATCAGGGTACGGCCGATGAAGTGGCGGTGGAGACATCGATCTTTACCCGCACTGGCGTCGAGCGCATCCTGCGCTTCGGCTTCGAGCAGGCCCGCGCCCGGCGCGGCAAGCTTGCCTCCGTCACCAAGTCCAACGCCCAGAAATATTCCATGGTGTTCTGGGACGAGATCACCGCCAGGCTTTCGGCCGAATATCCCGATGTCGAAGTATCGAGCTATCACATAGACGCCATGGCAGCTCGCATGGTGATGGCGCCGGAAAGCCTCGATGTCGTCGTCGCCTCCAACCTGTTCGGCGATATCCTGACCGATCTTGGCGCCGCCATTCAGGGCGGGCTCGGATTTGCGGCTTCGGCCAACATCAATCCGCAACGCAGCGCGCCCTCGATGTTCGAACCGGTTCACGGTTCGGCTCCGGATATTGCAGGGCTCGGCATCGCCAATCCGATGGCCGCCATCTGGTCCGGGGCGATGATGCTCGATCATCTGGGCGAGAGGGATGCGGCAAGCCGCGTCATCGCAGCCATGGAAAGTGCGACAGCGCTCGGCATCGGCACCATCCAGGGCAGAGACCGCACGGAAACCATCACCGCCGGCGTCATTGCCGCGCTTTCATGACCGCAGAGGACCTCATGTTGAATTTGAAGGACAAGCAGCTTTTCCGCGACAAGGGATTGATTGACGGTCGCTGGCTCGGCGCGGCGTCGGGCGCTACAGTGGATGTTCACGACCCGGCCAAACAGGCAGCCATCGGCACCGTGCCCGATATGGGTTCCGCGGAAACCCGCCTTGCGATCACCGCCGCCGAGCACGCGCAGCGGAGCTGGAAGCGCAAGACCAATGCGGAACGCGCGGCCCTCCTGGAGGCCTGGCACGATCTCATGCTTGAAAACGTCGATGATCTTGCCCTCATCCTGACGACGGAACAGGGTAAACCACTCGACGAGGCGCGCGGAGAAATCCGCTATGGCGCGTCCTTCGTCAAATGGTTCGCCGAAGAAGCGCGCCGCATCAACGGCCATACGATTCCCTCCCCCACGCCCGATCGCCGCATCATCGTGCTCAAGGAGCCGGTGGGTGTCTGCGGCATCATCACGCCCTGGAATTTTCCCAATGCCATGATTACGCGCAAGGTCGCGCCGGCTCTCGCGGCAGGCTGTACCGTCGTCATCAAGCCTTCTGAATTCACCCCCTACTCCGCTCTCGCACTCGGATTTCTCGCCGAACGCGCGGGTATTCCGGCCGGCGTCATCAATATCGTCACCGGTATGCCGGCCGATATCGGCGATGAGATCATGCGCAACGAAACCGTGCGCAAGATCTCCTTCACCGGCTCGACCAGGGTGGGCGCGCTTTTGATGCGCGGCGCCGCGGACAACATCAAGCGGCTAAGCCTCGAGCTCGGCGGCAATGCACCCTTCATCGTCTTTAACGACGCCGATCTCGACCTGGCCGTCGAAGGCGCACTTGCCTCCAAATTCCGCAATGGCGGCCAGACCTGCGTCTGCGCCAACCGGCTTCTCGTGCAATCGGGAGTCTACGACGCCTTTGCGGCCAAGTTGAAGGCAAAGGTCGATGCCATGAAGGTCGGGCCGGGCACCGAGGCAGGCGTGTCGATCGGCCCAATGATTAACCGAGCGGCCATCGAGAAGATCGACCGGCATGTCCGCGACGCCTTGACCAAGGGTGCTACGATTATCACGGCGGCCCGCCAACTGCCCGACGGCGGGCAATATACCGCTCCCATCATCCTGACCGGCGCGACGACGGACATGGAGCTTGCCGGCGAAGAGACCTTCGGACCGGTCGCCCCGCTCTTCCGTTTCGAGACCGAGGAGGAGGCGATTGCGATCGCCAACGGCACGCCCTTTGGATTGGCCTCCTATTTCTACACCGACAATCTCAAGCGCGCCTGGCGCGTCGGCGAAGCTCTGGAATTCGGCATGGTAGGGCTCAATACGGGGTCAGTTTCGATGGAGGTCGCGCCCTTCGGCGGCATCAAGCAATCCGGCATCGGCCGCGAGGGTGCGCAGGCCGGTATCGAGGAATATCTCGAAATGAAGAGCTTTCACATGGGCGGGCTCGCCTAGATCTGATGGCATACCCGCCCTGACGATCACGAGGCCCATGGTATCGAATACCGGCTCTGGCTTCTTGCCATCCCGCAAACGGCTCGACCCTGCGCAAGCAATTGCGGTTGCGAGACAATGAAAGTGATGCATAGATCATGACCGGGGCCCGCCAATGAAATCCATCAGCACGCGTCGGGCGGATATGGAGTGGACATGATCATTCGTTCTTGGCGAGCCGTCGCCGGCTCAGACGAGGTGCTGGCCGCTTACGCAAGGCATCTTGAAACGACAACTTTTGTCGAAATGGCGCAACTGCCCGGCCACCTTGGCGCGACCCTCGCCCGCAAAGTGCGAGGCGAAAACAATGAGCTGGTGGTCATGAGCTTTTGGGCCGACATGATCTCTGCCGGCCATTTCGGCAAAGGCGACTTTGACGATGCGGTGGTGAAGCCGAGCACGCAGAAACTTTTGCACTCCTTCGATTTGAAGGTCGAGTATTTCGAGACCGTGGTTTCGACCGGGCTTGTCGGCGGCCGGGACTCCGCCCTTAACGACGGATAGATCAGTCCCACCAGAGTCCGACGATTATCGTCACTGAAACTTGTCCAGCATCTTGTAGTAAAAGCCCACGAACGGCAGGAACCACGGTTTGCCGAAATGACCAGGCACAGCCGGCCAGTCGACATCCTTCATGGGATTGCGATCCTCGCGGCCGAGCATGGCATCGGCCATGATCATGCCGAGATGCGTCGACAGTTGCGCGCCGTGGCCGGAATAACCCATCGCATACCAGGCGCCGTCATGATAGCCGGCGCGCGGATAGCGGTCCTTGGTCATGTCAACCAGGCCACCCCAGCAATAATCCACGTCGACGCGGGCAAGCTGCGGGAATATCTCGGCCAAGCCTGCCTTCAGGATTGCGCCGCTCTTGGCATCGGAACGGTGATCGGAGGTAGCAGAAAATCGCGCCCGTCCACCGAAGAGCAGCCGGTTGTCTGGCGACAAGCGAAAATAGTTGCCGATATTCATCGAGGTGACGCAAGTGCGGTTTCCGGGCATGACCGAAGCAACCTCGTCCGCCGTCAGCGGCCGGGTCGCGATCAGAAAGCTGCCGACCGAGATGATCCGCCGGCGGAAATAGCCGAAATTCGGCGTCGTATAGGCGCCGGTCGCCACCAGCACGTTGTCCGCGGTGATCTCGCCGCGCGGGGTCACCAGCCGATGTCGGCCCTCTTCCTGGGTCCGGCTCGTGACAGGCGCGGCCTCGTAGATCACCGCGCCGTGGCGGACAGCTGCATCGGCGAGACCTGCCGCATACCGGCCCATATGCATCATCGCACTCTTCTTGAAAAGCATCGCCCCATGAAAGGGGGAGCCGACTTCGGTTTTGAGGTCGCTGGGCGAGAGCAATGCGGTGTCCGGATCGACCTCGGCGTGAACAGCTTCGAAATTACGGGCGATCGAACCGAAGTGCTGTGGTTTCGACGCCAGCTTCAGCTTACCCGCACGACGAAAGTCGCAGTCGATCCCTTCTTCCGCAATGAGAGCTTCGATCGTATCGATGGAAGCATCGATCGCCCGATACAGCGCGACAGCCCTGTCCTTGCCGAGTCCGGCCTTGGCCGCCGGATAGCTGTGCGCAAGCCCGTTGTTCAGATGACCGCCATTGCGGCCCGACGCGCCCCAGCCGACACGCTCGGCTTCTAGGACAACCACCCTGGCGCCCGCCTTTGCCAATTGCCGGGCTGCGGAAAGCCCGGTGAAACCGCCTCCTATGATACAGGCATCGAAATGCCCTTCGAGCGGACCTTGCCGTCCCCCCGCAAAGGCTGGTGACGTATCATGCCAGTAGGAGACGAATTTCATCGGCTACACCTTCCCTCAAAGCCCGACGACGGCAGGCAGTCCGGAGATGTCCGATATCTCGATATATCCGTAATAGGGATTGGCAGGCTCATGGCCGCGGTTGACCCAGACCTTGTTCTTGACGCCGAGATCATGTGCCGACATCAGGTCATAGCGGAAGGAGGAGGAGCAATGCAGAATATCCTCGGGCCCGCAACCAAGCATATCGAACATGTATTCGAACGCCTTGAAGCGCGGCTTGTAGGCATTGGCCTGCTCGGCGGTATAGACCGCATGGAACGGCGCACCGAGCTTCTCCACATTGGACATGATCTGGCTGTTCATCGCATTGGACAGGATTACCAACGGGATCTCCTTGGCGACCTTGGCCAGCCCGGCCGGTACATCCGCATGTGGCCCCCAGCCGGGCACGCGTTCGTAGATCGCGTTGGCATCCTCAGCGCGAAATCGAACGCCATTGGCGCGGCAGGTCCGCTCGATGGAATTGTGAACGACGGCGGCGTAGGGCTTCCAGTCGCCGAGGATCTCGTCCAGCCGGTAGGCGGCGAAGTTTCTGGTGAACTGCTGCATCCTCGCTTCGTCGAGCTGCGATCCATAAATATCGCGCGCCGCCTCGGCCATTTCAAAATTGATAAGCGTGCCGTAGCAGTCGAAGGTGATGTATTTCGGCCGGAAAGGCGCCATGTGCGTTCGTCCTCTATCTAAAGGGCATCTGCGATCTTCGCTCAGACGATCATAGGCCGAAGTCCTGCGGCGGGCGTGATCGAATTGGCGTCTCCGCAAAGCATATTGTTCCGTATGCACAGCGTCGTTTGGCAGAGTGTTGCAGCTGCAAGGCAACGCGACACCGTTTCTTGGGCCATTGGCGAGCCATGGATAAGGCATCGACAGCATAAGATGCGGCCAATCGCATTCCCTACGGCGAAAGATATCACGACAAAGCACGCCTTCAGTTGATCTGCCCCGCGCGCATCACCGAGACTTGAGACAAGGAAAGGATGCCTCATGCGAACCGACGACATAAACCTGGTCAGCTTCACATCGGAGCATGTCGACGGCGCCCTGGCGCTGTCGCGCCAAGCCAAATGGCCCCATCGTGCCGAGGACTGGCACATGGGTCAGCGCTTAAGCCGCGGCATCGCAGCGGTCGACGAGGCGGGCAGCGTCGTGGGCACGATCCTGATGACTCCCTATGGCGAGGATTGCGCGACGATCAATATGGTGATCGTCGATGAAGCGATGCGCGGCCGCGGCCTTGGCCGCAAGCTCATGGACGAGGCGATGGCGCTTGCCGGCGGTCGCCCCCTGAGGCTCATCGCGACGACCGACGGCCTGCCGCTCTATCGCAAGCTCGGCTTCGTCGCCGAGGGGGAGATATTTCAGCATCAGGGACATCTCGGCGATCTTGTCCCGCTCGGAGAGGTAGAGGCTGCAGCCGCTGGTGATTTTCCCGCAATCAAGGCGCTTGATCGCGCGGCCTTTGGTGCCGATCGCGGCACGCTCCTCGATGTGCTTTCGGCCGTGGCACAGGTGGCGGTCGTTCGGCGCAATGGTCGCGTCGAATCCTATGGAGCGCTGCGCGCCTTTGGTCGCGGCGATCTGATCGGACCCGTGGTGGCATCGAGTGCCGCGGATGCGAAGTCGCTGATATCAGCGCTTGCCCTTCGCAAGTCGAGTTCTTTCCTGCGCGTCGATACGAATGAAGCCTCGGGACTGACCGGCTGGCTGGCGCAGATCGGCCTCGACCATGTCGGCGGCGGCATCGCCATGCGACGGCAGACTGGCGAAGCGATGGTCAGCCAGGACGCAAGGATATTTGCATTGGCCAATCAGGCTTTCGGATAATCTGGAGAACATCATGCTCGCCAACTCGCTGATCGAACTCGATCGCGCGCACCTCATCCATCCGGTTTCATCCTATCGCGGACACGAAAAGCTCGGCGTGCGGGTATTGAGATCCGCCAAGGGCGCAACCGTCACCGATGCATCTGGCCACCAGCTGGTCGATGGATTTGCTGGGCTCTGGTGCGTGAACGCCGGCTACGGGCATGAAAGCATCGTCGAGGCGGCAGCTCGCCAGATGCGCGAACTGCCCTATGCGACCGGCTATTTCGATCTCGGCTGCGAAGCGGCCATTCGGCTGGCCGCCGAACTTGCCGACCGCGCACCAGGCGATCTCAACCATGTCTATTTCACGCTCGGTGGATCTGACGCCGTCGACAGCACTGTGCGTTTCGTGCGCTATTACTGGCATGCCAAGGGCAGACCTGAACGCGATCAGTTCATCTCGATCGAACAGGGTTATCACGGTTCCTCGACCGTGGGGGCCGGGTTGACGGCGCTACCCGGTTTCCATGCCGGCTTTGGCGTGCCGTTTGACTGGCAGCACAAGATTCCCTCGCCCTATCCGTATCGCAACCCTGTCGGCAGCGACGCGGATGCGATCATTGCAGCATCCGTCCTCGATCTCAAATCGAAGATCGAGGCGATCGGCCCCGAGCGGGTGGCGGCATTCTATGCCGAGCCGATCCAGGGTTCGGGCGGCGTCATCGTACCACCGATGGGTTGGATGAAGGCGATCCGCGACCTTTGCAGCCAATACGATATTCTCTTCATCGCCGATGAGGTGATAACGGGCTTCGGGCGGACGGGACCGCTGTTTGCCTGCTCGCATGACGACATCGTCCCGGATTTCATGACGACCGCCAAGGGTCTGACCTCCGGCTACGTGCCGATGGGCGCAGTCTTCATGTCGGATCGCGTCTACGATGTCATCGCCGATGCCGCGGGAGATGCTGCGGTGGGCCATGGCTACACCTACTCGGCTCACCCCGTCAGCGCGGCGGTCGGTCTGGAAGTGCTGAAGCTCTATGAAAACGGACTGCTGGACAACGGCATCAAGGCAGGTGCCCGACTGATGAGCGGCCTGGAAGGCCTGCGCGATCATCCACTGGTCGGGGATGTCCGCGGCCGGGGAATGCTGGCTGCGGTGGAACTCGTGGTCGACAAGGACAAGAAGACGCCATTGCCGAGCGCCGCCATGCCCGCACGCAGGATCTTTGACCGCGCGTGGGACAACGGCCTCGTGATCCGCGCCTTCACACAGGGCGTCCTTGGCTATGCGCCGCCGCTATGCTGCACGGACGATGATATCGACACGATCCTGGAATGCACCTTGAAGACCCTCGACCAGACATTGGAGGACCCCGACGTGCGGGAGGCCATGCGTTGAGGTGGCAAACGCCTCCCATTGCATTGGCGAAATGTTGGTCGAACGCGGAAATTCGGAATTTTGTGCCGCGACATACCATCAATTCGGAGACTCCGCCGTTCAGGAGCTGCCAAACTGCTTCCTAGGACGGCTGAAAACCGGCTTTTCCGCGGTCTTGACGGGAAAAATTCCGCCCTGGGGCCAAAATTTTATGCTGCCGGCGATCCTTGACCGAGCAAAGTATGAAGGAGAGCATGACTTGGCCAGAGACTTTCACGACTTCAAATACCTCACCTTCGACGTCGTTGGCACGCTTATCGACTTCGAGGGCGGCATAAAGGCTTCCCTTGCGGAGATTGCAGCGGAAGCCGGCACCTCCATCGACGGCGAAGAAGCATTGAGGCTCTATCGCCAGGCGCGCTACAGCGAGGACGCGGATCTCTTTCCGGACGACCTCGCGCGGGTCTACATGGTCATTGCACCCGCCCTCGGGCTTCCGGCGGAGGAGCGATATGCGCTGCGGCTGCGCGATTCCGTGGCAAGCTGGAAGGCGTTCGACGACAGTGCCGAGGCTCTTGCCGAGCTTGCCAAGACTCATCGCCTTGTCGCCATGACAAATGCTCGCCGTTGGGCGCTGGACCACTTTGAAAAGAGACTGGGATCGCCGTTCTTTGCGGCCTTTACGGCCGACGACACCGGTACTGAAAAGCCCGATCCGGCCTTCTTCGAACAGGTCTTCGAATTCGTCGCCACCAAAGGGGCGAGCAAGGACGACATTCTGCATGTCGCGCAGAGCCAGTATCACGATATCGGCATTTCGCGAAAACTCGGCCTGACCAACTGCTGGATCGAGCGCCGTCACGCCCAAGACGGCTACGGTGGAACGATAGAGCCCGATAGCTTCACCAAGCCCGACTATCATTTCCCGTCGATGGCGGCATTCGCCTCGGCCGTCAAGGAAGCGCTGCCGAACACACATTAATGCGACCCGGGAAAGCTCGCGAAAAAGACGGGCACCCATCCAATCAACAAAAAAGGGGAATGACATGACCGACAGAATTGTAAACTGGACCAATGCCGACGAGGCAATGGTGGAGAATGCGATCCGACGCGGAGCAACGCGGCGCGATCTACTGAAGCTGATGCTGGCTGGAGGCATTGCGACATCGGCGGCAGGTATCGTTCTCGGCCGCGCTACGCAGGCCGTGGCAGCGACACCCGTCTCGGGCGGTGCCCTCAAGGCAGCCGGCTGGTCGTCCTCGACCGCCGATACCCTCGACCCCGCAAAAGCCTCGCTATCCACGGACTATGTACGCTGCTGCTCGCTCTACAACCGCCTGACCTTCATCGATAAGGCCGGCGTGACGCAAATGGAGCTTGCCGAGAGCATCGAGAGCAAGGACGCCAAGACATGGACGGTCAAGCTGCGCAAGGGCGTGACGTTCCATGACGGCAAGGACCTGACGGCAGACGACGTCGTCTTCTCGCTGAAGCGCCATCTCGATCCGGGTGTGGGATCGAAAGTCGCCAAGATCGCCGCGCAGATGACCAGCTTCAAGGCAGTCGACAAGTCGACCATCGAGATTTCCCTGGCCGATCCGAATGCCGACCTGCCGACGATCCTTGCCCTGCATCATTTCATGATCGTCGCCAACGGAACGACCGACTTCTCAAAGGGCAACGGCACCGGAGCCTTCGTTCTCGAAACCTTCGATCCAGGCAACCGCTCGGTCGTCGTGAAGAACAAGAACTACTGGAAGTCGGGCCAGCCCTATCTCGACTCCTTCGAATTCTTTGCCATCAGCGATGACAATGCGCGTGTGAATGCCCTGCTTTCGGGCGACATTCATTTTGCAGCAGCGATCAACCCGCGTGCGATGAAGCTGATCGATGGCCAATCGGGCTTTACGCTGTCGAAGACGACCAGCGGCAATTATACCAACCTCAACATGCGTCTAGACATGACCCCGGGCAACAAGAAGGATTTCGTCGACGGGATGAAGTCTCTGGTCAATCGCGAGCAGATCGTCAAATCCGCACTGCGAGGCCTTGGAGAGGTTGCCAACGACCAGCCTGTCTCCCCAGCCAATATCTACCACAACAGCGATCTGAAACCGAAAGCCTTCGATCCCGACAAGGCCAAGTTCCATTTCCAGAAAGCCGGCGTGCTCGGGCAGTCGATCCCGGTGATCGCCTCCGACGCGGCGACCGCCTCGATCGACATGGCGATGATCATTCAGGCCGCCGGCGCCGATATCGGCATGAAGCTCGATGTCCAGCGTGTTCCTTCTGATGGCTATTGGGACAATTATTGGCTGAAGGCGCCCATCCATTTCGGCAACATCAATCCGCGCCCGACGCCTGACATCCTGTTCTCGCTCCTCTATGCCTCGAATGCGCCGTGGAACGAGAGCCAGTACAAGTCCGAGAAATTCGACGGGATGCTTGTCGAAGCGCGCGGCTTGCTGGATCAGGCCAAGCGCAAGCAGATCTACGGCGAAATGCAGACGATGATTGCCGAAGAGGCTGGCACCATCATTCCGGCCTACATCTCGAATGTGGATGCTCTCTCGAGCAAGGTAAATGGTTTGGAGGCAAATCCTCTCGGTGGCATGATGGGTTATGCGATGGCGGAGTATCTCTGGCTGCAAGCCTGACGGCGACTGCCCCGGGGACGGCCCGCGCCGCCTCGGGGCTTGTGTCCGCACATGCTATTTCGTTTCATAGAACGCCGCAGGAGCGCTTCGTTTGAGATCTGAGGTTCCCCTACTTGTCCTGAACCGGCTCTTTATCGCGATCATCACCTTGCTGATCGTGTCTTTCGCCGTCTTCTTCGCCACCAGCATGCTGCCGGGCGACACCGCCTCCATCCTGCTGGGTCAGGCGGCCACGCCCGAGGCGGTCGCGGGCTTGCGCAAGGCCATGCATCTCGATGAGCCAGCAATCCTACGGTTTGTGGGATGGCTTTTCGGCCTGGCAAAGGGCGACCTTGGCATTTCCTATGCGAATAACATGCCGGTTGCGCAGCTGATCGGTCGTCGCCTGCTGGCGACGCTTGAGCTTGCCGCCATAACGACGGTCGTTTCGGTGCCGCTCGCGCTGCTGCTTGGCATTACCTCGGCGATGCTTCGCGGCTCCTACTACGACCGGCTTGTCACGATCATTTCGATCGGAGTGATCTCGGTGCCTGAGTTCATGGTGGCGACGTTTGCGGTGCTATTGTTCGCCGTTTATCTGCGCTGGCTGCCTGCACTTTCCTCCATCAACGAAGCGCACACATTCTTCGACATCCTCAAGATCTACGCCATGCCGGTCATCACGCTTACCTTCGTGATCTCGGCCCAGATGATCCGGATGACGAGGGCGGCACTGATCGAGACGCTGAAGACACCCTATGTGGAAATGGCTTTGCTCAAGGGGGCCTCGCGCAGTCGCATGGTGTTCAAGCACGCATTGCCGAATGCGCTCGGTCCCATCGTCAATGCGATCGCGCTTTCGCTCTCCTATCTCGTCGGTGGCGTGATTATCGTCGAGACCATCTTCAATTATCCAGGTATCGCCAAGCTGATGGTGGACGCCGTCGCGACCCGTGATCTGCCGCTCATCCAAAGCTGTGCGATGATTTTCTGCGTTGCTTATCTCTTGCTGATCACCACGGCCGACATCGTTGCCATCCTGTCAAACCCGAGGCTGCGATGACCATGAAAAGTTTGGCTCACCGTACCCCCTCCATGCTTGGCTACAACGTCAGCCCCATTGGCATCGTGGCATTTGCCATCATCCTCGGCTGGACGATCATCGCCCTGTCAGCACCCTATATTGTTCCCTATTCTGTCGGCGAAATCGTCGATAGCGACTATTTCGGCCCAATCAGCCACCAATTATGGCTGGGTTCGGACTATCTTGGCCGTGACATGTTCTCGCGAGTGCTGATGGGCGCGCGCTATACGGTCGGCATTTCATTGGCTGCGGTCGCGCTTTGCTGTTTTTGCGGCGTGACGCTCGGCATGATCGCTGCCGTTATCGGCGGATGGTTCGACGCGATTTTGAGCCGGTTTCTCGACGCTCTCAACTCGATCCCAAGCAAGCTTTTCGGCCTGGTCGTCGTTGCCGCCGTCGGCTCGTCCATTCCCGTGTTGATCCTCACTCTTGCCGTCATCTACACACCCGGCGCCTACCGTTTTGCCCGCGCGCTTGCCGTGAACATCAACACCATGGATTTCATCACCGTTGCGCGCACTCGCGGCGAGAGGGTCGGCTATATTATAGCCTCTGAAATCCTGCCGAACATTATCCGGCCGGTTCTGGCGGACTTCGGCTTGCGCTTCGTCTTTGTCGTGCTCCTGCTATCGGGCCTTTCCTTTCTCGGCCTCGGGCTGCAGCCGCCCTATGCCGACTGGGGAGCCCTGGTCCGCGAAAATATCGGCGGCCTGCCCTTCGCCGCACCCGCGGTGATCGTGCCATCATTCGCCATCGCCAGCCTCACCATCAGCGTCAATCTGCTGATCGACAACCTGCCGCGCAGGATCAGGGACAGGAGCGCATGACGATGACCAACCTCGTTGAAATCAGGAATCTGAAAGTAGAGGCCAGAACAGACTCCGGCCGCGTCATCGAGATCATCAGGGATGTCAGCTTCGACATCGCAAGGGGCGAAATTGTCGCCCTCATCGGCGAAAGCGGCTCGGGCAAGACGACGATCGCGCTGACGCTCATGGGACATGCACGCGAGGGCTGTCGCATCTCCGGCGGCAAGATCTATGTCGATGGGCAGGATATGGCCGCGCTCTCCGAAAGCGAACGGGCGAAAGTCCGCGGCACGACGGTCGCCTATATCCCGCAAAGCGCAGCGGCGGCCTTCAATCCCGCCACCAAGATCATGGAGCAGGTGATAGAAGTCACCCGCATTCACCGGCTGATGCCGCCCGAAAAAGCGCGCGCTCGCGCGGTCGAGCTCTTCCGGGCGCTGTCGCTGCCAAGTCCGGAAACAATCGGCGAACGATATCCGCATCAGGTCTCCGGCGGCCAGTTGCAGCGGCTGGCGGCGGCCATGGCTCTGATCGGCGAACCCAAGCTGGTCATCTTTGACGAACCAACCACGGCGCTCGACGTGACGACGCAGATCGATGTGCTGAAGGCATTCAAATCCGTCATCCGTGCCGGCGATATTGCCGGTGTCTATGTATCGCATGACCTGGCGGTCGTGGCGCAGATCGCCGATCGCATCGCGGTGCTCAAGGGCGGCGAAATCCAGGAACTGGCAAAGACTGAAGCAATCCTGACGCGGCCGAGCCATCCCTATACGCGCGAGTTGTTGGCCGCCTTCGAGCCGAAGCAGGCCATCCGTGACAGCGACACGGGTGGAGCGATTGCATCTGTGTTGAAGATCGACAGCCTGGTTGCCGGCTATGGCGATCTCCAGTCCAACGGACTGCCGGCAGTCTGTGCGGTTCAATCCGTGAGTCTGGAGGTGGAGAAAGGCCGAAATCTCGGCATCATCGGTGAATCCGGATGCGGAAAATCGACGCTGGCTCGGGCGATTGCCGGCATATTGCCGGCCGTATCAGGCACCATTGGTTTCGGTGGCAGCGAGATCAATCGGGCCGCAAAATCACGCACGCGCGATCAATTGCGCGAGATGCAGATCGTCTTTCAGTATGCCGATACCGCGCTCAACCCGGCGAAGTCCATCGGCGATATTCTCGAGCGGCCATTGGCTTTCTACCATGGGATGGATCGCAAGGCTCGCGCGGCCCGGGTCGACGAATTGCTTGATATGGTCAGATTGCCGCGCGCGCTGCGCTATCGCTATCCGTCGGAATTATCCGGCGGGCAGAAGCAGCGCGTGAATTTTGCCCGTGCGCTTGCAGCCGAACCGCGCCTGATCATTTGCGATGAAATCACCTCCGCCCTGGACACTGTCGTTGCAGCAGCGATCATCGATCTGCTCAAGGAATTGCAGCGCGAGCTGCATCTGTCCTACATCTTCATCAGCCATGATCTATCGGTTGTCGAAGCGATCTGCGATGAGATCGTCGTGATGTATGGCGGTAAAAAGGTGGAACAAATCACGCGCGAAGCCGCAAATACGCCTCGCCATCCCTATTCCCAATTGCTGTTCGGTTCCGTTCCAAAGCTCGATCCGAAGTGGCTCGACAATCTCGTCCAGGACCCAGACCTTAAGCGTGAATATGGTCACGGCTAGCCAATGGGCCTGGCTTCAGGATCGGTCACAAGGGAAACAGGCTGGTCAGTGGCATGTGCGCCTTGACGATGGGTGACTTCAGAACGACGAAGCTGAAATACTTGTCGATCCCGATGTCCATATCGGTCAGCCGTTCCATGATGGTTTGGTATTCGCCGATCCCGGCGGTAACAAATTTGATAAGATAGTCATAGCCGCCCGACACGAGATGGCACTCGATCACCTGGTCGATTTTCTCGACCACATTCAGAAAGCGGGCAAAATCGATCTGTCTGTGGTTCTTCAGGGTGATTTCGGTGAAGACGGTCAGCGTCTGGCCGAGCTTGGCAAGATTGATCTGGGCCGAGTAACCTTCGATATATCCTTCCGCCTGCAGCCGCTTGACGCGCATGAGGCATGGGCTCGGTGAGAGGGCCACCAGCTCGGCCAGCTCGACATTGGTGATGCGGCCGTTTTTCTGAAGCTCGTAGAGGATTTTGATGTCGATCCGATCCAGTTTCATAAGAGAGGTCCGCCGTTGAGAGGGGCGCCACGAGCGCGGCACAAAATGCTGTGTTCAAGCATGATAAAGCCTAGCATATCGCTCGACCATGTCCACCCGAAAGACAAATCTGCTTTTCAGCACAATAGTTTATATGACAGGTTATTCTCGGCATAAAATTCGGCGCTTCGGCAATCTCCAGCAACGTTTGGCCGAGCAATCTATTAGATTTGGGTAGAATCTGGAGATCGCGCATGCCTGCACCGCTTTGCCTCATCGAAAGCTCGACGGAGTTGCCGAAGTCCGCCGACGCAGTGATTATCGGCGGCGGTATCGTCGGCGTTTTCGCTGCTTACTATTTGGCAAGATCAGGCTTGCGTGTCGCTCTCGTCGAGAAAGGACTGATCGGCGCGGAACAATCCAGCCGTAATTGGGGATGGTGCCGACAGCAGAACCGCGATGGCCGGGAACTGCCGATCGCGACGAAGAGCCTCGATCTCTGGGAAAAGTTCGCGGCCGAAAGTGGAGAGAATGCCGGCTTCCGCCGTTGCGGGCTATTCTATCTCAGCAATGACGAGCAGGAGATCGCCGGCTGGGCGCGCTGGCATGATTTCGCCCGCACGGTGGGTGTTACGACCCATATGCTCGATACTGCGGCGGCGACCGAACGCGGCAGGGCGACAGGACGCATTTGGAAAGGCGGCGTCTTCTCGCCGACCGATGGGGTCGCCGATCCAGCCAATGCGGCGCCTGCCGTCGCCCGCGCGATCAAGAAGCTCGGTAGCACCGTTCATCAGAACTGCGCCGCCCGTGGCTTGGAAACGCAAGGCGGCCAGGTAAGCGGCGTCGTTACCGAGACGGGTGTGATCCGCACGAATACGGCAATCCTTGCGGGCGGAGCCTGGGCGTCATCCTTCTGCCGGCAATTAGGGGTCCGCTTTCCGCAGGCTTCGGTTCGTTCGTCGATCCTGGCGGTCTCCGCCGGCACCGGAGAGTTACCGGATGCCTTGCACACCAGCGGCGTATCGGTCACGCGCCGCGGCGACGGCGGCTACACGCTTGCAATCAGTGGCCGCGCCCGGGTCGACGTAACGCCGCAACAGTTGCGGTTCGCGTCACAATTCATTCCGATGTTTCTCAAACGGCGGAAAAGCCTTTCGCCGGGCGGGCTCGAAGGCTTTCGCTCTGGCCATGAATCGTTGAAACGCTGGCGGCTCGATCGACCGACGCCGATGGAATACATGCGTGTCCTCGATCCCAGACCGGACCAAGCTACGATAGAATTGACACACGCACGGGCTCTGGAACTGCTGCCGGAGCTGCGCAAGACCGAAATCACAGCCGCGTGGGCCGGATATGTCGACAGCACGCCGGACGGCGTTCCGGGTATTGGCGAAATTGCTACGCTGCCAGGCTTTATTCTTGCGGCTGGATTTTCCGGCCACGGTTTCGGCATCGGCCCCGGAGCGGGGCACTTGATTGCGGATATCGTCACAGGAGCCAAGCCTATCGTCGATCCCCTGCCCTATCATCCAAATCGTTTCGCTAGTTCCGTCTGGGGCAAGGTTGCAGACTTCTGAAGGCGAGGACCGAGCGCGTGGGCTCATGGGCCGCTGTAAAAATATGAGAAATATACTCTTGTTTTCTGTCGACTTGCAGGGCAATACCGGCGCGGGCATTTTCGTCCGATTTCGTCTGACTGCAAACCATCAGGATATTTCTCGTGACCATATTGAAATCAGTTTTGACCATCTCAACCCTTTGCGCAGCACTGAGCTTTGCCGCAACGGCAGCCTCCGCCGCTTCGACCAGCTATCCCCTGACTATCGATAACTGCGGAGCCAAGGTCACGTTCCAGAAGGCTCCGGAGCACGCAATCGGGCTCGGACAGAATAGCGCCGAGATTCTTCTTCTGCTCGGCCTTGAGAACAAGATGGCCGGCACCGCCTTTTGGCCGAGCAAGGTTCTGCCTGAGCTCGCCGAGGCAAATGCCAAGGTCAAGCTTCTGACCGTCGAATTCCCGACTTTTGAATCGATTCTTTCGGAAAACCCCGACTTTGTCGCTGCCGCCCTGCCGAGCCTGATGGGACCGAGCAGCAAGGTCGCCAAGCGGGAGGATTTCGAAAAGCTCGGCATCCCGACCTATCTGTCGCCGAGCACTTGCCTCAGCACCGCCGTGGTCAAGGACCAGTATGGCAGCCGCGGAGAGCTCTGGAACATGGACCTCCTCTACAAGGAGATCAACGAACTCTCGCAGATCTTCGATGTGCCCGATCGCGGGCAGGCCTTGATTGCCGATTTCAAGGCCCGTGAAGCCGCGCTGCGCTCCGCGGTGTCCAAGGATGGCAAGCAGCTCTCTTATGTCTTTTGGTTTTCCAGCCAGTCGCCCTCTTCCGACGCCTATCTCGGCGGCAAGAACAGTGCATCCGGCTTCATCGCCGATCTGCTTGGCGGGCACAATGCGATTACGGCGGAAGCCGAGTGGCCGACGCTCGGCTGGGAAAGCATCATCGCGGCCAACCCGGATGTCATCGTCGTCGCCAGCCTTGACCGCAATCGCTGGGAACTCGACAAGCCGGAAGCCAAGATCAAGTTTCTCACCACCGATCCCGCCGTCAGCCAGTTAGCCGCGGTCAAGAACAAGGCGATCGTCGTCATGGACGGCCAGGCCATGAACCCGACCATCCGGACGATCTATGGCGCCGAACAGGTCGCCCAGCAACTCAAGGCGCTTGGTCTCTTGAAGTGATCGGCACATACCGAACCCTGAAGCAGCTGGTCATCATCGGCCTGCTGCTTTTCGCCTCTCTTGCCGCGATCGGCCTGACCATCGGTATCAGCGTCGGTATCGGCGACCTGCCGATCCCGCTTTCAACGACCTTCTACGCCATTACCAACAGGCTGGGGTGGACGGGTATAGAACTCAATCGCATCCACGAAACGGTGATCTGGGACTATCGCCTCAGCCGGGCATTGGTGGCTGCTTTCTGCGGTGCTGGATTGGCGCTCTCAGGAGCGATCATGCAGTCGCTCCTTCGCAACCCTCTTGCCGAACCCTATGTGCTCGGCATTTCGGCGGGTGCGTCGACCGGCGCGGTTGCCGTCGTCATACTCAATATCGGCGCCGGCGCAGTTTCCCTTTCGGCTGGCGCCTTTGCCGGCGCATTCGCGGCCTTTCTCTTCGTCGCCCTGCTTTCAAACGGCACGCGAGGCGGTGCCGATCGCACCATCCTTGCCGGCGTTGCCGCCTCCCAGCTTTTCAACGCAGCGACATCCTATATCGTAACAACATCAGGAAACGCACAGCAGGCGCGGGATGTGATGTTCTGGCTGCTCGGCAGTTTCGGCGGCGTCCGCTGGCCGGAATTCATGCTGGTGGCGACCATTGTCGGCTTCGGGCTCGCTGTCTGCCTGCTCTATGCGCGCGTGCTGGATGCGTTTGCCTTTGGCGACGAGGCCGCCTCGTCTCTCGGTGTCAATGTCGGACGAGCCCGGATCGGGCTCTTCGCATTGACCGCGATGATGACGGCGACGATCGTGAGCATGGTCGGCTCGATCGGTTTTGTCGGCCTCGTCGTGCCACACGCGGCGCGCTTCTTTGTCGGGCCACTTCATATCCGGCTGCTGCCGGCGTGTGCCATCGTCGGAGCGATCTTCATGGTGCTGGCGGATATCGCCTCGCGTGTCCTCATCCCCCAGCAGGTGCTGCCGATCGGCGTGGTCACGGCGCTGGTTGGCGTTCCGTTCTTCTCGATCATTCTCTACCGGTTCCAGCGCGCATCATGAGCATCAAGGCCGACAACGTCATCTGGAAAATCGGCGCAAAAACCGTACTCGACGGGGTCTCGTTCGAGGCGCCTGCAGGCAAGATGCTCGGCCTGCTCGGGCCGAACGGCTCCGGCAAGACCTCGCTCCTGCGCCTGCTTGCCGGATTGAAACGGCCGAACTCCGGTCGCATCACGCTCGAACAGAAGGATCTTCAGCGCATGCCCCGTCGTTCGATCGCAAGGCGCGTCGCCTTCGTCGAGCAGCACAGCACCACCAATGCCAATCTCAAGGTCATCGATGTCGTAAAGCTCGGTCGGTTCCCGCATCGATCGATATTTTCCGGCTGGATGGCGGCTGACGACGCAGCAGTCGAAGACGCCCTCGAACGCACCGGTATGAGGGCGAAACGCAATGATCGATGGCAGAGCTTGTCGGGTGGCGAAAGGCAACGCACCCACATCGCGCGAGCCTTGGCACAATCGCCGACAGAACTGATCCTCGACGAGCCGACCAACCACCTCGATATCCAGCATCAGATCGGCCTGATGCGGCTGGTTGCCGGCCTGCCGCTCACCAGCATCATCGCTCTTCACGATCTCAACCATGCCGCCATGTTCTGCGACGAGTTGATCATCATGCAGCACGGCAGGATCGTCGCTTCCGGCACCCCGGAAGCCGTATTGACCGAAGATCTGCTGAGAAACGTATTTGCCGTCGAGGCAAGGGTCGAAACGTCTTCGCACCATGCTCGCCCACATATTCATTTCATGCGTTAAATCGCCCCGGTGCGAGTACACGCAAGAGGAAGGAAGGGGGTCTGCATCAGCTTTCGGCGATCGTGACCTGGGCGGGCATGACCGATAGCGACGTGGCCAACTTGCGCCGCCCTCTCATGGCGCAGTCCTAGCGCGGAGGTCAAGACCGGCAAATTGACGGCCTGACAAACCTTTTTCCGTCGATCTGCCGGTCCCGGGCAAATCTCTCCTTCCTTATTCTGTTCATGGCAGTGAAAGACGGGAGAAACGGATGCGTGGTGCCGATATTCTGGTTGAAATGCTTATTGGATACGGGGTCGACACGATCTTTGGCGTCCCCGGGGACACGAACGTTCCGCTCTACGAGGCGCTTCAGCACCGCGAGGATAGCATTCGCCATGTGATGGCACGCGATGAGCGCTCCGCCGGCTTCATGGCCGATGCCTATGGACGCTTCACCAACAAGCCGGGTGTGTTCGAATGCCCGTCGGGCGCGGGCGCGATGTATTCCCTGCCGCCGGTGGCGGAAGCGAACGGGTCGTCGGTGCCGGTGATCCTGCTTACCATCGACATTCCGCTCCCCGGCGAAGGACGCGGCGTCCTGACGGAGCTCGACTGCGCAAAGCTGTTCGAACCAGTCACAAAACTGTCTGTGCAGGTCAAATCCCCGGAGAAGCTGCCTGAAATCATCCGCCGCGCTTTCCGCGTTGCCTGTTCCGGCAAGCCCGGTGCCGTCCATCTGCAGATTCCCGAAGACATGCTGCTCGCCGAGGTCGACCTTGCTCGGATATCCTTGCATGTCGAGGAGGAATGCCGCACCTTCCCTGCCTATCCAACGCTTCCGCCCCGTGAAAAACTCGAGGAACTGCTCGCCCTCCTTGCCAAGGCGGAGCGGCCATTGCTCGTCGCTGGGGGCGGGGTAAACCGTGCCCGCGCAGGTGACGAGATCACCCGCCTTGCCGAAAAATTCAACGTGCCGATGTGCACGACGATGACCGGTCAGGGTGCTATCGATGACGACCATCGTCTGGCAATCGGCGTGATCGGCGACAACGGGTATCACCCCCATGCCAACTGGGCGCTTGAGCATTCCGACTTCACCTTGTTCGTGGGCTCACGCATCGGCTCGGTCGTCACTATCGGCTGGACCTTTCCGCGGATTACCCTCAACAGGCGACTGGCTCAAATCGATATCTCGCCGGAGATCATGGCCAACAACTACGAAAACCTGCTGTCCATCCAGGGCGATGCACTGCTGGTGCTCAGGCAACTGCTGGAACTGGAAGATGGTATCGAGCCCGCCCGACACCAGCCTTGGGTCGACGAACTGAACCGGCGTCGGACACTCTTCTGGGAACATGCAGAAGAGGCGCTTTCGGACGAACGGGTTCCATTGCGACCGGAACGAGTCGTTCGCGCCTTCAACCAAGCTCTTCAATCCTCTGGCAAGCCGGCGCTGATTTACTCCGACGCGGGTACTCCGACGCCCTACATGACGCGCTTTTTCAAAATCAACGACCGCGAAACGCGCTTTGCCATCCCACGCGCCTTCGGCGGCCTCGGTTCGGCGCTTCCCGCAACCGTCGGGGCCTGGCGGGCCGATCCGTCCAAACGGCCGATCGGCCTTTTCGGCGATGGATCTTTCGGCATGACGGTCGGAGAATTGGAGACGCTGGTGCGCCTGCAGGTGCCAGCGATCCTTCTGCTCTTCAACAACGGAACATTCGGCTGGATCAAGGGTCTTCACCGGCTGAAAGGACACAATCAGTGCTTTGGCGTGGATTTCCTGGCGCCACGCGGGCAGGCAATCGCGGAAGCCTATGGCCTGAAGGCTTGGACAGCAAAGACCGCTTTGGAACTCGATGGAGCATTGGCTGCGGCCTTTGCCCATGAAAGTGGGCCATGTCTCATCGATATCCATGTCGAGTCCATCGCCGATCGCGTACCGCCGGTTTACTCCTGGCTGTTGAAACGGGGGGAAGATCCGCTCGACCTGCGCCCGGCGGAGAAGACCTACCTTTGACCGAGAGGATGCGCCGGCGGCAAAAACTGTCTCCGGCGCACGAACTCGGTTGCGAACCAATCACGAAAGACGCGCACATTGGCCGAACTCATCCGCGCCTGCGGGAAGCAGAGATAAAACCCTTCTCCTGAGGTCTGGAGCCTGTTGAGGGCGGGCTTCAGCGTTCCGCTCGCCAGTTCGTCGCGCACATGCAGCTCCGGAACAACCGCCAGACCCATGCCATTTATGGCGCATTCGACGATGATGTCGAAATTCGGCAGCCGCGGACCGTAGATGCGGCTTTTGTAATGCACGCCTGCGCCCCTCAGCCAATGCAGCCACAGACTTGGGCGGCTGGAATTCTGGATCAAGGGAAAATCCAGCAGCGCCTCGTCATTCACCAGGCCTTGGGGTGGCAGCAGCCTCGGCGCGCCAACCACCATCAACTCCTCATGAAAAAGAAGCTGGCTGCGCGCTCCGCTCCAATTGCCCGTGCCGCGCAGGAATGCAAGATCCAGTTCTGACGTTGCAAAGTCGAGATCATGCTGGCACGGATAGACTTCAAACCATGTTTGCGGATGGGCGCTTGCGAAAGCGGTCAACATCGCCGCGCCCCAGCGCCGCATCAAGGTCGGCGGAAAGCCGATCTTCAGCATGCTTTGCGCTTTTCGGCCTCTTACCGCATCGATGGAGACGTCCTCCAGCTTGTCGAGCAGCCTCTCGATCTCCTCGTAGTATCGCGCCCCTTCCGCCGTCAGGATTAATTTCGGACCGGCGCGCTCAAACAGGGTAAGGCCCAGAAAGCCCTCGAGATTTTTTATTTGGCGGCTGATCCCGCTCTGCGTGATCCCCATATCCTCTGCCGCCCGGGTAAAGCTTAGGTGACGCACGGATGCATCGAATGCATGAAGTGCGCTGAGGGACGGTAGAAAGCGACGCATCGAGAAACTCCCATCTGAAGAGCATGATTAAAAGTCATGAAGAACCTATTTTTCAATGCTTTTCTTTGGGAAGGTTTGGCCGCAAGCTCCCTTCAAAAGAAAGTGGGAACGCAATGGACTACGGCGACAGCATCGACCGCAATCTGCTCAGACTTCTGGAGGAAAACGCCCGCGCCCCCGCCAGCGAACTGGCCCGGCGGGTCGGGCTTGCGCGATCGAGCGTCCAGGAGCGCATCGAGCGGCTGGAACGCCGCGGCGTCATTCTCGGCTATCGCGCCATCGTCGGCCGTCAGAGCGCCGATCAGAGCGTTTCCGCCTATCTCTTCATCACGACTGCCTTGCGCGCCACACAGAGGCTGTTTGCAGCGCTGCGCCAATATCCCGAAGTTCTGACCGCCGACGCGATCAGCGGTCCGGCAAATATCCTCTGCCGTGTGAACGTCCATCTTCTAGAGGATCTAGAGGCGCTTATCGATGAGCTGGCCCGTATCGAAGAAATCGAAAGCGTGACCTACTCGGTCGTGCTTTCCAACAAAATCAATCGCGAAAACGCATTGATCGCCCGCAAGGCGCAATAGGGAACGACCAATCAACTGGGATATAACCATGAACAGACGCGATTTCGGAAAGGCAATGCTTCTGGCAGGTGCTGCCGCACTGCTTTCACCCTCCGTGCCTCTCGCAGCAACCGAAGGCCCGACGCTTGAAGCCATCCGGGCGCGGGGGACGCTGCGGATCGGCGTGTTTGCGGGTACGGAACCCTACTATCACAAGAACCTGGCAACCGGAGAATGGGAAGGCTTCTGCGTGGCGATGGGCCGCGACTTCGCGCAATATCTCGGCGTCAAGCTGGAACTGGTCGAAACGACCTGGGGCAATGCGGTGATTGACCTCCAAAGCAACAAGATCGACATGATGTTTGGGCTCAGCAACAACCCGGAGCGCGCCAAGGTTGTCGACTTCACCAAGGCATTGATGGACAACACCTTCACACTCGTTGCGCGCAAGGGCCTTGAGGTGACGAAATGGGAAGAAATGAACAAGCCAGAGATGCGAGTGGCGGTCGACCTCGGCTCGACGCAGGACGGCTTCGCGCGCAAGACCTTGCCGAACTGTACACTGGTTGCACTCAAGTCTGCGGATGAAACCATTCTGGCGCTTCAGTCGGGCCGCGCCGACGCCATCATCCAGGTCGCCCTCCTCGCGGTCGTGACGACCAAGCACCTGTCGCCAAACGTCAAGCTCATCATTCCAGAGCCACACGCAAGCCAGCCGACGACGATCGGCGTGCGCCGCGATCCAAATGGCGAGTTCCGCGATTACGTCGATACCTGGCTTGCCGAGCGTCGCGGGCAAGGCAAGGTCTCAAGCTGGATCGTCGACAGCCTCGCGCTTGTCGGCGTCGACAAGGCTGCGCTGCCCGCAAATCTGACCTTCTGACGGCGCCGCTTATGTCTGCTCCCTCCCGCGCCCTGGGCATCATCATGCTGGATACGGTATTCGAACGTCCAGCCGGCGATGTTGGCCATGCGGCATCATGGCGATTTCCCGTCAAATATCGCCATGTGCGTGGTGCATCTGTTTCCCTCGTCGTCCGTGCCGGCGGCGAGGGTCTCGTCGAAGACTTTATAGCCGCCGGCCACGAGTTGGTCGCCGACGGCTGTAGCGCAATCATCACATCCTGCGGCTTCATGGCCCGCCACCAGCGGAAACTGGCCGAGGCGCTGGGCGTGCCGGTGGCCGCCTCCAGCCTGATGCAACTGCCCATGGTCGAAATGGCACTCGGCGCGGGGCTACGCCCTGGCGTGATAACCTACGACGAAGCAAGCCTCAGTCCCGAGGTGTTTGAAGCCTCTGGCGCCGATCCGTCCGCGCCCGTGCGTGGCGTACCGGCGGGCGGAGCATTTCACGCGCTTATCGAGGGGTCTGCCGCCTACGACCATGCTGCGCTGGAGGCCGAGGTGATCGATGCCGCTCGACATCTTGTCGCCGCGCATCCCTACGTCGGCGCCATCGTGCTGGAATGCACCAATATGCCACCTTTTGCGCAGGCGATCTCGGCTGCCGTCTCCCGGCCCGTCTTCGATATCCTGACGCTGGGCGAATGGCTTTTCACATCAACCTCTCCCCGGACATTCCCCCGGGTCCAACAAGGCGCGGTGTGATGGAATATCAATGGGACTTTTCCGGCTTGTGGCAATACCGCGGTCTCTTTCTTCAGGGCTTGGGCTACACGGTCGGCTTTACCATTCTGACCATCGTCTCAGGAATCCTCGTTGGCACGGTCTTCGCTCTCGCCCGACTCTCGGGACAGAAAATCGTCACTCTTCCGATTTTGGCGGTGGTGGAACTGTTCCGCTGCACTCCTGTCCTCGTGCAGCTCGTCTGGTGCTACTATGCGCTGCCCATGCTGGTTGGGATTCAAATCTCCCCTGCGATGGCCGCCTTCATCACGCTGACCATGTACGGCGCCGCGTTCTATGCCGAGATCATTCGGGGCGGCATCGTCTCGATCGACGCCGGGCAATGGGACGCCGGTCGAGCGATCGGTATGCGCCGAAGCCAGTTGATGGCCAAGATCATTCTGCCGCAGGCTTTGCGTCGAATGGTGCCGCCGCTGGTTAACCAGTCTGTTCTCCAGCTCAAGAATACCTCCCTGCTCTCGGTGCTGGCGGTGCCTGACCTGCTCTATCAAGGTCAACTCGTCACCTCGGCTATCTACCGGCCGCTCGAAACCTATACGCTGATTGCGTTCATCTATCTGGCGGTCCTGTTCCCCATGACACGCCTCGCGCACTGGCTGGAGGGCCGCAAGGCATGAATGGCAAGGGACAGATGACGAATGGCACGGAAACGATGATCGAGGTCGTGAGCCTGAAGAAATCCTTCGGCCCGCTGGATGTCCTGAAAGATATCAACCTTTCAGTGCCGCGCGGCCATGTCGTGGCGATCATCGGGCCGAGCGGTTCGGGAAAGTCGACCCTCCTGCGCAGTCTCAATCTGCTGTCGCTGCCGGATGCAGGCTGCATCACCATCGGCGGACGAAGGATGGATTTTTCCGCCGGCCACGTTGCCATGCGCGACCGGGATCTGGCCGCCTTCCGCGCCAATACCGGCATGGTCTTCCAGAATTTCAACCTCTTTCCGCACATGAGCGTCATCGACAATGTGATGATCGGGCCGGTGTCCGTGCTGAAACAGGAAAAGAATGCGGCCCGCGACCATGCGATGCAGCTTCTCGCCAAGGTCGGCCTGGCCGACCGTGCCGATGCGCGACCTGAGCAGCTTTCGGGCGGACAGAAGCAGCGCGTGGCGATTGCGCGGGCGCTCGCAATGAATCCGGAGGTCATGCTGTTCGACGAGGCCACGTCCGCGCTCGATCCGGCACTTGTCGGGGAGGTTCTGGCGGTCATTCGCCAGCTTGCCGATCAAGGCATGACGATGATCCTCGTCACCCACGAAATGGCCTTCGCTCGTGATGTCGCCGACACGGTCATCTTCATGCAGGACGGGTTTGTCGTCGAGTCCGGCGATGCGCGGCAAGTCATCAACGAACCCCGCGAGACAGCAACGCGAGAATTTCTCAGCCATTTCCATGGCGGACTTTCCTGAGAGCAGGACGAAAACGGCAATGACAGGCAAGATAATCGTGGTCGGCGCCGGCATCATCGGTGCTACCGCAGCATTGAGATTGGCGGAAGCAGGCTGGGACGTCGCGCTTTGCGACGGCAATCCGCCAGGCAGCGAAGCCGGCGCAAGCTACGGCAACGGCGGCTGGATCAGCCCGGCATCGATCATTCCGATGAGCATGCCCGGCCTGTGGCGAAAAGTTCCCGCCTTTCTCCTGGATCGAAACGGACCTCTGACGATCGATTGGACATCGCTGCCGCAACTGGCGCCCTGGCTCCTGCGCTTCTTGTGGGCCGGGGCCAGCAGAACCCGCGTACGACGGACGGCGAAACTGCTGAACTTCCTGCTCCACGATGGGCCTGAGCGGCATCTGGAACTCGCGCGGAAGATCGGACAGGACCAGCTCATTCTTCAAAAAGGGCTGCTTTACGCCTATCCCGATCGAGCTTCGTTCGAGGCAGAAGCACTGAGCTGGGAGCTGCGTCGCGAGAACGGCGTCGCCTATGTCGAGTGGGACGAGGCGGAACTCCGCAAAAGGCTCCCCGCGCTCAGCCCCAGCTATCGGTTCGCCGTCCATGTTGTCAATGGTGCGCACTGCCGCGATACCGGACGCTATGTGGCCGGCATCGTAGAAGAAGCGCAACGCAAGGGAGTACAATTCCATCAGTCCACGGTGACGGCCATCCTGGATGGTGCGATGCCGCAGGTGGTGCTTGAGAGCGGTGAGACACTCTCTGCTGATCGCATCGTCATCGCCGCCGGCATATATTCTGGCCGCCTGCTGCACCGACTGGGCGTGCGCATTCCGATGCAGAGCGAACGAGGGTATCATGTGACCGTGGCGTCAGGACAAACGCCCTTCGAGATACCCGTGATGCCAAGCACTGGTCGGATGGCCAACACACCGACCGATATGGGACTGCGCCTTTCGGGCCAGGTCGAACTTGCGACGGTGGACAAGCCCCCCAATTGGGAGCGCGCGCAGGTGCTTCAGCGTCACGCCCTGGCTAGCTATCCGTATCTGTCCGAGGACAAGACACCCAAACTTCGACTGTGGATGGGACATCGCCCTTCCACACCTGACGGACTGCCGGTGATCGGGCCTCTGTCGCGGCATCCGGCTCTCATCGCTGCGTTCGGCCATGGACATGTCGGCATCGCCGCCGCCCCAAAGACGGCAGATCTGGTGCTGGAAGCGGTTGAGAACCGTGTCAACGATGACGCTCTCCCCTTTCTGCCGAGCCGCTTCCGACAATAACGAACCGATCCGATTTTCCTGATGTGTAGGAAACCGCCACATCTGGAAGCCATGAACCCATCGGTCCATGCCTTCAGCTATGGCGAGTTGTCGCCGGCTATTCAGGCAGCCAGCATCGCGCTGACCAATCGGGCAGTACGCGGCGCAAGGGTCAATCCTATATGCCCGTGGCCAAAGGCGAGAATGACGTCTTTTCCGCCTTTCGATGGCCTGATGACCGGTACGGAATCCGGCATCGAAGGGCGAAATCCGGACCATTTGCGGCTCGGCTCGCCAAGTTCCGGGAAATAGCGGCGCGCATTCGAGGACAAGGCCTGCAGGAGCCGCGGATTTTCAGGGGCAGCAAGACCGCCAAGCTCGACCAGGCCAGCGACACGAAGCCGACCTCGCATCGGGCAGAAATAGAAACCGCGTGCGGTGGGGCAAACCGGCCGCCCGATTGGCAAATCCGACATATCGAATTCGATATGGTAGCCGCGCTCTGTATCGAGCGGCACAGGATCACCAAGCTCAGCGGCCAGCTTGCGCGAACGGGCGCCGGCGGCGATAACCACTGCGCGCGCATGTATATCGTATGGCGAGGCAACGATGCGAACGCCCTTTTGCTCACGCGCAATCCCGGTAACGGAGGCCTGGACGAATTCAGTACCGGCCCGCTTCACCGCCGAAGACAGACGTCGCATCACCTCGCCTGGATCGCTCAGATTGATAGCCTCCGGAAAGAGGAGGCCGCCGCCCTCAAAGCGCGGGAGGGCAGGTTCCAGCTTGAGCACTTCGCTTGCGGAAAGAAACTCTTGTGAGACCCCATGGCTGCGACGCAGGTCGATGTCCGCACCGGCGGCCAGGAAAGCCTTTCGCGTATCGTAAAGGTAGAGGCAACCCTTCGCCGACAGGAGTTGCGATGCGCCGATCTCGGCGGCAAATTCAGTCCAGGCCGACGAGGCGTCCGAAACGAGCTCGGCAATTCGGCGGGCATTGTCGCGGTAGCGGTGTGGAAGGGATTCATAGGCAAACCGCGCCAGCCAGGGAAACAGTGTCGGCAGCGCCGAGGTCCTGATTGCCAAGGGACTGTTCGGATCGAGCAGCAGCGACAGGAAATTTCGCAGCACAGACGGCGTTCCCACCGGTATGATCGCGTAGTTTGCAATCGTCCCGGCATTCCCGTAGGAAGCGCCGGAACCTGGCTCGTTTGGCTCGATGACGATGACATCGCGGCCGTCAGCGCGAAGCCGAAGTGCTATTGCCAAGCCGATGACGCCGCCGCCCACGACGGCGATATCTGTCGAAATCGTTTTCATCTCACCCATGATCGTTGGAAGAAGCCATCAGAAATGCGCCCGGAAACCAAACCCGATGCGCTGATGGGGTTTTGCGTTCAGGCCGGTTTTGCGTATCTCGCAACATAGGCCGCCGTGCGCGGCTCCCGGGGATTGTCGAGCACATCGGCAGCTGGCCCCTGTTCAATAATCCGGCCGCCATCGATAAAAACGACCCAGTCCGATACTTCGCGGGCAAATGGGAGCTCATGCGTGACGATGATCATCGTCATGCCGTCGTCTGCCAGTTCGCGCATGACGCGCAACACCTCGCCGGTGGATTCCGGATCGAGCGCCGATGTCGGCTCGTCGAACAGGAGCACGGTCGGCGCGAGCGCAAGAGCACGCGCGATGGCCACACGCTGCTGTTCGCCGCCGGACATGCGCTCCGGATAGGCCATCGCCCGATGCACGAGACCGACCCGCGTGAGCAGCCTCACCGCCCGCTCGACCGCTTCACGCTCCACGACAGCCGCGGCGTGCATCTGTGCCAGCACGACATTTTCCACAGCGGTCAGATGTGGAAACAGGTTGAAGCGCTGGAACACCATGCCGACACGTTGGCGCAGCTTGGCAAGGTCCTTGCAGACCACCGCGCCCTTTGAAAAAATCGCTTCGTCATTGATTTCGATGGAGCCGTCTTCGGGTTGTTCAAGCAGATTGACGCACCGCATGAGGGTCGTCTTGCCGCCGCCGCTCTGGCCAATAATGCTGATGATACGGCCGGACGGCACATCCAGGTCGATCCCGTCGAGCACCAATCTTCCATCGAAGGATTTTCGCAGACCCCTGATTTTGATCGCGGGGGAATTATCGGATGGAGTTACACCGCGAGCAGTGTCGACTGTCACATGTCTCATCGCTCTGGCCCTCCACTTTCAATTAGAGTTTTGACCAGCCTCAGCCGGCGTCGGCGTCCAAGCGACAATGGTACGCCTGCGTGAATGGTGCGCTCGAGCCAGAGAAGACATTGCGAAACGGGGTAACAAACAGCAAAGTAGATTGCGGCGATCACCAGGTAGACTTCGAGTGCGCGGAAGGTTTCCGAGGCGATCAATTGCGCTCTGGTCATAAGCTCTGCGGCGGAGATGGTCACCAGCAGCGATGTCGACTTGAGCAGATCGACAAACATCGTGTTGGTACCCGGCAGCGCGAGACGAAGCGCCTGAGGCAGGACGACATGGCCGAATGTCGTAACCCGCCCGAGGCCGAGTGCTTGGGCCGCTTCGTTCTGGCCCGGATGAATGCCGGCAATAGCTGCGCGAAAGATCTCGGACAGATAGGCGGCATAGAACAAGATCAGGCTCAGTACACCAGCAACAAAGACGCTGAACCTTATCCCGACAGACGGCAAGCCGAAATATGTGACGAAGATAATGGCGAGTAGAGGTACATTCTTGAATATCTCCGTATAGATGACGGCAGGCAAGCGCACCGCTCGCAACCGATTGAGGCGCATCAGTGCAAGGACAAGACCGAGGGCTGCAGCGCCTATGAAGCTTGCTATCGTATAGGCAAGGGTCCGCAAGAGACCCTCGCCCAGATTGCCTGCATACTCACCCCAGGGAACTTGAAACATTTCAGCAAATGATTGCCAAAGGCTCATGTCCGCTCTCCCGGTATTCACTCAGCAATTGACGGCGGCACCCAAGTCTGCGGGCGGTCGACTCCACGGCGTTGGGCTGCCATGTCCGGCGAAGGAACCAGAAACTGCTTGGGATCTCCTCCCCATTTCGTCACCAGCGCGGCAAGCGAGCCGTCCTTGTACATGGTGTCGATCTGGTCGGAGATCGCCTGGGTGAGCTTCGGAGCCTGCTTCGGCAAATAAAAGCCGGTCATATAGGGCTGGAAATATTTATAGTCCGGATGTGCCGCAACCTGCTCGGCGGTCGGAGCATTCAGGTATGCGACCTGAAATTTCATGTCCGGCCGCTGCTTCTGTTGGTAGATGATCAGCAGAGGATCGAGGAAGCCTACATCCAGCCTTCCCGATGAAAGGTCTTCGAAGACGCTGTCGGCCGTCGGGAAGGTCCGCGCATTGGCCTTCGGGACTTCGGCGATCGACTTGGCCCAGACGTATCCGGTAACAGTGCCGAGTGCCTTACCCTCCAGGCTTTTGACGTCCGGGTAGGAGGCCGAGCCATGGACAGCCATGGCGGGCGGGGAATAATAGGGGGGATCTGTGAACAGCCCCGCCTTTTGGCGCGCATCCGACCAGGCGATGCCTCCGATCGTAATATCCACGCGTTGCGACTGCACGGCAGCGAGCATGCCGGGAAAATCCGTTACGGTGGTCTCGATCTTGAGGTCAAGCTTCTTTGCGACAGCATCAAGAATGTCGCTGTCGAGCCCGACAAGCTTGTCATCCTTCAGCGCCGTGTACGGCATATATGGCTCGATTGCGACCTGAAGCACGCCCGGCTTCAGCGTTTCGAAGTCTTCAGCCTGCACCGCCGCAGTTGTGGCGAGAACCCCAAATCCGAAGCCCAGCATCGCCACCACACCGCGTTTAAGCCGGGAATATCTGAAAATACCGTTGTCAGTCATCGTTCACCCTCCTTATATTTTTGTAATATATTACTGAGTATATTATTGATGTGCATTGTCAAGTGATTCTGCGCGCAAACGGACCGGATCACACTCAGGACGGAGACGACGTGGATGGACACTTGGATGTCTGAAGAAATGCTCGGCGACCCGGAAGCGTCGCTGACCTTGGCCGAGCGCACCTATTTGCAACTGCGCGAAGACATCATCACGGTACAGCTGCCGCCAGGCACGATCCTGCGTGAAAATGACGTAATGCGTCGCCTCGATGTTGGCCGCACTCCGGTGCGAGAGGCCTTCCTACGGCTACAACGCGACGGTTTCGTCGATGTCAACGCGCGTCGAGGCACCTTCGTCAGCAGGATCGACATCAGCGACCTGACGGCAATCTATGAGGCCAGAGCACGGATCGAATCCTGGGCGACCCGCCTGGCCGCAGAGCGTTTGCGTGAGCCCGAACGCCGCGAGGCCCGCCAGTTGATCGAAGCGCTGGAGGCGCTTTCCCTGCCGACGGAACTCGAGGCCTTGCTGTCGCTTGACCGGCGTATTCACCGCTTCATCTACCGAAGCGCCAAGAACCGGTATCTCTTTGACACGCTCGACCACTATCACAATCTCTCGCTTCGAATTCTTCACGTCGCCATCAGGCGATTTCCGGAACTGACGCCCGAGCTCGATAAGGTCGTACAGGAGCAGATACTCATGCTCGAGGCCGTCTGCCGCGGAGACGCCGATGCCGCCGAGCGCATTGCCTTGCATCATGTTCTGAGCTTCGAGCAGGAAGTTCGCAAAGTCATCTGACCGGCTTGAGGCGCCGCCCGTTGAATTCTATACGAAACGCACCCCGATTGCCGTTTCACGATAGCCCGCAATTGGTTCAAAATAGTGAAGCACTTCATAGGGCTGCCTCTGCCTAGCAGGGCCAGCACCAAGCGGAAGCAGGGTCAAAATCAAGGCGGCATTCAGCAGAACGTCACGCAAGCCGGGCAACACATCGCCCGACGGCTTCCCCCAATCACGCTGTCGGACGCATCTCTATCATTTCGGCGACTTGCTCAATTCGAGCTGGACTCTCCCTTTCCGACTGATAGGATCAGTCAGCGTCACTGACCAATCCTATTTGCGGTGACGACCGAGAGTTTTCGCCTGAAAGGATAGGAGGAGTGAACATGCCCCTTCAACGTCCGTCAGACATGCCACAAGATTCGCAACTTCGCGCTCTTCTTCGCGAGTGGGCCAGAAAGTTTGTCGACTCTGATGCGGCCGCAGACCGCGTGGTGCAGCGAACCATCAACGTCATTTGCGACAATCCAGAGCTTTTGGATGGAGCTCAAATGAATGAGGCGCTCTTCGCCCTCTTGCGCCGATACGCCTTCGGCGAAAACGATTTGCAAGCGAGCCAGCAGGATAAAGGTGCGTTTCCGGATTTCGGCCGCAGATTGGATAAAGAGGGCACCAGGTCGAAATAACGCTACCGCCAGAGCTTCTTAGGATAGACCGCGTCCCTCAAACTGAAAACGGCTTGCGCATCGCTATTTGCAAGCTGGGCAGGACTAGGGCCTCTTGCAACAATTTAGGGTTCTTCCACAATTTCTGTGATTCAGCGGCAGCATTGATTGCCGCAGGATTGTGTCGTCGCTGACCGGCATGCCGAGCCGATGCATTAAGTACTCGCCCGGGCGACCGCCCCTCCTGTGGCCAATCAAGCCTACAATCTCGGCCATCCGTTCAGTTCGTCGTGTGTAGGGTGACACAATCTCGGGCAACCTGTCTGTGAAAGTTCGTTGCCCGTATTTCCGGTGTCTACACGGCCACCTGTTCAGCGCGAGTTTGACTTTCACGACTTGGCCCTGAACTGGCAAGTCCCGGAGACTGCGGCTGTGCCAGCCATGCCGGTAACGACTTCGCGCTCCGCAATCCGGACAGATCGCGGCAGGTTTCGCAGCGGCGGAAACAACCCGGTTTTTTTCATCTTGAAGGGTGATACCCAGAATTCCGACCCTGGGCCGGGTGTCCAATTCGACTTCGTTCGCATTCACGCCGATAGCAACCTGCCCGCTAACAGTCCGCTGACCACAGAAATTGAGGAGGAATCCGGCCAATGCAATTCGTCCGTGAGCAGTTGGCCCTCTGTGAGGCTGAAATGAGCGTCCGCAAACTCGGTGGTTGTCTCACAGATGCGTAAGAGACGGTGGAGCGGATCACGAAAATTGAAGGTCATGCCCGAATAAACGCAGACCAAGATGATCGTCGGTTAGTATCACAATACGCCCTCGGGCTCTCGCCCGCACTCCATCAACAGCCGGATGAGCTCGCCCTGCCTACGTACGCCAGTCTTCTCGAATATGTGACTGAGATGCGCCCGGACTGTTGCAGCTGTGATACCAAGTCGGAGGCCCGCCGCGGCGCGTCCGTCACCCTTGAGAATCTCCATTGCAACGTCGGCCTCCGCCCTCGTCAACCCGAACCGGCGGCTCAGGTATTCTTTTGCTTCCGCGGGTGTCACGTCGAAAGCCGCGGCCATCGACGACCCAATGAAAACGGCGGCCATGGCCTCGGGCTCTAGTCGTGTACGCATCTCACTCCCGTTCAGAGGCAGGACATGCGCGAACAATGGCGGCGTTTGCGATGAGTTCAGACGTATGGAAAGGCCGACTTGCCCGAGTCTTGTTTCATCCCTTGCTGCGATGCGGATCGCGCTGCGAAGTTCCTGGGTTGCTTGTGGCGCTCTGGCGCCGAGTGCTCCATCCGTGTCCCGCAGCGCGTCGCCGTTTCGCAGCATGCTTTCGGCGGAGCGGTTCGCATGCAGGATCTTGCTGTCGCCATCGGCCAGCACGACGGCGCAGGGGAGCGCATCGAGCACTTCGGCCATGCGTGCTCGCTCGACGGCCTGAGCATCCAGTATGTTACTGATGGTCACCGCTCGGCGCAGATGCGGGAGCATTAGCATTCCGAGCTCGATCTCCCGATCAGTGATAATCCCGTGTTGCTGATGGCGTGCGACGACGATCTCAGAGAAATGTGCAGGCGTGTACATCAGAAAGAGATGCATGATGTCGACTATGCCGAGAGGCTTCAAACAGTGTTGAACGTAGGGGGCGCGCTCCAAATATTCAGCCGAGAGCTGCCTTGATGCGATAAATGGATCGTCGAGAGAGGGGCCTTTCGCGAACCATTCATTCAGCCGTGCGTGAATTTCCGGAATGTGTTTCTGCCGTTCTTCAAGCCCGAACTGACCCCAGCCAACGCTCTTGTCGATCACGAGGCGGTCGTTGCGGAGATCATTGAGAGAGAGGATGATGGATTCACCAGACATCGCCTCCATGAACTCGGCCAGCGTCCGCTCCCAGAGCGACGGATCAAGAGCGCAGTCGTAAATCGATCCGATCAGCCCCGAAACTATGTGGGGTGAGATACCAAGATCATTCTGGATCATGCTATTGGAGCTATGCATACCACGTCACCCCATGTCTCGTGATATCAAACAGGCCTAAGCTTGCACGCATTGGCCTCTGCATGTTCTCGCAATCTGAAGTTAATGGCACCTCGTTGTCGCATCGCATTGCTGCGAGAATAAAACCAATTCGTCGCATCAGCCGCTCCCCCGAGCCTGCCGAAAACACAGGATATAGAACGAACGTCCGATGCGCCAGCGGATAAGTTGTGACATGGTTCACTTGTTATCGCTGTTTGCGAGCATCCGCGCCGACAGTGGAAAGATTGGAATGAGAGTCATCACCAGCGGCATACGCGGGCCGAATTGGTGAGAAATGTGTACTAATGGCGCGTTCACGATCCGCCGTTGACTGTTAATAAGGGGACCGGATTTAACGCTAGAAGACATAGCGATGTCGAACATACCCGCTTATCTCGACATCGGTCTCACACGCAAAGTAAGACAGTGATGAGGATTCCATTTCTTGCATCATCTGAGACCTAGTATCTGCGATCGAGCAGGTCTGCGGCAGGATTTCCGTATGGATTCCAATAGGTAGAGTTTTGGCTTCTCCAGCAGTCGGCATATCAATCGAAGACCTGAAAGCCTTCGAGATTGGCGTCATTGTCATACAGAAAGCGACGATCGGCAATTTGCCGACTATTGATCAACGTCGTGGAGCAGCAGCCTAAATATCTATCAAGTCATGGTTAAACGAAATCTATCAATCGTCCGCACAAGCGGCTTCTCTACTATTCTACACCGTGATCCAAATCCAGATTGGGGAGGAAATTATGGCTACATGGCAGGACAATGCAAATCGAGGCCTCTATCTCTTCGAAGGAAGCGGCGATGATCCGGGCGACAAAACATGGCAGATTCTGAACCATATCCTCGATGAGAACAACTCGGATGCCTATATCAGTCGAGACTTCTATAACGTGCAGCAGACCGCCGGCGGCCTTCCTGATGGTATGAGCTTCGACCAGTTCCTTGAGATGATCCAGGGCCATGTGCGAAGCGAACTGGAGAGCAGCAGCTTTGGCGCGGACGTCAGCGACGAAGACTTCAAGCAGGCCGCACTGACATTCGACGACAACATCCGCCGACATATCCGCTTCTTGAACGGGGTCGTTCATCAGGGAGCGCCAGGGGAGGTTCACGTCGCCTTGTGGAATCTGATCCTGGAAGGCCGAAGCCACAGCCGCAGCATCTACTCCTGCTACAGCGACTATCTCGTCGACGCTTGAATGCCAGGCGGGCGCCTGGCCGCCTGAGATAAATGACGGTGCCGGCGGTGACACGCCGAGTGAATACCACTGAACAGCGCTCAACATCGAATTCGGCCGCGACGGCCGATGCTAGGCTTCGGCATTCGGCCGATGCCATCGATCGGCCTTGCCTAAACTCATCGAGGCAGCCGCATCAGCAGCAACATGCGTCACCAATTAGGGAGGCACAAATGCCTGGAAGCGATCTTCAGATTACCGGCGGGATAACGCAGGCGTTACTCGACGCACTCGACCAACTCCACACGGCGGTGGCCGCACAGCTCGTCAACCCTGACGGATCACCATCAAATACGGCCGTCTATATGCATCTTCCGATCGGTCAGCCGGTCGATCCGAAAATGTACGCCAATCCGTGGACTCCGGCCGGCGGCAGTGCCTATGGCGCGGTATCCAATACCGGCGCCTTCGCGGCGCCAGCACCAGCGGCGCTACCGCAGGGAACGCCAGCGACCCCTGCCGGCCAGCTTGCCGCGATACCCGCGCCCGATCCGAAACTGCAATTGGCCATCAACAGCGCCTTCAACACGGCGCAGCGGGTGGACAATATGCTGATGGTGACGAACAAGGGCGTCGCCGTCTCATGGCCTGAGCGGACAGTCAGCATCGAATATTTCGCGGCTTTATCGGGAATGCAGGCCGAACCCATCCCTGAGCCCTCTGCCGACGTCAAAAAGCGCATCGCGGATGCCGAGAAGACGCTCTATCTGATGGATGCGGACGGCAATTTTACCGGCTACACGCAGCGCCATACCGCATATCGGCACAATCAGAAGGTTCTTGCCGATGCACGTAGCGAGTACGCACTCGCCTATTCCCTGGCTATGTCCGATCCAATCCAAGGTCAGTCCTGGCCAATAACCAGCGCCAGATATCAGAATGCTGTCGATCAAGCTTATAACGATTTCAGGGACATGGGTGGGCAGCAGATCGACGACGCCATCGCAACGCTTCAGTCAATCGGTGGCAGCGCAGCCGCAGCGCTCATCGCCAAAGCCCGCAAGATGTATGACGAGTATAGTATCGGCCTTGGGGGCGCCATCGCCATCAGAGTACCATGGTCATACATCGATCCTGTCTCGTGGTGGGATCATACAAACGACGATTTCGGCATCATGAAAATCACAGCCACGTCGAAGCGATATCAAGCGGCTGGCGGCAGCGGCCAGCACAGTTTTTCCCACAGCTTCTATAACAATGAATCGTCGTCAACGTCAGGCAGTGTCGGGTACAGCGTGTTTGGCTTCGGGGCATCGGCCAGCGCCTCGCATAGCTCCTCCAACCATGATGACGGCTGGAATGCCGATCAATCGTCCTGGACCTCGCATCGGGATCAGAGCTCGTCGGCGGAGGTCCGCTTCGAATGGTTTCTGGCCAGCATCGAGAGACCCTGGCTTCTGGGCGACCTGTTCCACATGGAAGGTTGGTATTTGGCCGGACAGAAGAAGAATGCCATCAGCGATGGCACCATAGAGGGCCAGATCGGCGACGTGCCGAAACTCCTGCCGATGATTCCGAAAGCTTTTCTGGTCATCCGCAACGTCAGGATCACCGCCGATTCCTGGGGTAGCATGGGAAGCGCCTTCCAGAGTGCCACCGATAGCGCCAGTGGGCATACCGAAAGCAGTTCTACGTCATTTGGCGGCAAGGTGGGCTGGTTCGGCCTCGGCGGCTCGGTGCAACATTCGAGTTCCGAAAGCAGCGGCGCCTTCACCAGCCAGCACGACGCAACGCAAGGTTTCTCCTTTACCAGCAGCGGGAATGGTGGAACGCTCGAACTGCTTGGCTCGCAGATCGTCGGATGGATCGGCCAGATCCAACCCGCTGCACCGCGCAAGGACGATCCGGCGCTTGCGGCGGGCGGAACGACAGCCGGCGCTGGTGGCGCACCTGCCGTGCCGACCGACGCCCATGCAGCACCTGAAAGCTGAGGCGCGTCATGGGCGACAATACGGATCAGCTCGCGATCCTCGGCCAAAAAGTGATTGATACTCTGATCGCGACCTACAACCCGAGCAACGATCCGTCGGTGGCGCTTGCCCTTCATCCGGGGCAGGCGCTGGCCGATGACATAGTCCAGAACGGAGTGACGAACCCCCTGCGGCTGTCGGAATGGATCGAAGACCAATACGACTATCCGCTGTTGCTGAAACGCTCAGACGCTTCATCCATCTCGGCAGCATCGGTCGGCAGCCTGTCTGCCAAGTCGGCCTATTTGGCAATGGTGCCTTGGGCGCAGCCGAGCATGCCCACGGATTCGCCGGCCTTCGCCCGCATCGCCGCCCTGATAGCCGAAGCACGCAAGGATCTCGGTGACAATCCCGACGCCTTGCCCTTCAGTTGCGAGCCGACCGACTTCGCCGAGCCCGACAGTACGGCCTGGCATGTCTTCGACCAGAGGATTTCGGCCAGCACCTCGACGACAACCACATCTTCCCCGCCAGTAAAATCAAATCCGCAATTGTGGAAGATGCGCCAGTTGACGGACGACGTCCTGTCAACTCTGACACCCGCCAACGAGCTCGCAAGGGAGCGCAGGGCATTTGCCGCGGAATTGGCGAGGGAGCCGCGTAGCGAAGTCGTCAAGAAATTACGCACGCTGCCGACCCCGGCGGAGTTCGCCGTTCAGCCCATCGAGTTCATGACGGTTGCACCACCACCGGCAACGTCGCCTGCGCGGCCAGTCACGGCCCGACTGTCAGGCCTATCAGTCACGGATACGCTGCGGGTTTCTGATGCCCCCGTCCTGCGGACCGCAACCCTTCGGCAGGCAAGCCGCCGCCGGCTCGTCTTCAACCCCGGGCATTCGCTCAATCCGGAGGAGCCGCCATTTGTCGTGGCGGGCCATACCGGCGAAGTGGCACCGGTCAAAACCGTCGACAGGATGATGCTCAACAGGCTTTCGACGTTGCAGCTGCATGATCTGGTACAAGTTCCGGCGGTCGCCGAGGTGACGACGTCTGACAGCGAGCTTCACGTGCATTTCGAATATTGCCTGCTGACCATCACCCGTCGTCTTGCTGGTACCCGATGGTGGCGTCCCGATCTGATCTCGGAAGACGACTGGTACGTGCCAGGCATGAAGCGGGGCGATATGGTCAAACCATCGACCGACGAAGCCTATGCATATTGCCTGCCGCAAGGCCTGCTAGTGGTCCGCAATGTTGAGTTCAGCGGCTCCTGGTCGGCTGAAGCACGGGCTGCGATGGACAATGCGGTATCGTTCCTGGGGCCTTTCCTGATGCAAGCACCCCGGACCACAATGGCGAGTATGCAGAACGCGGAGCAAATCAGTGTACTCGGTGTTGGGGTTCAGGTAATCGGCGAACTTTGCTTTACATTACCGCCCCTACCGCCGGGCGACGATCCGGCTTTGGTCAGCTAGGAATGCGCTGATATGCTGCGCCAACGTACCTCATAAGAAATTACGTGGCGTTCACCGCATCGTCGCTCTTCATAATATATGAACTGTCGATACTATCAGTTAGTTGGTCAAATCGGCTTTAATATATATTCGAGTATCGCTTCTCATTGGCCTCGACCTTAGCCCCAAGTTTCCTTCGCGCGTGATAGCCCGCTCTGGTCTCTCGCCCAATTCTATCGCGCCGGCAGGAAGGGTATAGCCCTTCCCGGATGCCTCTTGTTGAAGAAGCAGCCGTTCTTGCGAGTTCGAAATGCCGCTATCACTGACGGAAAAAATCAACTGAAACCCTATCTTCGAGCGAAGCGATTTTGCGTCGTCTGACTACGTGGCAGTTCGCGCAGTGTTTTGGTCCGGTTGTTCTACTGGCAATGAACAACGAGCAGGGGCCGACGGGCGATGTATTGATTTCACAGACACGCTCCTAAACGTCGCTCGCCCAACGGATCGGAACTCCGATCTCCCGCCGCAGCCAGGGGTAGAAGCCGTTGAGGAAGCGAGTGGCTGCGGGAATGTAATAGCCGCCATGATGCATATGTGGATCAAGCGTCGTTGCGATCAGCCGGCCGCGGAAGCCGCGGCGGTCGTCGAAGAGGATATCGCCGATGCGTTCCTCGCTGTGCGGCCGGCATAGTTCGACGATCGTGTCCGCCGTCCCGGCCTTCAGATAGTAACCATGGCGGTGCCACTGCATATCCTTCAGCCCGATATAGCGGTGCAGGCTGTGGTCAATGGTTCGCAGACGGTGGCCGCTGTCCGGATTTTCCTGCATGAACCAAGTGAAATTGGTCGGCGTCGGCATGAAGGTCAGCCGGGGATCGATGATGTCGGCTCGCATGCCGCCCATGATTACCAGCAGGCCGCCGTCGTCGAGGAAGGCGCGCAGACGGCTCGCGTGGCGCTTCAGCTGGTCGTTGTCGGAGCGACAGGCGATAACCACAGCCTTGCTGTGGGCGAGATCGTCCTCGACCAGTTCCGGGAAATAGGCAGTCCGGTCGATCATCCGGCCGTAATCGCGCAGGAAATTGAGATGCTGCGGCAAGCCATTGTGGATCACGGTGACGCTCATGCCCGTGCCTCCACCAGCCAGCTGATCAGCTCATGGGTCAGGTTCGGCGTGTCTTCCTGTCCGCTATGAAAGGCGGAAATGTCTGGACCGCCGTGGCAGAAGAAAATGCCGCCGGCCTCGTTTTCAAGATACCAGTCGATCGCATAGGCGCCGCGCCCGATGGTGTTGACCACCGTGGCGCCTGGCGGCGGCGGATTGTGGCCGACCCCGTAGACGCCGGCCATGCCCTCAAGCAAATGGAACCGGTCGACTGGCAGGCGGTCGAAGGCGAGATGGGAGCTGTGGCGTTCGACTGAATAGTCGCCGAGGCCAGGCTGTGGGATCGGCTCGAACGGACGCAGGAAGGACATATAGGGGCGAGCGACGATATCATTCGCGAGGATAGACGCGCCTTTCAGCCAAACGTCCTCCAGCCAGGCACCCTTGCGCGAGAGCATGATCTCGTCGCTCTGCATGGGGATGATAATCAGCCGGTGGCGAAGCGCCGACGGCGCTTCGGGCAGATCGCGAACGTGAACGATCTCCAGCGTCAAGGGCGCCGTCCGATAGGCCTCGGCCGGGGGCTCGTCCTCGTTGCGGCTGCGGATATAGAGGGCGTCGACCATGACTAAGTGCTCGCGTGCTGTTTCTACAAAAGGGTCCGCCGTAGCGGACCCTCCTATCGTTTTACTTGGTGGCGAAGCGCTCGTAGCCCTTGGCGCCGGCATTCATGTCCATACGAAGGATAGCGTCGATCTGCTTGTCGGTCGGAGTCTGCCCGTAGAGTTTCGGGTACCAGGCCTTGACCTCGGCACGCAGGTCGAAATTGAAAAGATCGGGCTGCAGGATATCGGCAAGCCACATCCAGCCGAGCGGCGATTCCGCGCTACCGGGGTCCCAGCGATAACCGCCCATCGGCACCTGATAGACCCGCTTGTTCTTCGCCGCGTCGGTCAGGCCAAGCACTGGATCGTCATAGAAGCGCTTGACGCTCGCCTTTTCCTCGAAGGTGCTGATGAAGATCACCTCCGGATTCCATTCGGCAACCTGCTCGACGCTGACCTGCTTCCACTTGTCGATATCGGCGGCGGCGTTGCGGCCACCTGTCAGCTGTATCTGCCAGCCGTCATGGTAGTTGTTGCCCACCGTCCAGAGCTTGTCGACCGAATAGAAGAAGTAGGCAACCTTCGGCTTCTTGTCCTCTGCCACGCTCTTCAACCCTGCCTGCAGCTTGCCGATGACATCATTGTGCCAGTCGTTGATCATCTTCGCGCGGTCCGGCTTGCCGATCGCCTGCCCGAGCATGGTCAGGCTCTGCTGCACATAGGTGTCGTCGTCGCCGCTGACGACGATGGCGGTTTTGATGCCGGCATTGACCAGCGGCGCAATATTGTCATTGCCCGCATGAGCCCATTGCAGCACAAGATCCGGCTGAAGCGCGGCGATCGCCTCGACATTCGGCTTGCTGCCCTGGGCGGCACCGCCGGCGAGAATTCCGGTTCCAAGTGCCTTGGCCTTGGGAAAGAACTCGCCGAGAATGCCCTGTTCGATAGCCGAGTAAGCTTCGGGATGAGCGGCGATCAGGCGGTCTGCGCTCTGGTCCAGCGCAATCACCATCGATGCCATCGGCACCGGAAAGGCAATGATGCGCTCGGCCGGCTTTTGGAGCGTGATCGTCTTGCCGGTAAGATCGGTGACGTTGATCTCCTCGGCATGGGCGCATGTCCCGACAAACAGCGACAGGGTGGCCAGCAATCCGGCAAAGCCCAGCTTTCTCATATTCGTTTCGACTTTCCTTGATGAGTGTGTTGGCAAGTTCGTGAGTGCGAGGGTCGCTCAGGGCAGCAATCGCGCTGTGTAGATGTCGGCAGCCGGCAATGGCAGCAGACGGGCCGCCATTTCAGCCTTCAGCTCTTCGAGCCGGGCGTCTTCTTCGGCAGTCCTGTTCGTCTGGGCGCCGAGCCTCACGAACTCCTCGCGCACATGGCCGGGCTTGATAATGGCTTCGGCGGTTCTGCCGCGATAGGTAAAGCGGAAGACGTAGGGGCCTGGGGGTTCGCTGATCACGTCCTTGCCGCCAATCGAGCGGTCGACAACAAACCGACCGTCCGTCAGCGCGCGGGTCGCCATCTCAATTGCGTCGCGCCCGCCTGGGCCGGAGAAAGCCGTCAGAACGGAAATCTCGCGACGTTCTAGCGGCGTCTCCGAAAGCAGGGGAAAGGCGGCCTGCATGGATTTCAGGCCGTGCGCGACGCCGCCCGGAAAGCCGCCGCCATGGAAGGTGTTGATATCATCGAAGGAGAAGGTTAGGTCTCTGCCGTTTTCGCGGACAGTAATGGTGTCATGCATGGAGATAGGCCTTCAGGTTGGGCACGAAACGGTCGAGAAACCGCGTCGTGGCGGGCATGAAATGCGAACCGTGGTGGAACATCGGATCTAGTGAGGAGAGGATCATGCGCCCCGGCGTCGAGACCTCGTCGACATAGAGAATGGCGCGGCTCTCGGCGTCTGTCGCCAGCACCTCCGCCCCGGCAGGCGGGACGAACCAGCCGTGCAAATGCCAGGTGATGTCTTCCTTGACCATGCCATGCATCAGTGGATGGTCGGGCGCGACGATCTTGACGCCGAGGTCGGCCTCGGAATCCTGCCACCACCACCAGTTCGTTGGCGTCTCCGTGAAATCGATTGACGGAAGCCAGAGATCGGAGCGGCTTTCGCCGAGCGCCACCACAGTTCCGCCGGCCTGCAGATGTCTGGCGATGACTTCGCGCTGCGGCATCATCCGCTGGGCCGGCGTGCGGCAGGGAACCCAGAGGATGTCATCAGGACGAAGTATGTCTGCGAGCTCCTCGGGCGCCGTAATCACATCGAAAGCGGCGGCGTAACGCGGTCCTTCGAGGCTGCGGATGATATGGTAGGAGCCGACCGAGGGAGCGACGATGCTACCGACCCTGCCGGCCGCTGACCTGGCGCCGGCAAAAATCTCCGGCTCCTCCAGGGTTCGCTCGCCCGCTGCACGTGCGGGATTGGAGGGCCATGGGTCAAGGCAGGCGCCGCCGCCGGCCCAGTCGAGAATCCGACGCGTGAGTTCGGGCGAAAGCCCCCAATCCTGGCCCATCGCGCCGAGATCGTTGCCGGCATGTGAGAAGACACGGCCGCCGCCGGGTCTTGCCCAGACCCAGTCGACCGCCACCTGCGCTTCGCCGAGACCGTTGACGGCGACAGCACCCGCAGGCAGCGGATTGCAACCACGTCCATAGAAGCCGGCAACGCCCTTGTTCGTCTCGATCTGCGTGAGATCGATGCCGGCAAAGATCGGGTGTGGATTGACCGATGTCAGGACGAAATCCGCTCTTCTCGGAGTATCGATCGGACGATACTGCGCCATGCCATCGAGGATCGGACGCACGATGTGCCCGTTGAGGAACCAGCGGCCGCCAGCATCAAGGAAGGCCGCGAGAGCCTCCCTCATGCCGAGCATCGCGTTCTGGTCCAGCTGATTGCCGGTGATTAACCCTCGGCTGGCAAGCAGCCGCTCGCGTGTCAGCTCGACCTGCTCGATAATCTCGACGGCCCCTCCGGCGGCGGCCTCCAAGACCGTTGCCGAGGGAGTGTCATAGGCGGATTTCAGATAGATGACGGTCATGCCGCCACCTCTATGCCGGCAAAGGCTGGCAGGATGGCTTTCCGGGTCTTGCTGTCGACACTCGCCACATCGACCCAGCGCATGGGAACGCCATAAAGTTCGGAGAGTTTTTCCGGCTCGATCATGTCGGCGACCGCGCCACTGATTTCGCGCCCACCAGGCATCATCAGCAGGACGTCGTCGGCAGCAGCAAGTGCATGGTTCGGATCATGGGTGGTGAACAGAACCGCCTTGTCGCGCCGGTGTCTAAGCGCATTCAGAAGGTCGAGGGTTCGTGACTGGTTGCCGAGATCTAGCGCGGAGGTCGGCTCGTCGAAGACCAATGCCGGCGATCCGGTCGCAAGCGCCCTGGCAATCAGCACCATCTGGCGCTGGCCACCCGACATGCGGTCATAACGCAGATCTGCCAGCTCACTGGCGCCGACTACCACCAGCGCCTCCTGTGCCGCGGCTCGATCCGCCGCTTTCGGCTGGCCGAACAGGCCGAGGCGGGCAGCTCGGCCCATGACGACCACTTCAAGACCGGTAAGCCTGGCCTGCGAAGCGCCGTGCTGTGGCACGTAACCGGCAACATCAGGCGCCTGTCGCGTGCCGCTTGCCAGAGTCTGGAAGCCGAGAAGCGCCCGAAGCAAGGTCGTCTTGCCGCGGCCGTTGGGACCGAGGATCGCCATGGAGCGGCCGACCGGCACGGTGAAGGAGATGCCGGAAAAAAGCGTCCGGCTGCCGAACGCGACCGATGCATTGTTGAGCCCGATCATGCGCGGTTCGCCTCCTTGAAATGGCGGCGCAGCAGATAGCCGAAAACCGGTGCGCCGATCAGGGCGGTCAGAACTCCAAGCGGGATTTCCGCCGCCGTCAGCGTTCGCGCCAGCGTGTCGATAAAGGTAAGGTAGGCAGCGCCAAGCAAAGCGGCGGCCGGGATCAAGGCGCGGTGATCTTCGCCGACGAGAATGCGCGCCGCATGCGGCACGACGAGGCCGATCCAGCCGATGATACCGGCGATGGAAACCGACGTGCCGGTCATCAAGGCGATGGCGATGAAGACATACCAGCGCTCGCGATCCGGATTGACTCCAAGCGAACGAGCCTCCTGCTCTTCGAGCGCCAGAAGATTCAACCGGTAACGCAGCAGGAATATAGCGCAGAGACCGATCGCCATACCCGGAATGGCAAGACCGAGCCGAGCCCAGGTGGCGGTGGAAAACGATCCCATCAGCCAATAGACGATGGCGGGAAGCGACGTGTTGGGGTCTGCCACGAACTGGACGACAGACACGAGGGCTGCGAAGAGCGCGCCGACGACCATGCCGGAAAGAATGACGGTGATGACCTCGGTTCGCCCGTTGATGCGCGCGAGCATGCCCACAAGCACCAAGGCCGACAGGCCGAGCACGAAGGCCATACCGAGCATCTCGACACCTGAATAGCCAAAGAGGATGGCAAGCGCGCCGCCGAAGGCCGCCCCCTGGCTGATACCGAGCACCTCGGGTGCCACGAGCGGATTACGGAACACACCCTGCAGCGCAGCACCCCCGACGGCAAGTGCTGCGCCGGACAGTGCTGCCAGCAGCACCCGGGGCAGGCGGACCAGCAGAACGATACGCTCATCCATCTGCGCCGGCATGGCGTGGGGATGACTCAGCGCGCCCAGCAGAATTTCGCCGATCCGCGGAATCGTGACGGAAAAGCGTCCCGCTCCGATCGAGAACAGCATGGAGGCGATGAGCACGAGGATCATGGCGCCAAAGACGCCGATACGGACACCCATCATCCCGCGGCGCCCGCTTTCCGCTACAGCCAGGCTCATCTCACTTCGCCTTGAACTGTGCGTAGTTCGCAGTATCGCCCTGCATGCCGATCCAGAGGATTCCGTCGATGTCGGCGTCGGTCAGCTGGTAGCCGTAGAGGGTCGCATAGGCCTTTTTCATTTCCGCCCTGAGGTCGTAGGAAAAGACGTCAGGATGCAGAAGGTCGGCAAGCCACATCCAGCTCAGCGGGCTTTCCTGGCTCGGCGGGTCCCAGCGGTAGCCGCCGAGCGGCATCTTGTAGACCTTGTTATTGCGCGCCGCATTGGTGAGCGACAGGATCGGATCGTCATGGATACGGCTGATCGAAAGCTTGGCCTCGAAGGCGTTGAGCAGAATGACGTCCGGATTCCATTCGGCGATCTGCTCCGGGCTGACCGTCGTACCCTGCCCCACGACATCGGCAGAGGCGGATACACCGCCAGCGAGCTCGATGGAATAGGCATTGTAGTTTCCCTTGTTGCCGGAGGCGCTGAGTGACTCGAGCGCGCGGCCGAGATAGAGCACCTTCGGCCTCTTATCGACAGGAATAGCCTTGCCCTTTTCCAGCATCGCCGCCTCGACCTCGGCACGCCAGCCATTGACCATCTCAGCCCGCTCCGGCTTGCCCATGGCGGTCGCCACCATGGCTTGATATCCGCGCGCTTTTTGTTCAGTACCGTAGGAGATCAGCAAGGAGGTGAGGCCAGCGTTGTTGATCGGATCGACGATATTGGCGCCGTAGTCAGCCCATTGCACCACAAGGTCAGGATTGGTTGCCGCCAATTCCTCGACATTCGGGATAAAATTCGGCGCGGTGATGCCGGAGGGAATATCCTTCGCCTCGGGAAAAATCTTCCCGAGGATGCCCTCGACGATCGCGCTTTTTGCGGTTGGGTTCATACCCACCAGCCGCGACGTGCCGCCATCCATGGAGATGATAGTCGAGGCCATCGGGATCGGAATAGAAGCAATCCGCGCTGCTGGCTGCTTCAGGCTGACGACACGATTTCCCTGGTCGGTGATCGTGATAGGCTCGGCAGAGGCTTTACCCTCAATACTGATAGCCGCAAGGGTCAGGGAAATGAGGAACGTGGCGCGCCTTATAGACATTGAGGAACCCAAAAAATATAGGAGTAAAATTATCTTGTTTAGCCTCCATCACAAACTTGATTACTATTGTCAAGAAATTGGCGATTGTATCAGTGATACCTGTTGGATCAGCCAGGGGCGCCGATCACGTCATCAACTTGGGCTCTGTGGTTCCTCCTCAATTTCTGTGGTCAGCGGACTGTTAGCGGGCAGGTTGCTATCGGCGTGAATGCGAACGAAGTCGAATTGGACACCCGGCCCAGGGGTCGGAATTCTGGGTATCACCCTTCAAGATGAAGAAAACCGGGTTGTTTCCGCCGCTGCGAAACCTGCCGCGATCTGTCCGGATTGCGGAGCGCGAAGTCGTTACCGGCATGGCTGGCACAGCCGCAGTCTCCGGGACTTGCCAATTCAGGGCCAAGTCGTGAAAGTCAAACTCGCGCTGAACAGGTGGCCGTGTAGACACCGGAAATGCGGGCGACGAACTTTCACAGACAGGTTGCCCGAGATTGTGTCACCCTACACACGACGAACTGAACGGATGGCCGAGATTGTAGGCTTGATTGGCCTCAGGAGGGGCGGTCGCCCGGGGCGAGTACTTAATGCATCGGCTCGGCATGCCGGTCAGCGACGACACAATCCTGCGGCAATCAATGCTGCCGCTGAATCACAGAAATTGTGGAAGAACCGATTTGAACTTACGACCGCTGTTTAGCTCGGGCTATTGCGGCTACGTCGGCAATCAGTAGCAAGCAATCGCGGCAACAAACGTGAGTTTGGCACTATCCCCACAGATCGTTCCATAGTCGGCAAGCCTGCTAATATCCTTAAAGATTTTGGGCGGTAACCGTCAGGAAGCGAACGGGCTCGAGATCGACGTCGTTTGCAATCAAACCCAGCCGCTTCAGCGTCAGGTCGATGGCACGGCGGGCCTGAACTTCCGGAGCTTGATCGAGAACGATCGTCATCACACCTTCCTTCAGGTAGCCGCGTGTCGCATCGGAAAGCTCATGCCCGACCCACAAGACAGGCCGTTTGCGATGTCGGCGCAGAACGGTCGCGATCGCGGCGTTGTCGCCGCCGGCGCTATAGAGGCCGACGATATCGGGATATCGGGCGAAGGCACTCGTCAGCAGCTCCATCGTCTTCATTTCATCGTCCTCGTCGAACATGACTTCGGCGAAGCGATGCGACGGGCTGGCATGATCCAGCAGATAGTCGGAAAAGCCGCGGATGCGCGCCTTGTGGTTCTCGTAAGCGCCGCTGTGACAGAGCGCGAGGAAGGTGCCGGAGATGTTGGCCTGCATCTGCGTCATGTAGAAGCCGGCGGTGCGACCGGCAGCCTGGTTGTCGATGCCGACGTAAGGCAATTCCGGCGCCGGCCGCGTCATGATCTGCACGACGGGTATGCCGCCGCCGGCAGCTTTGCGAACACTGCCGACCACATCGGGATGATCGGGCGCAACGACGATCAATGCGGAGCGCCGCGCCTGCGGATTTGCGATATGGCGCGAAAAATCGGCGGGATCATCCTCGTGCGCGAAGGTCCGCTGGATCAAAATATCCTTGTCGAGCAGGGCTGCGATGCGCTCGAAGGCGCGATTGAGCCTTGAGTAGAAATAGGTCTCGGGCCGCAGGAGGACCACCTCGATACGCACCAGGCCGTGTCTCGTGCCGGCAGGCGGCGCGCGATAGCCAAGCCGCTTGGCCGCGATGAAGATCTTCTCCGCCGTTTCCGGCAAGACGTTGCCGCGACCGTTCAGTGCGCGCTCGACCGTCGCAGCGCCGACGCCGGCCGCAGCCGCCACATCCTTCAGCGTAACCTTGACCACGCTCCCCTCGCCCTCCCAAGCCGATGATCAGATTTGATCATGAATTCGCGACCAGCGAAAGAGGTTCAGCCGTCAGCCGAAGCGGTCCACGAGAAAATCGATGACACTACGCAACATCGCTGTCGGACGCCGATCCGGCGCATAGACGAGGTGCATCGGCGTCGGCTTGTAGGACCATTGCGGCAACACGGGCTCCAACCGCCCGGCGTCGAGATCTGCGGCCAAAAGCAGCTCCGGCTGCAGCGTGATGCCGGCTCCGTGCAGGGCGGCAACGCGCAGAGCCCCACCCTGGTTCGTGGTAAACCTGCCGTTGATGGCGACTTCGCAGGTCTGCCCCTCCGGGCCGACGAGATGCCAGCGCCCTTGCAGACGCCAGTAGGAATGGCCGAGGCACATGTGATTGGCGAGATCCTCGGGGGTTTGCGGCCTGCCGCAGCAGTCAAGATAATCCGGCGATGCCGCAAGCACACGGCGATAGGGCTTCAGCGGCCGCGCCACCAGATTGGTGTCCGTCAGCTCGCCGATGTGGATGCCGAGCTCGTAGCCCTCGCCGATCAGATCATGCGGGTTGTTGTCGAGCGCCAGATCGACACTGACGTCGAGATTCTCATGCAGATAGTCGACAAGTGCCGGCACGAGGCTTTGTGTCCCGAAGCTGACGGGCGCGACGAGCCGCAACCGCCCGCGCGGGGCCGATTGCAGCTCGGATGCCGACTGCTCGGCAAGCTCGACCTCAGCGAGAGCCGTCCTGCAGCGCTCGTAATAGAGCTTGCCGACCTCGGTCAGCTGGTGGCGGCGTGTCGTGCGGTGAAGCAGACGCGCGCCGAGGCGCTGCTCGATCGTCCTCACATGCTTGGCGACCATGGCCGACGACACCTCACTGACGTCAGCCGCGGCGGCGAAACTGCCAAGCTCGACCACCCTGACAAACATCGCCATGCCCGCCAACCTGTCCATGATTGCATACCCATAGGTTCGGAATGAAGCAAACAGAAGCCTATTTATCGCCCTATGGTTTTGCAAGATAGTCCGTAGTGCCTAACGTCAGGCATTTATCGATACAGGAGCTACCATGCCTATCCTTCGCTTGGAAATGCATCCCGGACGCACACAGGACCAGAAGCGCGCCTTCGTCCGCGAAGCGACCAAGGTTGCCGTCGAAACGCTCGCCTGCCCGCCGGAATCGGTGGAAATCGTCATTACCGAGATCTCGAAGGAGTCCTGGGCGACGGCAGGCAAGCTGAAATCGGATAGCTGAAAAGATCCGATCGGGTCATCACGGAACCTGGCGGTTGCAACGCGACCGTCAGGCTTCGTTCGGCGTGAGCTTCTGGCGCCCCCAGGCCTCGGCCCATTCCATCAGGCGGGTCAGTTCCTGCTTGAGGGCATGCGAGCGGATAATATCGGCGGCATGATCAACATTGGTGCGTGGATTGTAAAATGCGCCGATCTCTTCGCCGCGTTCCCTTCTTGCCGCCTCGAGGCGGGCCTTCACATCATCCACTTCGGCCTTCACCGCAAAGTACCGCTTCATGACTTCGACAAGGTCGCGGTCGCTTGCATTGGTCTCCATGCGTACTCCATCCTACTCATTTCAGCGTTTCCGCAATGATCCGATTCGGATGGCGAAATCTAGGTCATCGTTTAGCCGGCAAGGTGAGTAGGTGGACGATAGCCTCGTCAAATGGGCTCGGAAGTACAAGAAATAGGACGCGGATTCATGACCAGTTTTCCTTGACCGACTGCATCACCACATTGGTCGATGTGCTTGCCACGAACGGCAGGCTGGAGATCTTTTCGCCGAGAACGATGCGGTAGCGGCGGATGTCGGACGTCCGCACCTTGAGCAGATAATCGAAGCGACCGGCGATCATGTGGCACTCTTCGATTTCCTTGATTTTCTTGATGGCATTGTTGAAGCTGAGCAGAGCCTCCTCGCGCGTATCCGTCAGCTTCACCTCGGCGAAGGCGACGTGGTTGAGGCCAAGCTTGATCGGATTGAGGATGGCCTTGAAGCCGTCGATGTAGCCGGAATCGATCAGTTTCTTGAGGCGCGCCTGGCATGGGGTCTTGGAAAGGCCGACCCGCTCGGAAAGCTCCGTGATCGACATGCGGCCGTCCTCGACCAGCGCGTCGAGGATTTTTTGGTCGAACTGGTCAATTTCACTGGATTTGGTCATTCTTGCAGGCATTCCTATTTGATATTGGCATTATTGAAGTTCAATATGACTGGAAAGCCGCAGTTTCAAGGCGGAACGCTTTCCCGGAATGAACTATGTTCTGATCGAAGCAACGGGAGGGCTGCGTGAGGCGATATCGCTGACGCCCACTTACGCCATCGGGACCCTTGCACCTTGAGGATATCATGACTGTCTCTGCCAAGCTCGCCACCGAAGAACCAGCTCCAGACGTTGCCCCATTTTCGCATTTCGCACCGCCCATCCGTGAGCAGAGCCCGCTCCGCCAGGCAATCACCGCCGCCTACAGACGCCCTGAAACCGAGTGCCTGCCCGCCCTGATCGAGGCTGCCACCTTGCCGGAGGCTACCCGCGAGGCTGCAAGGAAAACAGCCAGGAAGCTGATCGAAGCGCTGCGCGCCAAGCACAAGGGCGATGGCGTCGAAGGGTTGGTGCAGGAATATTCCCTTTCGAGCCAGGAGGGCGTTGCGCTCATGTGCCTCGCCGAGGCGCTGCTGCGCATTCCCGACACGGCAACCCGCGATGCGCTGATCCGCGACAAGATCGCCGGCGGCGACTGGAAGTCGCATATTGGCGGCGGCCGCTCGATGTTCGTCAACGCCGCCACCTGGGGATTGGTCGTCACCGGCAAGCTGACCTCGACCGTCAACGAAAGCGGACTTTCCGCCTCGCTGACGAAGCTGATCGCCCGCGCCGGCGAGCCGGTCATCCGGCGTGGTGTCGACATGGCCATGCGCATGATGGGCGAGCAGTTCGTCACCGGCGAGACCATCGATGAAGCGTTGAAGCGCGCTCGTGCGCTAGAAGCAAAGGGTTTCCGCTACTCCTACGACATGCTTGGCGAAGCCGCGACGACCCATGCCGATGCCGAACGCTACTATCGCGACTACGAAAACGCGATCCATGCGATCGGCAAGGCATCCGCCGGCCGCGGCATCTATGAAGGCCCCGGCATCTCTATCAAACTTTCCGCACTGCACCCGCGCTATTCGCGCTCGCAGGCCGACAGGGTCATGGGTGAGCTTCTGCCGAAGGTGAAGGCGCTGGCGCTGCTCTCCAAGGGCTACAATATCGGCCTGAACATCGATGCCGAGGAAGCTGACCGGCTCGAACTCTCGCTCGATCTCCTGGAAGAACTGTGCCTCGATCCAGATCTTTCCGGCTGGGACGGCATCGGCTTCGTCGTGCAAGCCTACGGCAAGCGTTGCCCCTTCGTCCTCGACTTCATCATCGATCTTGCCCGTCGCTCCGGCCACCGCCTGATGGTCCGTCTCGTCAAGGGCGCCTATTGGGACGCCGAGATCAAGCGCGCGCAGCTGGACGGCCTGGAAGGCTTCCCCGTCTATACCCGCAAGATCTATACCGACGTATCCTATGTCGCCTGTGCCAAGAAACTGCTTGCAGCGACCGATGTGGTCTTCCCACAGTTTGCCACTCACAACGCCCAGAGCCTGGCCACCATCTACCAGATGGCCGGCAGCGACTTTTCGGTTGGCAAGTACGAATTCCAGTGCCTGCATGGCATGGGCGAACCGCTCTATGAAGAGGTCGTCGGCGCCCAGAACCTCGGTCGCCCCTGCCGCATCTATGCTCCGGTCGGCACGCATGAGACGCTGCTTGCCTATCTCGTGCGACGCCTGCTCGAGAACGGCGCCAATTCGTCTTTCGTCAACAAGATCGCCGATCCCGCCGTGCCGGTCTCCGAATTGACAGCCGATCCCGTCGAGCGCGTGCGCGCGATGACCGTTGTCGGCGCGCAGCACGATAAGATCGTGCTCCCTGCCGACCTGTTCGGCGGTGCGCGGCAGAATTCTGGCGGCATCGACCTCTCGAATGAGACCACGCTCCTCGAACTATCCGCGCAGCTGCAGGCCTCGGCGGCGAAGGACTGGATCGCAAAGCCGCTCCTTGCCGATGGCTCCGAACGTGGCACCACCCGTGCCGTTCTCAATCCCGCCGACCACGCCGACGTCGTCGGCCAGGTCACCGAACTTGAGCCGCAGGATGCGGCCGACGTCATGCGGCTCGCAGCCGCCGCTGCCGAGCGTTGGGCGACAGTAAGCCCCGACGAGCGCGCCACCATCCTGGAGCGTGCCGCCGATCTCATGCAGAGCGAGATGCCTGCCCTCGTCGGCCTGACCATCCGCGAAGCTGGCAAATCGGCTGCGAATGCCGTCGGCGAGATCAGGGAAGCGATCGACTTCCTCCGCTACTACGCCACGCAGGCACGCAAGGTGCTGAATCCGGAAAGCATCCCGCTCGGCCCTGTCGTCTGCATCAGCCCGTGGAATTTTCCGCTGGCGATCTTCACCGGCCAGGTTGCCGCCGCGCTGGTCGCCGGCAATCCTGTCGTCGCCAAGCCCGCCGGCAATACGCCGCTGATTGCCGCTCAGGGTGTCCGCATCCTGCATGAAGCCGGCATCCCGCGCGATGTCCTGCAGTTCGCGCCCGGCAGCGGCAGAATGGGTGCCGCACTCGTCGGCGCGCCCGAAACCGCCGGCGTCATGTTCACCGGCTCGACCGAGGTCGCCCGGCTGATCCAGGCACAGCTAGCCGAACGGCTGTCCAAATTCGGCAAGCCGATCCCGCTGATCGCTGAAACCGGCGGCCAGAACGGCATGATCGTCGACTCCTCCGCCCTTGCCGAACAGGTGGTCGGCGACGTGATCGCCTCGGCCTTCGACAGCGCCGGACAGCGCTGCTCGGCACTGCGCGTTCTTTGCCTGCAGGAAGAAGTGGCGGATCGCACGCTGACCATGCTGCGCGGCGCGCTTCGCGAGCTCTCGGTCGGCAGGACCGATCGTCTCGCCATCGACATCGGCCCGGTCATCGACGATAGTGCCAAGCGCGGCATCGACGAGCATATCGAGCGCATGCGCCAGCTCGGCTGCAATGTCGAACAACTCGATCTTCCTTCCGCCGCCGACAAGGGCACCTTCGTCGCCCCGACCATTATCGAGCTGAAGAAGCTCAGCGATCTCAAGCGCGAGGTCTTCGGCCCGGTTCTCCATATCATCCGGTATCGGCGCAAGGGTCTCGACAAGCTCATCGCCGATATCAATGCCTCCGGCTACGGCCTGACCTTCGGCCTTCACACCCGGCTTGACGATACGATCGCCCATGTCACCGAGCGCGTGCGCGCCGGCAATCTCTATGTCAACCGCAACATCATCGGCGCCGTCGTCGGCGTACAGCCCTTCGGCGGCCGTGGCCTGTCCGGCACCGGTCCGAAGGCAGGCGGCCCGATGTATCTGCGTCGTCTGGTCGCCTCCCCGACCGAACCGTTGCGCGACGCCTCTGTGCAAAGCGATCCGGCCGCACAACAGTTCATCGCCTGGCTCGAAAGCAAGGGGGCTGCGGACGCGGCCAAGCAGGCCCGTGCCGTTGCTGCCCGGTCGTCGTTGGGCTTCAACACAGAGCTTCAGGGCCCGGTTGGCGAATTGAACCTTTACGCGCTGCATCCGCGCGGCAGAATCCTGCTTGCTCCGCAGACAGCCCTTGGCCTGCATGTCCAGATCGCTGCCGGGCTTGAGACAGGCAATTCGATCATCATCGATGCCGCATCGGGCCTGCAGGACGAGCTTCGCAATCTGCCGGCGCAGGTCGCCAACCGCATCTCCTGGTCGAAGGACTGGGCAGCGGATGGACCTTTCGCCGGCGCTCTCATCGAGGGCAATGCCGAGCGGGTCCAGCAGGCGATCAAGGTGATCTCGGCAATTCCAGGCCCGCTGGTTCTCACCCAGGCAGCCTCGAGCGAAGAAATCGCTAAGAATGCCGACGCCTATTGCCTCAATTGGTTGCTTGAAGAAGTGACGACGTCGATCAACACCGCAGCGGCCGGCGGCAATGCCAGCCTGATGACGATCGGCTAACACCAGCCGCAATCTGAAATTTACGCGGCGGCCGGACCGGCAAGGTCTCGGCCGCTGTTTTTTTGGGAAAACGCGGGCCATCCTCGCCCTTCGAGGCTTCGCACCTCAGGGTGAGGATGGAGCACACGTCGTCACATAAAGAAGATTCCTGCTCCATGAGACCAGTTCAGTGTGGCGCATTGTACAAGAGGTTAGCCCTCATGGTGAGGTACGCAGGCTCCCGAGCTTGTCGAAGGGGCCGGCGCCTCGAACCACGAGGGCGGGTGGTGAAGGACCGCACCCCACTCAAATCTCCCACTTCGCATCGGTCTCGTGCTCAATGCACGTTTCAACATAGTCCGCGCATCCGCATCCGCCTTTCACGGCGTCATTCTCCTCCATGCAGAAAATTTTGAGAAAAGCTTTTCTCTAGTTGACTCCTGCGATGAGAAAAGCTTTTCTCAAGAAAATCGAGTGGGAGAAGACATCTGGAAAATCAGCGTGCGAAAAGCGGGCGTGCAACGATTCACGACGTTGCGGCGGCCGCGGGTGTGAGCATTTCGACGGCATCGAAAGCCCTGAACAATACCGGCCGCATGGGTGACGACACCCGCGAGCGGGTCAAGCGGGCCGCTGCCGAGATCGGCTTCCGGCCGAATGCTCTCGCCAAGGGATTGCTCAGCAATCGCACGTTCACGATCGGTCTTTTGACCAACGATACATATGGCCGCTTCACGCTGCCGGTCATGGCCGGCATCACCGAAGCGCTCGTCGATCATGGGGTTTCGGTCTTCCTCTGCACAATCGAGGATGATCCGGCGCTCGGAAAGGTTCATGTGGACGCGCTACTGGACAAACATGTGGACGGCATCATCGCCTCGGGCAAGCGGATCGACCGCCGCCTGCCGGTCGATCTGTCCAATCTGCTCGTGCCCGTGGTCTATGCCTTCACCGAGGGTGCGCCTGACAGCGTCACCTTCTGTGCCGACGATTTTCAGGGAGCGGTCCTCGCCGTCGAATGGCTGCAGCGCCTCGGTCGTCGCCGGATCGCTCATGTCACCGGGCCGGACAGCTTCGTCTCGGTGCGCGAGCGCGCCAAGGCTTATCGTGGCCTTGCCGGCGACGCGCTGCCGGTCATGTACGGCAGCTGGTCGGAGGCTTGGGGCCATCAGGCGGTGGCGCAGCTTTGGAAGGCGACCGGCGCAAAACCGGACGGCATCTTCTGCGGCAACGATCAGATCGCGCGGGCGGTCGTCGATGCGCTGCGCGAGCGCGGCGTGCGGGTACCGGAGGACGTCTCGGTGGTCGGCTTCGACAATTGGGAAATCGTCGCCGCGCAAACAAGACCGCCGCTGACGACGGTCGACATGAATCTCAAGGCGCTCGGCAGGGAGGCCGGGCTGACGGTTTTGGCGCTGGCGGAAGGACGTAGTGTCGAACCGGGGATCAGGACATTGCCCTGCGAACTTATCGTGCGGCAATCATGCGGGGGAGACCCCGAGCTTTAATCAAGAAGGGGCAATGGGAGTTGCCCCACGGGAGGAGAACATGATGAAGCGATTTCTGGCCGCAACCGGCCTCATATCCTTAATGCTTGCATCCGGCGCATCTGCGGAGAACATCTCCATGTGGGTGCGCAGCGGCATCGGCGATTCCTTCAAGAAGGTCGTCGAGGCCTATAATGCCGGCCATGACGACAAGGTCACGCTGACAGAAGTGCCCTTCTCGGAACTCGTGCAGAAATACGCAACCTCCATCGCCGGCGGCCAGGCGCCCGACGCGCTGTCGATGGACCTCATCTACACGCCGGCCTTTGCGGCAGCCGGCCAGCTCGCAGACCTGACCGACTGGGCCAAGAGCCTGCCCTATTTCAACTCGCTTTCACCCTCGCATGTGAAGCTCGGCACCTATGATGGCCATATCTATGGCCTGCCACTCTCCGTCGAGACTTCGGTCTTCGCCTGGAACAAGGACCTCTATAAAAAAGCCGGTCTCGATCCGGAGAAGGCGCCGGCCAGCTGGGACGAGATCGAGCAGAATGCCGAGAAAATCCGCGCGCTCGGCGGCGATACCTACGGCTTCTATTTCTCAGGCGGCGGTTGTGGCGGCTGCATGATCTTCACCTTCACGCCGCTCGTCTGGGGTGCTGGTGCCGACATTCTCTCGGTCGACGGCAAGACAGCGACGCTCGACACGCCGCAGATGCGCAAGGCAGTCGGCATCTACCGCGACATGGTCAAAAAGGATCTGGTGCCAGCGGGTGCCGCGAGCGACACCGGCGCCAATTTCCTCAGCATCAGCAACGGCAGGATCGGCCAGCAGAGCATCGGCGCCTTTTCGATCGGCACGCTGATCACGCAATATCCCGACATCCATTTCGGCGTGACGCTGATCCCCGGCGTCGACGGCAAGCCCTCGTCCTTCGCTGGCGGCGACAATTTCGTCATCTCCAAGGGCACCAAGAAGCTCGATGCGGTGAAGAAATTCCTCGAATATACCTATTCGCTCGAAGGACAGAAGATCATGGCGAAGTACGGCAGCCTGCCGACGCGCGGCGATATCGCCGATCAGGTGCTCCAGGGCCTCGACCCGCGCATGCAGGTTGGCCTCAAAGCCATATCGATCGCCAAGACACCTTACACGCTGCAGTTCAACGATCTGATCAACAGCGCCAACGGCCCCTGGGCAGGCTTCACCAATGCGGCGATCTTCGGCAGCGACGTCGACGGAGCCTTCGCCAACGCCCAATCGGAAATGCAATCGATCATCGACAACGCCCAACAGCAATAAGCGCAAGAATGCCGGGAGGCTTCAGGCTTCCCGGCCCTTCCATCGCAACATCGGGAGCATTCCATGGCTGGTCCTGGAGCTATCGCAGCCGCACGGCCTCGCAAGCGGCGAAGGCGTGCCAGCTGGCACGGATTTCTCTACATTGCGCCCGCCATGGCGCTCGTCATCGTCTTCTTCATTCTGCCCGTCGCCTATACCGTCTGGATGAGCCTGCATAACTGGCCGCTGCTCGGCAATCCGCGCTGGATCGGCTTCGGCAACTATACGCGCATGCTCTCCGACATGCGTTTCATGGCAGCCTTGCGCTTCACCGCCTATTACACGGTCATCGTCACCATCGTCATCTTCGCCGTGGCCTTTCCGCTCGCACTCTATGTGGAGAAGCCACGGCCTTTCGTGGGCTTCTATCGGACGATCATCTTCCTTCCCGTCGTGGTTGGGCTCGCGACGGCCTCGCTGCTTTGGGTCTGGCTCGCCAATGTCGACAGCGGCTTTTTCTCGCCAGTTGCGCAGGCCCTCGGTCTGGTCGACAAGAGGCCGAATCTGCTCGCCGATTTCGACATGGCGTTTGCCACGATCATCGTCATGGTCGTCTGGAAGATCGCCGGCTTCACCATGATCATCCTGCTCACGGGCCTGCAGGCGATCCCTTCCGAATTGACCGAGGCCGCCCGCATCGATGGCGCCAAGCGCTGGCAGCGCTTCCGGCACCTAACCTTGCCACTGATGCGCCGCACCATCGCGCTCGCGCTGATCATCTCCATCACCGGCTCGGTGCTCGCCTTCGACCAGTTCTACATCATGACATCAGGTGGGCCGCAGAACCGAATGATCTCGGTGGTTTACTACATCTTCAACCAGTCCTTCGTCTCCTTCAATCTCGGCTATGGCGCCGCACTGTCGATCGCGCTGCTCGTCATTCTCGTGCTGATCAGCATCGTCCAGCTCTGGCTGCTGCGCGGCGGGGAGGACCGGCCATGACCACGGCAAGGGAGCGCCGGGCAAGGCGCAAGCTCTGGGGCTGCGTTGGCTATCACGGCATCGGCGTCATCATCGTCATCGTCTTCTTCGCGCCCTTCGCGATCGCGCTCCTGTCTTCATTCCGACATGGTTCCGAGGCGAGCCTGCCGCCGCTGCCGCCATGGCCGACGACCGGCTTCAGCTTCGATGCCTATCGCTCGCTCGATGGCTTCGGCGCCGGTATCCTGCAGCATACGCTGAATTCGCTTTTCGTCTCGGTCGGCACGGTGCTGCTGACCGTCATCATCAGCCTGCTCGCCGGCTACGGCTTCTCGCGCTACCAGTTCCCCTTCAAGGGCGCGCTCTTCATTCTCGTCATCGCAACGCTGATGATCCCGTTCCAGTCGATCCTGACGCCGCTCTTCATCATTCTGGCGAAGCTCGGCCTCAACAATTCGCTGATCGGGCTGACGCTGGTCTATGTGACGCTGCAATTGCCCTTCTCGGTCTTCATGATGCGCAACGCCTTCGACGCGGTGCCGAAGGAAATCGAGGAGGCGGCGCGCATCGACGGCGCACGTGATCTTAAACTTCTCTTCCGCGTGCTGTTTCCGCTGGTGCTGCCGGGCGTGGCAACGATCGCGATCTTCGCCTTCCTCAACGCGTGGAACGAATTCCTGGCAGCACTGGTGCTGCTGTCGAGCAATGAGAAATTCACCCTTCCGGTGCTGATGATCGCCGTCAGGACCGGTCGCCTCGGCGCCGTCAACTGGGGCGCGGTCCAGGCCGGTATAACCGTCATGACCATCCCCTGCGTCATCGTCTTCCTGCTTCTGCAACGTTACTACATGCGCGGGCTGATGGCCGGCGCGGTGAAATGACCACCTTCAAACAAACGGATGAAAGCCATGTCAGACAAGCAAAGCCGCCAGTTCCGCCCCCTGCCCGTTCCGAATGTCGAGCTCGCGGGACTGTTCGGCGATCGTCAGGATGCAATCTGCAACTCCACCGCGGCGACCCTGCTCGATCGCTGCGTCGAAGCCGGCATGATCAAGGCGATCGATGTCGACCAGCCAAGCCCGGGTATCGTCATTCCCCAAAAGAGTATGAGCCCTACCATGCCGGCGACGGAGCAAAAGGCCATGGTGTCCACACAGATGTTCTGGGACAGCGATCTCGGCAAGTCGATCGAGACCATTGCCTATTCGCTCTACCGCCGCCGCAACCCGGAGCTTGAAGCGCGCGCGGATGCGATCATCGACATGTATGAAAAGATGCAGGACGAGGACGGCTATCTGAATGCGTGGTTTCAACGGGTCCATCCCGATCGCCGCTGGACCAATCTTCGGGATCACCACGAACTCTATTGCGCTGGGCACCTGATCGAGGCGGCGGTCGCCTACTATCAGGCGACCGGAAAACGCAAGCTGCTCGATATCATGAGCCGCTTCGCCGACTATATGATCACCGTTTTCGGCCATGGCGAAGGTCAATTAAGGGGCTACTGCGGCCACGAAGAGATCGAACTGGCGCTTGTCAAACTTGCGCGGGCTACGGGCAACAAGACTTATCTGGATCTCGCAAAATACTTCATTGACGAGCGGGGCACCCAGCCGCACTATTTTGACACCGAGGCCCGACGAGACGGGCGAGACCCCCAAAATTATCTGTTCGGTACTTATGAATACAATCAGGCCCATCAGCCGGTGCGCGACCAGACCAAGGTGGTGGGTCATGCGGTGCGCGCCATGTATCTCTATTCCGGCATGGCCGATATCGCCACGGAGTATAACGACGACACCTTGACCTCAGCACTCGAGACACTGTGGGACGACCTGACGACCAAGCAGATGTATGTCACGGGCGGTATCGGCCCGGCCGCTTCCAACGAAGGCTTCACCGACTATTACGATCTGCCCAACGAGAGCGCCTACGCCGAGACCTGCGCCTCGGTCGGCCTCGTCTTCTGGGCCAACCGCATGCTCGGGCGCGGCCCGAACCGCCGCTATGCCGACATCATGGAAGTGGCGCTCTACAATGGCGCGATGGCGGGACTGTCGCAGGACGGCAAGACCTTCTTCTATGAAAATCCGCTTGAGAGCGCCGGCAGGCATCATCGCTGGACCTGGCATCATTGCCCCTGCTGCCCGCCCAACATCGCCCGCCTGCTCGCTTCGGTCGGCTCCTATATGTATGCTGCCGCCGACAACGAAATCGCCGTCCATCTCTACGGCGAGAGCAAGGCTCGCGTACCGCTGGCAAATGGCGTGACTGTCACCCTCTCCCAAACGACGCGTTACCCCTGGGACGGCGCAATTCGTTTCGAGGTCAATCCCGATCGCGCAGCCAGATTTGCGCTGTCGCTGCGCATCCCCGAATGGGCCGAAGGTGCCACGCTTGCCGTCAATGGCACGCCGGTCGATCTGGCAACGGTAACCGTCGACGGCTATGCCCGCATCGAGCGGGATTGGCGGGCGGGCGACAGCGTTGATCTCACCCTTCCGCTCATTCCGCGCGCGCTGTTTGCCAATCCGAAAGTCCGCCAGGACGCCGGACGCGCTGCGCTGATGCGCGGCCCGCTCGTCTATTGCGTCGAGACCACGGACAATGGCCATGACCTCAACGGCATTTCGCTTTCCAGCAATCCGGCATCGGCCAAGACGACGGAAATTGCCGCGCTGGAGGGTGCGGTCGCGCTCGATGTTGCCGTCACACGCGAGACGGCTGACTGGGGCGCGGATCTCTATCGGACGGCACCACCGAAGGGTATTCCTTCCACCGCGCGTTTCGTCCCCTACCATCTCTGGGACAATCGCGAGCCCGGCGAGATGCTTGTCTGGCTCCGCGCTGATCAGATGCAGCGCGGAGCCTGACATGAAGAAGAACGGAATGAAGCTCACCGGCGTCCGCAAGAGCTTCGGCGGGCTCGAGGTCATTCACGGCATCGATCTCGACATACCGGAAGGCGCTTTCGTCGTCTTCGTCGGCCCCTCCGGTTGCGGCAAGTCCACGCTGTTGCGCATGATTGCCGGGCTGGAGGAAGTCACCGACGGCGAAATCGCCATCAAGGGCCTAGACGTCACCGATCTCGATCCGTCCGAGCGCGGCATCGCCATGGTCTTCCAGTCCTACGCGCTCTATCCGCACATGAGCGTTCGCGACAATCTCGGCTTCGGGCTGAAGATGGCCAGAACGGAGGCATCAGAAATCGAAAGGCGCGTACGCTCCGCCTCAGCAATCCTCAAGATCGATCACCTATTGGACCGCCGGCCGGGGCAGCTCTCCGGCGGCCAACGCCAGCGTGTCGCCATCGGCCGCGCCATCGTTCGCGAACCCGATGTCTTTCTCTTCGATGAGCCGCTCTCCAACCTCGATGCTGAACTGAGGGTCTCGATGCGCATCGAGATTGCCCGGCTGCATCGCGAGCTCGGCAATACGATGATCTACGTTACCCACGACCAGACCGAGGCCATGACACTTGCCGACAGGATCGTCGTGCTGAGAGATGGCCGGATCGAGCAGGTGGGCAGTCCGCGCGAGGTCTATGAAGATCCGGCCAACAGCTTTGTCGCCGGCTTCATCGGCTCGCCCAGGATGAACATGGTCGAAGCCATGTGGTCTGATGAAGGGGCAGCGAAGGTCGGCGGCGGCGGCATCAAGGTCGACCTAGCGCAGGACAAGCCGCCATCCGGCGAAAAGATCCTGCTCGGCATGCGTCCGGAACATCTCGTCGTCACATCTGATCGGGAGGATGCAGTCCGGGTCACGGTCGACGTCACCGAATATCTGGGCGGCACCCGCTATCTCTATTGCCAGACGGAAGATGGCCAATCACTGATTGCCGAATACCGCGACGGGCCTGATATCGAGCGCGGCGACACGCTCCACCTACACTGCCCGGCCGAGCGGCGGCGCTATTTCGACAAGCAGGGAGAAAGGCTGCGCTAGGTATTGTGACTGAGTTGATGCTCCTCGCGAAGGACGGCTTCAAAGTCGATATCGTCATCGTCGCTCATGGCCATTCGAGCATGGAAGACGATGCGGGTTCGCGACGAGCCTCTCGAATAACATGGCTTCAAGCGCACGCTCGACAACATTGGCAATCGGGCGGTTTTCGCGCCGGGCAAGCCGATGCGCGATGTCTTGTACCTTAGCGCATTTCAAGTTTTACCGGAATCATATCCAGCATTTGTGAGATAGTTGGCGCATTCGTGGGGTTGGATTGCTTCGACCAGGCTGCCGATGTGACGCCACGTGTCATCGATGGTCTGCTTTTGTGCGTTGCGCATCCAATGCTTGATCTTGGAAACGGCCTCTGGAGCTGGTCGAAGGTTTGATCGGATTGAGGTCGGGCGAGTAGGGTGGCAGGAACCGGAGCCATGCACCTACCGCTTTGGTCGCCTGACGGATTGTCTCCGACTTGTGGCTGCCGAGATTGTCCATGATGACGATGTCGCCTGGCTTGAGCACAGGAACCAAATGCCGTTCGACATAGGCGCGAAAGCGCTGACCGTTGATCGGTCCGTCGAAGACACAAGGCGCTGCCAGCCGGTCGCTTCTCAGGACACCGAGGAATGTCAGCGTGCGCCAGTGGCCGTGCGGCGCAAACGCCCGCAGACGCTTGCCCTTTGGTCCCCAGCCCCGGATGGGTGCCATGTTGGTTTTGATCCAGGTGTCGTCGATGAAGACAAGCTGTCCAGGGTTGAGATGATGTTGCAAGGTCTTCCATCGCTATCTTCTACGAGCGACATCGGCGCGGGCCTGCTCAAGGGCGAACAGCGTTTTCTTTGAAGCGCAGCCCCTCGCTGCGGATGAACTCCCAGACGGTGTTGTGGGAGACGACGATGCCGCGCGATGCCAACTCAGCCTTCAGCCCATGCGGCGTCAGATGTGGGTTCTGATCGAGTCGCGCGGCAAAGAAGCTACGAGCGACTCCAGGATGCGCTTGCGATAGCCGCCCATCTTGCTGGGACGAACCGATCCGGTCGCGCCATGGCGCTGGGACCACTTCACGGCCGAGGACGCGGCCAATTCGAAACGCGCAGCCGCCGCACGAATGCTTTCACAGCAAAACATCGCGGCTACAACACGCTCACGAAGATCATTCGATAATGGTGCGGTCATGGGACGCTGACTTCCTTCAAGCCAGCGTCAATGAATCAGGATCAAGTCGACCTGGGAATCCCATTCGATTCAGAAAAGGACGGAAATGATCTAGCTATCGATCTCGACAATGATCGACGTGCATTTGTCGCCGTTGGTCGGATGGAAGTCGACTGAGCAGGCGGTCAGGACGAGAATCAGATCGGCTTCGGCGCGCAGGAGAACATTGCCACCGGGCGGATTGACGGATGCAAGCACATCGAGCCGGCCGTCGGGCTGCGGCGGCGAGTTCTGGAAGAGGTTCACCGGATTGGGCACGAAGGGCACGGAAATCCCGGCTTCGCGCAAGGCGCCAAGGAAATTGTCCTGGCAGTTGGGATGATTGGGCAGCCCGGCACGCTCGTAAAGAGCGGTGCTGCACGGTGGAAACAGCATGTCGTGAGGGCCGGGGGAGTTATCCTCCACCAGCGTCAGAAGTGGATGTCCCTTCTCGCTATAGAAGCTGTGGCCCGTTTGGGGAAACATGCGTTCGGTAATATCGCGGGTCTGCGAGGTGCTGAGCCAATCCACATCGTCACCATTCACTGCGAATGCCCACATGTCCGCGACCTGCTGGCCTTCCGGATCGATCACGCGCGCGTGCTGACCCTTGCGCAACCGGAACCAGCCGCCCGACTGCGGTGGGATGACTGAGTGTTGGTGTTCTTGCATTTGAGCCTCCGGATTCTGCGGGATCGCAGCAAGATGAGAGTGTTAGAGCAATTTCAGGAAAAGTGCTTAGCGGTTTTCCGTCCGGAATTGCGGGAGAACAAAGAGATAGAGCGTTTTCGCGATTTGAAGAAAAGCGGAAAGGCTCTAGCGCTCCGAACAGGCAATCATGGCTCAACCATATTGTGGTCTCCTACCCGATCAATATGACCCCTCACATCCAGCCACCGACATGTCTGGATGACACAGATAGATGAGTGTCACACCGGCTCGAACAACGGTGCGATCGTCATTTCCGGCACAAGCACGAGGCCCTTGTCAGTGATGCGGATTTCCGGGATGACGGAGAGCGGGATCAGGTTGAAGCCCATATAGGCGATGGTGCAGCCGGCCTTCTCCCATTCGACCTTCAGCGCCTTCACCTCTTCCGCTACGTCGTGCACGCGCTTGTCGGAGAGCAGTCCGGCGATCGGCAGCGGCACCATGGCTGTGACCTTGCCGTCCATGACGACACAGACGCCGCCTTGTACCGCCTCGATCGCATCAAGCGCGACCTTCATATCCGCCTCGTTGGTGCCGGCGATGATGATGTTGTGGCTGTCATGGCCGACGGAGGAAGCAACCGCCCCCTTCTTCAAATTGAAGTTGTTCAGAAGGCCATAGGCTACATTGCCGGACGACTTGCCATGACGCTCGACGACCGTCACAAAGCAAAGACCATGGCGGTCAAAATGCGTCTGCCAGTCGTTTGCAGGCTCAAGCTCAACCCTGACATGTCCGAGTATGATACCCGGCAACTCGGTCTTGATCGTATGAGCAATCACAGGCTCGGTCGGCAACTCAGGCGTCAGCTTCAGCGACTTGGGTAGCTTCACCGTGTGATAGGCGGCTTCCGGATAGCGATAGGGATTGGACAGCGCCGCATCGAGGACGGGGGTGATCTTGCGGTCCTCGACCACCAGCTCGCCACCATACCAGGTGCTGACGGGCTTCAGATCGTCGCGCAGCAGCACCAGATCGGCACGGCGACCGCCACCGAGGCCGCCGATCTCGCTCTCCATGCCGAAGCGGGTCGCACCGTGCAGCGAGCCCATCGCCCAGGCCTGCTCCCGCGTCATGCCGGCCTTGACCGCCTCGCGCGTTACCCAATCGAGACCGAAGAGCAGAAGGTCCTCGGCATCGCGATCATCGGTGCAGACGGCGATCCGTTTGTGAGACGCGCCGAGTTCGGTAATCGTCTTGATGGCATGCGGCAGGCTGTGCCAGGGCGTCGTCGGCGGGCCGCCGCGCAGGAACAGCCATATGCCCGCCTCCAGCATATCGTCGGCGATCTCACGGTCGATGGCTTCGTGTGTATCCGTCACGCCGGATGCCGCATAGGCGGCAACGAATTCGCGGCCGTAGACATGGCCGGAGACCGGTCGTCCTCGCTCCAGCGCCGCCGCCAGGATCGCATGGCTGCGCTCGTCGCCCATCGCCACCTGTACGAAATCCATCTTCTCGCCGAGCGCCAGGGCTTCCGGCCATTTGTCGAAGAGATCGGCGATCTTCTGCGGCGTCAGGTCGCCGCCCGCCGTCTCCAACTGCGGCGAGGTTGCCGGCACCGTGCTCGGCACCGTCAGGAAGATCGACAGGGGCGCATGGCGCGCATCCTCAAGCATCGCCTCGACGCCGGCGACGTCCATGACATTGCCGATCTCGTGGCTGTCACAGAAAATGGTCGTCGTGCCGTTCAAGAGAGCGGCCTCGGCATAGGCGCAGGCCGTCACCATGCTCGATTCGATATGAATATGCGGATCGACGAGGCCCGGCGCGATGATCCCTCCTTTGGCATCATAGAGCTTCGCGCCGCTGCCTCGGTAACTGCCAGCCGGCTTGACGGCGGCAATGCGACCTCCCGAAACCCAGATCTCCTTGTCCGGCAGAATCCGCTCCGAATAGGTCGACAATACGCGCGCGCCCTTGATCACCAGATCCGGCTCGCGACGCGCCGAGGCAACGTCGGCGAGCATGCGGGTCATGGTCGAAAGCGGCTTGACGGAAAAACGTGTGAGCGTCATCGAATCCCCCATTCGAAATCAGTGATAGTCGGGTATGCCCGGCATGGTGCGGAAGCCTTCGACGGCACGAAAACGCCGCACCCAACGGCGCAGCGCCGGATAGTCGTCGTGATCGATACCATAGTCGCGGCTGAGCGCGAAAGACGGAAACAGCGTCAGGTCGGCAAGCGTCGGGCCATCGCCGACAAACCACTCGCGGCCATCGAACTGACGCAGCGTCATATGGTCGTCCATGAGGCGGAAAGCCTTGCGCGCGCCGGTATGAAGGGCCGTTTCATCGCCGGGCGTATCGAACAAGGATTTCAAGCGTGCCGCCATGGCGGGCGCAAGCGCCGTCGCCGAAAAATGCAACCACATCATCGTCGCGCCGAAAGCGGGCGCATCCTCCGGCAGCCAGAGACGCGAGGGATCGTGGGCCTTGGCGAGATAGGCAAGGATTGCTTCAGTGCCATGCAGCACGAGGTCACCGTCGCTTAGCAGAGGCATCGTTCCCAAGGGATTGAGCGCCAGCATGGGCTGCCTCGTCTCCTCTCGGCCCGGAAACATATCGACGGCGATCGTCGCATAGGCGAGCTTCAGCATTGAAAGCAGCAGGCGGACGCGATAGCTGCCCTCGTCCATCTCGTAATTGTAGAGCGTGATGCCGGCCATCAGGCAACCTCCGCTTTCTGTTCGAGATCGAAACGCAGCCTTTCGGCCCAAACAGCATAGTGTTTCTGCTTGGCGCCAGTATGCGCGGCCGGCGCGCCGGCTATGACGATATGAAGGCCTGTCTTGTTTTGCGAGATGCTTTGCAGCGCCACCAGCAGACAATCATCCCCTACATGCAGCAAGCCCATATCGGTGGCGCCGCTCTCGCACAGCGCGGCCGCGACGTCGTCTGCGCGGCGATCGATGTAGAGGCTACGCACAGGAGTTACGTCTGTAACCCCGTCGATGTCAGGCAATGAAGCCTCACCTGCGGCTGTCGCCCAGACGATCCCGTATTTCTCCTCGGCTAAATAGGTCGGCACCTTGATAGTCTGCGGCACCTCAAGGGCGGGATGTGCCGGGATATAACGACATTGCCCGGCGTTATCGTATTGCCAGCCGTGATAGAGGCAGGCGATGTGATCGCCGCGAACGAAACCAAAGCTCATGCGCATGCCCCGATGCGGACAGCGATCCTCCCAGACATGCGCCTTGCCGCTACTGTCGCGCCAGACGACAATCTCGCTGCCATCGACCACGGCGCCAGCCGAGGTCCCTGCCTCGATCGACGCCGAAAGCGCCACCGGCACCCATTCTGTTTCCAGTTTCATAAACCACTCCGCTCGATATCGAGGATGACGCAATCATAGGGGCCAAGGCTGCAGGCCATTTCGAAAGCGTCGACAAGATCGTTCTGGCCTCTGACGGCAAGCGTCGCCGATCGCGCGTCGCAGGCGCCGACGTCGATGTCCAGATCCAACCGACGGGCGCGATGCCGAGCAAACTCGACGAAACTGTCGCACACCATCCGTCCCCGAAAGACAAAACGCGCCGCCTCGATCATGCCTCGAAGATCTCGCCCGTTCTATCCATGCCAACGTTGCGCATCAAAAATGCCCATTTTGCATAAAAAATAAACATGCTTCACTTTTAGGCATTCTAGCCGCGCTGGCTTTCGAAATTCAAGAGGCTTTGCAGCGCGGATTGATATCGAGCAACAGACATCCGGCCGATCCCCGCGCGGCAACTGGCATAATTGTTGCGTCGATCAGATCCGGGCGCTGCTGGCGCACCTAATCAAAAGAGGGGTCCCATGATTGACTTGCGTTCGCTGTCCCGTCGCGGATTTCTAAACATGAGCGCTGCCGGTGCGGCGTCCCTGATGCTACCGGCAGGCCTTGCCAGCCGTGCCTACGCCGCAGCCTCCTTTCCGGCGATCAAGGAAGAGGATGCCGTCGTCGGTTTCGGCCATGTCGGCCCGATCTCGGACGAGGGCTGGACCTGGGCGCACCATCAGGGCCTGCTTGCAGTCAAGGCCGCCTACCCGAAGCTGAAGAAGGTTCTTGAGGTCGAGAACATCCCCTATTCCGCCGATGCCACCCGCACCTATCGGCAATTCGTCAGCGAGGGCGCCAACATCATCTTCGACACCTCCTCGAACGGCGACTTCCTGCACGCCGTCGTCAAGCAGGCCCCTGACGTCGCCTTCCTCGAATGCGATGGCCGGGTCGATATGGATAATCTCGGCTGGTACTATCTCGCCCATTGGTATCCGACCTATGTTATCGGCGTCGCGGCGGGCCATCTGTCGAAATCCGGCAAGCTCGGCTATGTCGCCTCCTTCCCTGTCGCTTCGGTCTTTGCCTCGACCAACGCCTTTCTGATGGGCGCACGTTCGGTCAATCCGAATGCAACGCTGCAGACCATCGCCATCAATTCCTGGTTCGATCCGCAGGCGGCAACGCAGGCCGGCACGGCGCTGATCGACAATGGCTGCGATTTCCTTTTCGGCATCATGGACGAAGCCGGCTATCTGCAGGTCGCCGAAAAGCGCGGCGTCTGGGCGGCCATGTGGAATACCGACATCCGCCGCTACGGCCCGAACTCCTATGTTTCGTCCGTTCTCATCGACTTCAGCAAGTATTATGTGGATCAGGTCGGCAAACGCCTGGCCGGCACCTGGGCGCCGAGCAATGCGCTCTTTGCCATGGGCGCTGGTGTCGACAGAGACAGATGGGGCGAAAAGGTCCCGGCCGATGTCGCGGCGGCGGCCGATGCTGTGCGCGACAAGATCATCGGCGGCTGGTCGCCCTTTGCCGGTGAAATCAAGGATTCGACCGGCAAGGTTCGCGTCGCCGCCGGCCAGGCGATGACCGATAACGACCTCTATGGCTGGGATTGGTCCGTCGAAGGCGTCACCGGGCTCAGCGCCTGAGCAAGCCAATTGAGAATTGCGCCTCGGCCGATCTGTGCCGGGGCCTGTCCCATGACTGTCTGGTATGCATTCGATGACCGAAACCGCGACACCCTTCTCCGCTCCTCCCGGCGCGCCGCCCCTGGTCCAGCTCAAGGGTATCGCCAAGTATTTTCCGGGCGTCATTGCCAACGAGAATGTCGATCTTGAGGTTCTGCCTGGCGAGATCCACGCCCTGCTCGGCGAAAACGGCGCCGGCAAATCGACATTGATGAACATCCTCACGGGCATCTATCAGCCCGATGCCGGCGAGATCATCATCGACGGCTACGCCAGGCAATTTGCCACGCCACTTCAGGCGATCGCCGCCGGCATTGGCATGGTGCATCAGCATTTCAAGCTGGTTCAGGCCTTCACCGTTGCCGAAAACATCCATCTCGGATGGTCGGAGACGCCTCGGCGTGCCTCCGCACAGGTGCTGGAAGCGCGCACGGCAGCGCTCGCTGAAAAATTCAATCTTCAGACCCGCCCCGCCGCCCGCATCAGCGATCTTTCGACGGGCGAGCAGCAGCGTGTCGAGATTCTGCGGGTGCTGGCGCGCCAGGCTCGCGTCCTCATCCTCGACGAGCCGACCGCCGTGCTGACACCGGCAGAGGCCCGCGAGCTCTTCAAGGCGCTGCGCGACTTCGTCTCCCATGGCAATGCCGTCATCTTCATCAGCCACAAGCTCGACGAGGTGCTGGAGATTTCCGACCGCATCAGTATTCTGCGCGGCGGCCGCAAGGTCGCGACCGAAAGGACCGCCGATTGCAACGCCCGCATGCTCGCCAAGCTGATGGTCGGCCGTGACATCGTGCTTGCCGACATGCGCCAGCGCGCGGCCGGCGCAGCTTCGATCTCAGCGAAGCCGGTGCTGAGCCTGGAAAGCGTATCGGCAAGGAACGACGCCAGCACCGAGGTACTGCATGATATCTCGCTTGCGGTTCATGCCGGCGAGATCCTTGGCATTGCCGGTGTCGCCGGAAACGGCCAGCGCGAATTGAGCCAGGTACTGGCTGGCATGCGGCCGATCAGCGGCGGGCGCGTCCTCATCGACGGATACCCCGTCGAGCGCAGCAATGCGGCGGCATTCGCCGACAATGGCATCGGCCATATACCGGAAGACCGGCTTCACAGCGGCCTTGCTCCAGCGCTCAGTATCACCATCAATGCCGTGATGCGCGAATACAAGACGCCATTGATCTCGGCCGGCGGGGCCTACCGGCCGGGAGCTGCGGCCGCACTCGCCAGGGAGATCGCGGCGGCGGCGGAGGTGACCATTCCCGACTTCAACATGCCGATCCGCAATCTCTCCGGCGGCAACCAGCAGCGCCTCGTCGCCCGGCGTGAGATGCGCATCGCCAGCAAGGTCTTGATCGCAGCCTATCCAAGCCGCGGCCTCGATGTCGGCGCCATCAACACCATGCTGCGCTACATCGTCGAGCTGCGCGATGCTGGCGCGGGGATCATGCTAATCTCGGAGGAACTGGAAGAGCTCCTCAATCTCTCCGACCGCATCGCCGTGCTCTACGAAGGCAGGATCATGGGAGTAGTCGACAATGACAGGACCGATATCGACCAGATCGGTCTGTTGATGGGTGGACGCACCCTTGCGCGCGAGGTTGCCTGAGATGAGCGGGTCCTGGCGTCTTCACCGCTTGCCTTCGGCCTCGCCCAGCAAGGCATTCGCCGCTCGCATCCTGGCTATCCTGCTGGGACTCGTGTTTGCCGGTCTAGTCCTCGCCGCAACCGGCGCCAATCCGCTCGAACTCGCCTCCGAGGTGATCAGTTCAAGCCTCGGCTCCAGTTTCGGCCTGCAGGATCTTGGTGTGCTGCTGGTCCCCCTCATCCTGACGGGACTGTCCGTCGCCGTCGGCCAGCAGATCGGTGTCTGGAACATCGGCGCCGAGGGGCAATTCTATGCCGGCGCCTTCGGTGCCGCCGTGGTCGGCCTCTTTGTACCCGGTCCGCCCGTCGTGATCCTGCCGCTGATGTTTCTTGCTGGCCTCATCGGCGGAGCGGCATGGATTCTTGTCCCGACGCTGGCGCGCGCCTATGCCGGCGTCAATGAACTGATCACGACGCTGTTGCTCAATTTCGTTGCCGTGCTTCTGGTGTTCTACGTCTCGACGAGCGCCTGGCGCGACCGCACGGCGAATTCGGCAACGGCGCGATTGTCGGCCGAGATACCGGAGCTTTGGGGCTCGATCCATTGTGGCCTCCCCGTCGCCATTCTGGCCGCCATCATCGTCGCCGGCCTATTGGCGTTCTCGCGCTGGGGTTATGAAGTGCGCCTCGTTGGCTCCAACCCCGCTGCGGCCCAATATGCCGGCATACCGGCGCGCCGCCATCTGATCACCGTCATGCTTCTGTCCGGTGCCATTGCCGGCCTTGCCGGTATGCTGGAGATCGCTGGCACCGTGCATCGCCTGCAGGGCGGCATTTCCAACAATTATGGCTATCTCGGCATCATGGTCGCGGTACTGGCGCGCAATTCGGCCGTCGGCGTCATCTTCTCGGCGGCATTGATGGCCTTCATCCTGAATTCCGGGATCATCCTGCAAACGCAGGGGCTGACCACCTCGGCTGTACTCGCGATCACCGGGCTCATCCTGTTCCTGACGGCGATCGGCGATGAGCTTGCTCATTATCATATCGCCCGCGACAAGACCTGAAGGACAAGAGACCATGGATCTTCTCACCGGCCTCCTGACCACAGCCTTTCTCGCCGGCGGCGTGCTGGCGCTTGCGGCTCTAGGCGAAGTGCTGGCCGAACGGGTCGGCGTCGTCAATCTCGGCGTCGAAGGGCTGATGGCGATGGGGGCACTGACGGGCATAGCCGCAACCACGATCTATCCCTCGCCGACGCTCGGTTTCCTCGCGGCCTTGCTGGTCGGCGCATTTTTCGGGGCGATCTTCGCCGCAGCCACCGTCCTGCTGCGTGCCAATCAGGTGCTGTGCGGCCTGGCGTTGACGTTGATGGGCAATGGCATCGCCTCCAGCATCGGCCGCGCCTATTCCGGCATGCCAGCGCGCGCTACCTTCCCCGGCATCGAGATCCCGCTGCTCAGCAATCTTCCGATCCTCGGCAAGGCCTTCTTCTCGCAGAACATCCTCGTCTATCTGATCTATATTATCCTGCCGATAGCGCTGAGCTACATCATGTTCCGCACTCGTCACGGACTCAATCTGCGTGCCGTCGGCGAGAACCCGGCAGCGGCGGATGCGGCCGGCATTTCGGTCAATCTCATCCGCTGCACCTATGTTACGGCCGGCTCTGCCCTTGCCGCCGGCGCGGGTGCTTACCTGACACTCGCCTTCGTGCCGTCCTGGTCCGATGGTGTCATTGCAGGTCGCGGCTGGATTGCGGTGGCGCTAGTGATCTTCGCCGGCTACCGACCGATTGCGGCCGTTCTCTCGGGCCTTCTGTTCGGCCTCATCACCGCAATCGGCTTCGTCGGCCAGGCGCGTGGCTGGCCGATCGCGCCCGCCTTCCTGTCGATGTTGCCCTATCTCGGCACGATGGCCTTCATCATCGTGCCGGTGTTGGCATGGCAGCGCATGCGCCGCATCATGGCAGCACCGGCTGCCATCGGACTGCCCTATTATCGCGATGTCCGCTAAAGTGAACCGATAGACAAGAAAAAGGAGCCTCGCATGAGTCAGTGTCTGGACAAGGCAGCCCTTGATCAATGGTATGCGCTGGAAACCGAGAGCGAGATTCCGTTCGGTAGATCGAGGAACCGTCTTCTCGGCACAGATCTCACCGTAACGCGATCAAACGACGGCACGATGCTCGTAGAGGCCGACGGACGCGCCGAGCCCTTGCCGCTGCTCCATCGCTTCGGTCTCGTCTGGACGACGCTCGGCACACCGACGGGAGGCTTGTTCGACTTGCCCGAGGCCGATGAACCGGATCGCCGGATCGTCAATTGCGGTACCGTGGCGGTGCGCGCCTCCGGGCTCCGGATCGTGGAAAACTTCCTCGATCTGGCGCACTTTCCCTTCGTCCACACCGATATCCTCGGTGCCGAGCCGCACACCGAAGTGGCGCAGTATAATGTCGAAATCCGCCGCGATGTCGACGAGGTATGGGCGACCAATTGCCAGTTCTTCCAGCCGCAGGCGGCACTTTCGGCCAGCGAAGGCATCATGACGGATTATATCTATCGGGTGATGACGCCATTTGCGACGCTGCTCTACAAGACCTGCCCGAACGCCGCCAATCGCTGGGATGTTATCTGCCTTTTCGTGCAGCCGCTGGACCCGGATCGCTGCCGCGCGCATCCGGTCATGTTCCTGATCGACGATGTCTCGACGACGACGGAGCTGGTGCATTTCCAACAGCTCATCTTCCTGCAGGACCGCATCATCCTTGAAAACCAGCGCCCGGTGCTGCTACCGCTGGAACCGCGCGCGGAAATTCCGACTCGCGCGGACGCCACCTCGATTGCCTATCGGCGCTGGCTGAAGGAAAAAGGCATTACCTACGGCACCACCATCATGGCTGCCTGAAACAGAGAACAGCAATGGATTTGCGTGGCAAGACCCTGAGCGCCTCGGGCTTTCATTCGCGCGTGCGCGGCAAGATCGACATTCTGGATGACGTTCTGATCGAGATCGATGCGGCCGGCGCGATCAAGGCGCTTCATCGCCACGGCGACCCCAACTATCGTGCCATTCGCGAGGCCCGCGAAGCCACCGGCGAATTGGTGACGCTTCCAACAGGGTCCTATCTTCTGCCTGGTTTCGTCGACCTGCATGTGCATGCGCCGCAATATCCGCAGCTCGGCGACGCCCTTGACGTACCGCTGGAAGTCTGGCTGCAGAAATACACGTTTCCGCTGGAGGCGCGCTATGAGGATGTCGCCTTCGCCCGCCATGTCTATGGCCTGCTGGTCGAGGACCTTCTTGCCAACGGCACGACAACGGCGCTCTATTTTTCCACCATCCATCAGGAGGCAACAAGGGCGCTGGTCGACATCTGCCTCGAAAAGGGCCAGCGCGCCCTGATTGGCAAGGTGGCGATGGACAATCCTCAGGAATGCCCCGACTACTATCGCGACGCCTCGACCGAGGCCGCGCTGGAAGGTACCCGCGCGCTTATCGATTATGTGCGCGGCCATCCCGACAATGATGAGGGCCGCATCCTGCCTGTGGTCACGCCGCGCTTCATTCCCTCCTGCACGGATGCCACCCTCGAAGGACTCGGCGCGATCGCCCGGGAATGCGACTGCCACGTGCAAACCCATTGCTCGGAAAGCGATTGGGCTCATGGTTATGTGCTTGCCCGCCACGGCATGACGGATACCGAGAGCCTCGATCGCTTCGGTCTGCTTCGCCGCGGCACGGTGCTGGCGCACGCGAATTTTCTGACACCGAAGGACATGGAGACGATCAAGGCCCGCGAAGCCGCCGTTGCCCATTGCCCGCTTTCGAACGCCTATTTCGCCAATGCAGTCTTCCCCTTGCGCAAGGCGCTGGAGAAGGGGCTGCATGTCGGCCTCGGCACGGATATATCAGGCGGGCCGAGCGCGTCGATGCTGGAAAACGGCCGGGGCGCCATTCTCGTCTCAAGGATGCTGCAGAGTGGTGTCGATCCGAATATGCCGGCCGAAAGCCGCTCCGCATTCGGAGCGGCGCGGATCGATTTCCGCGATGCCTTCTATATAGCGACAGCCGGCGGCGGTGCAGCACTCAACCTGCCTGTTGGACAATTTGCGCCCGGCTATCAATTCGATGCCGTCGTTGTCGATGCCACGAGCGAAAAAGGTACGATCAGGTTGTTCGAAGATCGCGATGCAGGGGAAGGCATCCTGCAGAAGATCATCTATACGGCCTCGCGACCAAACATCGCGGCCACCTGGGTCGGCGGCCGCAGCGTCTAACGCAGTTTTACGCAGCCTTGCTGATGCGGACCGGAACGGACTTGTACGACGGCGTGCCACTTTCCTTGTCCTGGTAGTCGAGCGGGATCAGACAATTGGCTTCCGGATAGTAGGCGGCGACGGAGCCCTCGGAAATGTCGTAGGAGATGGCCGTCAGCTTCAATAGTCGCTTCGTCCCGGAGGGAAGCGCCGTCTCTATCTCGACGAGATCGCCGTGCTCCAGCCCCTTGGCACTCAAATCCTTGTCGTTCATGAACAGGACGTCGCGACGGCCAAATACGCCGCGATAGCGGTCGTCCAGGCCGTAGATCGTCGTATTGTACTGGTCATGGCTGCGGATGGTGGCGAGCTTGAGGATGGTTCCATCTGATAGCGAAACATCCTCGTTGAGGCCGGAGAACAGCTTGAACTCGGCCTTGCCGGACGGCGTCTTCCAGATACGCTCGGTCGGCCCGAGTGGCAGACGGAAACCGCCCGGCACGCGGATGCGCTCGTTATAGCGGGCGAAATCGGGATAGACGACTTCGATCTTGTCGCGGATCAGATCGTAATCGTTGATGAGCTCCATCCAGGCAACCTTGCTTGCCGGCAGGGTCGCTTGCGCCATTGCGGCGACGATGGCCGGCTCGGAACGGAGTTGATCGGAGGCCGGTTTCAGCCTGCCGCGCGAAGCATGCACCATCGACATCGAATCCTCGATCGTCACCGATTGGGCTCCGGTCGCCTGAACATCCTGTTCAGTACGACCGAGCACCGGGAACAGGAAGGATTCCTTGCCGATCAGCAGGTTCGACCGGTTGAGCTTGGTGTTCATGTGGACGGCGAGATCGAGCTTACGCATGCTCTCGGCGCATAGTTCCGGGTCCGGAAGCGCGATCGAGAAATTGCCGCCGAGGCACAGCAGCACCTTGGAGCGGCCTTCCGCCATCGCCTGCATAGCGGCGACGGCATCGTGGCCGTGATGGGCCGGCGACTTGAAGCCGAAGGCGCGCTCGATGCCTTCGATCAGCGCAGGCGTCGGCTTTTCGGTGATGCCGACGGTGCGGTTGCCCTGCACGTTGGAATGTCCGCGCAGCGGGCAGATACCGGCGCCCGGCCTGCCGAAATTACCGCGCAACAGCAACAGATTGGCGATCTGTTGCACGTTGGCCGTACCCTTGGCGTGCTGGGTGATGCCCATGCCATAGGCGATGATCGTCGCCTTCGACCTGACATAGATGGCGGCAACCCGCTCCAGATCGGCGCGGGCAAGGCCTGAGACCCGCTCGATATCGGCCCATTCCGTCTGGTTGAGGTCAGCGACGAGAGCATCGAAGCCCGTTGTATGCTCGGCGATGAATGCCTGATCGAGGGCGTCCGGCTCGGTCTCGGCCAGCACCAGAACAGCCTTCATGATGCCCTTGAGGGCAGCTGCATCGCCACCGATCTTGACCTGATAATAGGAGGAGGCAATCCGGGTCGATCCGAAAGTTCCCATTTCGATCGGGTTCTGCGGATCGGCGAAACGTTCCAGCGCCCGCTCCTTCAGCGGATTGAACACGATGATCGGCACGCCGCGGCGGGAACATTCGTGCAGCGTACCCATCATGCGCGGATGATTGGTGCCGGGATTGTGCCCCATTGAGATGATCAGATCGCACTCATCGAAGTCGTCGAGCGACACCGTACCCTTGCCGATACCGATCGATTGCGGCAGGCCGACGCTGGTCGCCTCATGACACATGTTCGAGCAATCGGGGAAATTGTTGGTGCCGTATTCGCGTGCAAAGATCTGGAAGAGAAAGGCAGCCTCGTTGGAGGCGCGGCCAGAGGTGTAGAATTCGACCATGTCAGGGTCGGGCTGGCTCCTCATAACCTCGCCGATACGGACAAAGGCATCTTCCCAGGCAATCGCCCGATAGGTATCGGAGGCATGGTCATAGACCATCGGATGGGTGAGCCGACCGGCATTTTCCAGATCGTAGTCACTCCAACTCAGAAGCTCGCTGACCGTATGCTCGGCAAAGAATTCCGGCGTCACGCGCTTGTTCGTCGCTTCCCAGGTCACGGCCTTGGCGCCGTTTTCGCAAAATTGGAAGGTGGAGGTGTGCTCCTTGTCCGGCCAGGCGCAACCGGGGCAATCAAAACCTGCCGGCTTGTTGGTACGAAACAGCAGACCGGGCGCCTCGGTCACATCCATCTGATCGCGAACCGCCTTGGCGGTGGCTTTCAACGCGCCCCAGCCGCCGGCCGGGCTGTTGTAGGGACGGATACCAGGGACTTCACGTTTCTGCGCCATTGTACGCTCCTTTGGTTACCCACCGACGTCCTCCCAAATGCCGGTACTTAACGAATAGGCGCGTGGCGGGAGGGAGTAAAGCACTACCAATAGGCACTTGACAAAACAATCGATAAGCGTCGCGGGGCCACACGACGCAGGTATTGCCGCGCGCCAAACTCAGTTCTTGAAGACCAGGCAAGTGCCGCCCTGCTGCCGGACCTGGGTACAAACGGCATCTGCCTCCGCTCGCGTCTGACGTCCGATACGCGCCGCAAAGCGAATGCGCCGCCCGAAATCGGCATTGCGCTGGCGCACGATCAACGGCTTTTCCGAATTCAAGGGAGACGGCAGCTTTTGAACATTTGCCGCGAAGAGACGGCGGGCGGCATCGACCTGGAAATGCTCGGCCAATTGCACCCCCCAGGGCGCCCAAGGTCGCTCCTGCTCGAAAGGAACCTGCTTCAACCGCCGGCTTTCCGCAAGCGCTACACAGGAGGGAACGAAGGGTTTGCCCTTGTCCAGAGCCGGCGCCGCGACATCAGGCGGATCATCCCGCCATTCCTCGACGCTGTGGGCGGTGATCGCGCTCACATAGTTGCGCGTTTCGAAGGGCAGTCCGCCGGAATTCAGGAAATTGGCAAGACCCGCTTCGCCGGCATTGTAGGCGGCAGCAGCCAGCCCCAGATTGCCGAAACGGTTGCGCAGCTCATCGAGATAGGTCGCCGCCTTGCCGAGCGCTTCAAGCGCATCGTAGCTGTCGCGGACACCACGCAACTTTGCCGTTCCCGGCATGAACTGCGCGATGCCGCGAGCACCCTTGGGGCTGACCGCATCCGGCCGAAACGTACTTTCGCGCCAGACCAGCCGGGCCAGATACTCCGGCGGCAGATGATTAGCGTGCGCAAAGTAATCAATGGCTGTGCAGAGATCGCGATTATAGCTTTCCTTGCGCAGGCAAAGCGTCTCGCCGGTCTCCGTCGTCAGCGGGCCGGAGACGCAGACAGGCGGCGCAACGCTCCATTCCGGCTGCGCGATTGCGGGGTTGCTCGCCGAAATACCAATGATGCATGCGATCGCAAGGGCGACAATGATGCCGACGAAGCCCGCCCTATGCTGCCTGCCTGCCATCAAAGCGATATCCGTCCGAGACCAACCGATCGCAAATTCGCGACCTCTTCATAGCATCGATGGACGGTAGCGAAAACCTCCAAACCGATGCTCGTCGGTGGGAGGCCGCTATTCGGCGAGGCGCCCGCCACGCATCGGCGCGGGCACGCCCGTCGTGCCGGGAAAGCTGATTGGCAGACCGCGCAGCACGCGCGCGGCGAGAAACGCGAAGCACTCAGCCTCGACCGCATCGCCGCGCCAGCCCAGATCTTCGGCGAAGATCGGCTCGACGCCGGCACGGCTCCGGAGCATCGACATGATCGTCGGATTGTGCCGGCCACCGCCGCTGACGACGACCTTGCTCGGTCTGCGCGGCAGCAGGTCCAACGCCTTGCCGACGGCGCTTGCCGTGAAGGCCGAAAGTGTGGCCGCACCATCTTCCGGGCCAAGACCATCGGCCATAGACGCCCCGAAATCGAATCGATCCAGCGACTTCGGATAGGGTGCGGTCAGATAGGGATGCTGCAGCAGCCTTTCGAGCCGTGCCTCATCGACCGTGCCGGCACGTCCAAGCGCGCCGTCGCGGTCCATTTCACCGAGCCCGTGGGACTTGATGAAATCGTTGAGCGGCGCATTGGCGGGGCCTGTATCGAAGGCGACGAAATTGCCCTCGCCGTCCCACCAGGTGACATTCGCAACACCGCCAAGATTGAGAATAGCGGCTTCGCCCGCGGCGCCCGCCCCGCGCAACAGCGCGGTGTGGTAGGCGGCGGCAAGCGGCGCCCCCTGCCCGCCGGCGCGCATATCGGCGGAACGGAAATCATAGGCGACCTTGGTGCCGAGAATGGAGCGCATCAACTCCCCGTCGCCGAGCTGGCGCGTCTGCCCCAGCCGATCCTTCTGCGGTGCCCGATGCAGCACGGTCTGCCCATGGAAGCCGACCACGCCGATGTCGGTCATCGTCATGCCGTTCTCTTCGACCAGTTCCCTCACCGCCTCGGACTGGGCGCGCGTCAGGGCCTCCTCGGCCGCCTTGAAGATTGCCGGTTCGGGTCCTTCGAAATTCCATGCCCGCGCCTGCCGCAATGTCTCTTCCAGCAGCTCCCGAATCCAGCTGGGATAAGGCGCCAGCACATAGGGGCCGAACTCCTCGATCCGCTCGCCATCCGTCTTCAGCATGGCGACATCGATATTGCCGTCGAGGACGGTTCCGGTCATCAGACCGACTGCCCAGATTGGTTCCATGGTCAGGCTCCTAAGCTGCGTTGACGAGATCGCTCACTGCTTGACGAAGCGCCAGAATGCCGCTGTCGAAGTGACGTGTCGGATGAATGCGGTTGGTGAGCAAAGTCCAGGCCCTCCCCCTGTCGAAGTCAATCCAGAGGGCCGTGCCGGTAAAGCCTGTATGGCCGATGGTGCCTGAGGAGCAGAGGCTGCCGCCATGCCAGCCGTCATGTGGCCGCTCCCAGCCATGGGTGCGTGTCGCCGAAAGCGGCGTCCGCATCAGCGCTATCGAACCTGCCGCCGCGCCGCTGCCGTCAAGCAGTCCTCTGGCGAAATCGAGGATCGCGGCTGCGGCTCCGAAGAGGCCGGCATGGCCGGCGCCTTGCAGCGCTGAACAATTGTCGTCATGGACTTCGCCCGACAGGATACGGTGACGCCAGGTGCAGTCTTCCGTCGCGGCCGCCAGTTCTGGCGCCGCTGAGAAGGCAAAACCGGGGCCCGCATCCATGGCCCGGATGGTTCGTCCGGTCAGCCGTTCCAGTGCGAAGCCCAGCAGAATAAAATTGATATCGGAATAGACGGGCGGCCCGGCACGCCATTCTCGCTGGAGGATGAAGGTGCGCAAGAGCTCCGGGTCCCGACCGTAGGTGTAGATCGGCTCGACCGCCGGGAATGGAGTCTGGTGCCCGAGGCATTGGCGGAACGTCACCTTTCGCTCCCAGGCCTCGGCGCTGTATTGGCGCAGATCGGGCAGAAGCTCCGTCAATGGAGCATCGAGATCGATCGTGCCGGCCTCGGCCAGCGCCAGAATGCGCGGCGTGGTGAAAATGACCTTGGTGAGAGAGGCAAGATCGAACCAAGTATCTGCCAGCATCGGCCTGACATCAGGTACCTTCTGCGCCGAGCCGATCGCACGAACCTGCCGATTCCCCTCGAGATCGACCATGCCGAGCACGCCGCCGGGGATGCGAGCCGCCACGACCGATTGTTCGAGCGGTGCAAAGGCCTGGTCGAAACGCTCCTGAAACTGCATGCTCCCCCCCGCTGCCATCTGGGCTCCCCGCAGCTCTGCTCAGGCTTCCGCCAGAGCGATGTGATCCGGTGCAAAGCGCCGCCATTCCGGAACCGCAGGCTCAAAGCCCACCGGTCGCACCAGCGACGGAACCTGACGCGTGTCGAGCGTGAAGGTCTCCTTGCGCCGCGCGACCGTCGGAACCGCCGCAATCAGCCGCCTGGTATAGGAATGCTTGGGTTCCGACAAGACGGAGGCGGCATCACCGATCTCGACGATCTGCCCTGCATAGATTACCGCGATGCGATGCGCGATGCGCTCGACGACCGCCATGTCATGCGAGATGAACAGATAGGCGAGACCGTATTCGCGCTGAAGCTCGATCAGCAGTTCCAAAACCTGCGCCTGGACGGAGACGTCAAGCGCCGAAACCGCTTCGTCAAGCACCAGCACGGAAGGATTGAGCATCAGGGCACGCGCGATGCACAGTCTCTGGCGTTGTCCTCCCGAAAACTCGTGCGGATAGCGTTCAAGGGCATTTTCCGGCAAGCCCACGCGCTTCAGCAGCGTGGCCATTCGCTCGCGTGCTTCGACCGAGATGCGTCCACCCGCAGCAATCACCGGCTCGGCGAGGATGCTGTCGACACGGAGTCGGGGATTGAGCGAGGCATAGGGATTCTGGAAGACCATCTGCACCGCGCTCGTACCATCGACGGCCTTGCCGCCATTGGTCGTAAAGGTCCCGCGCGTCGATTTCACCAATCCGAGGATTGCCCGAGCAGTGGTGGACTTGCCCGAACCGCTCTCGCCGACAATTGCCAGCGTCTCGCCGGGCATGAGATCGAAACCGACCGCCTCGACGGCATGGACCGCGCCTGTCGACGGACGCAGGAAGCTCCCCCGCACCGGGAAACGGACCGTCAGGCCTTCCACTTTAAGCGCCGGCTTGGATGGCGTCGCCTCGCGTCGGAAATCGGTGCGAGCTGCCTGTCCAGCAGCGAAATGCGGGACGGAATGCAGCAGGTGCCGGGTATAGGGATGCGCAGGATGATCGAGGATCTGATTGAGCTCGCCCTGTTCCACCGCCTCGCCGGCCTGCATCACCATCACCTTGTCGGCAATGCCGGCAACAAGACCGATATCGTGGGTGATGAAGATCATCGACATGCCTGTCTCGCGCTTCAACTCGGCAAGCAAGGCCATGATCTGCGCCTGCACGGTCACATCGAGCGCGGTCGTCGGCTCGTCAGCGATCAGCAGGCGCGGATTGCAGGCAAGGGCCGTGGCGATCATCACGCGCTGCAGCATGCCACCCGAAAGCTGGTTCGGGCAATAGGTCAGCCGGCGCGCGGCATCGGGAATGCGCACGCGATCCAAGGCATCCCTGGCCGCCGCCTTTGCCTGGCTTCCCGTCAGGCTGCGATGCAGCCGGAACGACTCCTCGATCTGCGTGCCGATGGTCAGAACCGGGTTGAGAGAGGTCATCGGCTCTTGAAAAATCATGCCGATCTCGCCGCCACGGATCTTCGTCAACTGCGCTTCGCAGGCCTTGGTCAGGTCGAGAATGCCGTTATCGGCGCGCTTGAGACGGATCGATCCGCCGGTAATGCGGCCACCGCCGAAATCGACGAGGCGATTGATGGAGAGCGCCGTGACCGACTTGCCGGAGCCGCTCTCGCCGACGATCGCAAGCGTCTCGCCGGCACCAAGATCGAAGCTGACGCCGCGCACGATAGGGTTTGCCTCGGGATTACGTCCGAAGCCGACGCGCAGATCGGAAACCGAGAGGAGCGGTGTCATACCGTCGACCTCCGCATTTTCGGATCGAGGATATCACGCAGGGCATCGCCGAGCAGGTTGAAGCCGAGAATAGAAATCATGATGGTCACGCCCGGGAAGATCAGCAGCCAGGGCGCCGTTTCCATGAGATTGCGGCTGTCGCTCAGCATCAGGCCCAAGGAGGAGGCCGGCGGCTGCGTTCCCAAGCCAAGGAAGCTCAAGCCCGCTTCCGTCAGCAGCGACCAGGCAAGCGCCAGTGTCACCTGCACCGTCAAGGGCGCAACGAGATTGAGCAGGAGGTGCCGCGTCAAGATATAAGACCGGCTGCTGCCGAAGGTGCGGGCAGCATCGACGAAGTCACGTCCCTTCAGCGAGAGAGCCGGACCGCGGACAACGCGGGTGAAGATCGGTGTGTAGACGATCGCAATCGCCACGACGCTGGTCCATGTGCCAGGCCCGACAATGGAGATGATCAAAAGCGCAAGCAGGATCGCTGGGAAGGCCAGAAGCACATCCATCATACGCATGATCACGCCGTCCCAGCGCTTGCCGGACCATGCCGCCGTCAGGCCGAGTACGGTGCCGATCAGGGTCGCGGTGGCCACAGAGAGGAAGGCGACGGTGAAGGACTCTCCGATGCCATGCATCAGGCGGCTCGCGACGTCGCGGCCGAAAAGGTCCGTACCCATCCAGTAGGTGAGGCTCGGCGCGTGCAGGCGGTCGATCCGGTTCTGCGTCAAGGGATCGTGGGGCGTGATACCGACGGTACCGAGAAGGGCGAGCAGGATATAGACGAGGACGATGACACCGCCGATCCGGCCGCTCATATGCCCAAAGATGGCTTTGACGATCCGCATCAGCCTTCTCCCAGCCGAACGCGTGGATCGAGCGCGACATAGGCGAGATCGACGAGCAGATTGACGATCATGAAGTTGAAGGCGATGAACAGCACGCTGCCCTGCACCAGCGCATAGTCGCGTTGCAGGATGGCATCGAGCACCATCCGACCGAGCCCCGGCAGAGCATAGATCTGCTCGACCAGTACGGCGCCGCCAAGCAGATAGCCGAATTCAACGCCGCTCAGCGTTACGACAGGGATCAGCGCGTTCGGCAGGGCATGGCGCCAAATCACACCGCGCGCCGGCACGCCGCGACTGCGGGCCGTGCGGACATAGTCATCGCTCAAGACATCGAGCATGGCGGAGCGCACAACGCGCGTCACGGAAGCGGCAAAGGCAAAGCCGAGCGTCAGTGCCGGAAGGATCATCTGGCCGAGATTCTCGAGCGGGTCCTGCCAGATGGGCGTGAAGGCGCCCATGGTGGGCAGCACACCGAAACCGGCAGACAAAGCATAGATCAGCAGAAGCCCGAGAACGAAGTTCGGTGTCGACTGCCCGATCATGGCGACGATGCGCACGAGAAGATCGGACAGCCTTTCGTTTCGCGTAGCGGCAAAGACACCCGCCGGCAGGCCGATCGCGAGCGCAATCACCATGGAAAGCAAGGCAAGCTCCAGCGTCAACGGAAAACGCTCCAGGATGATGTCGAGCACCGGCTTGCCATAGGTGACGGATATACCGAGATTGCCCTGGAATACGCCGAGCAGCCAATGCCAATACTGGATGGGCCAGGATTGATCGATGCCGAAATAGGCGGCCAGGGCCTGCCGCTGCTCCGGCGTCAAAAGGCCCGCATTGGTTCCGAGCATCGCCGTGATCGCATCGCCCGGCACCAGCCGGATGGCGACGAAGACGAAGATGGACACGCCCAGCATGATCAGCGGGAATGTCATCAGCCGGCGCGTCAGGTATGCCATTGCGATTCCTCTAGAGCAATTTCAGTTAAACCAAGACGTGAACTTGCGGCTAAAATTGCGTAAAAACAAAGAGATAGAGCACTGCCGTGACACCGTTTGAAACGGAAATGCTCCAGGTCCCGACTGCCGTTACTTGATCGTAACCTTGCTGAGACCGAACAGCGAACCGGTTGGCGTCGGCACGAAACCTTCGACGTTTTTCTGCTCAGCGGTGTAGCCGTAGGCCGTGTAGAGCCAAATCCAGGGCGAGACTTCGGCGATATGCCTTTCGAATTCGGCGAAGATTTCCTTGCGCTTGGCCGGATCGGTTTCGGCGCGGCCCTTCTGCATCAGGCTGTCGAGCGTATCGTCGATGTAGTTGGCGACCTTCTGCAGGTTGCCTGATTTCGTCCAGTAACGGTTATACATCGAATAGGGGTCGGCGCTGCCGCCGTTGAGCGCCACCGCCATGTCGAAATTGCCCTTGAGCCATGTGTCGACATAGACGTTAAGTTCCATCACCTTGATATCGAGCTTGATGCCGATTTCGGCGAGCTGCGACTGGATGACCTGTGCTTCGGCGGTGGCTGTCGGCGGTTCGCCGGTTGCGGCGATCACGGTTGCCGAGAAGCCGTTGGCAAAGCCGGCATCGGCCATCAGCTTCCTCGCCCTGGCGACGTCGCGCGTGTAGCAGAAGAGCTTGCTGGGATCGGTGGCATAGAGCGGCATGGTCAGCGGCCCGGTCACCTTGCCCTCACCGAGAGCGGCAGTATCCATCACGTCCTTGCGGTCGATGGCGCAGGAAATCGCCTGGCGCACGGCGAGCTGATCCATCGGCTTGCGCGACGGATTGAGCTGAAGGACGTTATAGGAGAGGACCGGCGTGCGGGTGAGCTGCAGCTTCGGCTCCTTCGGCACCAGCGTTGCCACCAGCGGATCGTTCAAAAGCGCGAAATCGATCTGGCCGGTGCGCAACGAGGCAAGGATCGCGGTTTCGTCCGGCAGCACGCTGATATTGATGCCATCGACGCCGGTGGCACCGCCTGCCCAGTCCTTGTTGGCGCTCAAGACTTCCTTGGAATTTGGAACCCAGCTGTCGAGCTTGAACGGACCGGAGCCGATCGCCTTTGTGCCGATGGTGCCAGCGGTGATTTCGCTTGCCGGAACCACCGCCGCGTTGAGGCTGGTCATGGCGGTCAGAAGCGGAACGTCGGGCTGCGACAGATTGAAGACGACGCTATTGGCATCGGGGGTATCGATGCTCGCGATCGACAGGAAGTTGGCGCGGGCAACGGCACCGGTCGCCTGATCGAGAATACGCTGGAAGGAGGCCTTGACGTCAGCCGAGGTCACCGGCGCGCCGTTCTGGAATTTTGCCTTGGCATTGAGCTTGAACGTCAACTGCTTGCCGTCGGGCGAAAACTGCCAGCTTTCGGCAACACCGGGCGCGATTTGCAGATTGCCATCGAGGCGAACGAGCGGCTCGTAGATCAATTCCAGCAGGCGGATGGAAGAAAAGGCCGTCTGCTTGTGTGGATCAAGCCCGGTCGCGTCCTGCGACCATGCCATGCGCAGCGTCGCTGCCTCAACCGGCATCGCGACCGTTGCAAGGCCAATCCCCACGGCCAGCGCCATTCCCGAAATGAGCGTCTTCCCACAATTCCCCTTCATTCCCAGTCCTCCAAATTTTTAAAATGTCCCCGGCCGATTTTGGCCCATTGATTGCCATCGCGGCTTACCGCGATGTTCGTTTAAGCAGTCCTCGCGTTGATGGCCTTGCGCAGGAATCCATCAGCGTTTTGCAATGCCGCGCGGGCTTCTTCAATGCCCATCCCGGTTATTTCCATCAATATGGCAAGCTTGACGTCATTGCCGGTCAGATCGAGCACGCGGCGCGCTTCCTGCTGCGAGCAGCCGGTCGCCTGCATGACGATGCGCGCGGCGCGCGCCACCAGCTTCTTGTTGCTGGCGCTGACGTCGACCATCAGATTCTGATAGCTTTTGCCGATGCGGATCATGCTCGCCGTCGTCAGCATATTGAGAATGAGTTTTTGCGCCGTACCGGATTTCAGGCGGGTGGAGCCGGTCAGGATTTCAGGGCCGACCACCGGCGAGATCGCCAGATCGGCGATGCCGGCGATGATGGAATTGGGATTGCAGGACAGGGCGACCGCAAAGGCGCCAATGCTTTTGGCGTAATTCAAGCCACCGATGACATAGGGGGTACGACCGCTGACGGCGATGCCGACGACGACATCGTCTTTGGTCAGCTTGACCTCTTCCAGCGCCTGGCGCCCCTGCTCCGGATCGTCTTCCGCGCCTTCGATCGAGCGTCGCAGCGCATTGGGACCGCCGGCGATCAGACCGATGACCATGTCCGGCGGCACGCTGAAGGTCGGCGGGCACTCGGAGGCATCGAGAACGCCAAGGCGGCCGCTGGTGCCGGCGCCCATATAGATTAGCCGGCCACCTTTCTGAAAAGCGGCAACGATCTGATTGACGGCGGCGGCGATCGCCGGAATGACCTTCTCGACGGCGATCGGTACCGTCTGGTCCTCATAATTCATCTCGCGCAGGATATCGAAGGTCGGCAAGAGATCGATATGCATCGTATTCGGATTGCGGCCTTCGGAAACCAACTGCTCCAGTTCGGATATCAACTTCTGCTCTGTCATGGGTCTGCTCGCGAAATAACGCTTCGATATCAATAGGTCAGGGTGGTGTGCTCGATCATTTTGATATCGGGCGCACCGCGGCAAAGATCGGTTTTCAGCAAGACGGACGACCAAAGTCGCCGGGACGCGGGATGGCCTTTTCGGCTTCGTTCCCCGTCCATTCCCTGTTTACCTTGGTTAACACTATGTCCGTTTATTCCTCTCGTCAATCCATAGAGGAATAAAATATTCCATTCCGTGCGCAGGCAGGGAGCCCGCGTCATTTCCGGCGGTTAACGCTCGCAAATAGTCCTTCGCGCCAGAATGATCGCCCCGGATACGGCGTCGCCGTCGATGGGCTTCAGGTGGCGACGCACATCGGGCGCAAGCCAGGGCTCGAGCGGGCTTGCGAGACCGCCGAGCAGGCTGACGCGCGGCGCGCCCTTCTCAAACAGGGTACGAATGAGTGTGTCGATATGGCCCGCAGCACCCTGCACGATCCGTCGCGCGACGGCATCGCCCTGATCGGCGTGGCGAAGAACCATCGGCGCAAGAGCGGCATAATCCGTCGCCGAAGCCCGATCCATCCAGGCGACCGCCTCCATCGGATCGCTCTGGAAACGCTGCATGATCTCGGCCAGCAACGCCGTCTTCTGTTCGCGGCCATCATGGGCACGCAGCGCGAGCTGTACCGCCTTCAGCCCGAGATAGGCGCCGCTGCCTTCGTCCGAGATCGGAAAGCCATAGCCACCGACCCGTAACTGCCGCCCTTCGACGAGGCCAAGCCCGATAGAGCCTGTCCCGGCGATGACGATAGCACCGTCACGACCGGAATGCGCGCCAAGGCAGGCGCCCTCGCCGTCGCTGACGAAATCAATGCCGGCGAAGGGGTGTTCTATCGCCTTGAGGGCGGCAAGCGCACCCTTGCGGCCGATCCCAGCCAGCCCGACGCCGACGTGGATGCGGCCGATAGCACCTTCATTCAACCCGGCTTCTTCGATGGCGGCATCGGATGCACGCGAAATCGACGCCCATGCCTCGGCGATCCCGAGGCGGGTCGTCGCCGGCCCGGACAATCCTTGCCCCAAAACAGTGCCCCCGGCATCCTCGATGCGCGCCCGGCAACCGGTGCCGCCGCCATCGATGCCCAGGAAATATGGAGCGGTTTCCAATGCCGCGGTCATGACGTCAGCCGTTCGATATCGGCGCCGCAGAGGCGCAATTTGCGATCGAGCTGCTCATAGCCGCGGTCGAGATGATAGACGCGGTTGACGATGGTTTCGCCTTTCGACACCAGGGCGGCGAGAACCAGCGAAACGGAAGCTCTAAGGTCTGTCGCCATCACTTGCGCACCCTTGAGCGGTGCGCCGCCGCGCACCAGCGCCGTTGTACCCTGCAGCGTGATGTTGGCGCCGAGCCGCGTCAACTCCGGCACATGCATGAAGCGATTTTCGAATACCGTCTCGCGGATCAGCGACGCGCCTTCGGCGCAGCAGGCCAGAGCCATGAATTGCGCCTGGAGGTCGGTCGGAAAGCCCGGATAGGGTTCCGTGGTAATATCGGCCCCCTTGAGCGGACCGTCGCGGGATACCACCAGACCGCGGTCGCTCGGCCAGACGCTGACCCCCATGGCTTCGAGCACCTGCACGACCGAGGCCAGATTTTCCAAGCGGGCATGGATGAGTTCGAGCTGGCCGCCGGTGATCGCCGCCGCGACGGCATAGGTGCTGGCCTCGATACGGTCGGGGATGCCGTGATGCTTGGCAGGACGCCAGGCGGTGTCGCCATCGACGAGGATGCGATGCGTTCCTGCGCCCTCGATCCGCGCGCCCATGGCGCTCAAGCAGGCTGCAAGATCGGCCACTTCCGGCTCGCGGGCGGCATTCAGGATCTCGGTTTCTCCCTTGGCCGTGCAGGCGGCCATCATGGCCGTTTCCGTGGCACCGACGGATGGCGAGCTCAGCACGATCCGCGCGCCCTTCAGCCCGCTCGAAGCCAAAGCGACGATCAAACCGCTTTCGATCGCGATATCGGCACCGAGCGTCGCCAGAGCTTTTATGTGCATGTCAACCGGCCGCGCGCCGATGGCGCATCCGCCTGGAAGCGAAACGCGCGCATGGCCGAAACGGGCAAGCAGAGGCGCAAGTACCAGCACGGTCGCACGCATGCGTCTGACCGTATCGTAGGAGGTTTCCTTCGAGACGATGTCGCCCGCATCGATCGTCGTGCCATGCGGCCCACGCGCAATCTTGGCGCCATGGAGGGCAATGACGCCGAGCATGTTGTCGACATCACTGACGGCCGGCAGGTTGGTCAGTTCCAGAGGATGTGGGCTCAAAAGCGCTGCGGCGATCTGCGGCAAGGCGGCGTTCTTGGCGCCGGCGATGGTGACAGCACCCTGCAACCTTTTGCCGCCGGAGATGCGAAGTCTGTCCATCATGAAAATCCGTCAAGGAAAAGGTGAAGACGCCAAGAGGCCGTCACGCGTTCCTCTAAAGACTAATCGGCCATTCCATAGTGTCAACCGGATTTGGAATTTTTTATTCCAATTTGCTGTGATAATGTCCGATTGCACGAAGCGAGGTTGCCGACCTTGAGCCGGATGCTATTTTCGGCTCGCTCGTGTCGACGGGTAAAACGGCCTCGATGGCTCGAAGGGACAAATGTCGATCTTAAAGAAAATCAGTGCGCAGCTCGAAAGCATGGCCCCCGCCGATCGCCAGATCGGGCAATTCATCATCGACAATCCGGACCAGATGTTGCGCCTGTCCTCGGCGGCTCTGGCTGTCGAAACTGGCCGCAGCCAGTCGAGCGTCGTCAAGTTCAGCCAGAAACTCGGTTATGCCGGCTATCAGGAATTGAAACTTGCCGTCAGCGAGGCCAAGGCACAGGAATGGCAGGCGCCCGCCGGCATGATCCACGGCACGATCGAAGTGGGTGATGGCTATCTCACGATCCTGCAGAAGCTGCTCGGCAGCAAGATGCAGGCCATGCAGCAGACCATCTCGGTCAACAACGAAGCCGATATCGAAAAAGCGCTGGAAGCGCTACATGACGCCCGGCGCATCCATCTCGCGGGTGTCGGCGCCTCGTCGCTGGTGGCGCGCGATTTTTCCTATAAGCTGATGAAGCTCGGGCGCAACGTGCTGCATGACAGCGACAGCCATGTACAGATGGCCAACGCATCGACCTTGGGTCCGCACGACCTGCTCTTTGCGCTCTCCTATTCCGGCGCCAGCATCGAGACGCTGCGGATCGCGGAACTGGCAAGCCAGCGTCAGGCAACCGTCATTGCCGTCACCGGTCTACAGGACAACCCGCTTTCCCGCGTCGCCGATATCCGCCTTCACACCGTCGGCGATGAGGATCGCGTCCGCTCCTCGGCGATCACCGCCCGCGATGCGCAGCTGATGCTGACTGACCTACTGTTCATCCTGCTGGTGCAGCGTCAGCCCGACGCGAACGACTATGTGCATAACAGCGAGACGGCCGTTTCCGTATTGAAGGCCAAGCGTCTCTCGTAGGCAGAGTTCCGGTTAGTGCCATTCCAGTCACCAAGCTGTGAGGACGGCTGGCCTGTACTGCGATGGTTTCGGGACGTAGCTTTGCGCCGCCTAGAGCCGGATGATTTTAGGTCGAATCGACCTAAAATCTGAATCCGCTCTAGAATCAAGGAAGTAGAGCATGATGTCCTCCGAAAACCGCTCACACTTTTCGGCATCATGCTCTAGCAAATCATACCGGAGAGATTCCATGGACCTTGGCCTCAAGGATAAAGTCGTTCTCATCACAGGCGGTTCGAAAGGCATCGGTTTTGCCTGCGCCGAGCTATTCCTGCAGGAGGGCGCGCGGGTCGCGATCTGTTCGCGCTCGCAAGTCAATATCGATGCCGCGCTCTCCAGGCTTCCCGACGCACGCGGCTATGCCGCCGATCTGATTTCCGATGAACAGGCGCTCACGGTCGTTGACAAGGTCGAGGCAGAAATCGGCCCGATCGATATCCTCGTCAACAGCGCCGGTGCCGCGGCGCGCACGCCGGCGGACGAGCTGACCCCCGCCATCTGGCGCGCTGCGATGGATGCGAAGTATTTCTCCTACATCAATGTGATCGATCCCGTCATCAAGCGCATGGGCGCTCGCGGATCGGGCGCTGTGATCAATGTCATCGGTAATGGCGGCAAGATCGCCTCGCCGGTGCATTTGGCCGGTGGATCGGCCAATGCTGCCCTGATGCTTGCAAGCGTCGGGCTTGCCAATGCCTATGCCGGCAGGGGCGTGCGTGTCGTCGGCCTCAATCCGGGCCTCACGGAAACGGATCGTGTCGCCGAAGGCCTGAAGGCGGCCGCCAAACTGGCCGGCTCGACGGAAGAACAGGCCCTTGCCGATGCCCTGAAACGCATCCCGATCGGCCGCATGGCCGATCCGGCCGACATCGCCAATGTCGTCGCCTTCCTGAGCTCGGCCAAGGCAGGCTACGTCACCGGCGTCGTCATCAGCATGGATGGCGCGCAGGTGCCGGTCATCGTCTGAACCTACGGCGGCCTTCGGCCTTGACCTCGCCCGCGGAGACGGCCGGTGACCTGCAAGGGTAACCGGTCCGAGATCCGTCAAACCGCTCCGCTAGCCTTGGGCTGTGACTTCCAGGATCATTTCGCTTGGCGCGACCTTCGCGTTGCGCTGCAAGACATAGTAGACGAGGCTGGTCACGATCAGGCTGACGGCCCATGAAATATCGGCGTCATTGAGCGCGACTGCAATCGGCCCTTCGTAGAGCGGCTGATTGAGAAACGGTATCTGCACGACGACACCAAGGACATAGCATCCCAACGCCGTCCAATTGTAGGCGCCGTAGCGGCCCGCTGCATCATAAAGGGCGGGAATATCCACCTTCTCCTTGGAGATCAGATAGTAGTCAACGAGATTGATCGCGCTCCATGGGACGAAAACCGCCAACAGCATCAAGACGAAATTCTTGAACGCCGACAGGAAGTCGGAGCTTGCGAGGACGGCGATCAGCACCGATAGAACAACGAACCCGATGATGTAGGCCGCCCTTGCACCCCTGGAAATCCGGGTCTGATTGCTGAACGAGGTAAAGGTCGTAAGGATTGCCATGAAGCCGCCATAAGCGTTCAGGCAATTGATCGTCAGCTTTCCGCAGATAATGACGATATAAACGAGAACGGCGCCTTGTCCGGCCAGGGTTCCAAGGAAACCAACCTGGTTCGAAAGGAATTTTGCACCAAGCGCTGCGACAAGCACGCCGAACGTCATGGCGAGCTGCGAGGCGATCGCCGAACCGAACAGCGTGTACAGGAACGCCTTCCCGCCCGATGTCGAGGACGGAAGATAGCGAGAATAGTCGGCAACATAGGGCGCGTAGGTCAGCTGCCATCCGGCCGAGAGGGAGACGGCCAGCAGGAAGGTCGCGACCGTTGCCGGCTTTTGGCCGAAGGCCGATTGAACATCGTACTGATGGAACAGCTGGTAGGCCAAATAAGCAAAGCCAAGGATGCTGATGACCGTGGCGATCCGCCCCATGATATGGATCACCTTATAGCCGACGAGCGCGATCACGGTGCTGAGCACGCCGAAAATCACCATGCCGACAGCCGGATTGGAAGCGCCAAGCAGAAGGTTCATGGCCTGGCCGGCGAGCACCGTCCCTGTCGCGGCGAAGCCCAGATACATCAAAATGACCAGAAGCAACGGCAAGGTTGCGCCCCTGACCCCGAACTGGGCACGGCTGCTGATCATCTGCGGCAACCCAAGGCGAGGTCCTTGCGCGGAATGGAGGGCCATCACGATCCCTCCGAGGATGTTGCCGACGGCAAGGCCCACGATCGCGGTCATTGCCTCCGCTCCGAACACGACGGCGAGTGCGCCGTCCAGCACCGCCGTGATCTGCAAGTTCGCTCCGAACCAGAGTGTGAATTGATCTCGTGGGAAACCGTGTCGCTCGCTCTCCGGTATCCTGTCTATGGTTCTGCGCTCGGCGAATCCGTCGCCGGTTTTGACACCGCTCATCCTGTGCTCCTCCTGGGGGAATTCGGTACTCACGCACCAATCTATACAGAGGCAGGCGCTCTTTTGTATATACATTTTACCCCATTCAGATTGCCGCTAGCGACTTGGCTTCGCGAGTTTCGCCCTTGCTGTTGCAACAAGATCGCCGCAACGTCTGCGTCTGGCGCCTCAGGCTGTCGCCTTCCAGTCCAGCCCGATATCGAGCGTGGGTGCGCTATGCGTCAGCCAGCCGACGGATATGAGATCGACACCGGAAGCGGCGATGGCGGCAGCGGTTATAGGGGTAATGCGGCCGGAGGCTTCGGTGATCGCCCGACCGCCAACGATATCGACCGCAGCACGCAATTGATCAGGCGTCATGTTGTCAAGCAATACGGCATCGACGCCCTCCTGCATCGCCTCGCGAAGCTGCGCCAGCGTATCCACCTCGACTTCGATCTTGACCATGTGGCCCACGCCCGCCTTCGCACGGCGGATGGCCTCGGCAATGCCGCCGGCAATGGCGACATGATTGTCCTTGATCAGCACGGCGTCATAAAGCGCGAAGCGATGGTTCATGCCGCCGCCGGCGCGCACGGCGTATTTCTCGAGCGCCCGGAGACCCGGCGTCGTCTTGCGCGTACAGACGATCGAGGCCTTCGTACCGGCAATCGCCTCGACAATGCCGCCGGTCACGGAGGCGATACCGGAGAGATGGCCGAGGAAATTGAGCGCGGTGCGCTCCGCCGTCAATAGGCCGCGTGACGGCCCCTCGATCGTCGCGATGACGTCGCCAGCGCCGACCTTCGTTCCATCGGGCACATGCCGGGTCATGACGATGGCGGGATCGACGAGCCGGAAGGCGAGCTCGGAGGCATCGAGGCCGGCGACCACGCCCGGCTGGCGGGTCACCATCGCAACGCGGGAGCGATGCTCCGCGGGGATGACGGCCGTGGATGTGACGTCGCCGGCAAGGCCGAGATCTTCGACCAGTGCATTGCGCACCAGCGGCTCGACGATCAGGCGCGGGAGGGGAGCGAGGCTCATATCAGGCACTCCTTGCGATGGAATGGGGGATGACGGACCTGGCGATATCCAGGGCATCGGTCAGATTCATCATACGGCGCTGAGCATGATGCAGCTTGAGCGGAAAATCCGTGCGGGCATGGGCGCCGCGAGACTCCATTCTGAGACTTGCAAAGACGGCGATCAGCAGGGCCACCAGCGCAGGATCGGTCGCCGGCCCTTCACTTTCGCAAAGTGGCAGCAGTGCCGCGATCGCCCCATGGATGGCGCCGCCATTGCGCAGCACGCCGAGATGCCGTGACACGATCAACCGGACGAGCGTCAGGTCTGGCACGAAAGTCCCGGGAACATGGTTCGGCAATCTTGTCGGGTTTGCGTTCGTGCCCGCAATATCGCGCGCCGCCCGCATGCCCATGACCGCGGCCTCCAGCAGGGAATTGCTGGCAAGACGATTGGCGCCGTGCAGGCCGGTGGAACCCGCCTCGCCCACGACCCAGAGGCCAGGAACGGAACTGCGGCCATTCTCGTCGGTCGCCACACCGCCCATGTGATAGTGGACAGCCGGACGCACTGGTATGGGATCGCTCGCCGGGTCGACGCCCGCCTCGCGGCAAAGGGCTTCGATGACCGGAAAGCGTGCGGCAAAGCGATTGCCGAGCGCGTTTCGAGCATCGAGGAATACTTTGCCGCCGCGAGCGATTTCGGCGCTGATGGCACGCGCAACGACATCGCGCGGCGCAAGCTCGGCGCCTTCGATGCCCGCCATGAAGCGCTCGCCGCTTTCATTGACGAGAAGCGCACCCTCGCCACGAACCGCTTCGCTGACAAGCGCCTGCGGGCGTCGACGGCTATCGAGCGCCGTCGGATGGAATTGCACGAACTCCATGTCTGCAAGCAGCGCCCCAGCGCGCGCCGCAAGAGCAATCCCCTGCCCGAAATTGCCGACCGGATTGGTGGTGGCATCGAAGAGGCCACCGATACCGCCCGTGGCAAGGACGATGCGCGAGGATTGCAGCACGACGCTGCCGTTGTCGGTCAGGCAAAGAAGGCCGGCGACCCGATCGCCATCCAGCAACAACCGTTGCGCCTGATAACCCTCCAGCACCGTGATCGACGGCGTGCGGGCAACCGCCTCGCCAAGCGCCCGGACGATGGCCGCACCCGAGCCATCACCCTTGGAATGGGCGATGCGCCGCAGCGAATGCGCGGCTTCAAGGCCGAGAGACAGTTCACCAGCATCATCGCGATCGAACTCGACGCCGGCACGCTCCAGGGCCGCGATGGCAGCAGGCGCTTCCGCGACGATCCTCGCCGCTACCTTCGCGTCGCAAAGCCCGTCCCCGGCCGCAAGCGTATCGGCGAGATGCAGGGCGGCACTATCACCCTTACCGAGACTGGCGGCAATGCCGCCTTGCGCCCAGGCGCTCGAGGTCTCGGTACCGATCAGCGCGCGAGTGACGATCACGGTCGGTTCCGGCGCCAGCGTCAGCGCCGTCATCAGCCCTGCAAGGCCGCTGCCGACGATGACGATACGATCGCTCAATTCTTCGAGAATCTCGCTCATATCGCCAGCATCCTTTCGACCGCGCGACGGGCGTCGGCGGCAATGGCAGGATCGATCGTCACCTCATGCCGCCCCTCTTCCAATGCCTTGCGGATATTGCCGAGCGTGATGCGCTTCATATGCGGGCAGAGATTGCAGGGGCGGATGAACTCCACATCCGGATGATGCACGGCGACGTTGTCGCTCATCGAACATTCGGTCAGAAGCACCACGCGCGACGGGCGCTTCTTGCCGACATAGTCGGACATGACGGCGGTCGAGCCGGCGAAATCCGCGGCCTCGACGACATCGGGCGGGCATTCCGGGTGAGCAAGCACGGTCACGCCGGGATAGTTCTCGCGCAGCTGGCGGATATCATCTGCCGTAAAGAGCTCGTGAACCTCGCAATGCCCATGCCAGGCGATGAGCTCGACATTGGTCTCGCGCGCCACATTGCGCGCCAGATATTCGTCCGGCAGCATCAATACCTTCGGCACGCCGAGCGATTCCACCACTTGCCGCGCGTTGCCCGAGGTGCAGCAGATATCGGAGGCAGCCTTCACAGCCGCCGAGGTGTTGACATAGGTAACGACGGGAACGCCGGGATGGGCCTGGCGCAGCAGGGCAATATCCTCGGGCGTGATCGATTCCGCCAGCGAGCAGCCGGCCTCCATATCGGGAATCAGAACCGTCTTTTCAGGGTTCAGCAGCTTCGCCGTCTCGGCCATGAAATGCACCCCGGCAAGGACGATGATGTCGGCATCGACGTCCACGGCCTTGCGGGCAAGCGCCAGGCTGTCGCCGACGATATCGGCAACGCCGTGGAAGATTTCCGGCGTCTGGTAGTTATGGGCGAGAATGACGGCGTTGTGCCGTCGCTTCAATTCGAGGATCGCCTCGACGTCATCCTGAAACGTCAGCCATTCGGCTTTCGGGATAACGCGGCTGACGCGCTCGTAAAGGGAAGATGCGGATACGGGAAGATTCATGACCGGCTCCTTATTATACTCACTTTGAGTATATCATGCGCAAATAGATATTCTCGCTATGAGCATATGTCAATTGCGGGAGAGCGGTAATTTCGTTCCGGAGAATTCGCGTTCTTCGAGTACGGCGCGGCGGAAGCGGAAGAGCTTGGCAGGGCGCCCGCCGGTTTCGCTTTCGGTGCCGCCTGTTTCTTCGACCAGCTCCTGTTGCTCGATCAGCCGGCGAAAATTCTGCTTATGCAGCGTCAGGCCCGCTAGAGCCTCCACGGTTTTCTGCAATTGCAGCAGCGTGAAGTTCTCCGGCATGAGCTCGAAGACGACGGGGCGGTATTTGATCTTGGCCCTGAGCCGCGCCATGCCAGTTGCAAGGATGCGGCGGTGATCAGCAAACATCGACCTGCCGAAATTGTGCTTGAGATCGCAGCCCGCCTCGGCGACCAGACGTGCTTCGTAGAGCAATTCATAGCGCTGCAGGACGAGATCCTCGTTCCATGCGGCACCGTACAGACCGAAATCGAAATCGGCACGCCGGCGGCGCTGGCTGCGGCGCATCGCATCCTCATCGATCCAGTCTGTGAGACGAGCGGCAATGTCGTCGAGGATGGTCGGCCGGCCGCTTCGATGATCCTCCCAAGGAAGATATTCGTACCAGCCATGCCAGCCCGACATGCCGCCGGGTGCGGCCTGCTCGCGCACCAGGCCCAGATAGCTGATGGAAATCGTTCGACCGCCGAGAATTTCGTTGTTTCGATCGCGATCGGCAAACGTATAGAGCTGTTCCAGATAGCCGACAGGATGGGCCGTCTGATCCTGAACCCATTCGCGCAATCCGCTTTGCAGCGTGCGATGCCCAAGCTCGAACGGGCCGGATGGCAAGACATCCCCCGACCGTACCGTCATCACCCTTGGATCGCTGCCCGTGACGGCCGTCAAAACCGCGATCAGCTCGGCATGCGCAAGCCCGATGGTCAAGCGAACTCCATGATCTGTTTGCCCATGACCTTGTCGCACGAAGAGAGGCGCAAGCCAATCCGGGCGCTATCATGCTCCACATCTCAGCGTGGTTCGCCAGGCTGAGATGCCCAGTTCGAGACTGCCGATCACTAGAACTTTACTGCTGCGACGACAGCAGGCTTCTTCCCGCATCGGTGAGGACGACAAAGCCTTGTTCTCGTTCGACAAGACCGAGATCCAGAGCATCCTCCCAGATGGGCAGGCGAGGACAACTCGTCCGCCACGCATCCATGACTTCATGATAGGGCCGCGGACCAGCTTTCAGGAAAACCAGGAGATCAATGACAAGGGTATTGGGCGCTTCCAACATCACCTCCCTGAGTAGTGAGCTGGAAACATACACCCTCAGCGCGTCGCTGTCATGATGCGCTCGATGAATTTCGCCGGCCGGCCAGTCCCGGCGGCTCGACAATTGGCGGCGACAGTGATCCTTCGCTCACGCCGCAACTGATCCGACCGATTCTGCGCTTAGCGGCTTACATAGTCCGGATATTGTTCGCAGATCAGGTCGATGATCGACAAGGTGCCCGACAGGTGCCTGCGCAGTGCGGCAACGGCAGCTTGCGCATCAGCGGAGCGTACCGCATCGACCACGGCCTGATGATCGACGATGATCTGCTCAAGCTTGCCCGGCATTGGGAGGTTGAGCATGCGCAGCCGATCAAGATGCACGCTCTGGCGCCGGACCGTCGACCACAGACCGAGAATGCCGGCCCGCTCATAGAGAACGCGATGAAAATCCTTGTCGAGTACATCGAAGAGATCGTAGGTTTCCTGCGACACCACATGCTTCTGGCGGGCCAGGATACCCTCGAGAATCGCTGCCGTTTCCGCGGGCGACTCCGCCGCCAGCCTGCGAACCGCCTCCAATTCGATCGACAATCGCAGGAAATGCGCCTCGGTCGCGTTGCGAATATCGATCCGCGAAACGACGGTTGCATATTGCGGATAGACCTCGACCAGCCCCTCCTCCTCCAGCCGGATCAAGGCATCGCGCACGGGCGTCTGGCTGACGTTGAATTCGTTTTGCAGCGAGATGCGCGACAAGACCGTGGTCGGCGGCAAGCTCATGGAAAGAATGCGTGATCGCAGGATTTCCAGGATCTGCGGCGCGACCTGACGGGAACGATCCAGCGCGAATTCTTTCGGGTTGAGCTTCACTGGCGGCCTTTCTGATTGAGCATCTGAGCTCATTAAGCACAGTTTGGGGCTTGATGCACTGATACATTAGTGCTTTAGTGGCGCCAAGCCAACTGCCATTTCTCAAGAGTTGGATCAATGGGGAGGAATAAATGAGAGAGTTTCTTCGCTGTCTGACCGCGGTCGGCGCGATGTTCGCCGCCGCGCTTTCGGCCAATGCCGCTGAAAAGACCGATATTTCGATCACGCGGCAGCCGGGCATTCTCTATCTCGCCAGCCACGTCATGGAGACGCAGAAGCTGATCGAGAAACATGCGGCGGCCGATGGCCTGCAGGGTGTCAAAGTCGAGTGGCGCACCTTCAGCGGCGGCGGCGCACAGACCGATGCGCTGCTGTCAGGCAATGTCGACATCGTCAACACCGGCACCGGCAATCTGCTGCTGCTTTGGGATCGCACCAGAGGCAAGGTCAAGGGCATCGTCACCAATTCGGCCCAGCCTGTTATCATGGTCTCGCGCGATCCGCGCATCCAGTCGCTGAAGGACATCCAGCCTGGCGACAAGATCGCCGTGCCGACTGTCGGCGTCTCGACGCAGGCGATACTGCTGCAGATGGCCGCCGCGCAAATGTATGGCGACGACCAGGTGCACAAGTTCGATGCCAATACGGTTCAGCTCGGCCACCCCGACGCGATGGCGGCGCTTGCCAACCAGACACACGAAGTCAAGAACCACTTCTCCGCCCCGCCCTTCCAGTATCTGGAGCTGAAGCAGCCGGGCGTTCACAAGGTCGTCGATTCCCGCGACATCATCGGCGGCGAGCTGACCCAGGGCACCTTCTTCACCATGACCCAGTTTGCCAGTGCCAACCCCACCATCATCAAGGCGGTGCGCGAGGCGACGGCCGAAGCGATCGATTTCATCAAGAAGGACCCGAAGTCGGCGGTGGAGGCCTACAAGACTGTCAGCGGCGACAAGACAAGCGTCGACGATCTGCTGGCGATCCTCAACGAGCCACATATGATGGAATTCCGCATGGACCCGCAGGGAACCATGAAATTCGCGGCCCATCTCTACAAGACCGGCGTACTGAAAACCATGCCCAAGGCCTGGACCGACTACTACCTGCCGGAAGCAGCCGATCTCAATGGCAACTGATGCCTGCCGGCGGCGTGAATGCCGCCTTCAAGCCACTCCTTGGAGGACCACATGCTTCAGGCAAAGCTCGCCGCGGACAAACCGACGGCAGAAACAGTGACTGCGAAGCCTCTGCTGAATGTCGAGAAGGTCACGCTGCGCTACAAGACGCCGAACCTATTGATTACCGCAACGGAAAACGTCAGCTTCTCGGTCTCCCAGTCCGATCGCTTCGTTCTCCTCGGACCTTCGGGTTGCGGAAAATCCACCCTGCTGAAGGCCATCGGTGGCTACATGACGCCGACGGCGGGCCGGATCGAGATCAAGGGGCAACCGATCAAAAAGCCCGGCGCCGACCGCATGATGGTCTTTCAGGAATTCGACCAGCTATTGCCCTGGAAGACCGTGCTGGAAAACGTCATGTTCCCGCTGACGACAGCCCGTCGCCTGCCGCGCAACGAGGCCGAGGCCATCGCTCGCGACTATATCGATAAGGTAAAGCTCACCCGCGCTGTCGACACCTATCCGCACATGCTGTCGGGTGGCATGAAGCAGCGTGTCGCGATTGCCCGCGGCATGGCGATGCAGCCTGATATTCTCTTGATGGACGAGCCGTTCGCGGCGCTCGATGCCCTCACCCGCCGCCAGATGCAGGATGAACTGCTGCAGCTCTGGGAAGATACCCGTTTCACCGTCATCTTCGTCACCCATTCGATTGCCGAGGCGATCAAGATCTCCAACCGTATCCTGCTGCTGTCGCCGCATCCCGGCCGTGTCAAGGCCGAGGTCCGCGATGTGGAGGCTGTCCGCGACGATCCTGCGGCCGCCGCCAAACTGGAGCAGGAGATCCATCACATGCTATTTGCCGAGCAGGGACATAGGGAGTAAGCCATGAGCGCGCCGCAGATCATCCTTGCCCCTCAGACGACGGAAACCGCTGGTCATATCGCGGCCGTCGAGCAAAAGCTCGGCGCGATGGAGCTGCTTTGGCAGTCGGGTCTGTTTCGCAAATCCCTGCTGATCGTCGTGCTCGCCGTTGTCTGGGAAACCTATGCCCGGCATCTCGACAATCCGCTGCTGTTCCCCACGCTCAGCGACACGTTGACGGCCCTTTACGACCGCTTTGCCGACGGCGTCCTGCCGGCCCGCATCTGGACGACGCTAAAGATATTGGTGACGGGTTACGTCGCGGGAACGGTGCTCGCCGCCGTCCTGACGGTCGTTGCGATCAACACCCGTATCGGCACCGATTTTCTCGAAACGATGACGGCGATGTTCAATCCGCTGCCGGCCATCTCGCTACTGCCGCTCGCCCTCATCTGGTTTGGTCTGGGTCCGGCGAGCCTCGTCTTCGTGCTCATACACTCCGTCCTCTGGGCCGTCGCGCTCAATACCCATGCCGGCTTCCTCGGCGTCTCCCGCACTTTGCGCATGGTCGGCGCGAATTATGGGCTGACTGGCATTTCCTATGTCTTCCGCATCCTGATTCCCGCCGCCTTCCCCTCCATTCTCACCGGATTGAAGATCGGCTGGGCCTTCTCGTGGCGAACGTTGATCGCCGCCGAGCTCGTCTTCGGCGTGTCCTCCGGCCAGGGTGGTCTTGGCTGGTTCATCTTCGAAAACCGCAATCTCCTCGACATACCCTCGGTCTTTGCCGGCCTGCTGACTGTGATCGTCATCGGGCTTATTGTCGAAAACCTGGTTTTCCAGACGATCGAGCGCCGCACCCTGCTAAAGTGGGGCATGAAGGAATGAACAGGCACACGGACTTATCTCTTCGACCAACATTCGGATACAAGGCGCAGATACAATGAACAACAGGAAGAAGCCTCAGGACCTACGCAGCGCCAGATGGTTCGCGCCAGACGATCTTAGAAGCTCGGGGCATCGCTCGCGCACCATGCAGATGGGCTATGCGCCCGAGGAATGGGCGGACAAGCCTGTTATCGCCATCCTCAACACCTGGTCCGACGCCAATCCTTGTCACGCCCATTTCAAGCATCGCGTCGAGGATGTTAAACGCGGCATCCTGCAAGCTGGCGGCTTTCCGCTGGAACTGCCCGCCCTGTCTCTATCGGAAAGCTATGTGAAGCCGACGACCATGCTCTATCGCAACATGCTCGCGATGGAGGCTGAAGAGCTTCTGCGCTCGCACCCGGTTGACGGCGCCGTACTGATGGGCGGCTGCGACAAGACCACGCCCGGCCTCGTCATGGGCGCGCTCTCCGCGGGGCTACCGATGATCTATCTGCCGGCCGGGCCGATGCTGCGCGGCAATTATCGCGGCGAATATCTGGGCTCCGGTTCCGATGCCTGGAAATTCTGGGACGAACGCCGCGCCGGCACCATTTCGGAGAAGGAATGGGTCGATGTCGAGGCTGGTATCGCCCGCTCCTACGGTCACTGTATGACCATGGGCACGGCCAGCACGATGACGGCGATCGCCGAGGCGCTCGGCCTTACCTTGCCCGGCGCCAGCTCCATACCCGCACCGGATGCCAATCACATCCGGATGTCCTCGGCTGTCGGCCGCCGGATCGTCGAGATGGTCTGGGAAGATCTCGTTCCCTCCAAAATCGTCACGCAAGCTGCGGTCAATAATGCCGTTGCTGTCGCGATGGCGACGGGCTGTTCCACCAATGCCGTCGTCCACCTGATCGCCATGGCGCGGCGAGCCGGCACCAATCTCTCGCTCGACGATCTCGACAGAGCCGGCCGCACGACGCCGGTGCTCGCCAATATCAGGCCGACCGGCAAGGCCTATCTGATGGAGGATTTCTACTACGCCGGCGGTCTGCGCGCGCTGATGTCGAAGCTTTCCTCCAAACTCGACCTTTCGGCACTCACCGTATCCGGCGTCACCCTCGGCGAAACGCTGGAAGGCGCCAAATGCTACAATGACGATGTCATCCGCTCGCTCGACAATCCGGTCTATCATGAGGGGTCGCTCGCGGTTTTGAAGGGCAACCTGGCGCCAACGGGCGCGGTCATCAAACCGGCTGCCTGCGACCCGCGCTTCCATAAGCATCAGGGGCCGGCGCTGGTGTTCGACACCTATCCGGAGATGAAGGCGGCGGTGGACGATGAAAATCTCGATATCACGCCTAACCACGTCATGGTGCTGCGCGGCGCCGGGCCGCAGGGTGGTCCCGGCATGCCGGAATGGGGCATGCTGCCGATCCCCAAGGCACTCTTGAAGCAAGGTCATCGCGATATGCTCCGCCTCTCCGACGCCCGCATGAGCGGCACCAGCTACGGCGCCTGCATCCTGCACGTCTCGCCTGAATCCTACGTCGGCGGTCCACTGGCGTTGCTGCGCAACGGCGATATCATTCGTCTCGATCTGGAAGCACGGCGCATCGACATGCTTGTCGACGAGGACGAGCTGCAGCGACGCCGCGATGCCTGGGTCAAACCTGCGGAAAAATTCGGCCGCGGCTATGGCTGGATGTTCTCTCGCCATGTGGCGCAGGCCGATACCGGCTGCGACTTCGACTTCCTGGAAACCAGCTTCGGCCCGACACCAGGCGAACCCGACATCTATTGATCGCACAAGGATATATCGCATGAGCAATTACGTACTAAGCAACGAGACACGCGACAAGCTGATGGGCGTCGCAACACCAACCATCGCTACAGCCCTTTTCCGACGCGGCCTGCGCAACCAGTTTATCCAGGATGTGCGGCCGCTCTCGCCGAAGAAGGCGAACATGGTCGGCCAGGCCTTCACGCTGCGCTATATTCCGGCGCGCGAAGACTTGAACACGCTGGAAGTCTTCCGTAACCCGGAGCATCCACAACGCGCCGCCGTCGAGCAATGCCCTCCCGGTTTCATTCTGGTCATGGACAGCCGCAAGGATGCGCGCGCCGCTTCGGCGGGCTCGATCCTGATCTCGCGGCTGCAGGTGCGCGGCGTGGCCGGTGTCGTCACCGATGGCGGTTTTCGCGATAGCCCGGAAATCGCCGCCCTCGATATCCCCTCTTATCATCACCGCCCGTCGGCTCCGACAAACCTGACGCTGCATCAGGCCATCGAGATCAACGGCCCGATCGGCTGCGGCGACGTTGCCGTTTTCCCGGGCGACGTTCTCGTTGGCGACAATGAGGGCGTCATCGTCATTCCCGCCCATATCGCCGATGAGATCGCCACCGAGACGGTGGAGATGACGGCCTATGAGGATTTCGTTACCGAAGAGGTCATGAACGGCGCCACCATCATCGGCCTCTATCCGGCGACCAGCGACGCGCCGAAACTCAAATTCGCCGAATGGCGGAAGCAGAAGGGTCGCTGAGGCTTATCAGGCAAGCGCAGCCCGTCGCAAGCGACGAACTGCGCTCAAGACCTATTCTTCCCTGACAAGCTTCAGAACAAGCTGCTGGAGGTTGCCGCCGTCGCTGAATTCAACCTTGTCGAAATCGACGTTGCGTTGCCGTTCTCTCTTGGAAATTTCCCCCAGCCGCTTCGTCAATTCCACGCGAATCTTGCTGCATTTCGGATCGTCAGGCACCGAGAAGCCGACACTCATGGCCTCGATTTCCTTGACCATATCCTTGATATAGCCGCCATGCACCCGCTCATGCGCCTCGACGCCGGTGATGAACTTCTGCCAGCTTCCGCGCGTTGAAGCCGGCAACTGTGCCGAAGGCTTCGGCAAGGTGTAGGTGATGATCACCTTGGGAATGTTGACGGTGATCGTGCAGGCGCCATCCGGCTGCGGCTCGTACTTGCGGGTCCAGGTCAGCTTGAAATCGGTATGGGCGATCGCCCTCACCTTGGGTCCGAGCAACGGACCGCGCTCGCCGATCGAATCGTAGAGTTCGGCGCCAGAGGTTCCGGTAATTGCATAGGTCTTGATGATCTCGACCGGCTTCCATTCCGCAAGTGCCGCCGCAGGCCAAAAGGCGATGCACATCGCCATTATACGCAACGCAATATCTGATTTCACGAATTTCCCCATGCACACAACAGCCAAGCGCGGCAGGCTAGCCGGTGACTTCGGCTATTTCAATGAGAACCGAAGCCTCAGAACGCAGAGCTTGACTGCAACACTTCCTCGGCGTCTTCTCGCTCCATATCGAAAACGAGTTTGCCGATGGCGAAGCTGAAACCGTTGCGAGCGAAGGCGGACAGCTCCTTTGATTTGCGCTTCTCGTCGAGATCGACACGGCGAAAAGGTCCAAAGCCACGTTTCCTGGCAAAGATGACGGCGGAATGGAGATCATCGACCTCGCCTACCACCGCAACGACGGTTTCGCCACCAATGCCTTTGGATGCAAGTTTAAAGGCGATGGCTTTCTTCGACTTGCCGGAGCGAACTGCCGAGCGCGTGCTGATCTCGGCATAGGCGACATCGTCGAGCACCTTCAGCTCATAGGCGAATTTGACGGCAAAATCGGCCAGTGCCTTGATCTGGGTTTCGCTGATATCCGCGAACTTCTGTTTTGCCTTCTTGGCGATGGCGTCGAACAGCTGCTTCTCGGTCATCATCCGGCGTTCAAGGCGATAGATGGTGGAGTTGCGCGCCCAGGAGAGCATGCGGCTTGTCGGCGTTTCATCCATGAAGGAGGGCATTCGGCGCAAGAGGAATCATCAGGCATGAATTTTACGCGAGCCAAGCCACCCAGGCAACGAATGCCCTTGGTAATCATGGGATGATTGGCTATGGTATCGACGTGGCCATGGCGCTCAAGCGTCTGTCGCCACACCTCATCGACGGTGGAGGCCGTCTCAAGCACGATATTGCTATGGATTACGGAGCCCGCGGCTCTCCCGGCCGCTTTGCCGATCAGGCACCAGTGCTCCGTCAGAGGAGACAGAAATGGATTATCGCAAGCTCGGCCCAAGCGGGGCCGTCGTCACAGCCTATTGTCTTGGCACCATGACCTTCGGCGCCGAAGCCGACGAAGCCGCATCGCATAAATTGCTGGACGACTATTTCGCCTGGGGTGGAAATTTCATCGACACCGCCGACGTCTACAGCGCCGGCAAATCGGAAGAGATCATCGGGCGCTGGTTGAAAGCACGTCCGACCGAGGCACGGCAAGCCGTCGTCGCCACCAAGGGCCGCTTTCCGATGGGCAACGGCCCGAACGACATCGGCCTCTCGCGCCGTCATCTGGGGCAAGCCTTGGACGACTCGCTACGTCGGCTCGGCATCGACCACATCGATCTCTACCAAATGCATGCCTGGGACGCACTGACCCCGATCGAAGAAACGCTGCGCTTTCTCGACGACGCCGTGCGCGCCGGCAAGATCGGCTATTATGGCTTCTCCAACTATGTCGGCTGGCACATCGCCAAGGCGGCCGAGATCGCCAAGGCGCGCGGATACACGCGTCCGGTGACGCTGCAGCCGCAATACAGCCTGCTCGCCCGCGATATCGAACTTGAGATCGTCGACGCCTGCCTGGATGCCGGCATGGGCCTGCTGCCCTGGTCACCCCTCGGTGGCGGCTGGCTGACCGGCAAATACAAGCGCGACGAGATGCCGACAGGTGCCACCCGGCTTGGCGAGAACCCCAACCGCGGCAGCGAATCCTATGCGCCGCGCAACGCCCAAGAGCGGACCTGGGCAATCATCGCTGCCGTGGAGGAGATCGCCAAGTCACGCGGCGTCAGCATGGCGCAGGTGGCGCTTGCCTGGACGGCGGCGCGGCCGGCGGTGACCTCCGTCATCCTCGGCGCCCGCACGCGGGAGCAGCTTGCGGACAATCTGGGCGCCGCCAAACTGACGTTGTCGGAGGCGGAAATGAACAGGCTGAACGAGATCAGCGCGCCGCAACCCGCAGCCTATCCCTATGGTGAGAGCGGCAGGAACCAGCGCCACCGCAAGATGGAAGGCGGCCGCTAAGACGAATTTGGCGGCGGAAAGACTGCTCCGCCGCCAATTTTCTCTTTCTTCCAATACCGGAGACGCGCAAGTGTCTCTGCTCAGACCAGCGGTGGATTGAGCCTGGCGAATCCTTCCTGCCGCCGATACGGAAAATAGGGATAGGGCGCGGTCGCGACGCTCACGCGGTCCAGCTTTTCGATCTGCTCCTTGGAAAGCGTCCAGCCCACCGCACCGAGATTCTGTCGCAATTGCTCTTCGTTGCGCGCGCCGATGATGATGCTCGACACCGTCGGGCGGCTCAAGAGCCAGTTGATCGATATCTGCGGCACGCTCTTGCCGGTTTCGCCAGCAATCTCGTCCAGCACTTCAACGATATCGAACAGCTTTTCGTCGTCGACCGGCGGTCCGAAGGTTGCGGTCTCGTGCAGACGGCTTTTCTCCGGCAGCGGCTGGCCGCGACGGATCTTGCCCGTCAGCCTCCCCCACGCAAGCGGGCTCCAGACCAGGGCGCCGACGTTCTGATCCGCCCCCAGCGGCATCAGCTCCCATTCATAGTCGCGCCCCGCAAGCGAATAGTAGACCTGATGGGCGACGTGGCGCGCATAGGAATGCTGGTCTGAGATAGCGAGCGATTTCATGAGCTCCCAGCCGGCAAAATTCGATGCGCCGATGTAGCGGATCTTGCCCGCCTTCACGAGGCTGTCGAGCGTGGAGAGCGTCTCCTCGATCGGCGTCGAGGCATCGAAGGCGTGCAGCTGCAACAGGTCGATATAATCAGTGCCGAGACGGCGTAGGGCAGCGTCGACCGACTTGATCAACCGGGAACGCGAGTTACCCCAGTCGGCCGGTCCATCTCCCATCGGCAATGCGGTCTTGGTCGAAATCAATACCGCATCGCGCCGGCCTTTGATTGCCTCACCGAGGACTTCTTCCGAGGCACCGGCCGAATAGACATCGGCGGTATCGAAGAGATTGACGCCCGCCTCGAGGCAGATATCGACGAGACGCCGTGCCTCCGTCGCATCCGTGGAGCCCCAGGCGCTGAAGAGCGGCCCGCTGCCGGCAAAAGTGCCGGCTCCAAAGCTGAGCACGGGCACTCTCAAGCCGGAAGCACCAAGGTTTCTGTAATCCATCGTCTGTCTCCTTTGCTTTCCTCAATAGATAGACGCCCCACCTCGGTTGATATAGATTGCCGGAAAGAAATTTATTTGTGATTTTAATTCATCATGAGTCGACAAGACATCAATCGTTCCGGTGAAATGGAGGTCTTCGTTCGCGCCGTGGAGCTTGGAGGCTTCACCGCAGCCGCCAAAGCCTGCCGCATGACACCTTCGGCCGTCAGCAAACTCGTCGCGAGGCTGGAAAAACGCCTCGGCGCGCGTCTCATCAACCGCTCCACAAGACGACTACAGCTGACGCCCGAGGGCTGCACCTTCTTTGAACGCAGCGTCGCGATCCTCGCGGATATCGCCGAGGCCGAACGCCATGCCTCGGCGGGAGAGCAGGTTGCAGGGCATATTCGCATCAATACCAGCGGCTCCTTCGGCAACCACGTGCTGGCCCCGCTCGTCCCCACTTTCATGGCGCTCTATCCGGACGTCTCGCTCGAAGTCTTCCATACCGACAGGGTCGTGGACCTGATGGAGGAGCGCGCCGACGTCGCAATCCGCACCGGACCGCTGAAGAGCTCCAGATTGACGGCGCGCAAGCTTGGAACGACACGAAAAATGATCGTCGCCTCGCCGGATTACCTGCGGCGGCATGGCGAACCTCGTTCTGCCGCCGAGCTTGAAAAGCATTGCCGTATAGGCTTTGCCTATTCCCGGGCCATCGAAGGCTGGCCCCTGCGGCTTGGCAGCGAAACCAGGACAATCCCTGTGGCACGCAGCCTGCAGGCGGGAGACGGCGAAGCGATGCGCCATCTGGCGCTTGCGGGCGCGGGCATGGCGCGCCTTGCGGCCTTCACCATCAAATCGGATGTCGAAGCCGGCCGCCTGCGGCCGGTACTGGAAGACCTCAACCCCGGCGATGTCGAGGAATTCTACGCTGTTTACATCGGCCAGGGCGGCCCCCTGCCGGCGCGCGTGCGGGCACTTCTCGAGTTCCTACGCGAGAACGTCAAGTTATGAAAAGCGATGCGGCCCGGAGGCCGCATCGTATGAACTGGTAGCCGTGCCATGGCTGCCCATTAGGCGGTCGGCTGGCGGGTCTTGCGCAGATAGGGCAGCACTGTATCGAACGAGCCGAAACGCGTAATTGCATCTTCGTTGGAGACGGCGGCGGTGATGATGACGTCCTCGCCCTGCTGCCAGTTCGCCGGGGTTGCGACCTGATGCCTGGCCGTCAACTGGATCGAGTCGATCGCACGGAGAATTTCGCCGAAGTTGCGGCCCGTGGTCATCGGATAGGTGAGGATCAGCTTGATCTTCTTGTCGGGGCCGATGACGAAGACCGAGCGAACCGTGGCGTTGTCGGCCGGCGTCCGCCCTTCCGAACTTTCGCCGGCACCAGCCGGCAGCATGTCGTAGAGCTTGGCGACCTTGAGATCCTTGTCGCCGATCAGCGGGTATTCGACTTCGAAGCCGGTTGCCGTCTTGATATCGCTCTTCCACTTGCTATGGCTTTCGACCGGGTCGACGGAAATGCCGATGACCTTGACGCCGCGCCCGGCGAATTCCTGCTCCAGGCCAGCCATCGCCCCGAGTTCGGTGGTGCAGACCGGCGTGAAGTTCTTTGGATGAGAGAACAGCACGGCCCAGCCACCGCCGATCCAGTCGTGGAACTGAATTTCGCCCTGCGTCGTCTCAGCGGTGAAATCGGGAGCAATATCGTTGATACGCAAACTCATTGTCTTACCTCCAAAAAAATCTGCCCCTCTGCCCACTTGGGATGGCGGCCGAGGGGCTGGATGAAAAAATCCGCCGCACAATGGCGTCGATTGTCCGATATGAAAAGCCCCTCTCTTAAATGGACGCTGCTATTGGCGCCGAAAATCCCTGCGGCCGGCGATGCCTGGCGCGCGCCTTCAGCATTTCGAGAAAACCGTAGCCGCTTGGCCAGCGCCCGAAGCCACTGGCGATGTTGATGTGCCCGGCAAGGCCGATATTGCGGACATCGGAATTCCAGAGCCGCCCGAACATCGTGAGACGATCGAGGGTCATATAGATATCGTTCAGGCTTCCGACCGTCATGCTCGGGAAAGGCAGCGCTTGCGTTGGCATCGTGCCGAAGGAAAGATGTCCGACATGCAGGGTTTCGGTCGCCGGAATATCGCATGGCGCGACAAGCAGCGCGCCTTTGACCCTGCGCGCCGCCGGACGGCCGGCCAATCTCGCCGTCAGGACACAGCCGAGGCTGTGTGCGACGATATAGGCCTCGCCGGCCTCTTCCAGCGCAGCCTCCAGCTTTTCCATCCACCTGCCGACATTGGGAAAATCCCAGTCGTCCTGCTCGACAAGCCGAACGTCGGGATGATCCTGCAGCCAATAGCGCTGCCAGTGCCCCTCACCCGAGCCAAAAAGGCCAGGCACGATCAATATTCTGGTCATGGAAGCCTCACGAGGAATAGCGATTGAATGCACAGCTCGCGACAGGAAATCAAAGGCGCGTCCCTTCAGTACCAGGGCGCTGGCGTGGTGCACCAGTAATAGATCTCATAGTCACGAGCAGAGAGCTCTCGCTCGGCAGGCCCGAACCGATCGACAGGTTGGACGCGCGCATCCGCTTGCTGCAACGCGCGGCCGGCAAAAATCGTCTTCAGGCGGTTGATGACATTCCATTTCATGTTACCCTCCATTCCATTGACAAATCCGTGACACATGGATGCAATCGTCCATCAAGCCATCATTCAGCGGCGGCAAGCGCCACGACGGGGTGCCGGAAGAAAGCTGAGAGTTCACCCACGACTTCATTGATCCGGTTGGCGAGCGGCTCCGACGAGACCTTGTAATCGGTGAAATCGCGATCCGACGCATAGACGGCGGTCGGCAGCGTATGCGCCATGAAGAAGCCGAAGAGCGGCCGCAGCTGATGTTCCACCATCAGCGCATGCCTGTCTCCGCCGCCGGTCGCGGTGATGATGATCGGCTTGGCGCGCAGCTCGTGCGGATCGATGAGATCGATCAGATGCTTGAACAGTCCGGGATAGGACCCCTTGAAGGTCGGAGAACCAATGATCAGCGCATCCGATGAGACGATTTCGTCAATCACGGCTTTCGCCTGACCGTCGAGATCCTTGCGCCACTGGGCAACGCCGAGGGACGGACCCACATCATGCAGATCGTAGACCTTGCTTGCGAAACCATATCGCTCGCTGGCGAGATCAGCGACGGTCTGGACCAGCGCGTAGGTCTTCGACGGCCGATTGAAGCTGCCGGCAATGCCGACAAGTTTGGGCGCGCTCATTCTCATCCCTTCCGAAATTCGTATGCATTTTCGACAATCCGAATATTGTCCATAAAAATAGTAGATTAAAAGGAACGACGATCTCTCAGAGCGCAGGAAAGGGAAAATCTCTTTCTACGCCTAGCCTGGTGGATGGGTCGGTGACAAATCTCGCCGGACCAAGGATTAGGTCCTTCACTCTTCTGGGGGGGTCACAGCGCGCACCGGCGCCGGCTTCAATCGGTCGACTTGCCTGCTCCTGGGCTATCCCGGCAGTCAGGCAAGCAGCGACATACCGATTGCCACATGTCCGGCTTGACGCTGAAGAGCTGAGCGGCCAATCCCGCACTCTTGCAATGAGCAATCTCAATTCGGGTTCGTAAGCGACCGCGGCATCGCAGATGCGAACGTATTCCAGCGGCTCCGGCTCAGCGGCGATCAAGCCGCCTGAAATTTCCGCCAGACTATCCGCTTCGCCAGCCCGATATTCCGCGAAAAGCTGCGACGGCTCCAGCCGCCGCAGCTTGACGTTTCACTTTGGTAGTTGCGCGCCAGCCTGCTTCACTGCGTTTGCAATGGCCTCGCAGAACTGCTTCTCGGTCACATTCTGTGCCTTCGTAACGGCCGCAAGATCCTGATTCACGCCCATGGCAGAGATCTTGCCCTTTTCGCCCTCTTGCTCGGCCTCATCGCTCTTTGCCGTGTCGGAAGGTGCCGGAATGAGCGCGATCATTTTGGTTTGGGTCTCGACGGCGGCTCCATCGATGTGGCCCGCATTCTGGCAGTATCTCAGTACGCCAAGCTGATTGCGCGCCGAATTATAAGCCAATTCCGTCTGGTCGCTTGATAGCTGCGCATAGGTTGGGGCGGCAAATCCGAATACCACGATGCCGGTTAGAATGATCTTCCGCATATGAAACTCCTGATTGCTTCAACATGCTGCGATGTATCCTCGATCGGGTCGAAGGCAATAGCGGCAAGAACCAGAAGAGGTCCCTCACCGGAGCGCATCCGCACTGGGGTCGGCGCCGACCACACCAAGCCCTCTGGCTCCTTGACCGGAGGCAACGCGCAGGTGACATCGATCGCATCCGGTCATTTCCTGTGGGAAAACTTGAAACTTCATGCGCCCAACACATGACCACGGGGTCGATGTGGCAGTAATCCGGATGCGTCCCGACCGCCTTGGCCGGTCGGGTCTGCCTCAGCGTAGGCTTTACGCGACCGGGGTATCGCAAGCGCGAAGGGAAAGGGCGACACGTTCGCCCGCGACATCCTTCGACAATAGCAACACAGGACCTGGAGGTCTTACATGAAGAAGCATATTGCTGCCGCCGTTTTCGCCGCAGCACTCTACACCTTTGCCGGCGCAGCACATGCCGATTGCGGCTCGGTCTCGATCGCCGAAATGAACTGGGCGTCGGCCGGCGTCGCGGCAAATGTCGACAAGATCATCCTCCAGGAAGGCTATGGCTGCTCGGTCGAACTCATGACGGGCGATACGCTGCCGACCTTTACCTCGATGAATGAAAAGGCCCAGCCCGACATCGCGCCAGAGCTCTGGATCAATGCGGTGCGCACGCCGCTGGATCAGGCCGTTTCCGAGGGCAGGCTCGTGATTGCGGCCGGCATTCTCTCCGATGGCGGCCAGGACGGCTGGTGGATTCCAAAGTTCCTGGCCGACGCCCATCCCGATATCAAGACCGTCCAGCAGGCTTTGGAACATCCGGAACTCTTCCCTGCAACGGACGATCCGAAAAAGGGCGTCATCTACAATTGCCCGCCCGGCTGGCAGTGCCAGGCGTCGCTCGGCAATCTCTTCAGGGCGCTCGACGGCGAGAAGAAGGGATTTGAAATCGTCGAGACCGGTTCTGCCGCCGCCCTTGACGGCACGATCGCCAATGCCTTCGAAAAGAAGACTGGCTGGCTCGGCTACTACTGGTCGCCGACATCAATCCTCGGCAAGTATCCGATGGTGCGTCTCTCTTTCGGTGTACCTCATGACAAGGCCGAATGGGATGCCTGCACATCGGTGATCGATTGCGCCAACCCGAAGATCAACTCCTACCCCGTCTCTGAAGTCTATACCGTCGTCACCAAGCAGTTTGCGGAAAAGGCCGGCGTTACCATGGACTATCTGAAGAAGCGGAAATGGCCGAATGATCTGGTGAACAGCATTCTTGCCTGGCAGACGGACAACCAGGGCACCAACGAAGACACCGCCCGATATTTCCTGAAGACCCATGAGGACATCTGGACGACTTGGGTGAGCCCGGACGTCGCCAAGAAGGTGAAGGCGTCCCTTTAAGGATTGGAACGTTGGCGGCGCGATGAGTGATCGCGCCGCCGGCTGCATGCCTATGCTCGCGGATGCCCAAACCAACCACCGTGGATATCGCAGCGAAAAAACTTGCCGTCAGGGGTGGGCAGAAAAACAATGCACGCTATCTGATGCATATGAGTGGGGAGAAATATTTGAGCATCTCCGGGAAAAACGCGCAGCGGTTTTCCGTCTGGAATGCACCAAGAAACAAAGAGATAGAGCGGTTTCGCGATTCGAAGAAGAGCGAGAATGCTCTAGGTCAGTGGAGGAGGTCGTCCGGCACGAAGGAAGAGGTTTCTCATGCCCAATTCAGTTTTAAATGCTCTTGGACAACCACTTTACTATAGCGACACGTCGACAGGCTTCTTTTCCGCCACCGGCTCTGGCCCGGTGCTCTACGGCACCGCTGGCAACGACTCCATGTGGGGCGACGCCTCCGTCAACGTGACGATGATGGGCGGGACCGGCGACGATATCTATTATCTCTATTCAAGCCTCAACCATGCCTACGAGGCGCCCAATGCCGGCATCGATACCATCAATACCTGGATGGATTATACGCTGCCCGAAAACTTCGAAAATCTCACTGTCACCGGCAACAACCGCCATGCCTACGGCAACGACGCCGACAACATCATCACCGGCGGCAGCGGCAGCCAGACCATCGATGGCGGCGCCGGCAACGACGTGCTGACGGGCGGCGGCGGGGCCGATACCTTCATCATTTCCAAGGGCAACGGCAGCGACCTCATCACCGATTTCAGCGATGACGACAAGGTCCGGCTCAATCAGTATGGCCTGACATCCTTTGACCAGGTCGTCAGCCATTCCACCCAGGAAGGCGCCAATCTCCGGCTCGATCTCGGCAATGGCGAAAGCCTGGTCTTTGCCAACAAGACCGTTTCCGACCTGCACGAAGACCAGTTTCAGCTCGGGCTCGACAGATCGTCGCTAACGCAGACCTTCTCCGATGATTTCAACACGCTTTCTCTGCATGAGGGAACGCAGGGCACCTGGGATGCAAAATACTCCTGGGCGCCGGACAAGGGCAGCAGCCTGAACGACGAGCTGCAATGGTACATCAATCCGTCCTATGCGCCGACGGCGTCTGCAAACCCGTTTTCAATCGCCGATGGCATCCTGACGATCACGGCGAAACAAACGCCGGACGCGTTGAAATCGATCGTCGAGAACCATGATTACACCTCTGGCATTCTGACGACCAATTCCACCTTCTCGCAGACTTACGGCTATTTCGAAATGCGGGCGGAAATGCCGCATAATCAAGGTGTCTGGCCCGCTTTCTGGCTGCTGCCGGAGGATGGCTCCTGGCCGCCTGAGCTCGACGTGGTGGAAATGCGCGGGCAAAACCCGACCACCGTCAATGTGACGGTTCATTCAAATGCCACCGGCGAGCATACGAAGACGTCCATTCCCGTGGAGGTACCAAGCACCGATGGCTTCCACAATTACGGCGTGCTCTGGGACAAGGATCAGATCGTCTGGTATTTCGACGACGTTGCCGTCGCCCATGCCGACACGCCGGCCGATATGCATGGCCCGATGTACATGCTGGTCGATCTTGCAGTCGGCGGCGTCGCAGGCACCCCGACGGACGGGCTTCCGAACGGGTCCGAGATGAAGATCGACTATATCAAGGCCTATTCCCTGGACGATCATGCCGCCCAGCTCGCCGCTTCATCCCAATCCGCGCATACGACGGACTGGCATATCTGATTGAAGCAGCCAACGCTTGAGCCGAAACAGGTGCTCCGGACGGATTTGACCGGGGCAAGCCCCTCTATGCGGGCGATCTACTATTCAGAGCGGGTTGCGGCGTCGCGATCGCGCTCATATCGCTTTGCGAGCGGAAACGGTGGCAGCCATGACTCGCGACGGATGGTCCAGAGTTCATAAGTGGGCGTGAATTGGTCCGGGGCATCCATAGACCCCAGATTGATCTCGATTTCGTCCGCGGTGCGAGAGAAAACGGACGAGCCGCAGCGGGGACAGAAGAAGCGTCCGCCATAATCGCGCGGTTCCCCGTCGATCCGCACCGCGTCCTGCGGAAATATCGCGGAAGTGTGAAAAAGGGCGCCGTGATGTTTGCGGCAATCGAGACAGTGGCAAAGGCCGACCCGATACGGCAGCCCCGATGCCACAAATCGGACGTCGCCGCATAGGCAACCGCCGACAAACCGATCCATGCTGACCCTCCCCGAAAATCAAACGGACGAAGAATTTACAACGGGCCATATCGTCGATGCAATTCAACGCTGCCAGGCTCGCAGTTACTTCGCAGTGTTATGCCGATCTGTGCAGACCGCTTAATCCTCTCGAAACGCCCGCCGGATCTGATCGGTCATCGGCTTTGTCAGATAGGCAAGGACGCTTCTCTGGCCTGTCTGCAGGAAAGCCTCAACAGGCATGCCAGGCAGCGGCGCGAGCTGCCCCAACCGATCCCATTCCGATTTCACCACCTTCGCCCGCACGACATAGTAGCTTTGGCCCGAACGCTGGTCGGTCGCCAGATCCGCTGAGATAGTATCGACATGTCCGTTCAATTCCGGCGTTATCCGCTGATTGAAGGCGGGAAAGCGCAAGGATACCGCCTGCCCTACGGTGATCTGATCGATATCCTGTGGTGCAAGTTTCAGCTCGGCCACGAGCGCGTCCTTATCCGGGACGATCTGCAGGATCGCCTCTGCCGGCGAGATGACGGCCCCTTCGGCATGGATGCTCAACTGATCGACGATCCCCGCCTGCGGCGCCTTGATGTCGATCCGCTTCAGATCGTCCTCGGCTGCGATCAGGCGCTCGGAAAACTGGCCGCTATCGCTTTCCGCCTGGCGTAGCTGATCGGAAACCTCCGAACTGCGATCAGCGTCGATCTGCAGAATCTGCAACTCGGTCTCCGCGATCTTGCCCCTGGTCTGGGCGATGGACGAGACGAGGTTGCCGAGATCGCCGTTCAGCGAAGCGCTTTCCCGCTGCAGCGAGTAGACTTTCGTCGCCGAGATGATGCCCTGGGTGAGCAGGCCTTCAAGGCTTCCCAATTCCTTGCCGATCAAAGCGATCTCGCGCCGCTTTCCCTGCTCCTGCGCGACGAGACCTTCGATCTCCTGCTTCAGCTGCTGAATGCGCTCATGCAGCTGCGACTTCTGTCCGTCGCGCGATGCCTGACGATCGCGAAAGAGCTGGCGTTCACCAGCCAGAACCGCCGCCACATCCGCATTTCCGGCGGACGCGAGCAGATCGGCCGGAAAGACGATATCCTGCCGGCCGTCGCGCTCCGCTGCCAGACGCGCCGTGCGGGCGGAAAGCTCGTTGAGCCGCTTGCGGATGATGGCGAGGTTAGCCCTGGTCTGGGTGTCATCAAGCCGGACGAGCATCTGGCCGGCTGCAACATGATCGCCGTTCTTCACGAGGATCGCACGGGCAATCCCACCCTTCAGGTGCTTCACCGGCTTCACATAGCTGTCCACGACCAGTGTGCCCGAGGTGATGACCGCGCCGGCGATCTTGGTCGCAGCCGCAAGACCGCCCATGACGCCGAACAAGAGAAGGATGGCGCCGATCACCAGCAGGGAGAGGCGACGGATCATCTGTTCGGTCGATGGCGGAGCCTTCTCGATCATCCGTGCGTCTCCCCGCCGGCAACGGCCAAATGGGCCGCTCCGAGTTGCTTGGGCGACGGGCCGAGGATGTCCTTCTTCGGTCCGAATGCCTGAACCTGGCCGCCGGCAATGATCATGACCGTATCGGCGGCGGCAAGAGCACTCGGCCGGTGGGCAATGACGATGGCGATACCGCCGCGCTCGCGCACGCCGGCAAGTGCTGCCGTCAGAGCCGCCTCGCCTTCCGCGTCCAGGTTCGAATTCGGCTCGTCCAGCACGACTAGAAAGGGGCTTCCGTAAAGCGCCCGCGCCAAGGCGATGCGCTGCCGCTGCCCGGCCGAAAGGCGCGATCCGCCTTCACCGATCTTCGTATCGAAACCGTCGGGGAGCTTGACGATCATGTCGTAGACGCCCGCCGTCTTGGCTGCGGCGATGACCGGTTCCGTTTGCATGTCTGCTGCAAAGCGCGAAATATTCTCGGCGATCGAACCGTCTAGGAGGTCCACATCCTGCGGCAGATAGCCGATATGCCGCCCAAGTTCATCGGTATCCCATTGCGACAACGCAGCGCGATCGAGCCTCACCGTGCCGATGGCAACCGGCCACAGGCCGGCAATTGCGCGGGCCAGCGAGGATTTGCCCGACGCACTCGGGCCAATGACGCCGAGCACTGTTCCCGCCACTACTTTGAACGAGATATTGCGCAGGATGAGATCGCGACTGCCCGGAGACGTCACGCTGATATTCTCGACACTGAGCTCCCGTGAGGGTGGTGGCAGAGCGAACGCCTGCTGTTTGGATGGCACAGCGCCGAGGAGCGCGGCAAGTCGCGTCCAGCCCTGCCGAGCCGCGACAAAACCCTTCCACTGGCCGATCGCAAGCTCGACAGGCGCCAGCGCCCGCGTCACCAGGATCGAGCTGGCGATGATGATGCCGCCCGTCGCTTCCTGGCGAATGACGAGGATCGCGCCGACGGCAAGCACCCCGGACTGGAGCATCATGCGAGCGATCTTCGCGGCAATGGTCAGCGCTCCAACGCGGGTGCTCGCTATCGCCTGATGGCCAAGATACTCCTCATTCATCGCAGCCCATTTATCGGTGAGGTGGCCAGAAAACCCCATGGCGACAGCAGCCTCCCAGTTCCGGCGCGCGGCCTGGGCAAAGCCGAGACGCGCGGCCGAGGACCTCGCAGCCTCCAGAGCCGGTCGACGCGACAGCAATTCGGCTGCCACGGTAAAGCCAACGAGCAACAAGGCACCGCATAGAGCGGTGAAGCCGATCCAGAAGTGGAACAGAAAACAAAGGAGCAGATAGAACGGCACCCATGGCAGATCGAACAGCGCCGTCGAGCCGCTGCCGGAGAGGAAAGTGCGGATCTGCTCGAGATCTCGGACGGATTGCAGGCCATCGTCCGAGGTCTGCTTTCTGGTTGGCAGGAACAGGAGCGAGCCGAAGACCCTCCTGCTCAGACGTTCGTCAAGCGACATGCCGATGCGGACAAGCAGCATGGAGCGCAGGAACTCCAATACGCCTTGAAAGAGAAAGAGGGTCACCACAATGACAACGAGGCCGGACAATGTCGGCAAGCTATGGCTCGGAATGACCCGATCATAGACCTGCAGCATGAAGAAGGAGCCGGTCAGCGCCAGCACATTGATGGCGGCGCTCGCTACGGCGATGCCGGCAAAGGCCTTGCGAAGCGTCGACAACATCAGCGCGACGAACGTCTGCGGCGGTTCTTTCGGGACGGCAAGCACCTTGCTTCGATCCTCAACATTGGCCGTCGCGTACGGCGAGGGTTCACGTGACGTTCAGGACACCGCCTCCCGCTCGGCGCCGTGAACCTGCGAGCAACCGCCGGTGGCTTCCGCCATCGGTGCTACTTCGCGCCTAACCTTCGATGATCCCACGCAATTTAGGAAGTCGAAATCTGCCTGGAATGCAGTTTCGGTGAACCCAATCTTATCATAGGACACCTTGTCCATATACGGGACAATTGCGCCATGAAATGGGGCAGCAAACCGCTCCGGCAAGGTGCTTTACCTATTATCACATCCACAGATGCAGGCGGCGTCCTGCCGCCTGCAAGTCTCTGGTCAATCGAATTTCTCCGTCGTGTCCGCCTTGCCCTTTACCCAATAGCCGGACGCCTTGATCCAGCTCAGCGGATAGCCGCGCTCTTCGACGAGATGGGAACGCAAGGTGCGCGTGACGGAGGCCTCCGCCGCTATCCAGACGAAGGTGCCGGGCAACAGGTCGACCGACTGGAGAATATTCATCAGCACGGATGGGTCTGTTGCTTCGGAAAGCGGCCGATAGGCCCAGCGCATATCCAGCTGCGCATCGGTTTGAAACGCCTGGCGCTCGGCAGCGTCGGCGACCGCCGCGATTACCGTGATATGCGTGCCGGCTCTCGCCTCCTCGATGCGGCGGCCGATGGCCGGCAGTGCCGTTTCATCGCCGATCAGCAGCCAATTCTCGATATCGCTGGAGACGACCGCCGAGCCGCGAGGCCCGCCGATCTCCAGCCTGTCGCCGACGCGAGCGTCGAGCGCCCATTGGGTCGCGGGCCCCGCCTCGTGAAGGGCGAAATCGAGAACCAGCGTCCGGGCAGCGGTATCATAGCGACGAGGCGTATAGTCGCGTCGCTCCATCTCTTCACCGGCACCCGGCACCAGAACCTTGATGTGATCGTCGGGCGCCAGGCTGACAAAATCAGCCAGATCATCGCCGGACAATTGCATGCGCAGCATGCCGGGCGTGATCCTGTCGACGGCCGTAACCGTCAGGGAGCGTCGCTTCAGCTCATGGCGCACGCGCTCGATCTTCGGAGCCGAAACAATCGAAACGGGAGTTTGGGGATTATCCATGTGTGTCCTTTCGAGGCGCTTTGATCTCGATCCGCAGGACACAGTCGCGCAGACCGAAGCCGCAGAGCCGTTCGATCATACGCGTTGAGTGACGTTAACGCTTACGTGGCTGGACGATATCAAGCCAATCTGCGTCCTCTATAGAAGAAGAAGACTCACACCGCAACGAAAAGATGATATTTTAAGACAAGTTTTCTGAGCCGCAGAAAATCGGACGCTATCGCAATCATCTGTGGAGCAGATCGGCACGGCGACTTCGAACCGTGCCGATCTCCACGGGATTACTGCAGCGCCTTTTCCATCAGACGCGCCAGCCGCTCGGCAAAGGCACGGGGATCGGCCGGCTTGTCGCCATCCAGAACGCGGGCCTGATCGAGCAGCAGGAAAGCGGCATCGTCGCGCAAGGACGGCGCATCCGCCTTCGCGGCGATCGCCTTGACGACGGGATGATCCATGTTGATTTCAAGGATCGGCTTGGCGCCGGACTGTAGCCGGCCAGCCCCTTGCAGGATCTTCTCGAGCTGCCGGTCATAGCCCTGTTCGGGAGCAACGAGGCAGACGGCGCTTTCGATCAGGCGATCAGAGGCGCGCACATCGGAGACTTCGTCAGCGAGCTTCAGCTTGGCGTAATCGAGGAAAGCCTGCACTTCGGCGGGCGCGCTTTCGCTTCCCGGCTTGTCTTCATCCTGCTTCTTGAATTGGGCGAGATCAGCAGAGCCTTGCGTGATCGACTTGAAGCCCTTGCCTTCAAATTCCGGGGCATTCGTCACCCAGAAACTGTCGACGGAATCCGTCAGCAACAGAACTTCGATGCCGCGGGCGCGGAACCCTTCGAGCTGCGGCGAGGCCTTCAGCTGCTCCAGGCTGCCGCCGACGAGATAGTAGATCGCCTGCTGGCCTTCCTTGGCCTCATTGACGTAATCGGCGAGCGAACGATAGCCGTCCGCAGAGGCCGTCGTGCGAAAACGCGAAAGCGCCAGCAGTTGCGAACGGCGCTCGAAGTCCTCGTAGAGGCCTTCCTTGATGAGGCTGCCGAAATTCTCCCAGATCTTCAGGAAGGCGTCGTGATCGCTCTCGGCCTGCTTCTCGATCGCGGTAATGATGCGGTTGGTGACGCCCTTGCGGATCGCCGTCAGGATCGGGCTTTCCTGGATCATCTCGCGCGAGACGTTCAGGGGCAGGTCGGAGGTGTCGACCAGACCGCGCACGAAGCGGAGATAGCGCGGCAGCAATTCCGCCTCGTCGGTAATAAAGACGCGCTTCACATAGAGCTTCATGCGGCCCTTGCGATCGGGATCGAAGAGGTCGAACGGCTGCGAGCCGGGCACGAAGGCGAGCGCCGAATATTCATGGCGGCCCTCGGCGCGGAAGTGCACCGTCAGCGCCGGTTCGTCATACTGGCCGGACACGCCACGATAGAAATCGGTATATTCCTCAGCCGTGATGTCGTTTTTCGACTTGGTCCAGAGTGCGGTTCCGTCGGTCAGCTGCGTGGCTTCCTCGCCGGGCTTTTCGGCGATCCTAATCGGCACCGGCACATGGCCTGACTGTTCCTTGACGATGCGCTCGACGCTCCAGCGCGAAGCGTAGCTCTTGGCATCTTCCATCAGATGCAGCGTGATGCGCGTGCCGCGCGAAGGCGCCTCGGCCACATCGATCGGGGCGACGCTGTAGCCGCCCTTGCCGTCGGAAGACCAGAGCCATGCATCTTCGGCGCCTGCGCGGCGGGAGACGACGTCGACCCGGTCGGCGACCATGAAACAGGAATAGAAGCCGACGCCGAACTGGCCGATCAGCTGCGCGCCCTCGCCCTGCTTGTTGGCCTCGATGCGTTCCATGAATGCGCGCGTGCCGGAGCGGGCAATCGTGCCGAGTGCCTCGATCATTTCGTCGCGGCTCATGCCGATGCCGTTATCGTCCACGATGAGCTTGCCGCCATCGGCATCGAGCGTCAGCAGGATGCGGCTATCGGGATCGTTTGCGAGCAGGCCGGGGTGCGCAATCGCCTCATAGCGCAGCTTCTCGCAGGCATCGGCCGCGTTCGAGATCAGCTCGCGCAGGAAGACGTCCTTATCCGAATAAACCGAGTGAACCATCATATGCAGAAGGCGGGCAACGTCGGCCTCGAAGACGTGGCTCTCGGCGGTCGTTTCTGCGGTGGTGGCTGTCATATGCGTCTAGTCTCCTGGGAAAATTGAAAGTCGCGCCGAACAGGTGGCGGAAGACGAGGGAAATTTCAAGCGGGCGTTGTCCCGTCGGGCTCAAAATGGTGCGGGAGGGTTGCCGTTCAGCATGTACAATCGTCAATTGGGCGCGTTGTTCCGGGTTCGGTCGAAAGAACCGACCGACGCCACCTCGCATCACAAGCTGATGATTGCCATCCTCTCAGCGTTGTTATAATAACTTGACTTTAATTTGAAGGATTATTGCGCGAGAGCAACGCCGGAAGCTGCCAATGACGTTTCAGCCGAGAATGCAGAACAAGATCGGAGGCTTCTCCGTCATCGGCGGCATGCATCGCCGCCAATGGAACGGCATCGTTGCCGACATCTGGAATGTCAATTGTGCGGCACAAGCAGGCGGATACTATGTTGCGCGCGACCCGCGACTGTTCATCCTTCTGGAGCAGCGCGGAGCCGGTACGACCAATGTCCGGCCGTCGCCACGCGCACGAGGCCAGCGGCAGGATTATGATAGCGGCCGTATCTCCTATATCCCCGCCGGCATGGAGCTCTGGGTCGACATGGCAGGCGTCGAGTTCGTCCGCCACCTTGATATTCACTTCAATGCCGAGATCGTCGGCCAGCGCCTGATGGAAAATATCGATCAGGCGCTGCTCGATCGTCCGCAGCTGCATTTCAACGATCAGCGCGTGATGGCGCTTGCCGAACTGATCGCCGCCGAATGCGAAAGCCCGGAGCCGCTGCACGATCTCTATGGCGATGGCCTGACGCTTTCGTTGCTGATCGACGTGTTGCGGTTGCGCGGAACCCAGCCACGCAAGCGCAGCGGTCTTGCCACCTGGCAGCTCCGCCGTGCGGTCGACTATATCGAAGAGCACTGCACGCGCGCCATACGGCTGGAGGAGCTGGCAACGCTGACCGGCCTTTCGCAATCGCATTTCAGCCATGCCTTCAAGGCCTCGACCGGCCTGCCGCCGCATCAGTGGCAGACGCAAGCCAGGCTTGAACGCGCCAAGCAGTTGCTCCTGAACAGCGAAATGCCGCTGACGACCGTTGCCGTCGAAACCGGCTTTGCCGACCAGGCGCATTTCACGCGCGTCTTCCGCAAGAGTGTCGGCGCCGCGCCGGCGAGCTGGAAACGCAGCAGGCTTGCCTGAAAACCACACTCCACGAGCAATTGCGCGATCCCCGGAGAATTGCCCAAAAACATTCAATTTCCCCCGTGACAGACAAGCCGCATTTGTAAATATGAGTTAACTGCTCATCTTATTGATAGATCGGCCAATACGGCCGAACGGGCGCAAGAATTCGGGGCAAATAACGGCAATGCAGGGATTGAAGCAGGACGTATCGCGAGCGCGGTTCATGGCGACGGGCGTAGCCATTATCGCGCTACTGGCGGGTTCGCAAGTCGTGGCGCAGGAAGCGGCGACCGAACTGCAGCCGCTGGTCATTCAAGGCGGCTCGCAACAGAAGGGCGAAGAGAGCGGCACCGCCCCAGTCAAGGGCTACGTTGCCAAGAAGACCACGGCTGGCTCCAAATCCGACACGCCGATTACCGAGGTGCCGCAGTCGGTATCGGTCATCGGCCAGCAGGAAATGCAGGATCGCGGCATCACCAACAAAGTGGACGAGGCACTGCGCTATACGCCCGGCGTCACCGCGCAGCCCTTCGGCAATGATGGCGACACGGACTGGTTCTACATTCGCGGCTTCGACGCGACGCAGAGCGGCGTCTTCATGAACGGCCTGACGCTCTACAGCTATGGCTTCGGCGGCTTCCAGATCGATCCGTACATGCTCGAGCGTGTCGAAGTCCTGAAGGGGCCATCCTCCGTGCTTTACGGCGGCGCCAATCCGGGCGGCCTCGTCAACATGGTTCGCAAGGTGCCGACCGACACCCCCCAGTATTCGACCGAGATCGGCATCAACAATCTCGGCAATGCCTTCGTCGGCTTCGATTTCTCCGACAAGCTCTCTGCCGACGGCGTCTATCGCTACCGCCTGACCGGCAAGATCGCCGGCGGCGATACCTATAGCGACGGCACCCACGACCTGCGTGGCTTCATCATGCCGCAAGTGACGATCTCTCCGGACGAATCCACCAAGCTCACCGTCTTCGGCATGCTCAGCGGCCTCGACGAGATCCACAGCGGCAACGGCTTCTTCCCCTATGTCGGCACCGTCGTCGATGCGCCTTTCGGCAAGATCAAGCGCGATGCCTTCTATGGCGAACGCAGCATCGACAACCTGAAATACGCCCAGCAGATGCTCGGCTACGAGTTTTCGCACGACTTCGACGGCGGCTGGACCGTGTCGCAGAATGCGCGCTACGGCCATCTCTACAAGCGCGAAGAAGGCCCCTATCTGAACGGCTATGTGGACGGCAATCCGCTCAGCCCAGGTTATGACGATCCGAACTACATGCTGAACCGCATCGGCTTCTTCGAGCGCTCGAAGGTCGACACCTTCTCCGTCGACACCCGCGCGGAAAACAAGTTCGACACCGGCCCGATCAGCCATGATTTCCTGATCGGCACCGACTACTCGATCTATCGGCTCGACCAGATCCAGGCCTGCTGCGGCTCCAACCCGATCAGCGCGACCAACCCTGTCTATGGCACGCCGCAGGGCACCAACTTCGTCTACCTCAATCAGGTCATGACGCAGCAGCAGCTTGGCATCTACACGCAGGACCAGATGCGCTTCGGCAACGGCTGGCTGGTAACGCTCAACGGTCGTTACGACTTCGTCGACACCAATTCCGACTCGAAGGTCGGCACGAGCTACAAGTCGAACGAAAACGCGCCGAGCGGCAGGGCGGGCCTCGCCTACGAGTTCTCCAATGGCATCACGCCCTATATCAGCGCCGGCACCTTCTTCAATCCGCTGATCGGCACCAGCGTCACCGGTGGCGGCCTCACACCGGAAAAGGGCGAGCAGTACGAAGCCGGCATCAAATATGCGCCCGACTTCATCGACGGCCTGTTCACCGCCTCCATCTTCCAGATCGACCGCAAGAACATGGCGCTGACCGACCCCGTCACCTTCCTGCAGCGGCAGGTCGGCGAGGTTCGTTCGCGCGGCGTCGAATTCGAAGGCAAGGTCAATCTCGACGACAACTGGAAGGTGCTCGGTTCCTATTCCTATACCGACCTCGAAGTGACGAAGGATCTGAATCAGGCCATCGTCGGCAACTCGCCTTATCTTGTGCCGAACTCCACAGCCTCGCTGTGGCTCGACTACGCCTTCACAAGCGAAGCGCTTGACGGCCTCAGCATCGGCGCCGGCGTCCGCTACCAGGGCAAGTCCTGGGCGGACCAGGCCAACACGCTGCGCGTGCCTTCCGCAACGCTCTTCGATGCGGGCATCCGCTACGAGAAGAAGGGCTGGGGCGCTTCGCTCAACGTCGCCAACCTGTTCGACAAGGAATATGTCTCGGGTTGTGCCGGCGAGAACGTCTGCGGCTATGGCGAAGCACGGACGATTACCTTCAAGCTGAGCAAGAAGTGGTAAGTTGAGAATTAAAGTATACTTTCACTCTCGATCATGGCAAAGAGCCGGGGATTGCCGCAAGGTAATCCTCCAATTCGTTTGAAATCAGGGATGACGCCGGCATGACGGCAGCAAGCGCTCATAGGCTGTCACGCCGGCAGCTGCTGGCCATGGCGGGCGCCGGCGTCCTCGCCGGTCTGACCCCGGCGCGTGCTGCGACAGGTCCGCGCGTGGCGACGCTCGATTGGGCCATTCTGGAAACACTGCTGGCGATCGGCGCCAATGTGGTCGCTGGCACCGAGCTTCTGCAGTTCAGAGACGTCGCCGTCACCCCTGCCGTCCCCGCCGATGTCGCCGATCTCGGCCTGCGCGGCACGCCGAACTTCGAAGTTCTCTATGCCGCCAAGCCGGACCTGATCTTCAATTCGAATTTCTACGCCTGGGCCGATGAGCGCATGCGGCTGATCGCGCCGGTCGAGAGCCATGCCGTCTATCAGCATGGAGCCAGCCCCTACCAGCGTTCCGAAGAGATGACGCTTGCGATTGGCGAGCGGCTCGGGCTGCCAACCGGTCGCGCCCTTGTCGACGCGGCGCGGGCAAAGCTCGACGCCTATCGCATCAATTTCAGCAGGGGCGACCATCGGCCGATCCTGCCGATCAATCTAGGCGATGCCAGGCACTTCCGCGTCTTCGGTTCCGACAGCATGTTCGGAGAGGTTCTGACCCGCACCGGCCTTACCAATGCATGGCCTGACCTGACGAGTTACTCTGCGACAGCGCCTGTCGGCATCGAGCGGCTCGCCGCCATGTCGGAAGCATGGATCGTCCTGATTCCACCGCATCCGGCGGAAGCCTTTGAGGAGCTTCAGCGAAGTGCCTTCTGGAAAGCGCTGCCGTTTGTTCAGCAAGGCCGCGTTCTTCTACTGGGCTCGATCAACCCTTATGGGGCTCTGCCGGCTGCCGAACGTTTTGCCGATCTGCTTGCGGGAGGGCTCGCCCGTGCATGGAATGGCTGACCGCCCGATGATCTCCGCAAGCAAGCCGCTCGTGCGCAATGGCGCCATGCTTGCGATCGTCTGCATCTTTGCCTTTGGCGCCCTCATCTTCCTGCGCCCGCAGCTTGCCGCGGACATGCGCAATGCGGACGCCCTGAACCATATCCTGCTGATCGACAGCCTGCTGCCGCGCTCGGCCATTGCGGTGATCGCCGGGGCGGCGCTTGGTCTTTCCGGCGCCCTGTTGCAAAGGGTCCTGCGCAATCCGATCGCCGATGCCTCGACGCTTGGGATCGCCGCTGGCGCTCAGCTGGCGATGACCATCGCCGTAGGCCTCTTTCCTCTGCTCATCGGCCTGCCGCGGGAAATTTCCGCCTTTGCCGGCGGCCTTGCCGCTGTTCTCATCGTGCTTGCCTTGAGCTGGCGTCGTGGCCTCGATCCGGTGACGGTGGCGCTGTGCGGCTTGATGGTGACATTGGTGGCGACCGCACTCAGCGTCACCATCATTCTCGCGCGCGGCGAATATGCCATGTCGGTCTTCATCTGGGGCGCCGGCGCGCTGAACCAGCAAAGCTGGGATGGCGTCATTACCCTCGCCCCTCGCCTTGTCATCGGCTTTGCCGCTGCTTTGATATTGGTGCGCCCGCTCACCGTGATGAGCCTCGACGACAGCAGCGCGAAAAACCTCGGCGTCGCATTGCACAGCACGCGCTTTGCCATTCTGGCGCTTGCCGTCTGGCTGGCGGCTTCGGTGACTGCGCAGGTCGGCATCATCGGCTTTCTCGGCCTTGCCGCGCCTCATCTGGCGAGATTTTGCGGCGCGCGCCGTACCCGGCAATTGCTGATCGCCGCACCCATCGCCGGCGCCGGGGTATTGTTCCTGACGGATTGCGCCGTACAACTCCTGTCGCCCGGCTTTACGGATCTCGCCCCGACGGGGGCGGCAACCGCGCTCCTCGGCGGACCGCTTCTGCTTCTGCTCCTGCCGCGGCTGCATTCGGGCAATGCGCTGCGCACCGGCAACGACCAGCAGGCCGGACCAACCCTCGCCGCACCGAGACGGACGCTCGCTTTGCTTGCCATCGGCTTTATGCTCCTGATGGTCTTCGCGCTGTCGGTCGGGCGTAGCATCGACGGCTGGCAAGTTGCTATCGGCAGCCATTTCCGGGAACTTTTGCCCTTCCGCCTGCCACGCACCATCGTTTCAGCGACCGCTGGCGCGATGCTCGCCGCAGCCGGGTTCATCATGCAGCGCCTGACCGGCAATCCACTTGCAAGCCCGGAGATCCTGGGTGTCAGCGCCGGCGGTGGCGCCGGGCTGACGGTGGCGCTCTTTCTCTTTGCCTTCCCCTCGCCAGCCATCATGATCGCGGCGATGACGATCGGCGCACTCATTGCGTTCCTTGCGATGATGGCAATCAGCGCTCGCGGCGGTTTCGGCCCGGAACGTCTGCTGCTGTCCGGAATTGCGATCGGCGCCCTATGCATGGCGATCGTCACGGTCGTTCTTTCGCGCGGTGATCTGCGCGGCTATCTGTTGTTGACCTGGCTGTCGGGATCGACCAATCGCGCTGGTTCTTTCGAAGCATGGACAGGCGTTGCTTCCGCTGCCCTCCTCATCCCCTTGCTGCCGCTCCTGCGGCGGTGGTTCGATGTCCTGCCGCTTGGCGGCGACGTCTCCCGCTCCATCGGCCTGTCGGTTGCGATGAGCCGGGCGGTCCTGGCGGTTCTGGCCGCTCTCCTGACTGCCATTCCGTCATTTCTCGTCGGCCCACTTAGCCTGACGGGGTTGATCGCGCCGCATCTTGCCCGTCTCATCGGCTTCCACGGCACCGGCAAACAATTGACCGCCAGCCTGTTGCTCGGCGCCATGCTGCTGACACTGGCCGATTGGCTGTCGCGGATCGTGATCTTTCCCTACGAGGTTCCCGTCGGCCTGTTTGCTGCCCTGATCGGCGGCCCCTATCTCGTCTGGTTCCTGACCCGCAAGGAGACAAAGCAATGATGCATGCCAGGGATTTTACCGCTTCCGGCGTTGCCACGCACAAAGATGCGGGCCAGTTGCTGGATCAATTCTGCGCGCGCTTTGCCGAACATGTCACGATCACTCGGAACGCGGCTGGAGCCCGTCTCGAGACCGTCATCGGCAGCGCCGACATCGCTCTCAGCAACGACCGCCTCGACATCAAGCTGCGTTGCCCGACCGCGGCCATGCTCTTCACGATCCGCAGCATGGTTGCAGAAAACCTCTTCGAACTCTCCACCGGCAATGCGCTCGACCTGAATTGGGCGGATGGACCGCAGCCATCCGCCATACCGAACTTCCGCGAAATCAGCGTCGTCGATGCTTTCGACATCACCCCGCATATGCGCCGCGTCGTGGTCGCCACCGATGATGCCAAGCATTTCGTCGAGGGCGGCATGCACGTGCGTCTCCTCATTCCACCGAAGGGCCGCGAGCCGGTATGGCCGCATACGGAGCCCGATGGCCGCATCCATTGGCCGAAGGGCGACGATGAGCTAACCCTGCGTGCCTATACGATCCGTAGCATCGACCTTGCCCGCGGCGAAATGAACATCGATTTCGTCGTGCATGAAGGCGACAACGTTCCGGGAGCGACCTGGGCGATGACAGCCCGCCCCGGCGATCGCGCCGGCCTTATCGGACCCGGCGGCGGCGGCGTCCCAGTTGCACGCAAACTCATCCTGGCTGGCGACGAGACCGCGCTGCCCGCCATCGCCCGCATTGCCGCCGCCATGCCAGCCGAAGCGGATTTGCGCATCTTCCTAGAAGTGGCCGACCAAAGAGAGGAACAGCCGCTAACATCCAGCTCATCGATGGATCTCACCTGGCTGCATCGCAATGGAGCGCCGGCGGGGACGACCGACACGCTCGAGCGCATCCTGCGCGATCTCGTGCCCGCAGCCGATCCAGAGGCCTATGTCTGGGCCGCTTGCGAGCAGAAGCAGGCCCGCGCCATCCGTACTTTCGTCAAGACAGAGATAGCGCGCGATCCTGGCACTTTCAGCATCGCCGCCTATTGGCAGCGGTGCTGAGGAATTAGCCAATAAGCGGCGCAATGTGACTAAAATTTAGGCCATATAATAACACGCCTAATATTTCATCGAACGACACTTGCCCGCTTTGCTGCGTTGCGTCATAAAGACGGCATGAGCCGTCTCGATCTGACCATTCTTGTGATCGATGAAAATGCGATCCGCGCCTCGATCATCGAGGAGGGTTTGCGCGAGGCTGGCCATACGCGGGTGACTGTTATCCATGAGGTGCAGGGCGTCGCGCGCACGATCGAGACGCTTCGGCCCGACGTCATCATCATCGATCTCGAAAATCCGAACCGCGACATGATGGAACATCTGTTTCAACTGACGCGAACCGTGGGACGACCGATCGCCATGTTCGTCGACCGCTCCGACACGGCCTCCATCGAGGCGGCGGTCGAGGCCGGCGTTTCGGCTTACATCGTCGATGGCCTGAAGAAGGAGCGGGTCAAGCCGATCCTCGATATGGCCGTCAGCCGCTTCAATGCGTTCAGCCGGCTGCAGCGGGAATTGGCGGACGCCAAGTCAGCGCTTGAAGAACGCAAGATCGTCGAGCGCGCCAAGGGCATCCTGATGAAAATGCGTGGTCTGTCGGAAGAGGAGGCCTTCGCCTTGCTGCGGCAAACGGCCATGAACGAAAAGAAGAAGATGTCCGAGATCGCACAAAGCGTCGTGACGGCAGCGGGGTTGCTGATGTGAGCGCACCGAGCCCCATATCGTCCTTCGCCCTGAGCGGGGAGACAGCGGAGTGAATATGAGAGCGCAAGCAGCCCGTTCCGCCGGAGTTCAAATGGCAGGCGACAGCAACCCCTCCGCACCAGCACAAATTGCGAGCGAAGGCCCGCGCACATTGCGGGCAGGCTTCATTCCGCTCGTCGATGCTTCAGTCCTGATCGCGGCGGCGGAATTCGGTTTCGCCCACAAGGAGGGGATCGCGCTCGATCTCGTCAAGGACGTCTCCTGGGCCAATGTCCGCGACCGGCTTGCCTTCCGCCAATTCGACATCGCCCATATGCTCTCGCCAATGCCGGTCGCGGCGATGCTCGGGCTCGGCTCGAACCCCTCGCCGACGATTACGCCGTTCTCGCTCGGTTGCGGCGGCAACGCCATTACGCTGTCGGCGCGGCTGTTCGACCGCATGTGCAATGAAACAGGCCTCTCCGATCACGCAAGCGCGCTCGAAAATTCGCTGGCGCTTGCGAAAGTGGTCAGCTCCATGAAGGCGCGCGGCGAGCAACCACCGACGCTCGGCATGACCTATCCGTTCTCGTCGCATAATTACGAATTCCGCTATTGGCTGGCAGCCGGAGGCATCGATCCCGATCGGGATGTGAAGCTTGTTGTCGTGCCCCCGCCACTGACGTCAGATGCGCTTGCGGCCGGCGCCATCGACGGCTTCTGCGTCGGCGCCCCCTGGAACATGGTCGCCTCGGAGCGCGGCGTCGGCCGCATCGTTGCGGCCAAGCAGGATATCTGGCCTTCCGCGCCGGAAAAGGTGATCGGCATGCGCCCGCAATGGGCCGAAAGCCATCCTGAAACCGTGTCGCGCCTTATCGTGGCGCTCGATGCGGCGGCACGCTGGTGCGACCGGGCGGAAAATCATGACGCGCTCGCCGAAGCGCTGGCCGACCAGCGCTATATCGCAGCGCCGGTCGATATCATTCGCCATGTTCTGGCGGGCGAATTCAATCTCGATGCCAAGGGCCATCGCCGCATCATCGACAGATATTTCAGTTTCCACGGCGGTTTTGCCAACTATCCGCGCCCGAGCCAGGCGCTTTGGATCTTGAGCCAGATGGCACGCTGGGGACAGAGCGCACTTTCCGAGCAAAACATGAAAATGGCTGCCTCGGCCTACCGTTCCGATCTCTACCGGCTGGCGCTCGGCAACGAGGCATCGCCCGATGATGCCGATATCCGTATCGAAGGCGACCGGGACGGCGATCGCTTCATGGACGGTCATGTCTTCGACCCCGCAGACATGACCGGTTATATCGCGGGATTTGCGGTGAAGGCGACAGTCGAGATGCGGTCTTCAAGCGAGGAAATCTAGCTTTTCGCCGTGCTGCATTGCACAGAATAAGCGCAGGATCGAAAGTGGGGGGAACGGCATCCGCTCAAAATATTTGCAGAAGTGTCAACCGCCCACAAAACAAACAGCCACACCTGCTTCCGGAATAATTCTGAAATTACAATAGGATGGCATCGCCGCCACAAACTGGCACACAGTTTGCTTAGTTAACGTCGCTTCGATCAACGGCGATCGAGGCACGCAATGCGCGGAAAACGCGCTCGCAAAGACATCGACGTCGCAAGGTTCTTGCCCCGAGGACAGCCTTCCTGTCCCGGGCCGCATCGACCGAGCGGCGTTTTTTTATGTCCGAAATCCACGCGTCACGAGCAAAACAAGGGGAACTGCAAGTGAAGAAGATCCTGTCCGGTGGTGTTACGCGCCGAAACCTTTTGAAGACATCCGCCACGGCGGCCCTGATCGGCGCTGTCAGGACGGTCTTCCCATCCGGTGCCTTTGCAGCAACGTCGGGACCGGAAGTGTCGGGCGTGAAGCTTGGCTATATCGCCCTGACCGATTCTGCCCCGCTGATCATCGCCAAGGAAAAAGGTCTGTTCGAAAAGCATGGCCTTCCCGAGGTCGATGTCGCCAAGCAGGCGTCGTGGGGTGCGACGCGCGACAATCTCGTGCTTGGCGGCGCGGCGAACGGCATCGACGGCGCCCACATCCTCTCGCCGCTCCCTTACCTCATGCATACCGGCAAGGTGACCCAGAACAACCAGCCGGTGCCAATGGCGATCCTCGCCCGCCTCAATTACGACAGTCAGGGCATCTCGGTCGCCAAGGAATATGCTGATACCGGCGTCCAGCTCGATGCCTCCAAGCTGAAGGCCGCCTTCGAGGCGAAAAGAGCGGCAGGCAAGGAAGTGAAGGCCGCCATGACCTTCCCGGGCGGCACGCACGATCTCTGGATTCGCTACTGGCTCGCCGCCGGCGGCATCGACCCCGACAAGGACGTCTCGACCATCGTCGTGCCGCCACCGCAGATGGTGGCGAACATGAAGGTCGGCAATATGGACGTCTTCTGCGTGGGCGAGCCCTGGAACGAGCAGCTCGTCAATCAGGGTATCGGCTTCACGGCCTGTACGACCGGCGAGATCTGGAAGGGCCATCCCGAAAAGGCGCTCGGCATGCGCGCCGACTGGATCGAGAAGAACCCGAATGCGGCCAAGGCGCTGCTGATGGCCGTCATGGAAGCCCAGCAATGGTGCGACAGCATGGACAACAAGGAGGAGATGGCGACTATCCTCGGCAAGCGGCAATGGTTCAACGTCCCGCCCAAGGATGTGCTCGGCCGCCTGAAGGGCGACATCAACTACGGCAACGGCCGAGTCGCCAAGGGCACCGATCTCTACATGAAATTCTGGAAGGGCGGCGTTTCCTATCCCTATCAGAGCCATGACGCATGGTTCATCACCGAGAACATGCGCTGGGGCAAATTCGCTCCCAAAACCGATATCAAGGCGCTGGTCGGCCAGGTAAACCGCCAGGACATCTGGCGCGATGCCGCCAAGGACCTCGGCGTCGCTGCATCGGATATTCCCGCCTCGACCTCGCGCGGCAAGGAAACCTTCTTCGACGGCAAGGTCTTCGACCCTGAAAACCCCTCGGCCTATCTCGAAAGCCTCTCGATCAAGGTGGCGTCGTGATGTCCGCACTCGCTCGCAAACAAACGACCAATCCGGCGGCACCGACTGTGCCCAAGAGCCAGGTTGTCACTCTCTCCGCCCGCCCTGCCCGCCGCATCGACATCCGCCGGATCGCGCTTGCGATCCTGCGGGCCGTCGTGCCGCCACTGGTCGTCCTCGTGATCATGCTCGGTATCTGGCAACTGCTCTGCGAACAGCCGGGCGCCAGCCTGCCGCCGCCCTCGCAGGTCTGGCAGGAGAGCTACGACCTTATCGTCAATCCGTTCTTCAACAACGGGCCGCAGGATATTGGGCTTGCCTGGCGAGTGCTCGTCTCGCTGCAGCGTGTCGCCTATGGCTTCGGCCTTGCCGCCGTCGCCGGCGTGCTGATCGGTGCGGTGATCGGGCAATCCATCTGGGCGATGCGCGGGCTCGATCCGATCTTCCAGGTGCTGCGCACCGTGCCGCCGCTTGCCTGGCTGCCGCTGTCGCTCGCCGCCTTCCAGAATTCCAACCCATCGGCGATCTTCGTGATCTTCATCACCTCGATCTGGCCCGTGATTATCAATACCGCGGTCGGCGTGCGCAATATTCCGCAGGACTATCGCAATGTCGCCAGGGTGTTGCGGCTGAACCAGATCGAATTCTTCTTCCGCATCATGGTGCCGGCGGCGGCGCCCTACATCTTCACCGGCCTGCGCATCGGCGCCGGACTCTCCTGGCTTGCGATCGTCGCCGCCGAAATGCTGACCGGCGGCGTCGGCATCGGCTTCTTCATCTGGGACGCGTGGAACTCGTCGCGCCTGCCCGACATCATCGTGGCGCTCGCCTATATCGGCATCACCGGCTTTGTTCTCGACCGAATGGTCGCGGGGCTCGGCGCCATCGTCACCCGCGGCATGACCAGCAATTGAGGAGACCATGATGAGCGCCTATCTGAAGCTCGATCATATCGACAAACATTTCGATCGGGGCGGCCAGCGGGCCGAAGTGCTGAAGGGCATCGAACTCACCATCGACAAGGGCGAATTCGTCTCGATCATCGGCCACTCCGGCTGCGGCAAGTCCACTCTGCTCAACCTCATCGCCGGGCTCACTCGGGTCTCCGCCGGCGCGGTGCTTCTGGAAAACCGCGAGGTCAATGAGCCGGGTCCCGAGCGCGCCGTGGTCTTCCAGAACCACAGCCTGCTGCCCTGGCTCACCGTCTACGAGAATGTCAATCTCGCCGTCTCGAAGGTGTTTCGCGGCAAGAAGACAAAGGCCGAACGCCATGAATGGGTGATGCGCAATCTGGATCTCGTGCAGATGGCGCATGCCAAGGACAAGCGCCCCTCGGAAATCTCCGGCGGCATGAAGCAGCGCGTCGGCATCGCCCGGGCGCTTGCCATGGAGCCGAAGATCCTGCTGCTCGACGAGCCCTTCGGCGCGCTCGACGCACTCACGCGCGCGCATCTTCAGGATGCAGTGATGGAAATCCATGCCCGCCTCGGCAGCACGATGGTGATGATCACGCATGATGTGGACGAGGCCGTGCTGCTGTCGGACCGCATCGTGATGATGACCAATGGTCCCTCAGCCCATATCGGCGATATCCTCGAAGTGCCGATCGCGCGGCCGCGCAACCGCCTCGAGCTCGCCTCCGACCGAACCTACCTCAAATGCCGCGAAGCCGTGCTGAAGTTCCTCTACGAACGCCACCGCTTCGTCGAAGCCGCGGAGTGATCTCCATGACCCAGAAACTCGTCATCATCGGCAACGGCATGGCGCCCGGGCGCATGCTGGAGCATCTCATTGAAAAGGCGCCAGACCTTTATCAGGTCACGATCTTCAACGCCGAGCCGCGCGTCAATTACGACCGTATCATGCTCTCGCCTGTCCTCTCGGGCGAAAAGGACTATGAGCAAATCATTATCCACGGCGACGGCTGGTACATCAAGCACGGCATCACCCTCTACAAGGGCCACAAGATCGTCGCCATCGACCGTGCCGCCAAGACTGTTACGTCCGACCACGGTGTGACCGAGAGCTACGACAAGCTTGTCATCGCCACCGGCTCCGTTCCCTTCATCATCCCCGTTCCTGGCGCGGACCTTCCCGGCGTCTTGAGCTATCGCGATCTGGACGACGTCAACGCCATGCTGCTGGCGGCGCAATCGCGCGCCAAGGCGGTGGTCATCGGAGGCGGGCTGCTCGGCCTCGAGGCCGCAGCCGGTCTCAATCTGCGCGGCATGGATGTCACCGTCCTGCACGTCAATTCGAGCCTTCTCGAACGTCAGCTCGACCCTGCTGCCGGCTATCTCCTTCAAAGGGCCATCGAAGAGCGCGGCATCGAGGTCATCACCAAGGCCAATACCAAGGCGATCATTGGCGACGGCAAGGTCGAGGGCGTGGAGCTTGCCGACGGAACGATCATCCCGGCGACGCTTGTCGTCATGGCGGTCGGCATCCGCCCGAATATGGGTCTCGGGAAAGAGGCAGGGATCGCAGTCAATCGCGGTATCGTCGTCGATGCCGGCATGGGTACGTCGGACGGGGACATACTGGCGCTCGGCGAGTGTGCCGAGGTCGGCGGGCAGGTCTATGGCCTCGTCGCGCCGCTCTACGAAATGGCGCGTGTGGCTGCCGCTCAGCTTGCAGGCGATACCTCCGCCGGTTTCGTCCATTCGGATACGCCAACCAAACTGAAGGTCACCGGCATCGATCTGTTTTCGCTCGGCGACTTCGCCGATGGCGACGATCGCGAGGAAATCGTCCTGCGCGACGCGGCAGCCGGCGTCTACAAGCGACTGATCCTCAAGGATAACCGCATCATCGGCACCGTGCTTTATGGAGAAACGGCCGACGGTGCCTGGTTCAACGACCTGAAGAAGAAGGCGACCGACATCTCGGAGATGCGCGAGACGCTGATCTTCGGCCAGGCCTATCAGGGAGGGTCGCCGCTGGACCCTATGGCGGCCGTTGCAGCCTTGCCGGATGATGCGGAAATCTGCGGCTGCAACGGCGTCTGCAAGGGCAAGATCACCTCGACCATATCGGCCAAGGGCCTGACCTCGCTCGATGATGTCAGAGCACACACCAAGGCTTCCGCCTCCTGCGGCTCCTGCACCGGCCTTGTCGAACAGCTGATGTCGATCACGCTTGGCGATGCGTATAATCCCAAGGCCGTGCAGCCGATGTGCACCTGCACCGAACTTGGCCACGATGATGTCAGAAGGCTGATAAAAGCCAAGAGTTTGAAGACCATCCCTGCGGTTATGCAGGAGCTTGAATGGAAGACCTCCTGCGGCTGCGCCAAGTGCCGGCCGGCTTTGAACTACTATCTGGTCTGCGACTGGCCGGACGAATATGCCGATGATTACCAGTCGCGGTTCATCAACGAACGCGTCCACGCCAATATCCAGAAGGACGGCACCTATTCGGTGGTGCCGCGCATGTGGGGCGGCGTCACCAATTCCGGCGAGCTGCGCGCCATCGCCGATGTTGTCGACAAGTTCGAGATTCCGATGGTGAAGGTGACCGGCGGCCAGCGCATCGATCTGCTCGGCATTCACAAGGAGGATCTACCCGCCGTCTGGGCCGATCTCGGCAAGGCCGGCTTCATCTCAGGCCAAGCCTATGCCAAGGGCCTGCGCACGGTGAAAACCTGCGTCGGTTCCGACTGGTGCCGCTTCGGCACGCAGGATTCGACCGGTCTCGGCATCCGCATCGAGAAATTCATGTGGGGCTCTTGGACGCCGGCAAAGCTCAAACTGGCGGTGTCGGGGTGTCCGAGAAACTGCGCCGAGGCGACCTGCAAGGATATCGGCGTCATCTGCGTGGATTCGGGCTTCGAGATCCATTTCGCCGGTGCCGCCGGCCTCGACATCAAGGGTACGGAGGTCCTCGGCCTTGTCAAGACCGAGGATGAGGCGCTGGAGCATATCGTGGCGCTGACGCAGATGTATCGCGAGCAGGGCCGCTATCTCGAACGTATCTACAAATGGGCCAAACGCATCGGCCTCGACGAGATCCGCCGCCAGATCATGACGGATGCCACCAAGCGTCAGGCCTATTACGCGCGCTTCGTCTTCAGTCAGAAGTTCGCGCAGGTCGATCCGTGGTCGGAGCGGGTATCGGGCAAGGACAAGCACGAATTCCGGCCGATGGCGACGGTCGGCTTCCATCAGGCGGCCGAGTGAGGAGATGGACATGAACTGGATCGAAATCGGCGACATCTCGGACATCCCCCTGCGCGGCGCGCGCTGCGTGAAAACCCCGCAGGGCAAGATCGCGGTCTTCCGCACCGCGGAAAACCAGATCTTCGCCATCGAGGATCACTGCCCGCACAAGGGCGGCCCGCTGAGCCAGGGCATCGTTCATGGTGCGGCCGTCACCTGCCCGCTGCACAATTGGGTGATCTCGCTCGAAACCGGCGAAGCACTCGGCGCGGACAAGGGCGCGGTCAGGACCATTCCGGTGCGCAACGAGGACGGAGTACTGTCGATCGCTCTCGACAGCGTGATGATGGCGGCGGAATGAGGATCAGAATGCGCGGCAGAATACCTCCCTCTGTCCCTTCGGGACATCTCCCCCACAAGGGGGGAGATCATATGGCGCCACGTTCGCCGAATTACTCGCCTTGGTTCCGTGGAGGCGACCTCCTGACTCCACCAATCTCCCCCCTTGTGGGGGAGATGTCAGCAACGCCGACAGAGGGGGGTGCCTCGCCGCATACTCCCAATACGGCGGATATGCTCCATGTCCGTTGAGACCAAAACCACCTGCCCCTATTGCGGCGTCGGCTGCGGCGTCATTACCAGCGTCGACGAAAACGGCAAGGTCTCCGTCAAGGGCGACCCAGATCATCCCTCCAATTTCGGACGCCTCTGCTCGAAGGGATCGGCGCTTGCCGAAACCATCGACCTCGACGGCCGCCTGCTCCATCCGGAAATCGCCGGGCAGCGAGCAAGCTGGGACGAGGCGCTCGATCTTGTCGCGAAACGCTTCAGCGAGGCAATTGCCGAACACGGGCCGGATTCCGTCGCCTTCTACGTTTCCGGCCAACTGCTGACCGAAGATTACTACGTCGCCAACAAGCTGATGAAAGGCTTCATCGGCTCGGCTAATATCGACACGAATTCGCGGCTCTGCATGTCGTCCTCGGTTGCCGGCCATCGCCGCGCCTTTGGCGCGGATACGGTGCCCGGCACCTACGAGGATATCGAGTTCGCCGATCTCGTCATCCTTACCGGCTCCAATCTCGCCTGGTGCCATCCGGTCATCTACCAGCGGCTGGCCGCCGCCAAGACGGCGCGGCCGACGATGAAGATCGTCGTCATCGACCCGCGCCGGACGATGACATGCGATATCGCCGATCTGCATCTGGCGATCCGACCAGATGGCGACGTTGCGCTCTTCCTCGGCCTCTTCGCGCATCTGATCGCTAGCAATGCCATCAACCAGAATTATGTGGCCGAACATACCAACGGTTTTGCCGAGGCTTTCGCCGCGGCGAGCTCCCTGTCGTTCAACCGCGTGCTTGATCTGACCGGCCTTCCCGCCATGCAGCTTCGCGAATTCTACCGGCTGTTTGCCCAAACCGAGAAGGTCGTCACCTGCTACAGCCAGGGCGTCAACCAATCCTCGTCCGGCACCGACAAGGTCAACGCGATCATCAATTGCCATCTTGCAACGGGCCGCATCGGCAGGCCCGGCATGGGGCCCTTCTCGCTGACCGGCCAGCCGAATGCCATGGGCGGCCGCGAGGTTGGCGGCCTCGCCAACATGCTTGCCGCACACATGGCGATCGAGAGTGCCGGGGATCGCGACAGGGTGCAGCGCTTCTGGCACTCGCCGGGAATTGCCGCAAGGCCAGGGCTGAAGGCCGTCGATATGTTCCACGCCGTTGCAGATGGCCGCATCAAGGCGCTGTGGATCATGGCCACCAATCCAGTGGTATCGATGCCGGATGCCGATGCTGTCAAAGCAGCGATCGATACCTGCCCCTTCGTCGTCGTTTCCGACATCCTGAAGGAAACGGACACGACACGGCATGGTCATGTGCTGCTACCCTCGCTTGGCTGGGGCGAGAAGGACGGCACCGTCACCAATTCCGAACGACGGATCTCCAGGCAGCGCCAATTTCTTTCAGCACCTGGCGAGGCGCGGCCCGACTGGTGGCAAATGGCTGAAGTCGGTCGCCGCATGGGTTTTTCTGCAGCATTTTCCTTTCAGGCTGCCGCGGACATCTTCGCCGAACATGCCGGTCTCTCCGGCTTTGAGAACGATGGCAACCGCGACTTCGACATCGGCGCTTATGACGCAATCGGCACAAAAGAGTATGACGCGCTAACACCGTTCCAATGGCCGCAACCGGTTGGCTCGACACGGCAGACGACACGGTTCTTCGCCGATGGAGGCTTCTATCACGCCGATGGCAAGGCACGCTTCGTAGCCATCGGGACGCCGGTAAGCGATCGGACGAACAGCCAGTTCCCTTTGACGCTCAATACGGGCCGTATCCGCGATCATTGGCACACCATGACCCGCACCGGCAAAAGCGCGCGGCTGTCAGCCCATATTGCCGAGCCCTTTGCCGAGATCCATCCGCGTGACGCGATCGAGATCGGTGTCGCCGAAGCGAGCCTCATCGAGATCGAGAGCCCGTACGGCAAGGTGATCGTCCGCGCCTTGGTGACGGAACGGCAGGCGCGCGGCAGTCTGTTCGTGCCAATGCACTGGAACGACGGCTTTGCAGCCAAGGCACGCATCGACGCCGTGGTTGCCCCCGTCACCGATCCGGTTTCCGGCCAGCCGGCTTCGAAGAATGTCGCCGTCCGCGCAGGCCGCTTCCAAGCATCGCATTATTGTTTCGCCGTCTCCGCGGCAAAGCCGGGCGATCTCGACAGCGCCTATTGGGCACTTGCCAAGGCCAGTGGCGGCTGGCGGACCGAGCTTGCATTCGATTTCGCGCCGGACGACTGGGTCGGCTGGTGCCGCTCGACGTTCGACATACCCTTCGATCTTGAGCCGCTCGGCTACGTCGATCAGGCCACCGGTGATTTGCGTCTTGCCTTCTTCGATGGAGAGCGGCTGCTTGCAGCTCTTTTCGTTGCCCGGCAGCCGGTTGCGGTGGCGCGAAACTGGGCGATCGCCCAGCTTTCAGCGCCGCATGGCGATCTTAGGAAACGGTTTGCCCTCATCGCAGGCAGACCGGGCGCCGACACTATCGATGCGGGCGCTACGGTTTGTTCCTGCTTCAGCGTCGGCGTCAATCAGATCGTCGCGGCCATTCGCGGCGGCTGCCACAGTGTCGAAGCCGTCGGCAAGGCACTCAATGCCGGAACCAATTGCGGCTCTTGCCGCGCCGAGATCCGTACGATCATAGACGGCTCTCTTGCCGCGGCAGCCGAATGAGCGCTCTGGCATCATAGGCGATTATTCGCCGTAAACTCCGGTTCCACCTTGTCGTCCTCGGTGCTAGAACTATCGAAAATAGCTGTATGATTTCGCTTTCCTTTTACACCTGGGGGAGGATGGGAGCGGATGGAAACCGAGGGTCAGAAGATCCAGCTCAGCTACGGCGCCGAGCCCGGCATACGTTTCGCCGTTCTTCTCGACGGCGATGGCGGCTGTCGTGAAATCGGCGCAGCCGGCCTGCAGAGCTGGCGACCGGCGGATGGCATTCTCTGGGTCCATCTCGAGCGCGATCATGATGCGGCGGCGGCTTGGATCGCAAGCAATGGCGGCTTTGACCCGCTCGTTGCCGACGCGCTTCTGGAGGATGAATCCCGCCCACGCGTGGAGCCGGTCGACGACGGTTTGCTGATCATCCTCCGCGGCGTCTGCGCCGCCCCACCCGAGGATGCCGAAGAGATGGCCGAGGAGCTGGATCTGGTGCCCCTGCATGCCTGGGTCGATGAAAACCGTGTTGTGACGCTACGCGACAGCGGACATTACATCACCGCTCTTCGCGATATTCGCCAGGCGCTGGAAAAAGGCAAGGGGCCGAAGCGCACCGGCGAACTCCTCGCACTCGTCAGCGACAAGCTCGTCAGAGACCTGGAGCCCGTTCTTGATCAGATGGATGAAGAAGTTGACGAGCTGGACGAGCTGATCTTCCACGGCGAGGCCGCCGAGGTCCGCGAGCGCCTGAAGCTGCTTCGCAGGCGCGCCGTACAGCTGCGGCGCTATCTTTCGCCGCAGCGCGATGCCCTTAACCGCATCGAACATGACGACGCTCCCTGGCTTGCCGAGCGCGACAAGCTTCGAATGCGCGAGGTGATCGACAAGCTGATGCGCTGCATCGAATATCTGGATGCGATCCGCGACCGGACGGGCATTCTGCACGACGACCTCTCGACCGTCATCAGCGAACGCATCGCCCGCAATTCCAACCGGCTCGCAGCACTTGCCGCCCTGCTATTGCCACCGAGCGTCGTCGCCGGCCTGTTTGGCATGAATGTCGGCGGCATTCCGGGTGTCAACGATACCTGGGCCTTCGTCATCATCGTCGTATTGGTCGCAGTCACCTCCATCGTCACCCTCTACATTCTCAAGCGCATCAACTGGCTCTGAGTGCGGCGGAACCGGGAATATATCTGCAACGTTCCTGTCAAGTCTGACGAAGGGATTGATATCATGCGCCGACAAGCATGCCTTCTTGCGATCCTTGCCGCGATCTTTGCGGCGGCACCTGCTTACGCCGACGAGAGCGGATTTCTGAAACCGCTAAACGGCAATTGGACCGGGACAGGTAAAGTCCTTCGAAAGATCGGCGGCTCGCCGATCAATGTGTCCTGCAAGTTCAATATCAGCGCGCCCGGCGCTTCCATCTCGATGAAGGGAAACTGCCGCGGCCTCCTCATCATCAACCGCGCGATCTCGGCCCAGTTGACGGCGCGAGGAGGCCGATATTCAGGCACTTATACCGGTCCATCCGGTGCGACGTCGCAGCTTTCGGGCAGCAGGCAGGGCGATGTCATCAATCTCGCGGTGCGCTGGGCGCGGCTGGTCAATGGCGACCGGAATGCCAACATGATCATTCGCCGGCAGGGCAACAGCCAGCTGACACTCCGGACGATCGACAAGGATCTGTCATCCGGCAAGTCGGTGGTGACAAGCGAGATCAACCTGCATCGTCAATAACAGTCTAAGGCATCGCCTTGGCTGATTGAAACGGATCACCCACCAGCTTTCCCTGGAAGCAAGGAACGACCAAAGCAGAACATAAAGGGCGCGAACCGGCCCGAACGTCCGGCTCGCTTGACTTTCCGGATTCGATATGAGAACATAAAGTGAACAAATGGAGATATCCATGAGCAAGGCCGAACAAGTCATCGAACGTGCAATGACCTTTGTCGCTGTCTCGAAGGCCCTTCGGGAGCGCGAACAGGAACGGCGCGCCACCTGGACGCGCCGCGTAGAAATCAGCCGGCCGCTACCGCCCTTGCCGCGCGCCGTTCAGCTCTCCTTGAAACTCGATAGCTGAAGCGGCGGAGGCGATAGCAGCACCCGGCAGGCTGTGAAGCGCCCGCCTTTTGGCGGGCGCTCGTTCCCAGATCATCAGGCCTTGAAGAAGGCCAGCAGGTCCACATTGATGACGTCTGCATGCGTGGTCGCCATGCCGTGCGGGTAACCCTTGTAGACCTTGAGCGTGCCGTTCTTCAGCAGCTTGCTGGAGAGGAGCGCAGAGTCTGCGATCGGCACTATCTGGTCGTCGTCGCCGTGCATGACGAGCGTCGGCACTTCGATCTTCTTCAGATCTTCGGTGAAGTCGGTTTCCGAGAAGGCCTTGATGCAATCATAATGAGCCTTGGCGCCGCCAATCATGCCCTGGCGCCACCAATTGCCGATGATGCCTTCCGAAACGACGGCACCGGGACGATTGAAGCCATAGAACGGTCCCGACGGGATGTCGCGGTAGAATTGAGCGCGGTTGGCCGCAAGTGCCGCACGGAAGCCATCGAAGACCTCGATTGGCAGGCCGCCGGGATTCTTGTCCGACTTGACCATGATCGGCGGGACGGCGCCGATCAACACGGCTTTCGACACCCGACCATGGCCGCCATATTGAGCCACATAGCGGGCGACTTCGCCGCCGCCGGTCGAATGGCCGACGTGGATGGCGCCCTTCAGGCCGAGATGCTCGGTCAGCGCCGCGACGTCGGCAGCGTAGGTATCCATCTCGTTGCCGGTCGCCGTCTGGCTGGAGCGGCCATGGCCGCGGCGGTCATGGGCGATGACGCGATAGCCCTGATTGAGGAAGAATAGCATCTGGGCATCCCAGTCATCCGAGCTCAGGGGCCATCCGTGATGAAAGACGATCGGCTGGCCCGTTCCCCAATCCTTGTAGAAAATCTGCGCTCCGTCCTTGGTGGTGATCGTGCTGCTGCTCATTGTGTCCTTACCTTTCGAAGATGATTGCTTTGTAGAGGCTTGTGCAGTTTGAGCGAAGGGGCTGACGGCGGCAGCGGCGGCAAGGCCGAGCCCGGCGGTCATAAGGCCCCGACGAGTAGCTTGAGGGATCGACTGGTTCATTTCAATCTCCACTTAAATTTATCGTGCGATTTATTATCGCGACATGGGCATAACTAGCGCCTTTGTTCCCGCATGTCCACATAAAAATTATCTAACGATTATTTATTGCGATAACTAACTGGAAGATAACGCCTCGGCCATGAGGGCGCGACAAAACACCCTCCCGTCGACTGATCGAGAGTTTCGAAATCAGGCGCAGTTCAGTTGCGCGAAAACTATTGCCCGGGCTTATCGACGAAATGCGCTATCGCGAACTGCGCAACGCGTTCGTTCGACCTCCTCGCATCGTCGAGCCAGAAGGGAAAAATCTGCCATTGATGGATCATCCCCGGCCAGATTTCCAAACTCACATTGCCGCCCGCCTGACGCACCTTCTCCGCCAGCCGCGTGCTGTCATCAAGCAGTGCCTCGCGAGCACCGACCTGGATCAGCAGCGGAGGAAAGCCGGAGACATTGCCATAGAGCGGCGATATGTCGGGGTCGGCAACGGGGCGGTCATACGCGAAGGCATCGTGGATGAGGGTCAGCTCCGCCTTGTTCATGAAGGGATCATTGGCGGCGTTGGCAACCAGGGATGCCCCCGTTGCGGCAAAGTCGGTAATCGGGCTCATCGCGACCACGGCGGCAGGAAGCGGGCCACTCAGCTTAAGCTGGTTCAAAACGACCTCGATGGCCAGGGTCGCCCCGACCGACTCGCCGGCGATAACGACGTTGCCAGCCTTGTATCCCGATGTCAGAAGCCAGCGGTAGGCAGCGATGGCATCGTCCCTTTGCGCGGGAAAGCGATTTTCCGGCGCGAGGCGATAGTCGATCAACAGGACGTCGGCTGACGTCGCCTTGGCGAGCGCGCCCGCTATGTTGCTGTGCGTTCGAAGCGAGCCGCTATAGAAACCGCCGCCATGCAGATAAAGAATGGCGCGCCGACCAATCGGATGATGCAATCGCGCAGGCCAGATGAGATCGCCATCCACGCCGTTGGCGTCGATATGCCGTATCTGCACGCGCGCCGGACCTGGGGTCGATGCCATCAGCCTTTCGAAACTGGAGCGCCGCTGCAACAGGTCGGCTCCGGACACGGCGCCACTGTCGCGCAAAGTGCCGATCAGCTTCTCGACCTGCTCGCCCGAAGCCTTCGTCTGCGGTGCGATCTCGGGGGTCTCGGCGGCCACGACCTGCGATATCGAGCAGAGACCTGCGCCGATCAGGATGGTCATAGCCATGACGAAGCGGGACATGCAGCGAAATGATCGGAACTCGTTCATCAAATGAGCCTTTTCCCCGCAAGGCCGTGGACGATATCGTGATATCACGGTCGCAGAAAAGCTATTTGTGTCAAGTATGATGGGGGATGTATGACTGGAATTCTATTCGTCCGCCTGCCCATCATGGCCTCGACATAATCAACCGATGATCGCTTCCCTATCGAGGCTCCGTTTCATGGAAATGACAGTGCCGGTGGATAAGTCGAGGCTCACCCGGGTTCGTGTCCGGCCGCAGCAAGACGAGCGATGATCGCCTGCCGCGCCATCCTCGAGCCGGCAAGACGCTCCTTGGTTCTGGCCAACACCTCGGCGCTGGCCTTCTCGGGCAATCCAGAACGAAAGGGCGGCTCTGGCGCATATTCCAGCGACAATTGGATTCCTTCGGCTTCTTGCTGGCCACGCAAGGCGGCAACGATCGTCAGTCCGAAATCGATGCCGGCCGTAACACCGCCCGCGGTGAAGAGATTGCCATCCCGCACGACACGTCCCGGCGTGACAATGGCTCCGAAACTCTCGAGAAAATCGAGCGCATTCCAATGGGTCGTGGCCTTCTTGCCCTTGAGCAGGCCGGCCGCGCCGAGAACGAGAGCGCCGGTACAAACCGATGTGACAAAGCGGGCTTGGGCCGCCTGTTCCCGAATAAAGCTCAGGACGGCCGCATCCTCCAGCAACGTATTGATGCCGATGCCGCCGGGCACGCAGATGACATCGAGCGGCGGGCATTCGGCGAAAGTCGTTGTCGGCTGCAACACCAGCTTGGTTGCCGAAACGATGGGTAAGACGTCCTTCCAGACGAGATGGACCTCGACGTCATCGATGGAGGCGAATACCTCATAGGGTGCGGTCAGATCGAGTTGTTGGACGCCTGGAAAGGCCAGCAGGCCAAAGCGAGTGGTCATGACATGTCTCCGATGATTGACTTTTCCGAGCTTATGCGACAACGATGTGGCACATTTGCCAAACCACCGTCATTTCTTGCCAATCATGCGCCGCATCGAGATTCTTGCCTTTGACAATGCCCAGCTGCTGGATATCACCGGTCCGTTGCAGGTGTTCACCAGCGCCAACGAGGCGGCGCATAGGCTCGATCGGCCGAAACCCTACGAGGCTATCGTGGTAGCGGAAAACACGCAGACCCGGACGAGTTCGGGTCTCGCGCTCGTGACCGCGCCTCTTACCGATATCGAGACGCCGCTCGACACCTTGATCATCGCCGGCGGCTGGGGCGTCAATAAAGCCTGTGACAACCGCGGTTTAATCGAATGGGTGCGCCGGCGGGCCGCGAGCGCCCGGCGGGTAGCCTCTGTCTGTAGCGGCGCCTTTCTGCTCGCCGAAGCCGGTCTTTTGGATGGGCGACGGGCAGCGACCCATTGGAACCGTTGCGAAGAATTCGCAAAGCGCTTCCCGCAGGTGAAGCTTGAGCCCGATCCGATTTTCGTTCAGGACGGCCAGATCTGGAGTTCTGCAGGCGTGACTGCCGGCATCGATCTCTCACTTGCCTTGGTCGAGGCCGATCTTGGCCGCTCGCTGGCGCTTTCCGTGGCGCGCGAACTCGTCGTCTTCCTGAAGCGTCCCGGCGGCCAGGCGCAATTCAGTGCTGCATTGCGGCTTCAGGATGATGGTGAACGCTTCGACCGTCTGCATGGCTGGATCATCGACAATCTGCGCGCCGATCTTTCCCTGCCGACGCTTGCCGAGCAGGCGAATATGAGCGCACGCAGCTTCTCGCGCCATTATCTGAAAGCGACTGGGCGGACACCCGCACGCGCCGTGGAAGAAATCCGCATCGAGGCGGCCCGCCGCCTTCTGGAAGAGGGCCTGACCGTGCATCAGGTACGGATGCGCTGTGGCTTCAGTTCGGAAGAAACCATGCGGCGCAATTTCATGCGCAAATTCGGAACGACGCCGCAGGCATTTCGCGAGCATTTCGCGTGAGGCCTCAACGACGAACGACGCGTTGAAATCGGTGCACCGGACAAGGTCGTGTGCAACGCAAAATCGCCACTAATCGGGTAATAGTGTTTTGCGCAAGCAACGAACACTTACGAGCACGGTGTCCAATGTCCCGCCCCCAAAATCCCTTCAAAAAGCCTGCCCTTCTCGCCGTACTTCTCGCTTTCGCACATGCAACACCGGGACAGGCGGCGACAGCCTTGCACAGTCCGTGGGACACGCCGGTTTCCGCCAGCAAGACCCAGACGGCATTCATCTGCCCTGGAGCGCCGCAATTGCCTGTCACCCTCAAGCTCTCGGACTATTACACGGATGCGGCACACTCGATCGTCGATCCTGTGCGCAAGCAGGCCTATGACGAGGCAACCCATAATCTGCGTTCGGCGATGCGAGCTGTCGTCGACATGGCCGACCGTTATCGTAGCCACGGCGATGAAGCGGCAGCGACCTGCGCGGCACATTTCCTGGATAGCTTCGCCGCCGGCAATGCACTATCGGGCAGCACGGCGACGAACCAGGCAGTCTATGTGCAGGGCTGGATGCTCGGCTCCTTTGCCGTCGCCTGGCTCAAGATTCGCTCCGACAACACCATACCTGCCGACGAAAGATCAAGGATCATCGGCTGGCTCGGCGACATAGCCTCGCGAAACATCGCTTACTACGAGCCGCGAAGCGACAAGACGGACGGACGCAACAATCATCGTTATTGGGCCGGGTTTACGGCGATGGCGGCCGGAATCGCCGGAAATCGGAAAGATCTGTTTGACTGGGGCGTCCAGAGCTTCAGGATCGGCGCGAAACAGATCCAGCCGGATGGGACATTGCCGCTGGAGATGTCTCGTCGCTCCCGAGCACTTCACTACCACACCTTTGCCGCCGCTCCCCTCGTCACTCTGGCAGAAATGGCCTCCGTCAACGGGATAGATCTCTATGCTACCGACAACAACGCACTGTCCCGCCTCGTGAAAAGAGTGGTCGCGGGCATCGACGACCCGTCTTTCTTTGCTGAAAAAGCGGGCGTGAAGCAGGAGGCGATACACCTTCATGCCGACGATATCGCATGGGCGGCGCCATTCGAACGTCGGTTTCCCGACCCTGCGCTTGCCGCACTGCTCGGCAAATCGACGTCGCTCAGCGTCGTCTATCTCGGCGGTCTACCGGCAAACTGAGCGAGATCGAGTGAAGCGGCAACTCTCGGTCTTTTCGTTGGCATCAGAGCGGCTTAAGCTCGCGCGACTCAACATGCTGGAAGGCTGAGAAGGCAATGGCGATTCATCGTTTCGTTCCGAGCATCTATCACAATGTCATCGGCTCGCTGCCGCCGGCCTTGCATATCGCCGATGGCGATACGGTTATCACCGAAACGCTCGATGCCGCCGGCTATGACAAGCATGATGTTCGCCAGATATCCGGCCCCAATCCGATGAACGGGCCGATCTTCATCGAAGGCGCGGAGCCGGGCGATTCCCTCAGGGTCGAGATTCTCGCGATGGTGCCGACGCGCGATACGGGCTTCACCCGCAGCGTGGTCGCCGGCAATGTCGTCGATCCACAGGATGTCCGCGCTCTGCCGGCAAGCGAGAAGGTGATCTGGCAGATCGACCGCAAGGCTCTGACGACGCGGCTCGCAGAACCCGTGACTGGTCTCGAATCCCTCACGCTGCCGCTCGCTCCGATGATCGGCTGCTTCGGGGTCGCGCCATCGCTCGGCCAGGCCATATCGACCGCCACCAGCGGCGAGTTCGGCGGCAACATGGATTATCGCCTGCTTGGCCCAGGCACGACCATCTGGTTTCCGGTATCGGCGCCCGGCGCGCTTTTCTTCCTCGGTGATTGCCATGCGGTGCAAGGCGATGGCGAGATCGTCGGCACCGGCATCGAGACCACCTTCGAGGTGACGGTGCGGCTGACCGTGGAAAAGAAAAAGACGATCATTTGGCCGCGCGGCGAGACGGCGGAGGATATTTTCACCATCGGCAATGCCCGGCCGCTCGACCAGGCCCTGCAGCACGCCACCAGCGAAATGCTGCGCTGGCTCGGCGCCGATTACGGCCTCGACAAGACGGCCGCCAGCCATCTTCTCGGACAGGTCGTACGCTACGATGTCGGCAACGTCTTCGACCCCGCCTACACCATGGCCTGCCGCGTTTCGAAATCCTGGCTGAAGCGCCGATAGGGCGTCAGCCGGCATCCTGTGATAGGTCGCGCCGCTGGCGCGACACGTTGCTCTCCTGTCGCTCTCGCGCCATGCGGCTGACAGCGGCACGCAATTGCGGATGCCGCGACATGAAGAGATTGAAATCGCGACGCTCCAGCACGAAGAGCTGACAGAAATCAACGGCGACGACATCGGCGGTACGCCGCGCGCCGGTCAAAAGCGCCATTTCACCGAAGAACGCGCCGGCGCCAAGCGGTATCTCGTCATCCTCCAGCTGCACTTCCACGGCACCGGAGGCGATGAAGAACATGCTGTCGCCACGATCACCAGTGCGGATGACGCGGTCGCCAGGCGATGCCGATCGCGGGCGGAAGAGCAGCAGAAGCTCCTCGTGCGCATTGTCGTCGAGTTCGGCAAACATCGGGAAGGTTTCGATGAGCTGCTCGATCTCGAGATGATGCTGGCGATCCCGCTCTTCGCGCTGCTTGTTGATCGCGGTCAACTGCCGGCGCAGGCCATCCTGCTTGGCCATGCCATATTTGTTCGCCAGGAACGGCCATCGCGCGAAGGTCCATTTCTCCAGCTTCTCGGTCGCGTAGAAGGCGAGCGGATTGAGCGTGATCGACAGGATCGCGCCGGCCAGGATGAGATCCTGCCCTTCCCGCGTCAAGAGTCCGAGCGAAACGCCGAGGCCGGCGAGAATGAAGGAGAATTCGCCGATCTGCGCCAAACCTGCGGCGACGGCAAAGCCGATGCTGGCGGGATAGCGCAGCAGCAGCACGACGCCGAAGGCAATCACCGCTTTGCCAAGCATGATCAGCGCAAGCACGCCGATGATCATCAGCGGTTCGCGGATCAGGACCGTCGGGTCGAAGAGCATCCCGACAGACACGAAGAACAGAACCGAAAAGGCATTTTGCAACGGCAGGGAGTCGGCCGCGGCCCTGTGGCTGAGATGCGATTCACTCATCACGAGACCGGCAAAGAAGGCACCGAGCGCGAAGGACACACCGAATATCTCTGCCGCTCCGAAAGCGATACCAAGCGCGATCGCCAGAACCGACAGCGTGAACAGTTCACGCGAGCCCGTGCGCGCGACAGATGTCAGAAGCCAGGGGACGACTCGCGGGCCGATGAACACCGCGACAGCCGCGAAGGCCGCGACCTTGAGGAGCGTCACGCCGATCGTCAGCCAGATCGAGCCGGACGCGGCATGCTCGCCGCCACCGGTATGACCGCCCAGAACACCGGCAAAAGCCGGCAGAAGAACGAGTGCGAGCACCATGGCCAGATCCTCGACGATCAGCCAGCCGATGGCGACACGCCCATTGGTCGAACTCACGAGATTGCGCTCTTCCAGCGCCTTGAGCAGCACGACGGTACTGGCAACGGCAAGGCTCAGGCCGAGGACCACGCCCGCGCCGACGCTCCAGCCCCATAGCGACGTCAGGCCAACACCCAGCAGCGTCGCGATCACAATCTGCCCGATGGCGCCGGGAATGGCGACGCCACGCACCGCCAACAGGTCGGCGGCGGAAAAATGCAGCCCGACGCCGAACATCAGCAGGATGACGCCGATCTCGGCCAATTGCGACGCCAGCGAGACATCGGCAACAAAGCCGGGGGTGGACGAACCTATGATGACGCCGGCCACCAGATAGCCAACCAATGGCGGCAGGTGCAGTCGGTCGGCCAGATAGCCGAAAATAGCCGCGAACACGAAGCCCGCGGCAATCAATGCGATCAATGCAACGTCGTGCGGCACGGCGATCCTTCCCGTTTCACGGCGTTAAAGCCTTTTCCCTCTGTGGAAGGCTACCTAGCATCGCTTTTGCCGGGCCGTCTACGGGTGATGTGAAACCTCAGGGAAAACATCGCCTTGCCGAGACACGGCCTGATATCAGGCCCAGGGCAAGACGATGTGGCGACCGAAGCTTACTGGTCGAGAACGATCTGCAGCTTAACGTCTGTCGGCCGGGCTTCGACGGCGCGATCGAACGCCTTGATGGAATCCTCGAAATCAAAAGTTTCGGAGATCAAGGGCTTGAGATCGACGCGACCAGACGCGATCAGCGCGATGGAACGCTCGTACTGATGCGCGTAGCGGAAGACCGTCTCGATGCGGATCTCCTTGGTCGATGCCGTCGAGACGTCGAAGCCGACCGGATTGACCGGCAGGCCAACGGCGACGATGACGCCACCCGGACGCGGCAGCGCCATCACGGTTTCCCAGGCCTTCGCCGAGCCCGAGCATTCGAAGACGACATCGGCGCCCCAGCCTTCGGTCAGGCGATCAACCTCCTCGCTGAGGTTCTTCTCGCGAATATTGACCGGAATGACTCCCTGATACTGCGCGGCAATGTCGAGCTTCGGCTGGGCGAGATCGGCAACGACGGCGCGTGCGCAGCCGCCAGCAAGGGCCGCGACCGCCACCATGATGCCGATCGGACCGGCGCCGAGCACGACGGCGGTGTCGCCGGGTGTAATGCGCGCCTTGGTGGCAGCCTGCATGCCCACTGCAAAAGGCTCGACCATCGCTCCCTCCGCAAAGCTGACATTGTCGGGCAGCTTGAAGGTGTAGTTGGCCGGATGCACGACGAAGGGCGTGAGCACGCCATGGATCGGCGGCGTCGCCCAGAAGGTGACGGCGGGATCGACATTGTACATGCCGAGGCGGCTGACCTTGGAGTTGGCATCGGGCACCCCCGGCTCCATGCAGACCCGGTCGCCAATCTTCAGATGCGTCACGCCCGCGCCGACTTCGACCACGGTTCCTGCCGCCTCGTGCCCGAGCACCATCGGCTCGTTGACGATGAAGGGGCCGATCTTGCCGTGGGTGTAGTAGTGCACATCCGACCCGCAAACGCCGACCGTGTGGATCTTGATCTTCACCTGACCCGGTCCGACCTCCTGCGGCAGATCGATATCGCGGATCGCCAGTTCATGCTGACGCTCCAAAACCAGGGCACGCATCTTGCTCATTGCCTTTTCCTCTTTTCCAAAGCACCTAACGTCCTGCTGACACAGGGACGAAATCCTTGTCCGTTATATCGTGTGGGCCGGCATCATAAAACGATCTTTAGGCCCGACGGATGAAGTTCTACGGCCCTGTTGAGGCTAATAAAACGCTCTTCGTCCACGCAATATTAGAAGATGCTTATTATTTAGCTCGCTATTGCCGATATTGACTGGCGTTCCATTTCTTGCCTTTCTAATAATCAAGGAGAAGGAGGGGCTCATTATGGCAGTATACGATTGGACCGGTCAGCGCGCCCGCCGGATGAAGATGGTGCGGGCGGCAAGCGTCGCAATGCTTCTGATCATCCTGATGGCAATTCCCGCGATTTTGCTGCACTACAATTTCATCCAATACCCGCACTGAACGCTTCGGAAATAGACATCGCTACGCCGCCTTCCTCGCGCCCGGCTTTGGCTTGCGCGAGACATTTTCGCCTGCCTTGCGGTCGAGCAGCAGGCAATCCAGCACGGCGAGGAGCGCGATGATGCCGAGCAGCACGAAGGCCAGGCGGAACTCGATGGCGACGATACCGCCTACGCCCAGCGGCGCGCTGATCGCCTGGCCGATGCGAATGCCGATGGCCCCGACGGCGATGCCCATGCCCATCGTCAGCTGAAAGACGGTGCTGAACAGCGTGTTGGCGCCCGTCATCTGCTGCGGCGGGATGTCGGCAAAAGCAATCGTGTTGAGTGCCGTGAAATGCATCGAACGGCACATGCCGCCGATGAACAGCACCGGCACGATGAACCAAAGCGGCGTGTCGGGAGAAAACAGCGCACAGGCCGCGATGAAGACCGCGTTGAGAAGGCCGTTGACGATCAGGACCGGCTTGAAGCCGAAGCGGCGCAGAATAGGCGTCGTTGCCGGCTTCATTGCCAGATTTCCGGCGAAAACGGCAAGCGTTAGCATACCGGCATGAAAGGCGCTGAGCCCGAAGCCGACCTGGAACATCAACGGCAACAGGAACGGCACGGCACCGATAGCGGTGCGAAACAACGATCCGCCGGAGATGGTGATCGCGAAAGTCGGCAGTTTCAGCCCGGAAAGATCGATGAGTGGATGCTGCGTGCGCAGAAAGTGAAAGACGGCGATGGCAAGCAGGATGAAGCCGACGATCACATAGGCCCAGGCTTCCAGCCAGACGGGATCGGGGCGCCCGATCAACTCCAGCCCATACATCAGGCTCGCAAGACCAATGCCGCTGACGACGAAGCCGAGCCAATCGAAAGGAGGCCGCGCCGCGCTCTTGGTTTTCGGAATGAGCATGAGCGCGAAGATGAAAGCCAGGATGCCGAGCGGCAGATTGAGGAAGAAGATCCAGCGCCAGCTCGCGTGATCGGTGATGAAGCCGCCGAGCGGCGGTCCGAGGACCGGTGCTACCAGTGCCGGCCAGGTAATCGTCGCAATGGCCGAGATCAGCTTGTCCTTCGGCGTGTTGTTCAAGACGACGAGCCGGCCCACCGGCACCATCATCGCTCCGCCGATGCCCTGCAGGATGCGCATCGCCACGAAAGAGCCGACGCCATTGGCAAAGCCGCAGAGGACGGATGCCAGCGTGAAGATGACGACCGCCGTGGTGAACACCAGGCGCGCGCCGAAACGGTCGCTGATCCAGCCGCTTATGGGAATGAAGACGCCGAGCGTCAGCAGATAGGCACTCATGCCGATATTGAGATCGACCGGGCGGGCACCGAAGGACACGGCCATCTGCGGCAGCGCGGTCGCGATGACCGTGCCATCCAGATTTTCCATGAAGAAGGCGCCGGCCACGAGCAATGCGATCAGCAGCGAACGGGAGCCCGCCTCCTGCCCTTCCCCCCTCTGCCCACGCGTGGACATATCGTTCATCGATCAGCTACTCCGAATCCGCCTCGCACCCGGACGCATCTAACCGGTTCGGTAACGTTTACGATAGGCCGAAATCGCATCGGCAATCGATTGAGCGATCACGTTTCGCTTAGCAGCCGGTGCGCAATTTGATCATCGGGCAGCCCGAGCAAAGCAGCATCTGCGAGCGCTCACAGCGGCAAATCGGCCCGCAATCCATGCCAGTAGGCACGGATGCGCAAGACATGCTAGGCTTTTGCCGGGATGCGTCACAAAGGGGGCAACAGGATCGACACCGGAACACCATGGAACAAACTCGGACACGCCGGGATACCGACGTGAAGCTTGCCCCCAACCGCACCTAAACCGACGATTGTTCTCACAACGGCGCATCAATAAGGAACGAGAGCCCCGCATAATGAAACAAGGCCAGGACGCAATGACCTCTCGGGCTACTCCGGAGTCGAAACTGATCGTAACGCAGTCACCCTTCGATGCCTTCGTGCGCAAATACGGCACGATCCCGCGGCGCGGCGTCTTCGGCCATTTCGTCCATGAACTTGGCCGCCGCATCGTCCGCGGCGATCATCCCGTCGGCGCGACGCTGCCGAACGAGCCGGATCTGGTCGAACAATTCGGCATCAGCCGCACTGTCGTCCGCGAGGCGATGAAATGCCTTGCAGGCAAAGGGTTGGTCGAGATCAAGACCCGCGTCGGGACGCGCGTCAAGGAGCGGTCCAACTGGCATCATCTCGATACGGACGTCATGGTCTGGTACTACGAGACTGGCCCATCGGTCGAAATCATGCGCTCGATCAAGGACCTGCGGTTGGCGCTCGAGCCGGAAGCGACGGCACGCGCGGCGTTGCGCCGCACCGAGAGCGACATTGCCACAATCAACGCCGCTTACGAGGAGATGGCCTCCACCATCGGCGACATCAACAGCAATGCCGATGCCGACCTGCGCTTCCATACGGCGATCTTCGCCGCTACGCATAACATGATCTACTCGCAGATGATCGACCTGATCGCCGTCGGCATCTACGCCAATCGCACCCTCTCGGGTTATGAAGACATAGCCGAAGGCCAAAGGCGCTCCCTACCCCTTCACAAGGCCATTCTCGACGCGATCGTCGCGCAGGATACGGACGCCGCCATCAAGGCGTCCAGAAACCTGCTGGACGCCTGGCTCGCCCACGACTACGGCTTCTAGAGCAATTCCAGGAAAAGTGCGCAGCGGTTTTCCGTCCGGAATTGCGTGACAACAAGGAGATAGAGCGCTTCAGAGATTCCATGAGAAGCTGAATCGCTCTAACGCGCCGCATCTTGCCCATCCGGGTTAGTGGGTCATCGCATCCTGGGCATCCGTCTTGGACACCGATGATCCGCGACCGGCGTCATGCGTGACCGGGATCAGCCAGATGGTCGCGCAGGTCGTCAGGGCGACGATGACGACGCCCCAGAAGCTCCAGTGCAGCGCCGCATCGAAGACGTCCCGGATCGCGGGATCGCCGACGAGATCGGAAAGGCCGGTCGGCTGGTTCAGAATATCGTGAAGCCTCGCCGCCAGCTCGCCGCTGCCGTAATGCGCGATGCCGACATTCATGATCGCGCCGAGCGCGGTCGCGCCAAGCGTGTTGCCGAGGCTGCGCGAGAAGATGATCGATGCGGTGGCGCTGCCGCGCATCGACCATTCGACGCTTTCCTGCACCAGCACGACGCTGGTGAGGCTGATGAGGCCCATGCCGAAGCCCATCAGGAAGGAGCCGATGCCGGCAATCACCGGGCTGCTCTCGGGCGTCAGAAACAGGAGGAAGAGCGAGCCGAAGGGAAACATCAGGCTACCGGCGCGCAATGTCGCGCGGATGCCGAAGGTGCGGAAGAAGCGGCTCGCAAGCATGACGGCGAGCGGCCAGCCGACGATCAGCATCGTCAGCGTAAAGCCGGCTTCCAGCGGCGAGCGACCGAGCACGCCCTGCACATAGATCGGCAGGACCGTTGTCAGGCCGATGAGGGCCATGCCGGCAAGCAGGGTCGCGGCATTGCTGGTCGCGATCAGCCGCCGGCTCCAGAGAGCGATCGAGATGATCGGCTCCGGCGCCCGCCGCTCCTGCCAGAGGAACAGAAGACCCGTGACGATGAAGACGATCGCCAGGGGACAGAGAACCGCAAAGCCCGCATCGGTCTCCGTCAGGATGACGAGCAGCGAGACGATCGATATCGAAAAGAGGATCGTGCCGAGATAGTCGATCTTCGCCTCGCGCGGCGTGATGGACTCGTGCAGAAAGATCATGAAGCCGGCAATGGCGAGCACGCCGAGTGGCAGGTTGATCCAGAAAATCCAGGCCCAGGAGAGATTGTCGACGATGATGCCGCCCGCAAGCGGGCCGATGACGGCGGATATAGCCCAGACGCTGGCAAGCGCGCCCTGCACCTTGGCCCGTTCTTCCAACTTGTAGAGATCGCCGACGACGGTCATCGTGACAGGCTGAATGGCACCCGCGCCCAGGCCCTGCAGCAGCCGGAAGACGATGAGCGAAGCCATCGACCAGGCAAAGCCGGCCAGCGTCGAACCTATGAGAAAGATGATGATACCGCCGATGAGCATGGGCTTGCGGCCGAAAATATCCGAGAGCTTGCCGTAGATGACCGTGGTGGTGGATTGCGCCAGCAAGAAGGCGGAAAAGACCCAGCTATAATAGGTGAAGCCGCCGAGCTGGCCGACGATGCGCGGCATGGCGGTTGCGACGATGGTCGCTTCGATGGCGACCATGAAGGTCGCCAGCATGATCGAGACGATGACCAACGGGCGTCTCGCGCGATCGACCGTGCTGGACATGGCATTCCTTTCTGACTGCTGCACCCGAGATCAAAAATGCACGGGCCGCCATAACGGCCATGGTCGAGCGCTTAGCTGGTGGGATCAAGTCTAGGGACGAGACGATTGGAGGGCGAGTGCCGGCTGAATCGTTATGATAAGCTTTGCATATTGTTGCAGGTCGATGTCAACCGTTTAAACGCACGCATACTCTGCCAAATCGCCCGCGAGACGGCGCCAGGATAACGCCTCTCACCAACAGGCCCAATAATTGCTACTCTCCTCAAATACATGGAACGCACTGCGCAATTGGGTCTTCAATGAAATTAATTGCGGTTGCTTTGTTCATTTTCTGAACTTATTATCGACGAACCAAGCGAAAACCCAGGCGGAACGTCGAATTGCTTACGTCCTCCCAGCAGCAGCTTCTGCGGGTCATCAGCCAATCGGGCCCATCCAGCCGCACGGTTCTGGCGGCATCCATGGGGTTGAGCAAGGCGGCGATGAGCGGCATTTCGCGCGATCTGATTTCCCGCGGCGTATTGCGGGAGACGGAAACGATCTACGGCCAGGGGCGCCCGTCGATCCTGTTGGATCTGCATCCGGAAGGCGCCTTCTTCGTCGGCATCTCGCTGCTGGAAGACCCGGCACCGTTGGTGCTTAGCGATTTCAACGGCAATATCGTCGCGCGCCAGACCATGCCACTGTCGCGCGATCCCGAAGTCATTGCCGAGATGATCGCTGATACGCTGCCGAAGCTGCTGGCCGAGTGCACAGGGGCTGACCGGAAGCTCTCCGGCCTCGGCATCGCGCTCTCGGGCTTTGTCGATGAAAAGCAGGCAAGCTGCGTCAAATCCACCTTGCTTGGGTGGCAGGACGTGCCGCTTGCCGGCATGATCAGGCAGAAAACCGGCATCGACACCTTCATAGAAAACGATGCCAAGGCGGTCGCCGTCAGCGAGAAGCTGTTCGGCAGCGCCCGTGATATCCAGAATTTCAGCGTCGTCTCCTTCGATGACGGCATCGGCTGCGCCCATTTTATCGGCGGCAAGCTCTACCGCGGCAATCACGGCGGCGCCGGGGAGATCGCCCATTGCACCATCGAGTCCAATGGTTCACCCTGCCGCTGCGGCAAGCGCGGCTGCCTCGATACCGTGGCTTCGCTGAAGGCAATCAAGGAAGCGGCGAAAGCGGAGGGCCTTGCCTGCCAATCTCTCGACCAGCTTGAAACGGAGGCGTCGCTCGGCAACGCCACAGCTATCCGCATCCTGCACCGCGCCGGCAGCGCGCTCGGGCTGGCGATAGCCCATCTCATCCAGTTCAACGACCCAGGCCTGATCCTGATCACCCATGTCGAAGGGCGGTTCGACGGCCTCTTCGGCACCGTCATGCGACAAGCCGTCGAGGCGAACGTATTGCCGCGCTATGCCGGCCAGACGCCGATCCGCACACAGCGCGTCGATGGCGACGTCTGGGCGCGCGGCGCTGCCAGCATCGCCGCTCATAATTTTCTGATTGGTCCCACTCCTTATTGAGGTTCCCATGCGCATCGCCGTCGGAGGCATTCATATCGAATGCAGCACCTACAATCCCGTCCTGAACGAAGAGGGGGACTTCCGCGTCCTGCGCGGCGTGGAGCTGACCGCCGCGCCCTATTTCGCCTTCCTGAACGACTATAACGGCGAGTTCCTGCCGACCATTCATGCCAGAGCCATAGCCGGCGGCCCCGTCGCCCGCCATACCTACGAGGCCTTCAAGGCGGAATTCCTGGAAGGGCTGAGAGCATTGCTGCCGCTTGACGGGCTCTATCTCGCCATGCACGGCGCCATGTATGTCGAAGGCATGGAGGACGCCGAGGGTGACTGGATCAGCGCTGCGCGCGCCGTCGTCGGCGAGGACTGCATGCTCTCGGCCAGCTACGACCTGCACGGCAATGTCACCCAACGCATCATCGATGCGCTCGACATGTATTCCACCTATCGCACGGCGCCGCATATCGATGTCGAGGAAACCATGCGCCGCGCCGTCAAGATGCTGACGGAAAGTCTGAAGACTGGTGTGAAGCCCATCCTGCTCTGGGCGCCGATCCCCGTCGTCTTGCCCGGTGAGCGGACCAGCACAGTCGATGAGCCGGCCAAGAGCCTCTACGACATGCTGCCCGGAATGGACGCCATCGACGGCGTCTGGGATGCCTCTCTGATGGTCGGCTATGTCTGGGCCGACGAACCCCGCGCCACGGCCGCTGCCATCATGACGGGCACGGATCGCGCCGTGCTTGAGCGCGAAGCCAAACGCCTGGCACAGGCCTATTGGGATGCGCGCCAGGAATTCGTTTTCGGCTGCGAGACCGGCACCATCGAGGAATGCGCCGCGAGGGCGATTGCGAGCACGACCGCGCCCGTGGTTCTGGCTGAATCCGGCGACAATCCCACAGGCGGCGGCGTCGGAGACCGCGCCGATGTGCTGGCGGAGCTCATCGCCAAGGGAGCGCCAGGCGTCATCTTCGCCGGCATCGCCGACAAGGCCGCGACGGAAGCCTGCTATGCCGCCGGCCTCGGCGCCACCCTCGATCTCTCCGTCGGCGCATCGCTGGACACGAAGGGAAGCAAACCGGTGAAGGACAGCTTCACCGTGAAGTATCTGCTCGATGCGGCAGAGGCGAGCGACATGCAAGCCGTGGTGACCATCGGCGGCATCGACCTCGTCCTGTCGGCCAAGCGCCGCCCCTATCACAACATCGCTGATTTCACCCGCCTCGGCCTTGATCCGCACAAGGCGAAGATCATCGTCGTCAAATCAGGCTATCTCTCGCCGGAACTGGCGCCGATCGCCAATCCGAATCTGATGGCATTGTCGCCGGGTGTGGTCGATCAATTCGTCGAACGCCTGCCGCGCCTGCGCAAGACGAGACCGACCTACCCCTTTGACAAGGATTTCGACTTTGCGCCGGCGACGGCTCTTTCGGCGCGCGCCGTGGGTCGCTGAGGCTCAAGTCGAAGGGCCGTAAGAGCGGACACCATCATTCCACCAGCTGAAGAAGGCGGCTCGTTTTCACGGGCCGCCCTTTGCATTGCGCACAAACATTGTGCATTGCCAAAGTTGCACAAAAAAGAGCTTGACGCCGCGATTGAGTTGAACTTCAATTGAACCAATCTTAAATTGGTTCACCCCTCATCATGGCAGTCAGCAGCCTTCCGGAGAATTCGGTTCATGCCCTCGAAAGGCTCCGGGGCCTTTTGAATTCGGCCGACCTGCCCGCCGATGGAAAGCTGCCGACGGAGCGGGCTCTTTCTGAAGCGCTCGGCGTCAGCCGACGCGCGATCCGGCGGGCGCTTGAGGTGCTGGAAGCAGAAGGCCGCGTCTGGCGGCGTCAGGGTTCCGGAACTTATGTCGGGCAGCGTCCGGACGACTGGAGCCAGCATGTCAGCACGCTTGTCGCCGGCACGGATCTCATGGAAGTCATGGAAGTCCGGCTGCGCATCGAGCCGCAACTGGCCCAGCTCGCCGCCATGCGTGCCAAGCCCGACGACATCGACCGCATGTATGAGCTGGCAAAGAAGATCACCGCCAGCGACGATGCCGACAGCCGCGAGCTTTGGGATGGCGCTTTGCATCGGTTGATCGCGCAGAGCGCCGGGAACCAGTTCTTCCTGACCATTTTCGACGTCATCAACCACGTCCGCCAGGATGAAGCCTGGCAAACCATTCGCGAATTGGCCCGCAGCATCAACAAGACGCGCCCAGTCTCTTACGCGCAGCATAGAGCGATCATCGATGCGATTGCGGCGCGCAATCCGCTGAAGGCAGCCGAAGCCATGCGCGAACATCTTCTGATGCTGCAGGAAAGCCTGATCCGCATCACTTCACTGGATGCGCGGCAGGCCGGGGAACCACTGACTGAGGAGGTGGGCTGACCAAAAGTCCCGCCCGCAGCAAACCACGACCGGAGAGGAAACCGGTCAAGATTGCCAAGAACGAAAACTATAAACAGGAGAACGAAATGAAGATCGCCAAATTCATGGCAGCGCTTGCGGCCGGCGGCCTGATCGCGCTGCCGTCCCTAGCCGTCGAACTGAAGATCGGCCTGCAGGACGATGCCGATGCGCTCGACCCTGCCCAGTCGCGCACCTTCGTCGGCCGCATCGTCTATACCGCGCTCTGCGACAAGCTCGTCGACGTGACGCCGGACCTGAAGTTCGTGCCACAGCTCGCCACATCCTGGAAATGGTCCGCGGATGGCAAGCAGCTGATCATGGAACTGCGCCAGGGCGTCAAGTTCCAGGACGAGACGCCGTTCACCGCACAAGCGGTCGTCGACAATATCCAGCGCTACCAGACCTTGCCGGAGTCGCGCCGCAAGAGCGAACTCTCCTCCGTCGCCAAGGTCGAAGCATCGGGCGAATACGAAGTCACCTTCACGCTGAAAGCACCTGACGTCACGCTGCTGGCCCAGCTTTCCGATCGCTCCGGCATGATGGTCTCGCCCACTGCGGCAAAGGCCACGGGCGCCAAATTCGGCGATCATCCCGTCTGCTCCGGTCCGTTCAAATTCGTCGAACGCGTGCAGCAGGACCGCATCGTGCTCGAAAAATTCCAGGATTACTGGAACAAGGACAATATCTTCATCGACAAGGTGACCTATCTGCCGATCCCCGACACGACGGTTCGCCTGGCAAATCTGCGCTCGGGCGATCTCGACATGATCGAGCGTGTCGCTGCATCCGATGTCGGTACGGTGAAGAGCGATCCCAATCTCGTCTATGTCGATGCGATCGGCACCGGCTGGCTCGGCGTCTATGCCAATGTCGGCAACGGTGCCCGCGCCGACAATCCGATGGGCAAGGACAAGCGCCTGCGCCAAGCCTTCTCGCTGGCGATCGACCGCGAAGCCGCCATGCAGATCGTCTTTGACGGCACCGGGCTTGCCGGCAATCAGCCCTTTGCGCCGAACAGCCCCTGGTTCGACAAGGATGTTCCCGTACCCGCCCGCGACGTCGACAAGGCCAAGGCGCTGGTCAAGGAAGCTGGCTTCGACCGCATCCCGGTCGAGCTTGCCGTCGCCAACAACCCGGTTTCGATGCAGATGATGCAGATCATCCAGTCGATGGTCGCCGAAGCCGGCTTTGACGTGACGCTGAAGACGACCGAATTTGCGACGCTGCTTGATGCCCAGTCGAGCGGCAACTATCAGCTCAGCCGCTCCGATTGGTCCGGTCGCTCCGATCCCGATGGCAATATCCAGCAGTTCGTCACGACAGGCGCCGGCCTTAACGATTCCAAATACAGTAATCCTGAAGTCGACAAGCTGCTGCTCGACGCACGCCAGTCGCAGGACAATGCCGTGCGCAAGCAGAAATACGACGCGGCCGAGGCGATCCTGAACCAGGACCTGCCGATCATCTTCCTCGGACATCAGGCCTGGATCTGGGCCTACAACAAGAAAGTATCCGGCTTCGTGCCCTCCCCGGACGGCATGATCCGTCTCGTGGGCGTGAAGAAGAGCGGCTGAGCGACCAACGCCATGCGGGCTCCTTCCCGCATGGCCCTTTTTTTCTCCGACATCGCGGCAAGGATCTGCCCATGTATAGCTATATCGGAAAGAGGCTGCTCGTCGCGATACCGACGCTGCTGATCATTTCGATCTTCGTCTTCTCGCTACAAAAGCTGCTGCCCGGCGATCCGGTGCTCGCCATGGCGGGTGAGGAGCGCGACCCGCAGGTGCTGGAGCTGCTCCGCGAGAAATATCGGCTGAACGACCCGGTCGTCTACCAATATGGCTATTGGCTGCAGGGGGTCGCCCAAGGCGATCTCGGCGTTTCGCTGCGCACCAATCAGCCGGTCCTCACGCTCGTTGCCGAAAAGCTGCCGGTCACGATCCAGCTTGCCGTCATGTCGATGATCTTCGCTTTCGTGATCGGTATTCCGATGGGCATATTGGCGGCGGTGAAGAAGAACACCTTCATCGATTTTCTCGCCAATATCGTTGCTTTGTGCGGTCTGTCGGTGCCGAATTTCTGGCTCGGCATCATGCTGATCCTCTTGGTCTCGGTGAAGCTGCACTGGCTTCCCGCCTCCGGCTACCAACCGTTCTTCGAAGATCCCTGGCGCTCGATTCAGACCATGCTGATGCCGTCCTTCGTGCTCGGCAATGCGCTGGCGGCAACCTTGATGCGCCACACGCGCTCGTCGATGCTGAGCGTGCTCAGCAGCGATTACATCCGCACGGCCCGCGCCAAAGGCCTGCCGGAAACCGCCGTCGTCCTGCAGCACAGCTTCCGCAACGCCATTCTGCCCGTCGTCACCGTCAGCGCCCTGCTCTTCGGCGAGCTTCTGGCCGGCGCCGTGCTGACCGAGCAGATCTTCACCATCCCCGGCTTCGGCAAGCTGATCGTCGATGCGGTCTTCAACCGGGACTATGCGGTCGTCCAGGGCGTGGTTCTTTGCACGGCCGTCGGCTTTATCGCGATGAACCTCATTGCCGATATTCTCTACGTCCTCCTCAATCCGCGCATGAGGGCCGCCCTATGAGCACGATCGTTCAGACGACCGCCACCGCACCCTCCGCCAAGCGCGCTCCCAATCGGGCCTGGCGCAAGTTGAAGGCCAACAAGGGAGCCTTGGTTGGGCTTGGCATCATCCTTTTCTTTACCGTGCTTGCCATCCTGGCACCGATCCTGCCGATCCCGAATCCACTCGCCACCAGCTGGTCGGCGGTCCGCCAGGCACCATCAGCCGCGCACTGGCTCGGCACCGACGATATCGGCCGGGATATTCTCTCCCGCATGATCTGGGGAGCGCAGGCATCGCTGATGGCCGGCATCTTTTCGGTCGCCATAGCCGTCGCGATCGGCGTGCCCTTTGGTCTCATTTCCGGCTACTACGGCGGCTGGATCGACCAGATCATCTCGCGCATCACCGAAGCCTTCCTGGCCATGCCTTTCCTCATTACCGCCATTGCGCTCTCCGCCTTTCTTGGGCCGAGCCTCAAAAATGCGATGATCGCGATCGGATTGTCGGCAACGCCGGTCTTTGTGCGGCTGACGCGTGGCCAGGTGCTGGCGGTCAAGACGGAGGACTATGTCGAAGGCGCCCGGTCGATTGGATTGCGCCACTTCAGCATCATCACCCGCTATATCCTGCCGAATGTGTTTGCGCCGATCCTGGTGCAGGCGACACTCACCATCGCTACCGCCATCATTGCAGAAGCAAGTCTCTCTTTCCTGGGGATCGGCCAGCAGGCGCCTGCCCCGAGTTGGGGCTCGATGCTCAATACCGCCAAGGGTTATCTGGAGACTCAGCCATGGATGGCCATCTGGCCGGGTGCCGCCATTTTTCTCGTCGTGATCGGCTTCAATCTCCTCGGCGACGGCCTGCGCGATGCGCTCGACCCGCGCGAAGCATGAACAAACTGAAAAGGTGCCCCCAATGACCGCATTCACCACACGCCCTGAAATCCTCGGAACCTTCGGCGTCGTCACATCGACGCACTGGATCGCGTCCGCCGTCGGTATGAGCATTCTCGAGAAAGGCGGCAACGCCTTCGACGCCGCCGTCGCGACCGGTTTCGTGCTGCAGATCGTCGAGCCGCATCTCTGTGGGCCGGGCGGCGACATGCCGGCCATCCTCTATTCGAAAAAGAAGGACAAGGTCGAGGTCATCTGCGCCCAGGCGCCGGCGCCGGCCGGCGCAACGATCGAGCACTACACCCGCGAGGGATTGAAGCTGATCCCCGGCGATGGCCTTCTCGCCACCGTCATCCCCGGTGCCTTCGACGGCTGGATGTTGATGCTGCGCGACTACGGCCGGCTGACGGTGCGCGATGTTCTCGAACCGGCGATCCACTATGCCGAAAAAGGTCATCCCGTCCTGCCGCGCGTTTGCGCGACCATCGCAGGGCTTGCCGATTTCTACCGCAAGGAATGGCCGACCTCCTACGAGACGTGGCTTCCGGGCGGCGCAGCGCCAGAACCCTGGTCCAACTTCAAGAACCCGGTTCTGGCCGAAACCTGGAAGCGGGTCGTCGCCGAGGCGGAAAGCAAGAGCGACCGCGACGCGCAGATAGAGGCGGCACGCGACGCCTATTATCGCGGCTTCGTCGCCGAAGCGATCAACACCTATGTGAGCAAGACCGAAGTCATGGATGCAAGCGGCGAGCGCCACAAGGGCGTGCTGACGGCCGACGACATGGCGAACTGGCGGGCCACGATCGAGGCGCCGCAAACCTACGACTATCACGGCTGGACGGTCGCCAAGATTGGCCCGTGGGGCCAGGGACCCGTCTTCCTGCAGACGCTGGCGCTGCTCAAGGGCTTCAATCTGGCCGGCATGGACCCCGCCGGCGCGGACTTCGTCCACACCGTCACCGAAGCCATGAAGCTCGCCTTTGCCGATCGCGAAGTCTACTACGGCGATCCAAATTTCTCGCGCGTGCCGCTCGATACGCTGCTGTCGGATGCCTATGCCGACGAACGCCGCAGGTTGATTTCGCCGGAAGCCTCGCTTGCCTTGCGTCCGGGCAAGTTGGCGGGCTTCGAAGATCAATACGATCTCACCATGAAGATGCTCGAAACGCCGGAAGCCAAGAGCGGAGCGGTCTATGAACCGACAATGTCGCATCTCACCGAGAAGCGCGGCGATACCGTGCATATCGATGTCATCGACCGCGAGGGCAATATGGTGTCGGTAACGCCGTCCGGCGGCTGGCTGCAATCCTCGCCCATCGTGCCGGGCCTCGGCTTCTGCCTGAACTCGCGCGCACAGATGTTCTGGCTGCAGCCGGGCCTGCCCTCCTCGCTCGCGCCGGGCAAGCGGCCGCGCACGACGCTGACACCGACGCTGGCGCTGCACGAGGGGCAGCCGACGCTTGCGTTTGGCACGCCCGGCGGCGATCAGCAGGAGCAATGGCAGCTCGCCTTCTTCCTGCGCTATGTCCACCACGGGCTGAACCTGCAGCAGGCGATCGACAAGCCGCTGTTCCACAGCACCCACTTCCCGAGCTCCTTCTATCCCCGCACCCGCGAGCCGGGCGGCCTGACGGCCGAGGCCAATTTCAGCGCCGACATGCTTGAGGCACTTCGCAGGAAGGGCCATCAGCTGACCGTCGCGCCGGAGTGGACCGTGGGACGGCTGACCGCAGCGCGGCGCGACGCCGATGGCCTCTTGCGCGCCGCAGCAACTCCGCGTTTGATGCAAGCCTATGCCATTGGGAGATAGCGCCGATGACCTGGTCGATCGTTGCCCGTGAGCCGGAAACCGGCCATCTCGCCATCGCCGTCGCCACCCGCTTCTTTGCCGTCGGCAGCATCGTGCCGCATATTCGTGGCGGCATCGGCGCCGTTGCGACGCAGGCCTTTGCCAGCCCGCTCTACGGTATAGACGGACTGGCGATGCTGGCCACGGGCCATGCGCCGAGCGAGATCATCGAAACGCTGAATGCCCGCGACGAGGGCCGCGAACAGCGCCAGTTCCACCTGATCGACAGCAAGGGCAGCAACGCCGCATTCACCGGCGCCCGATGCATCGACTGGGCAGGCCATCTCGTCGATGAGAATGTCTCGGTTGCCGGCAATATGCTTGATGGTCCGCGGGTGATTACCGAGACGCTTGCGACCTTCCAGAAGACCGAAGGAAAGTCGCTCGCCGAACGGTTGCTCGAAGCCATGCGCGCCGGCGAATATGCCGGCGGCGACAAGCGCGGCAAACAATCGGCTGCGCTCGTGATTTACCGCGATCAGGACTATGCCTGGCTGAACATCCGCGTCGACGACAGTGCCGATCCGCTCGCCGAACTTGAACGGCTCTATGCGGTCGCACAGGAACGCTATCTGCACGTCGCCGAAACCATGCCGACACGACAGAATCCAAGCGGGATGACCGACCGCCGCGAGATCGACGAGAAGATTGCCGCTCTTGAGGCCACGAGGATAGCCGAAGGCCGTCCTTCCGCCTCCCATGCCACGATGACTGCACCATCATGAACAGCTTCGGTTGATGCTCGGCTGATGGCAAAATTATAAAAGGGGACTCCATGACGACGATTGCAGCGCAGACGATCAATGCAAATGCACAGCCCGTTCTTTCTGTCTCCAATCTGACGACCTCATTTCTCGTCGATGGCGAATGGCGTCAGGTGGTCAAGAACATCTCCTTCGACGTCATGCCCGGAGAAACAGTTGCCATCGTCGGGGAAAGCGGCTCTGGCAAAAGCGTCACCTCGTTGTCGATCATGCGGCTGCTTGCCCAGGGCAGCAGCCGTATCGAGGGTTCCGTCAGGCTCAACGGCCGCGATATCCTCTCCCTTCCAGAGGGCGAGATGCGCAAGGTCAGAGGCAAGGACATCGCCATGATCTTCCAGGAACCGATGACGTCTCTCAATCCGATCTTCACCATCGGCCGGCAGATTTCCGAGGCACTGACCTGCCACGGCGACATCTCCAAGGCCGAAGCCAGAGCGGAAACCATTCGTCTGCTGGAGAAGGTGCGTATCCCCAACGCATCCTCGCGCTTCGATGAATATCCGCATCAGTTTTCCGGCGGCATGCGCCAGCGCGTGATGATCGCGATGGCGCTTGCCTCGCGGCCGAAACTGCTGATCGCCGACGAGCCGACGACGGCGCTCGACGTGACAATCCAAGGGCAGATCCTCGACCTCATCAAGGTGCTGCAGGAGGAGGAAGGCATGTCCGTTCTCTTCATCACCCACGACATGGGCGTCGTCGCCGAAATCTCCGATCGCACCATCGTCATGTATCGCGGCGAGGCGGTGGAAGCAGGCAAGACCGACGATATCTTCCATCGCGGTCAGCATCCCTATACCCGCGCACTGCTATCGGCCGTGCCGCGGCTCGGCTCGATGAGGGACCAGGCCCGGCCACTGCGCTTTCCCATCGTGGACGCGCGGACCGGCGAACGCAGCGAACCCAAGGCACTTCCCGACACGGTCGACCACGGCAAGACGCCGGTATTGGAGGTGAAGAACCTCGTCACCCGCTTCGAACTTCGCGGCGGCCTTCTCGCCCGTCCGACAGGCGCCATCCATGCCGTCGAAAACGTCTCCTTCGATCTTGCTCAAGGGGAAACGCTGTCGCTGGTGGGAGAATCCGGCTGCGGCAAGTCGACGACGGGGCGCTCCATCATGCGTCTCATCAACCCCAAATCCGGTGAGGTTCGGCTCGACGGCTATGACGTGATGAAGCTCAATACGGTCGACCTGCGCCGGATGCGCCGCAGTATCCAGATGATTTTCCAGGACCCGTTCGCGAGCCTCAACCCGCGCATGACGATCGGTGCTGCGGTTGCGGAACCCTTCATCGAGCATCGCTTAGGCACACACGCCGAAGCCCGCGAGAAGGCGGCCGACCTTCTGGAGCGCGTCGGCCTGAAGGCGGACATGATGAGCCGCTATCCGCACGAATTCTCTGGCGGCCAGCGCCAGCGTATCTGCATCGCCCGCGCGCTCGCGCTTGATCCGAAGGTCATCGTCGCCGACGAAAGCGTCTCGGCGCTCGACGTCTCGATCAAGGCACAGGTCTGCAATCTGCTGATGGATCTGCAGCAGAACCTCAACCTCTCCTATCTTTTCATCTCGCATGACATGGCCGTGGTCGAGCGCGTCAGCCATCGCGTCGCCGTCATGTATCTCGGGGAGATCGTCGAGATCGGCCCGCGCGCATCCGTGTTCGAAAATCCGCAGCACCCCTATACGAAGAAGCTGATGGCAGCCGTCCCGGTCCCGGACCCGTCACGGCGCGGCATCAGGCGCAACCTTGCCGTCGACGAATTGAAGAGCCCGGTGCGGCCGGTCGGATACATCACCCCCGATCGGCACTACCGCGAAGTGTCGCAAGGCCATCTGGTTCGTATGGAAGAGGCCGCCTGAGCCTGTTTCCGGCCTTGACGCCGTCGAAATCCCGGCAAATATCGACATCCTGTTTTCCATCTCATCTGGAGTGAACCCAATGACCGACAGCGTGCTCGATATTCCGGTAAAGAGGATCGATGGCAGCGATACGACGCTTGCCGACTATCGTGGCAAGGTCATCATGGTCGTCAATGTCGCGTCCAAATGCGGCCTGACGGTGCAGTACGAAGGGCTGGAAAAGCTCTATGAGGAAAAGCGCGACGAAGGCCTCGTCATCGCCGGCTTCCCGGCCAACGACTTCAAGGGCCAGGAGCCGGGCAGCGATAAGGAAATCCTGGATTTCTGCACGCTGACCTATGACGTACAGTTTCCGATGTTTTCCAAAATTGCCGTCACCGGCGACGAGCGCCATCCGCTCTACAACGGCTTGATCGCCTCCGGCGTCGAGACGACGGGCGACGGGCCGATGCGCGAGCGCCTGGCAAAGCACGGCCTCGAGACCGGACAGGATGGCGGCATCGTCTGGAATTTCGAAAAATTCCTGATCGGCCGCGACGGTAAAGTTGCCGCCCGCTTCGCACCTGATGTAACGGCCGACGATCTGCGCTTGCTCTCCGCTTTGGAAAAGGAGCTGGCGCGCGCCGGCTGAGGCGCCCCAGCACCTTGCGAGCCTCCAAAACAACACACCACATCAATAGGTTGCGCCTCTTTTCAAGTTGAGGCGGAGCCTGTTCAGCCAGATGGCGTAATTGCCTGCCCTCCGGCCCGGGAGTATCCTTCCCTATCCGAATACATCGTGACGGAATGCTGCATCAATTCTGATGGGAGGATGTCATGCGCGAACCTGATATGCAGAAACTCGATACTCTGGTCGGGCGCCTGGTCGGCGATCTCGGCGCGGCGGTCTCAGGGGTACTGGTGACGCTCGGAGACCATTTGGGCCTGTTCAAGGCCATGGCCGATGGAACGCCGATGACCTCTGCGGAACTTGCCGACAAGGTCGGCGTGAAGGAGCGCTATGTGCGCGAATGGCTGTCGGCTCAGGCGGCCGCCAACTATGTCAGCTATGACGACGACACCGAGCGCTTCTATCTGACACCGGAACAGGCAATGGTGTTTGCTGAGGAAAACAGCCCCGCCTTCTTCACCGGCGCCTTCGATGTCGTTCAATCCATGTGGCTTGACGAGCCGAAGATCGCCAATGCCTTCAAGACAGGCAGCGGCCTTGGCTGGCATGAGCACAGCGCCTGCCTGTTCCGCGGCACGGAGCGTTTCTTCCGGCCGGGCTACAACAGCCATCTCGTTTCGGAATGGATACCGGCGATCAACGGCATGCAGGAAAAGCTCGAGGCTGGCGCGATCGTCGCCGATGTCGGCTGCGGCCATGGCGCCTCGACCATCCTGCTGGCGGAAGCCTATCCGAATTCAACTTTCTTCGGCTTTGACTACCATCTCCCGTCCATCGAACGAGCGAAAGCTGCGGCGACGGAAGCAGGCGTTGCCGGCCGCATCACATTCGAGCAGGCAAGTGCCAAGGACTTCCCGGCTGCCGACTACGATCTCGTGGCGATGTTCGATTGCCTGCACGACATGGGCGATCCCGTCGGCGCCGGCAAGCATGTCAAGGAAACCCTCGCCGACGACGGCACCTGGATGATCGTCGAGCCCTTTGCGCATGATTGCCTGAAAGACAATCTCAACCCGGTCGGCCGCGTCTTCTACGGCGCGTCGACGATGATCTGCACGCCGGCCTCGCTGTCGCAGGAAGTCGGACTGGGTCTAGGCGCGCAAGCCGGCGAGTTGAAACTGCGCAAGGTTGCCATGGATGCAGGCTATTCCCACTTCCGCAAGGCAACAGAAACGCCGTTCAACATGGTCTTCGAAGTCAGGGCATGAAATTGCGCCCCGCGCTCCGTCGAACGTGCGGCGCAACCGGTGTCCTATAGACGTTGCCCGTCTTCACCGAACAACGACGCGAGCGCCGGCTGGAAATAGACCGGCTGTTCGCTGTTGAGCGCGACATCCTCGTCGGCATCGATGCGCACCGACAGCGTCTCGCTGCCGACCTGCCCCCAGATCAGATTGTCCGAGCCCATGGGCTCGACGATCGTGAAGGTTGCCGGCAGGCTTGAGGCGCGATCGCTGGCGGGCTGGAACTGCATCTGCTCCGGCCGGACGCCGAGCGTCGCCTTGCGGCCATCGCCGGGCGTGCTTGCGAACTTGTAGCCATTGAGATCGATCTTGCGGCCATCGGGAAGTGCGAAGGCCGGCACGCCGCCATTGCTCGTTACCTGCCCCGCCAGGAAATTCATTGAGGGCGAGCCGACGAAGCCGGCGACGAAACGATTGACGGGGCGGCGATAGATCTCTTTCGGTGAGGCGAATTGCTGGATGACCCCACCACTCATGACGGCGATGCGATCGGCAAGCGTCAGCGCTTCGATCTGGTCATGCGTCACATAGATCATCGTCGAGCCGAGGCCGCTGTGCAGGCGCTTCAGCTCGACGCGCAGTTCCGTTCTAAGCTTGGCGTCGAGATTGGAGAGCGGCTCGTCGAACAGGAAGACATCGACATCGCGCACCAGGGCACGGCCGATGGCGACGCGCTGGCGCTGACCGCCGGAGAGTTCCCCCGGTCTTCGCTTGCGCAAGGGGTCGATCTGTAGGATCTGCACGGCGCGGTCGACACGCTGGGCGATCTCGTCCTTCGGCATGCCGGCAATGCGTAGGCCGAAGGAGAGGTTTCCCTCGACCGTCATCGTCGGATAGAGCGCATAGGACTGAAACACCATGCCGATGCCGCGATCCTTCGGCTCCTCCCAGGTGACGTTCTTGTCGCCGATCCAGATCTGGCCATCGGTGATATCGGTCAGCCCGGCAATTGCATTGAGCAGGGTCGACTTGCCGCAGCCGGACGGGCCGAGCAGCACGATGAACTCACCGGACTTCACCTCAAGATTGAGCGACTTCAGGACGCTGATGCTGCCGAAATCGATTGCAAGTTCGCGAATGGAAACATTGGCCATGAACTATCCCTTGACTGCGCCCGCGGTGATACCGCGCACGAACCAGCGACCCGAGCCGAAATAGACGATCAACGGAATGAGGGCGGTCAGAATGGTCGCCGCCATGTTGACGTTGTAAAGCTTCTCGCCTTGCGTGGAGTTGACGATATTGTTGAGCTGCACGGTCATGGGGAAATTTTCGCGGCCGGCGAAAACCACGCCGAACAGGAAGTCGTTCCAGATGCCGGTCACCTGCAGGATCGACGCTACCACCAGGATCGGGATCGACATCGGGATCATCAGGCGGAAGAAGATCTGCCAGAGCCCCGCGCCATCGATGCGGGCCGCCTTGAAGAGCTCCATCGGCAGGCTCGAATAATAGTTGCGGAACAGCAGCGTCAGCACCGGCAGGCCGAAGACCGTGTGGGTGATGATGATGCAGGGCAGCGTCGAATAGATGCCGATATCGCGATAGATCAGCACCAGCGGATAGATGAACACCTGATAGGGAATGAAGGCGCCGAGCAGCAGGACGGCGAAGAGTACATTTGCGCCTCTGACCCGCCAGAAGGACAGCGCATAGCCGGTCAGCGACGAGATCAAGATCGAAAGGATCATGCTTGGGATCAGGATTTTCACCGAATTCCAGAAGCCGACGCTGATGCCGCCGCATTCAAGGCCCGTACAGGCCGTACTCCATGCCTGCACCCAGGCATCGGCCGACCACACCTGCGGAAAGGCGAAGATATTGCCCTGCCGGATCTCCGGCATGGATTTGAACGAGGTGACGAGCATCACGTAGAGCGGCAGCAGGAAGAACAATGCCGCAATGGCCAGAAAGAGATAAACACCGATGCGGCCGGGGGTCAGATGCTGCGGCTTGCGCCCGGTCGGACCCTGCATGGTGGCTCTGACGGAAGATGGCGTCGTCATCAGTTGCCCCTCGGTTTTTCACGGAAATATTCGTAGTAAAGCCAGGGTGTCACGACGATGACCACGGTGACGAACATGACGGTCGAGGCCGATGTCGCAAGGCCGATATTGCCGCGCCCGAACAGGTAATCCATGATGAATTTTCCGGGCACCTCGGTCGAAATTCCAGGGCCGCCGCCCGTCGTCGCCAGCACCAGTTCGTAGACCCTGACGACGGCGATCGCCAGGAGCACGCTGGCTGTGATGATGGTTGGCCTCAGAATCGGGATGACGATGTGGAGATAGACGCGCCAGCTCGGAATGCCGTCGATGCGCGTCGCCTTCCACAGCTCGCGGTCGACGCCACGCAGTCCCGCCAGCATGATCGCCATGACAAGGCCTGTCGATTGCCATATGCCGGCAAGCACGATGACGTAGAGCGCCAGATCGCTCTGCACGATCCAGTCGAAGCGGAACCAGGTAAAGCCAATGCTGTCGGCGACCTTCTGCAGACCAAGCGTCGGATTCATGATCCATTGCCAGACAAGGCCCGTCACGATGAAGGACATGGCGAAGGGATAGAGAAAGATCGTGCGGAAGGTATTCTCGAACCGAACCTTCTGGTCGAGGGCGACCGCGAGAAGGAAACCAAGGACCAAGCAACCGACGATGAACAGAATGCCGAAAACAACGACGTTCTGTAGCGATATCAGCCAGCGCGCAGTGTCGAACAGCCGCTCATATTGCTTGGTGCCAACGAAGATATTCACCGGCAGCACCTTGCTATCGGTGAAGGATATCCAGATGTTCCAGACGACAGTCACGACATAGGCCAAAAGGACGATGACGAAAGCCGGGAACAGGGCAATATAAGGCGAAAAACGCATTCTCCTGCGGGTGGCGCCCGCTTTTACCACGGTCGCAGCGACAGCGGCGGCGCTTGTTTCAGGTGTGCTCATGGGCGCTCCTCCTCAGCATTCATGAAAACCGGCGGCAGGCGAACCTGCCGCCGCATGGATGTCGGTTGAAGCTTACTTCGCCTGGTCGATGACCTTGGCGAACTGATCGGCGAACTGGTCTGCCGTCATGCTGGGGGTCGTCCAATATTGGGCGATCAGGTCGCCCTCGGTCTGGACGACGTCCTGCGGTGTCAACACGTCGGACGTCAAGATCTGACGGCTCGGGTCCTTGAGCGCGTTCAGGCCCTTCTGAGCGCAGGCATCGAGCTTCGAGGTATCGACGTCGAGACGAACCGGTACGGAGCCCTTCTTGGAGTTGAAGGCGAGCTGGCCTTCCTTGGACATGATGACCGTTGCCAGCAGGGTTTGGGCATCGACCGCCGTCTTGTCCTTCAGGACCGGGAAGACGAAGATGTCGCCGCCCATCATGAAGTTGGATTCGCCCGGTCCGAGGATGCAGCCGAAATCCTTGTCGGCCACGAGGCCGGCATGGATGAATTCGCCCTTGGCCCAGTCGCCCATGAACTGAATGCCGGCCTTGCCGTCGATCAGCATGCCGGTCGCGACGTTCCAGTCACGGTTCGGACTGCCTGCGTCCTGGTAGTTGCGCAGCTTGGCGAAAACTTCCGCCACATGCTTGAACTTGTCGGATTTGACGGCGTCAGTATCGAGGTCCTTCCAGACCTTGCCGTAGAGATCCTTGCCGCCCTCGCCGAGAAGGATGGCATTGAACATCAACTGCAACTGCCAGGGCTGGCCACCGACGGCAACCGGGATCAGGCCGGCGGCCTTGATCTTGTCGAGCGCGGCAAACATCTCATCCCAGGTCTTCGGCTCCGCGGTCACGCCTGCCTTGGCGAAAACCGGCTTGGAATAGAACAGCCAGTTCTGGCCATGGTCGTTGATCGGGGCGCCATAGATATGGCCTTGAAACTGGATCGCCTGATAGAAGGCCGGCGTCAGCACCGATTTCCAATCCTGCTCCTTGGCAAGATCGTCGAGCGGCCGCAACAGGCCCTGCTGGGCCAGGTCGTTCATCTGCGTGCCGGTATTGAACTGCATGGCCGTCGGCGGGTTGCCGCCGATGATGCGGTTGATACCAATCGGACGAGCGGTCGAGCCGGAGCCTGCGATCGCGGTATCCACCCATTCGCCGCCAGCGGCATTGAAGGCCTTGGCGAGTTCCTTCACGGCGGCGGCTTCGCCCCCGGACGTCCACCAATGCAAGACTTCGGCCTTCTTGCCTTCGGCCATAGCGCCGGTCACGCTCGCCGCGACCAGCGCCGTGGCGCCGACCAGTGCCATCATCAATTTGCGCATGCGTTCCTCCTCCTTTGACGGCGTTCTCCAACGCCTGGGTTCAGCCGCCGCCGTCTCCCGACATCGGGTGGCCGAATTTCATGGTCCTCCAAAACCGTGCAACAGAGCCTCCGTTCCCTGCAGCAACATAGCAATGCTTCATCAGCCATTGCCCATTCGTCAAGCCCACAGTCCCAAAGGACTGCATTTTCCTGAATTCTTTAGCGCAACCTATGAGAAACGTCCCTCATTTATCGTCCGCGGTATCGGATCGGGTCGGCCGCAACTGCTGTGGATCGCAACAACCTGGCGCGATTGGGCCGAGCGTTCGAATGCCGTCATGACTTCCAGTGCGTGGTAGGCCAGTTCCGACGATACCCGATGCTGGCGGCCTGAGCGAAGGGAATCCACCATTTCGGCCGCGCCCAATCCGCGCAGACCGAGATGGCCGGGCACACCCTCCGTATAGGGATGATCGGCCGGAATCTCCCGCCACGCATCGTCACCATCACGGAAGATCTCGACCCTGCCGCTGAAGTTGTTGGGGTCCGGCGTCACCATGGTCCCTTCGGAGCCGTAAAGCTCGATCTGATTGTGCTTGTGCTTGATGACATCGAAGCTTGTGGCGATGGTGACGGTCGCGCCGCTATGGAACTCCATGACGCCAGTCAGATGCGTCGGCACCAACACCTTGATCGTCTCGCCGCGACGCGGATCGGTCTTCACCGTACGTTCAATGCGGGTAATCTTGGCAGTGCCGAAAACCTCGCGTACGGGACCGAGCAAGGCAATCAGGTTCGTGATGTAATATGGGCCGACATCGAGCATCGGCCCGCCGCCGCGGCCGTAGAAGAAGGCGGGATTGGGATGCCAATGCTCGTGGCCCGGCAACAACAGCATGGCGGTGGCCGAGATCGTCTTGCCGATGCGGCCCTCATCCAACAGACGTCGCGTCAGCTGATGGCCGCCGCCGAGGAAAGTGTCGGGAGCGCAGCCCAGCCGCAAATCCCCTATCCGGGCGATCGACATCAGCTCTTCGGCTTCTGCCATGGTGACGCCAAGCGGCTTTTCCGAATAGACATGCTTGCCGGCAAGCAGAGCCTTCTTGCTGATGGCATAATGCGAAACCGGCGTCGTCAGGTTGATGACCAGGCCGATTTCGGGGTCGGAGAGCATCGCATCGAGCGCCACGGCTTCTATGCCGAATTGATCGGCAAGTTTCCGCGCCGACGTATCATAGAGATCGTAGACCGATTTCACGCGGATGAAATCGAACATATGCAGGGTCGCGACATAGGTGGCGCTGATATTGCCGGCGCCGACGATGCCGACTTTCATGGGCTCGTTGCTCATTGGGTTGCCTCTTAGGAAATGGTGATATCGAGCTCGGCGGCAGCGGCGCGCAGATAGCTCATGCCGCGCCGCATCTCGTCGTCGAATTCCGGTGTCGCCTCGCGGAAATGGGTCCAATGCGATGCGCCGGGCGCATCTTCCAACTCCAGCGTGATCGGGCCGGAATAGCCGATGGCCTTGAGTGCCGCGAAAATCGCCTTCCAGTCGATCTTGCCGCGCCCCGGCCGCCAATGGGCATTGGTATGGCCCTCATTGTCGGAAAAATGCGTGTTGAAAATGCGATCTCCGAGCGCCAGAACGACATAATGCGGCATGTCGCCGGCCGGAAAGAGGTGGCTCGGATCGAAGTTCAAGCCCAAGTTGGCAGCGCCGGTGCGTTCGATCAGCCGCAGCATGCCCTGGCCGGAACTGACCCAGCGATAGGGATGCGGCTCGATCGCGACGCGAAGGTTGGCGGAGGCCGCTATCTCGCAAGCCCTCGCGAAGCCGTCGACCACGGCATCGTATTCGTCCGTCCAATCCCACTGCGGTTCGACTGCCGCGCCCCACTCCTGCGAGATCGGCCGCTGCAGGATCGGCTTGACGTCGGACTGAAACGGATAGGGCGTCATGCTGGTGACGATGGGCGTGCCGATTGCCGCGGCAACATCCATTCCCCGCTTGTAGCCCTCGAGATCGACCGTCGACACGGCGGCATTCGCGGCACGGCTGAACGGCAGATTGAAGAAGAAGTTGGTGAGCACCAACCCCTCGCCGTCAGCGATCTGCTTCAACTCGCGAATGGTTTCGGGCGCGTAGTAGCTGAGCATATCCACCGACCATGCGGTGAGCTCGAAACCCTTGCAGCCGGTGCGCGCGAGCCGTCGCAGCGGCGCCTGATAGGGCGGGTTCCAATTGAAGGTCCAAATTGGCGATCCGAAAAAAAGCGAGCCGCTGCTCACGTCGTCCTCCCGTAGAATGCGGACCTGCCCGCGACAGGGATTCCGCGCCTGTATGGTGGGCACTGCCGACGAGCCTCCCGCTCGATTTCGGCAATTCGTAACGTTACGATTATGGAAAACAGCGGCGCTGTCAATCTCTTTCAATCTGGGATTTTGTGTCGGTTATAGCTCAAACGGCAAAATTCGTAACGTTACGAATTCTTTGCGGAGATCGGCTCACATTGTGATCCGCAGCATGTATGGGGTGAGTTACGACGAAGCCTGGGCAAGAACCTTTCTTGCAACAGGCAAGGCGGCAAACCATCCGTAGCGTCGGCCGCTTCAATGCAAGCCCCGGCAACCGGTCGCGCAACATCGCCAGCGATCGCGGCGTCGGGCTTTATCAGCGATCGATTGACGCCGGGTCAGTTTAGACCCGGCGTCTTGATCAGGTCAGGCTTTCGTGACGCTCGCCTTGTAGATCTCGTCGATGGTCTTTGCGAGGCTGGTGTCGAATTCGGCGTCGCTCATCGACACACGCAGGTCCTCGGTTAGAGCGCGCGAGAAGCTGGCGATCATCCCGTGGTTATGACTGAGCTTTTCGCAGGCATCCGCACGGCTATAGCCGCCGGACAGCGCGACGACACGGGCCACTGCCTTGTGATCGACGAGGGGCTTGTAGAAATCCGGAACCGTTGGGATCGTGAGCTTGAGCATCACTTTTTCACCTGCCGGCACGGCATCGAGCCTCTGCGCGATCTCGTCGCGCAGGATGGCTTCGGCCTCCTGCTTGGTCGGGCTCTTGATCGAAACTTCCGGCTCGATGATCGGCACGAGCCCATGACCGAGGATCTGCTGGCCCACTTCGAACTGCTGCTTCACCACTGCGGCAATGCCGGCCTTGTCAGCGTTTGCGATCACGGAGCGCATCTTGGTTCCGAAGATGCCCTTCTTCACCGCACGGGCGAGCAGGGCGTCGAGATCCGGCATCGGCTTCATCACCTGCACACCGTTCTCCTCGGCGGCTAGGCCCTTGTCGACCTTGAGGAAGGGAACAACGCCACGGTCCTGCCAGAGATAGGAAGGAACCGGCTTGCCCTTCGCCTCGCCGTCCATGGTTCGCTCGAATAGGATGGCGCCGATCACCTTATCGCCGGAAAAGGAGGCCGCCGTCATGATGCGCACCCGCATTTCGTGCATCAGACGGAACATTTCCTCTTCGCCGCTATAATCGGAATCAGCGATCCCATAGAGACGCAGGGCGCCCGGTGTCGAGCCTCCGCTCTGATCTAGAGCAGCGATAAAGCCACCCTTGCCCGACATCTGCGACAACATCTTTTCGTCAGCCATATTATTCTCCCTTTTGCGTAGCGCCGCGCGGCGCATACGGACTTTCTGGATCGGGCAAGCCTTTCGGCATCACCGATCGGTTGTAAATATCGACCCCGGCGAACAATCTCGCCCCTGGAGCGGCCATGCAAGCGACCAATATCTAAGAAACCTAACGGAATTCCTTTTGTTATCCAGTCGAAATACATAGCATTTTCGAGAAATCAATGACCGCGAACTGCGGAGTTTTGGGTATGACAGCTCACCAAAGCGGTTCATTCCGCACCAACTCGCCGAATAAACCGATTAAGGCGGCTGTTACGGGAAGATCGCGCGCCGGGAGCCGGTCGAGCAATATTTTAACTTCAGCTTTTCGCCATCTGTGTGACTTGAGCCGTTTTGAGCTACTTCGCTTTTGGTTTGGGTTTTGCAGCGCTTTTTCCTGGTGCAAACAAACGGGAAGGACGAACCGCATCGGAATTTCCAGACGCTCATGAGGAGATACCATAACCATCGAATTCCGAGACGGTAGCGGCGTAGAACCTGCGACAGTTTCAGAATATCAAATCGATATCGAACAGCTGTTTTCAACGCTTGGATCGAGTAGCGCCACCTCATCCATCTTCCGCTGTGCTCGCCTATTCACGGCATGGCATTCGCGTGTCCGCTCAGCTCCCAACTGCGACATCTCTCAAGCGCGACGCAGCTGGCTTTGGTGATCCACGAATTCGGCGCGGACGACTTCGTGCAGATCGGCTGGATCTTCGCCGGCGATCGCCCGATGCAGGAAGGCGGCCAGGCGCTCGCCTATGGCATGATTCGAGTAATAAAACGTGCTGAGAGGCGGATTGAAGAAATCGGGCAGTGCCGTGCCGCCATAGGTAATCAGGGCGAAATCCTTGCCGGCCTGCCGCCCGGCATCGCGCAGGCCCGCAAGGAAGCCGAGAGCCGCTTCCTCACTGGCCACGAAAGCGGCTGTCGCCTCCGGATGCGAAGTCGCGAGACGTTTGGCCATCGCGCGCCCATTGTCCGGCGTTACCCCGGTAAAATGGATGAGACTATCCGGAGCACCCAGATGGCGTTCGGCAAAAGTCCTGCGCCAGCCGCGAACGAACTGCAGGCTATAGGTGAATTGTTGGCTGGGCGCGATCAATAACGGCATATTGTGCCCGGAATCCAGAAGCAGGCGTGCCGCTTCCGCGCCGATCACTTCATGATCGAGATCGATGCTCGGATGAACGCTCAAAAGCTCGGTCCGCCCGAAGGTGACGAAGGGCATGCCGACCTCGAGCAGATATTTGACACGGTCGTCCTGCGGGGTCGTATGGGTGATGACGATGCCGTCGACCGATCCCTCCTCGACGATATCGCGCACCGTCGCGAGCGGATCGTCGGCCTGCAGCTGCGGAACGATCGTGGTCCGGTATCCCCGCGCTTTCATGTAGCGCGACGCGCCTTCGATCAGCGAGGCGACGACGATGTTCATCTCGCCCTCGCGCCCGAACGGCAGCACGATGCCGATGGCGTGGGTCTTGCCGGTGCGAAGGTTGATGCCGCCGAGATTGGGGCGATAACCGAGCTCACCCGCAACGCGCTTAACCAGTTCGATCGTCTCCCGGTTGACTTCGGGGCCTTCCTTGAGAGCACGGCTGACTGTTGTGACCGAAAGGCCGAGCGCTGCCGCCACGGTTCGCAAGGTGACGCGCTGACCCGCGTCGCGTCGCAAGCCGCGTCCTACCGCCAATCCCTGCACTTTCGACAAATCATTCCGCTCCGCCATGTCGAGGCGAGAATGCCCGCAGGCAGGCGAGGATGCAAGCACTGGCTGCGGTCAAAGCAAGAGCGATCGATACGTTTTGGCCTCCGCTCCGATACCGGTTATCCGGGATCAGAATTACAACCTTAAGCACAAATATTCAGGCAGCATTCAGGAAGGCAATTTTAAGGTGCGTACCGTTGATTATTCCATCAATGGGGGAAATTCATGGACAAGTATACCAAGACCGTATTGACCGTCATTGCCGTCGCGCTGGCGCTGATCGCAACACAAAATGCAATCACACCGGCGAAAGCCCGCGGTGAGAACTGCGGCTGGAATATGTATAATCCCTGCTTTGTGAAGCTCGTAAACTGACGGAGTTCAACACACGGCGCATCGGCATGCCCGGAGCTTCTTCCGGACATGCCCCTATCTCAAACGAACTGATTACGATTCAGCGATCTTGCGCGCAGCCTCAATAGCCGTGCGCGCGCCTGCCCTGAGCTGCGCCGTTTCCGTACCGGCGATGACGAGATCGAGGCCGAGCTTCAGATATTCTCCGGCACGGGCGCCATTGCCGCCGAAGGCGCAGATCACCTTGCCATGGGCACGGCAGCGAGCAAGCGCGGTCGCAAGCGCCTGATCGATCGCGGCACTGTCGGGCGCGAGCCGGGCGCCGTTCGAAAGCGCGATGGAAAGATCGGACGGGCCGACGAAAATACCGTCGATACCGTCAACGGCGAGAATCTCGTCGATCGCATCCAGAGCTGTCCGAGTTTCGACCATGGCAATGGTGACGGTCAGGCTATTGGCGGTCTGTAGATAGTCTTCGGCAGGAAGGCCGAAATGATTGAGAGCAAGCGAAGGCCCCCAGCTGCGCTCGCCGAGCGGCGGATATTTCGTCGCCTTCACCAAAGCACGGGCGTCATCGGCGGAATTGATCATCGGCGCGATGATGGCGGAGGCACCCGCATCGAGAAGCCGCGAGGCGGAGGCAAAATCACCGACGGGAATGCGGGCAATCGCCGGCTTTCCGGCCAGGCGTGCATAGGCAATGCCGTTGGCGGCCGACGTCAGGTCCCACATGCCATGCTGCATATCCAAGACGATGGTATCGAAATCTTCCTGGGCCATATGATTGACGAGCATCGCGTCGGGTATGCCGACCCAGCCGGAGATCATGCCACCATTCTGGCGGCGCTTCAGGCGTCCAGCAAAGCCGTTAATGTCAGTCGTCATCGTGTTTCCTCACCTATCGACAGGCTCAATCTTCGAAGTTAGCCTCTAACGCCAAATCCGGGCGAGCCGTTGCAATCGACAATACTCAATTCCCTTTGTCGAGCCACTCGAAAGTGCGCATCCGACAGACACAAATCGACAAGGCACGGCTTCGGGCGCCCCAACCACCCAGCCGGAGGTCGATTTCAAATCTGCCAGACGACCATGACAAATATGCAGCTATTCTGGTTGGTTAGGCTGTGAGCCATACAGACGGCGTCATAGGAGAGCGCCTGGAAACGGGCGATGCCGTCAGTCAAACGACATCACCCGCCCGTCATTCAAGCCCCCGTGAGAGCGCGACACGGGCGTTCAAAGGTCTCGTTTACAAGCGACTTCAAAAAATCGGCGGGCCGCTGAGCAAATTGGGGCCGCGATCGGGACTTTTCACGAATATTGAGCGGTCAACGCCCCGCAAAACGCTGCTTCGCAAAGTCCGTGACGGGTGTGTAGAGGCTGATCAGCGTTCCCTCCGGATCGCGGATCTGCATGGCACGGTTGCCCCAAGGCATCAGCTTAGGCTCATGCACGACCTCCACCCTGTCCTTCAACCGGGCAAATTCGACATCGACATCATCGACCTGGAATTCGATGACGAGCGAGCGATTGGCTGAGGGTTCGGCGCTGCCCTCGCTGAACAGGGCGACGGTTTCGGCGCTTCCGATCGCGAGCGCCGCCGAGGGGGTGACGATCTCGGCAAAGACCGGCGCCAGCCACTCGGCCGATTGCCCCGTGACCATTTCATAGAAGCCGACCATTTTCTTGATGTCTGCAACAATCAGACGCGTGGATGCCAGTTTCATCGGATACTCCTTCAAAATACCCGCCAACCCTATCGTTGGCGGCTCGAAGGCTCTTGTCGCATAAGGCTGCTGCCACCATACTGGCAGCAGGAGTCAGTAGATGCGCCGCGCCGACCGCTTGTTTCAGATCATACAGATATTGCGGCGATCGAGCCGGCCGGTAACAGCCGCTGCGCTCGCGGATGAACTCGAAGTGTCGAAGCGCACGGTGTATCGCGATGTCGCCGATCTGATGAGCCAACGGGTTCCGATCGAGGGCGAGGCGGGCTTTGGATACCTTCTCTCGCCGGACTACGAAATGCCGCCGCTGATGTTGACCCCCGCGGAGATCGAGGCCGTCGTGCTTGGAGCGCAATGGGTTGCGGGTCGCGCCGACAAGACGCTCGCCAACGCCGCGCGCGATGTCGTTGCCAAGATCACCGCGATTGTTCCCGCACACTTGCGCCCCCTCATCCTCGAACCGAGCGTCGGCGCCAGACCCGTCATTCCGGGAGCGGAGGAGGAGAGCATCGACCTGTCGATGCTGCGGGCAGCCGTCCGCGAAGGGCGAAAACTTCGGCTCTGCTATCGCTCCGACGCGGGCGAGGAAACCGCGCGGACTGTGTGGCCCGTTATCCTCGGCTATTCCGACACCAGCCGAATTCTGGTGGCATGGTGTGAGCTACGCCAAGGCTTTCGACATTTCCGCACGGAGCGAATTCTCGAGGCTGACATGCTCGACGAAGGTCATGGCCTGCGGCCGGGCGAGCTGCGCCGTCGCTGGTCCGTCTGGCGAGAGGCCGAACTCCGGAAACCCGGGCGGCAAAGTTAGACATCGGGTGCCAACGCGATTGTCCGCCGGCACCCGATGTTCTCAGATGATCCCACCGCCGCCGGCGACAGATGCAGGGCGTTCGGCAGCGACTTTGGCGCGATAGCCGCTCGCCCTATAGGTCGCAACCGGATCGATGGCGCCGCCGGCGCGGCGGCGTGCTTCTGCCAGGATCGGCTCGACATCGGCGCGGTAGGCGCGCTTCAGGGTTTCCGACGCCATCAGCGCGTCATTGGCATCCTGATAGCCGGCCAATGCCTTGCGGTCGACGATGAGCGCCTGGACATAGGCGCGGCGGATCTCGTTGGCGCTGGAAATCAGGCTCTCGATCGGATCAGTGACATTGTGCGACTGGTCGATCATATGCGCCGGATTGAAGTCGTTGACCCCTCGCCGTTCGGCATCGACCAGCTCGTTGAAGACAAGGAACAGGCGGTAAGGTTCGATGGCGCCCGCGTCGAGATCATCGTCGCCATATTTGGAATCGTTGAAGTGGAAGCCGCCAAGCTTGCCGAACTGGATGAGGCGCGCGACGATCATTTCGATATTGGTGTTCGGCGCGTGATGGCCGAGATCGACCAAGCAGTGAGCCTTCGGCCCCAGTGTCTGCGCAATCAGGTAGTTGGTGCCCCAATCCTGCACGATCGTCGAATAGAAAGCCGGCTCATACATCTTATGTTCGGAAAACAGCCGCCAGTCGTCGGGGAGCGCCTTATAGATATCAGCCATGGCGGTGAGATAGCGCTCGAACGCCTTGGTGAAATTGCTTTGGCCGGGGAAGTTGGAGCCGTCCCCGATCCAGACCGTCAGCGCCTTTGAGCCGAGCGCCCTGCCGATCTCGATGCATTCGATGTTGTGCTCGACGGCCTGAGCGCGAGTCGCCGCGTCGACATGGCTCAGCGAACCGAACTTGTAGGAATGCGCCTGGCCGGGTGCATCCGAGAACGTGTTCGAGTTCATCGCGTCGAAGCCGAGGCCGAGCGCCTCGCCCTTCGCCTTGAGTTCACGCGGGTCCGCCTTGTCCCAGGGGATATGCAACGAGACGTTGGGCGTCGCGCGGGTCAGCTGCTGAATGACGGCGCAATCGTCGAGCTTGTCGAAAATGCCGCGCGGCTCGCCGGTGCCAGGGAAGCGAGCAAAGCGCGTGCCACCCGTGCCAACACCCCAGGACGGGACCGCGACAAAGAATTCGGAAACCTTCTTGGTCACGGCTTCGATATCGACGCCGCGGCGAGCGAGCGTGGCGCCGAGCGCCTCATAATCGGATTTCAGCGCGGCGGCGCGCTTGTCGTTTTCTGCAGCAACCAGATCGGGCGCAATTCTAAACTCGGCCATTCTTTCCTCCCAGATACGTCATTCGAAATGTTACGGCGTTTCGATCGCCTCGTTCCATCTTCTCCCCAGTGGGGAGAAGATGCCCAACGGGCAGATGAGGGGGCGAGGAGCGCAGCGAGGAAGATCTTGAGCGCAAGACCTCATTTGTCGCACTCCCTCATCCGACCCTTCGGGCCACCTTCTCCCCGAGGGGGAGAAGGAGAAGCTATTCATTACCGCGTAAAGCTCTGCGCGTTGCCGGCGTCGACATTGATGATATTGCCCGTCGATTTGGCTGATAGATCCGAAGCCAGGAAGTAGATCGCCTCGGCAATGTCCTCGGGGAAGACATTGAGCTTCAGCATCGAGCGCTTGCGGTAATGCTCCTCCAGATCGTCCACCTCGATCTTCGAGGAGGCGGCTCGTTGTTCGCGCCACTCGCCATTCCAGATCTTCGATCCGCGCAAGACGGCATCCGGGTTGACCGTGTTGACGCGAATGCCCGCATCGGCACCCTCAAGCGCCAGGCAACGCGCGAGATGAATCTCGGCTGCCTTGGCCGTGCAATAGGCCGCAGCATTCGGCGACGAGGCAAGGCCGTTCTTCGAGGCGACGAAGACGACGTTGCCGCCGAGGTTTTGGCGACGGAACAGCCGGAAGGCTTCGCGCGAGACGAGGAAATAGCCGGTCGCGAGAATGTCGACATTGCGATTCCACATCGAAAGCTCGGTGGTTTCGATTGGCGCCGACGAGGCGATGCCGGCGTTGGACACCAGAATGTCGATGCCGCCGAATTCGACGCAGGCCTCGGCAAAGGTGGAAATGACTGCGTCTTCCTTGGTGACGTCGAGCTTGACGCTGCGCACCGCATCGGCGCCGAATTTCCTGATGAAATCCTCGTGGGTGCCCTCAAGTGCGACCTGATCGATATCGGCCAACACAACGCAGGCACCCTCGCCGACCAGGCGCGCCGCCGTGGCGCGGCCGATGCCGCCGGCGCCGCCGGTGACGAAGGCGACCTTGCCGGCAAGGCTCTTCGGCTTCGGCATGCGCTGCAGCTTTGCCTCTTCCAGCAGCCAATATTCGATATCGAAAGCCTCCTGCTCGGGCAGCCCCTGATATTCGGAAACCGTGGATGCGCCGCGCATGACGTTGATGGCGTTGACATAGAACTCGCCGGCGATGCGGGCTGTCGCCTTGTCACGGGCAAAGGACAGCAGGCCGACGCCCGGCACCAGGAAGATCACCGGGTTCGGATCGCGCATGGCGGGCGAATTGTCGTGCTTGCAGTCGTTGTAATAGCGGGCGTAGTCGGCGCGGTAGTCTTCCAGCGCCTTGTCGAGCCCGGCAATGACAGCATCGACATCAGGCTTGGCCGGATCGAAATCGACGATCAATGGCCGGATCTTGGTGCGCAGGAAATGATCCGGGCAGCTGGTGCCAAGCGCGCCGAGCGGACGCAAATTCTTGGAGTTGACGAATTCGAGCACGGCAGCCTGATCGTCGAAGTCACCAAGCTTGCGCTCCGCCTTGCCGATGCGGCCGCGGATCTCCGGCATCAGCCGGGCTGCGATCGCGCGCCGTTCGGCCTGCGGCAGGCTTTGGACGGCGGCGCCGCCGAAGATGGTCTTGCCTTCGGTCTTGGCGGCAAACCATTCGATCGCCTTGTTGATGATGGCGAGCGTCAGTTCGTAGCAGGCCTTCGCGTCATTGTCCCAGGTGAACAGGCCGTGGCTTTCCAGCACGACGCCCTTGGCATTCGGATGTGCCTTGACGAAGGCTTCAAGATCGAGGCCGAGCTGGAAGCCCGGACGGCGCCATGGCAGCCAGCCGATCTCCTCGCCGAAAATTTCGCGTGTCAGTTCGCGCGAATTCTTCGAGGCGGCGATGGCGATGATCGCATCGGGGTGCATGTGGTCGACATGGGTGAACGGCACGAAGCCATGCAGCGGCGTATCGATCGAGGCGGCGCGGGCATTCAAGTTGAACGTGCAATGCGGCAGGAAGCCAACCATGCGATCTTCGTCGGCAACGCCCTGATAGATGGACTTCAGGCTGTCGAGCTTATCCTGATAGAGCGTGGCGAACCCGTCGAGCTTGATGGTGCCGACATCGCCGCCGGAGCCTTTTACCCAGAGAATTTTGACCTTCCCGCCAGTCAGCGGGTCTGTCTCCATGACCTTGGCCGATGTATTGCCGCCACCATAGTTGGTGATACGCTTGTCGGCACCCAGCAGATTCGACCGGTAGAGCAGTTTGCCCGGCTCATCGAGGCCATCAGCATATGCATCATCCCAACGGTTCTTCAGAAGCTGAACGTCAGCCGCCATGTCATCCTCCCTTGAAATCAAGTCTTGCGAGCGGACCGAAACATGATGGCGCCACCCTTTGTGAGCAGGATATCGCTCACACACAGTCACTTTGTCAATCGAAAACGATCATATTCGACAATGCTGCGATGCAATATGAAAGTTTATGATCGTTTATGATTGACACCTTGTCATATTTACGAAATAACCCCCAACAAGGAGGAGCCGATGCACGAACGTGAACGCCATCGCATTATTCTGAGCGCCGTACAGGAAAAACCTGTGGTGACGATTCAGGATATCTCCGAGCTGACAGAGGCTTCGGAAGCGACGATACGCCGTGATATCGCCGCCCTGCATGTGCAGGGAAAGATCCGCCGCGTCCGTGGCGGCGCCGAATCCATCCACCCGCCGCAGCTTGGCAATCTCGTCGGCCGCCCTTTCCGCGTCTCAGAAGCAGTCAATATCAATAAAAAGCGCGCAATTGCGCGCAAGGCTGCCGAATTGTGCAATCCGGGTGATGCGATCATCATCAACGGCGGCACGACGACATTCCAGCTGGTCCATTACATCGCAGCCTTCCGGCTGCAGGTGATGACCAACTCCTTCGCCATCGCCGAGCATCTGGTCAAGCACTCGAAAAATACGGTGACGGTTCCAGGCGGCGCGATCTACCGCGAGCAGAGCCTGATCCTCTCGCCCTTCGACAACGACACGACCCGCAATTTCTATGCGCGCCGCATGTTCCTCGGCGCGCAGGGCGTCGGCCCGCTCGGCATCATGGAAGCCGACGGACTGCTGATCCAGAGCGAGCAGAAATTGATGCGCCAGGCCGATGAACTGATCCTGATGGTCGATTCCAGCAAGTTCCGTCAGCGTTCGAGCCTGATCCTGTGCCCGCTCGAACAGGTGACGACGATCATCACCGATGACGGCATTTCGGCAGACACGGTGCGGATGATCGAGGGGGCGGGCGTGTCGCTGATTATCGCAAATGTTTCGGCTGAGGCCGAGGAGGAAGATTCCCCGTCGGTCGCATAAGGGACGCGGCTCAGATGGGGTGAGCATAGCCTATCAACCTGGGAGGAAGAGACATGAATATTGCAAAGAAACTGGCGATCGGCGTCGCGCTCGCCGCGACACTGATGGCCGGTACGGCCAGCGCGAAAGACATCAAGATCGGCCTCGTGGTGAAGTCGCTGGGCAACGGCTTCTTCGAAGCGGCCAACAAGGGCGCTCAGGAAGCGGCCAAGGATCTCGGCGGCGTGCAGGTGATCTACACCGGCCCGACCTCGACCACGGCCGAAGGCCAGATCGAAGTCATCAATTCGCTGATCGCACAGGGCGTCGATGCCATCGCGATTTCCGCCAACGATCCCGATGCAGTCGTCCCGGCTCTGAAGAAGGCGACGCAGCGCGGTATCAAGGTCATCTCCTGGGATTCCGGCGTCGCAAAGGCGGGCCGCATCCTGCAGCTGAACCCCTCGTCAAACGAGCTGATTGGCAAGATGTGCCTGACGCTCGCCAAGGATCATCTCGACGGCGGCAAGGGCGACTTCGCCATCCTGTCGGCAACGACAACCTCGACCAACCAGAACATCTGGATCGGCGAGATGAAGAAGCAGCTGAAGGACTTCCCGGGCCTCAACCTGGTCACGACAGTCTATGGCGACGACCTCTCGGACAAGAGCTATCGCGAAGCTCAGGGCCTCTTGACTTCGCATCCGGAAGTCAAGGTCATCGTCGCTCCGACGACCGTCGGCGTGCTCGCCGCTTCGCAGGCCGTCAAGGACGCCGGCAAGATCGGCAAGGTCTACGTGACCGGCCTTGGCCTGCCGTCCGAAATGGCCGGCGCCATCAAGTCGGGCGCGACGAAGGAATTCGCGATCTGGAATCCGATCGATCTCGGCTATTCCGCTACGCAAATCGCCTATCGCCTCGTCAAGGGCGAGACTGACGGCAAGCCGGGCAGCGAGATCAATGCCGGCCGCATGGGCAAGATCAAGGTTGGCGAAAACGGCGAAGCCGCCATGGCCGATCCGTTCGTCTACAACGCCACGAATATCGATCAGTTCTCCAAGGTTTTCTGATCGAAAATCGCATCCACAGCTCTCCGGCGGCGTCAGCCGCCGGACCTGGTTTCATTGATCCGGTACATTGCTGATGACCACAATCCTTCAACGATCCCTGGCGGACGCGCCAGCCGCAAACAGTCAGGCCATTCTGGAAATGCGCGGCATTTCCCAGATTTTCCCCGGCGTGAAAGCGCTGGATGGCGTCAGCATTTCCCTTTATCCCGGCAAGGTCACCGCCTTGATCGGCGAAAACGGCGCCGGCAAATCGACCCTGGTCAAGATTCTCACGGGCATCTACCGCCCGAACGAAGGCGAGATCCTCATCGACGGCAAGCCGACCACCTTTGCCAATGCACAAGCCGCCATCGATGCCGGCGTTACTGCCATCCATCAGGAGACCGTACTCTTCGACGAGCTGACGGTTGCAGAAAATATCTTCCTCGGGCATGCGCCGCGCACATCCTGGCGCACCATCGACTGGAAGACGATGAACAGCCGCTCGAGGCAGCTGCTGGAATCGCTGGAAAGCGCCATCGATCCCGCCACCCGGCTGAAGGACCTTTCCATCGCTCAGCGCCATCTCGTCGCGATCGCCCGCGCGCTTTCCATCGATGCCCGCATCGTCATCATGGATGAGCCCACCGCCGCCCTTTCGCGCAAGGAGATCGACGATCTCTTCCGCATCGTCGAGGGGTTGAAGGCAAAGGGCAAAGCGATCCTCTTCATCAGCCACAAGTTCGACGAGCTCTATGAGATCGCCGACAATTTCGCAGTCTTCCGCGACGGCCGTGATGTCGGCCATGGCGACCTGAAAGCAACCCCGCAGGACGAGATCGTCCGCATGATGGTCGGGCGCGATGTCGGCAACGCATTTCCCAAGGTCGCGGTAGCGCTCGGAGAAACCGTTCTCGAAGTCGACAAGTACTGTCACCGCACGGAATTTCGCGACATCTCCTTCCAGCTCCGCCGCGGCGAGATCCTTGGCGTCTACGGCCTGATCGGCGCCGGACGCTCCGAACTCTGTCAGTCCCTGTTCGGCATCACCAGGCCGCTTTCCGGTCGGCTGACACTCAACGGCGAGGAAATCCAGATCCGCTCGCCGCAGGATGCCATCCGTGCCGGCATCGTCTATGTGCCGGAGGAGCGCGGCCGTCATGGCCTGGCGCTGCCGATGCCGATCTATCAGAACATGTCGCTGCCTTCGCTTGGGCGCACCTCGCGCAAGGGCTTCCTGAAATTGGCCAATGAATTCGCCTTGGCGCGCAAATATGCCGAGCGGCTCGATCTGCGTGCCGCAGCACTTTCCGTGCCCGTCGGCACGCTTTCGGGTGGCAATCAGCAGAAGGTGGTCATCGGCAAATGGCTGGCGACACAGCCGAAGATCATCATTCTCGACGAGCCGACAAAGGGCATCGACATCGGCTCGAAGGCGGCCGTCCACGGCTTCATCAGCGAGTTGGCGGCAGAAGGCCTCAGCATCATCATGATCTCCTCCGAGCTGCCGGAGATCATCGGCATGGCGGATCGTGTGCTTGTCATGAAAGAGGGGCTCTCCGCTGGTCTTTTCGACCGCGAGGAGCTGACACCGGAAACCCTGGTGCGTGCCGCCACGGGAAATGCATAGGGAGAGCCGGATGCCACGCATCCTCAAAAGACGAGAAACGCTGCTCTTCATCATCATCATCGTGATGATCGCGGGCTTTGCGACGCGCGCCGCCGGCTTCGCCGAGCCTGGCAATCTCGCCAATATCTTCAACGACACGTCGATCCTCATCATCCTCGCGCTGGCGCAGATGACCGTCATCCTGACGAAGTCGATCGATCTTTCCGTTGCCGCCAATCTCGCCTTCACCGGCATGGCAGTCGCAATGCTGAACGCCGCCTATCCCGATCTGCCGCTGATCGTCCTTGTCCTGACGGCGATCGTCATGGGCGCGGTGCTCGGCGCTATCAACGGTTATCTCGTCTGGGCGCTGGAAATCCCGCCGATCGTCGTCACCCTCGGCACGCTCACCATCTATCGCGGCATGGCATTCGTGCTGTCGGGCGGCGCCTGGGTCAACGCGCATCAGTTCACGCCGAACTTTCTCAGCGTGCCGCGCACGCCATTGCTTGGCCTGCCGGTTCTCGCCTGGATCGGCATCGCTATCGTCCTGATCATGTATTTCGTGCTGCGCTACACACGGTTCGGCCGCTCGACCTATGCCAGCGGCGGCAATCCCGTGGCTGCGGTCTATGCCGGCGTCGACGTCGGCTGGACGCGCTTCCTCGCCTTTGTTCTATCCGGCGCGCTAGCGGGCCTCTGCGGCTATCTCTGGGTGTCGCGTTATGCGGTCGCCTATGTCGATATCGCCAATGGTTTCGAACTCGATAGCGTGGCTGCCTGCGTCATCGGCGGCATCTCGATTGCCGGCGGCGTCGGCTCGGTGGCCGGCGCGGTACTCGGGGCGCTGTTCCTCGGCGTCATCAAGAACGCCCTCCCCGTCATCGGCATTTCGCCGTTCACGCAGATGGCGATCTCAGGCACCGTCATCATCCTTGCCGTCGTCTTCAACGCCCGGCGCGAGCGCAATCGCGGCCGCATCATCCTCAGGGATCAGGCGGCGAAGGACACAGCCAGCTATGGAGCAAGCGCATGAGCACCGTTTCGCAAACACCGACGGAAAAACGCACCATTCCGGACCGTTTGGGAACGCCGTTCAAGCGTATCCTCGCAAGCTGGGAGACGCTGCTGTTTGGCGTTGCCGTCGCGATCTTCATCTTCAATTCGCTGGCCTCGCCCTATTTCCTAGATCCCTTCAATCTCTCCGATGCCACCTTCAATTTCACCGAAAAGGCGATGATCGCCTTCGCCATGGCGCTGCTGGTCATTTCTGGTGAAATCGATCTTTCGGTCGCCGCCATCATCGCGCTTGCCTCGACTGCCATGGGTGCTGCGGCGCAGGTCGGCGTCGATACGGTCGGTCTTGTCGCCATAGGACTTGGGGTCGGACTGCTCTGCGGCCTGTTCAACGGCTTCCTCGTATCCGGCATGAAGCTGCCGTCCATCGTCGTCACCATCGGCACGATGAGCCTCTTTCGTGGCATCTCCTACATCGTGCTTGGCGATCAGGCTTACGGCAACTATCCGGATAGTTTTGCCTACTTTGGCCAGGGCTATGTCTTCTGGGTCTTCTCCTTCGAATTCGTGCTGTTCATCGTGCTGGCAATCGCCTTTGCGATCCTGCTGCATGCGACGAATTTCGGCCGGCAGGTCTACACCATCGGCAACAATGATTTTGCAGCGCGCTTCTCCGGTATTCCCGTCGAGCGGGTCAAATTCATCCTGTTTCTCCTGACAGGCCTGATGAGCGGCATTGCCGCCGTCTGCCTGACCTCGCGGCTCGGCTCGACGCGCCCATCGATCGCGCTCGGCTGGGAACTCGAAGTTGTTACCATGGTCGTGCTCGGCGGCGTGTCGATCCTCGGCGGTTCAGGCACGATCGGCGGCGTCGTCATCGCCGCCTTCGTCATGGGCCTCGTCACCTTCGGCCTTGGCCTGCTCAACGTTCCGGGCATCGTCATGTCGATCTTCATCGGCCTCCTCCTCATCATCACCATCGCCCTGCCGATCGTCGCCAGGCGCATCAGGACCATGAATTCCAAATGACCGCAGCCCTCGAACGCCACGCCTTCAAGATGAAGCTCAATCCCGGCATGGAGGCGGAATACAAAAGACGCCATGACGAGATCTGGCCGGACTTGGTGGACCTGTTGCATGAGGCCGGCGCCAACGACTATTCCATCCATCTCGACCGCGAGACGAACACGCTTTTCGGCGTGCTGACGCGGCCGAAGGATCACACCATGGCGAGCCTGCCAGACCATCCGGTCATGAAGAAATGGTGGACGCACATGGCCGATATCATGGAGACCAATCCCGACAAATCGCCCATCCAGAGCGATCTCGTCACGGTCTTCCATCTGCCATGAGCAACGGGGCAACCTACCGCCATATCGCCGTGATCGACATCGGTAAGACCAATGCCAAGGTGGTTGTGCTCGATGCTGGCACAGGCAGCGAGATCGCTGTCGTCAAGACGAGCAACAGCGTCCTGAAGACCGAACCCTACCCGCATTACGACATCGAAAGGCTCTGGCATTTCATCATCGAAGCGCTGAAGGGCTTTGCAATCGCGCCCGGCTTCGATGCGATATCGATTACCACGCACGGCGCCTCGGCGGTGCTGCTCGATGCCGGCGGCGATCTCGCGCTGCCGGTTCTCGATTACGAACACATCTATCCGCAGACCGTTCAGGAAGCCTATGGGCAATCGCGCCCGGCTTTTGCCGAGACCTTTTCACCGCAGCTGTCGGGCGGTCTGAATGTCGGCGCACAGATCCACTATCAGCAAAGCACCCTCCCGGCGGCGTTCGCCCGCGTCGCGACGATCTTGACCTATCCGCAATATTGGGCGTTTCGCCTGACTGGCATCGCCGCCAACGAGGTGACGTCGCTCGGCTGCCACACCGATCTCTGGAACCCGACCGCGCAAGGCTACTCGTCTCTGGTCGACACGCTTGGCATCCGCACGCTGATGGCGCCGGTTCGTTCGGCTTTCGACGCACTCGGGCCGGTCTTGCCGCCGCTTGCCGCGGAAATCGGTCTGGCAAGAGCTGTGCCCGTCTATTGCGGCATTCACGATTCCAACGCCTCGCTTCTGCCGCATCTGGTGGAGAACCAGGCCCCCTTTGCCGTAGTCTCGACGGGAACCTGGGTGATCAGCTTCGGCGTTGGTGGCGATCTCAACCATCTCGACCCCGATCGCGACACGCTTGCCAATATCGATGCCTATGGCCGCGCTGTGCCATCAGCCCGTTTCATGGGTGGTCGCGAGTTCGAGATTCTCGTCGCCGAAATCGGCGCTGCATCACCCGACACCGTGGAGGCCGCTCTTGAGGCGGTCATCGAGGAAGGTCTCATGCTGCTGCCCAACGTGACCGAAGGGTCCGGTCCATTTCCGGGCAGGACAATGCGATGGGTCGGCAAGGCAGAGACGGATGCCGCCAAACAGCTCGCTGCCGTCAGCCTCTACCTTGCCATGATGACCGAAGCCTGCCTCGACCTGATCGGCGCCAAGGGGCCGATCTTCGTCGAGGGGCCGTTTGCCCTCAACCGAGCCTATCTCGTGGCACTGGCCGCTGTAACCGGCAAGAGCGTCATTGCCTTGCCGGGGTCGACCGGAACAAGCCAAGGCGCAGCCCTGCTGACGGGAATTCGGCCACCGTCCGCCGGGGAAAACGCACCCATCCGCGCGGATTTGCCGGGATTGCGACACTATCGGCAAGCCTGGCACAGTGCTTTGAGCGGTTAGATTGGTCAGCCTTTGGGAGATCACCAAGCCGCTCCGTCTGTTCACCCTCACGCAACTCCGACCCCGCCGAGCTCCGCCGCCGCGATCTCCGCCACCTGAATTGCGGCCGCGACGTGCTCGTCGACACCGTCCTCGATCAACCACGCGGCCGAGAGGCCCGCCCAGGCAACGATCCACTGCAACAGCCGCCAGCGGCTCAGCTGGGCCGCCTCCGCAACAATATCGACCTGACGCACAAGGCGGCCAGGGGATGTGGCGACGGCATGGTCCGGGTTGCAGAACAAATTGGCGTAGTCGAAGCCGCGTTCGCCAAGCAGGCCCTTCGGGTCGATCACGAGCCAACCCCGTTCTGCGAAGTCCAGAATATTGCCGTGATGAATATCGCCGTGCAGAGGCACGACATCGCGGGGTTCCGACAGCAATTTGCGAGCCATGGCTGCGGACAGTACAAAAGTGCCGCCTTCGCAGTGAGCCATAGCTTCGAGCGAACGAAACCGATGAGTTAGGGGAACCAATTGCGGCAAGGCGCCCCCACGAGCGGCATGAAGCTGAGCAACGGCCTTGCAGATGATGCCGCTTGCTTCGTCATCCCGGCCATTCCTCGCCATCTCGGCAAGGGAGCGGCTGCCTGTCGCCCGTTCGAGCAGGATGGCGTCATCCTTATGCTCGAGAACGCGCGCGGCCCCGTCGCCATTCCACCAAACCATGAGTTCGGCGCCCCCTTTTTCCTCGGGCGAGACCGCGATCTTCAGCATGGCTGGCGCGCCATCACGGCGCACGGGAAAAAGCCGGCTGGAATGCGTCACGATCGGAGCACCATCGGGGATTAGCCGCCAGAGGTCAAAATAGGCTTTCGAATCGTCGTCCTCATTCACGCGACATTCATCTCCTTGACATGGATCACGCCATGGGAGGCGCCACGGCTTATGTGGGTCAGTTGCATGGAAACGTCCACTTTTCGGTCCACCTCGCCTTACCGCCGTATTACCAGGCCTTGGCGGCGGGCACACAACAACCATCCCTCGACAAAATTTTCAAAAAATCGTCAAAATTGTCTTCGCGACGGTTATTTTCTTGCGGAATCGTCGCAATATTCCTACAGAAAATACCCTCATGAGCGCTTTCGAGATCAAAAAATGTCCGAAGGCGATCATCGGCTTCGATATCAGCTCTGTCTTCTTGAAAAGAACGCCTCACGGCAGTTTGCGCGTCGAGACAGGTGATTGCGGGCGGGTTCAAAGGGCGCTGCCGCGCCTATCCAAGGAGAGCTAAAATGAGTCTGAAGACATTGACGGCCGCGACCTTCGTCGCTTCGCTGGCCTTCGCACCTCTCGCGCATGCGGACATCACTATCGGCCTCATCGCGCCGCTGACCGGCCCGGTCGCAGCCTATGGCGAGCAGGTCAAGAACGGCGCGCAGACCGCCATCGACGAAATCAACAAGAGCGGCGGCGTTCTCGGCCAGAAGCTCGTTCTGAAGCTCGGCGACGACGCCGGCGATCCGAAGCAGGGCGTATCCGTCGCCAACGGCTTTGTCGGCGACAGCATCCGCTTCGTCGTCGGCCCGGTAACCTCGGGCGTGGCCATTCCGGTTTCCGACGCGCTTGCCGAAAACGGCATCCTGATGGTCACGCCGACCGCAACGGCGCCGGACCTGACCAATCGCGGCTTGACCAACATCTTCCGTACCTGCGGCCGCGATGACCAGCAGGCAGTCGTTGCCGGCGAATATGTGGTGAAGAACTTCAAGGACAAGAAGATCGCCATCCTCAACGACAAGGGCGCCTACGGCAAGGGCCTGGCGGACGCCTTCAAGGCGGCCGTCAACAAGGGTGGCATCACCGAGGTCGTCAACGACTCGCTGACCCCGGGCGAAAAGGACTACAGCGCTCTGACGGCAAAGCTGAAGCAGGCCGGCGTCGAAGTCATCTACTTCGGCGGCTACCACCCGGAAGCGGGCCTGCTTGCCCGTCAGCTGCACGACATCTCCGTCAAGGCGCAGATCATCGGCGGCGATGGTCTTTCCAACACTGAATACTGGGCAATCGCCAACGATTCGGCTGCCGGCACGCTCTTCACCAACGCATCCGACGCCCTGAAGAACCCGGATTCGCAGAGCGCCGTTGCCGCTCTCAAGGCACGCAACATCCCGGCTGAAGCCTTCACGCTGAATGCTTACGCTGCCGTGCAGGTACTGAAGGCCGGCATCGAGAAGGCCGGCAAGGCAGATGACGCCGAAGCTGTTGCTACCGTGCTGAAGAAGGGCGAACCGATCGACACCGCGATCGGCAAGGTCACCTACGGCGAAACCGGCGACCTGACCTCGCAGAGCTTCTCGCTCTACAAGTGGGAAGGCGGCAAGATCGTTTCGGCCGAATAAGCCGTTACGTCATCGCTTTGAAAAAGAGCCGGGCCACTTGTTGGCCCGGTTTTTTATTGGGGGATGCTGCCAGAAGTGCCGCGGCTCAGCAAACGCCGCGGAAACGCTCGATGCAGGTGGAGAGAACCTCCTCGCCCGGCCGCTTCCACCAATTATCCTGCGAGAAGATCTCCACTTCCTGCAGGCCGAAGAAGCCCGCCTTCTCGATCTCGGCGCGGATGCCCTTCAAGTCGATAACACCATCCCCCATCATGCCTCGGTCGAGCAGCAGGTCCGTGGTCGGCACGAGCCAGTCGCATATATGATGCGCCAGGATGCGGCCGCCGGCACCGGCGCGCGCGATCTGCTCATAGAGCTTCGGGTCCCACCAGACATGGTAGACATCGACAGCGACACCGATGCCGTCGCCGAGCAGATCGCAGATGTCGAGCGCCTGCTCCAGCGTGTTCACGCAGGCGCGATCGCCGGCATACATCGGGTGCAGGGGCTCGATCGCCAGCGGAATTCCCGCACTTCGGGCGTGCGGCAGGATCGCGGCAATGCCGTCGGCCACCATCTCGCGGGCATGGGCGATATCCTTCGACCCCACAGGCAAGCCGCCGACGACGAGCACGAGGCAATCGGCATTCAGCGCCGCCGCTTCATCGATCGCGCGCTTGTTGTCGTCGATCGCCGCCGCCCGGCCCTCGGCGTCCGCAGCGGGAAACATGCCGCCGCGGCAAAGCCCGGTTACTTTCAGCTCATTGTCGGCAACGATGCGCGCGGCTTCCGAAAGCCCGATCTTGTGCACCTGATCGCGCCAGGGAGCGATCGCGACGATATCCTGCTTCAGACAGGCTTCGACCGCCTGGCGCATGTCATATTGGTGGCGCACCGTCGCCAGATTGATGGACAGACCTTCTACTGCCATTGCGCTGATCCTCCCCCGATCATGTTTGCTAGTCGATGCCAACAGTGGCAAGGATCGACCTCATCCGATAGGCCGCCAGATCCGGATCACGCAGCACGCGCGCTGCATCCGCCAGCCGGAACAGCTCGGAAAGGTGCTGGATCGAGCGGGCGCTCTGCTGGCCGCCGAGCATCTGGAAATGGTCCTGGAAGCCGTTGAGATAGGCGAGGAAGACGACGCCGGTCTTGTAGAAGCGCGTCGGCGCCTTGAAGATATGGCGCGATAGCGGCACGGTCGGCTCAAGGATCGCGTGGAAGGCGTCGAGGTCGTTCTGAGCAAGCTTTGCAAGCGCCGCGCTTGCAGCCGGCGCGACAGCATCGAAGATGCCGAGCAAGGCGTGCGAGTAGCCCTGCTCATCCCCGGCGATCAGTTCGGCATAGTTGAAATCATCACCTGTATACATCTTGACCGACGGATCGAGCCGCCGGCGCATGACGATTTCCTTTTCCGCCGAGAGCAGCGAAATCTTCACGCCATCGACCTTGGCCGCATTCTGGTTGATGATTGCGGTCGCGGTCTCCATGGCCTGCATGTCATCGGCCGATCCCCAATAGCCTGCCAGGGCGGGATCGAACATCGAGCCGAGCCAGTGAATGATGACAGGCTCTTTGACCTGACCGAGGATGCGGTCGTAGACACGGATATAGTCGTCAGAGCTCTTCGCGGCTGCGGCGAGCGCCCGGCTTGCCATCAGAATAATGCGGCCGCCCTGCCCTTCCACATAGGCGATCTGTTCCTCGTAGGCGCGGATCACGTCATCGATCGTCACATCGGGACCGGGCTGGAGGTGATCGGTTCCGGCGCCATAGGCGATCACGGCATCCGGCCGGCCGCGCGCCGCCGACTGCGCATGCGCAATCAGTTCCTTTGCGCCGGTCCAGTCCAGCCCCATGCCGCGTTGCGCGGTATCCATCGCCTCGGCCACGCCAAGGCCGAGACCCCAGAGATACTCGCGAAAAGCGATGGTGCGTTCCCAGTCGATGTTGCGGTCGAGCCAGGGATCGTTGTCCGCCAGCGCGTCGACGACGACATGCGCGGCCGCATAGGCCACACGATTGAAGTGATGACCGCCCGCCGGCTTCACAGGCGCGATCAGCGGCTCGTTGGCGGGAGTGAAGGTGGCGATAGAGCCATCTGCCATCGGCATGCGAAGGCTTTTCGTCATGAGCGCGGCCTCCTAGCGGGCCGAGAGGGAGGGTACGTCGACCCAGCGACGCTCCGCCCAGCTCTTTTGCGCAAGCTCAGCCAGCTGCACGCCCTTGGCGCCCTCGCGAAGCGTGAACTTCCACGGCGCGTCCTCGGCCACATGGCACAGGAACTGCTCCCATTGCGCCTTGAAGCCATTGTCGAAGGCCTGCGTGTCCGGCACCTCTTCCCAGGTGTCGAAGAAATTGATCGGCTGCGGCTGATCCGGGTTCCAGACCGGCTTCGGCGTGTTGACCCGATGCTGCGTCCAGCAGCGCATCAGGCCGCAAACGGCTGATCCATGCGTGCCGTCGACCTGGAAGGTGACGAGATCGTCGCGACGGACACGTACCGCCCAGGACGAATTGATATGGGCGATGATACCGCCTTCGAGCTCAAAGGTGGCATAGGCCGCATCGTCGGCATCGGCGGCATAGGTGTTGCCGTTCTCGTCGACGCGGCTTGGAATATGGGTGGCGCCGAGGCAGCTCACCGACTTCACCTCGCCGAACAGGTTGTCGAGCACATAGCGCCAGTGCGGCAGCATATCGAGGATCATGCCGCCGCCATCGGCCTTGCGGTAGTTCCACGACGGACGCTGCGCCTTGACGCCCCAATCGCCTTCGAACACCCAGTAGCCAAACTCGCCGCGCACCGAGAGGATCTTGCCGAAGAAGCCGCTGTCGCGCAGCATGGCGATCTTGCGCAGGCCCGGCAGGAAGAGCTTATCCTGCACGACGCCGTTCTTGACGCCGCGCCGCTCGGCAGAGGCTGCCACCGACAGCGCTTCCTCGAGCGTCTCGGAAATCGGCTTTTCGCAATAGACATGCTTGCCGGCGGCGATCGCCTTTTCGAGAAGCTCGACACGCATCTGCGTCGAACCGGCATCGAAGAAGATCGTATTGCTGGGATCGGCAAGAGCCGCATCGAGATCGGTCGTCGTCTTGGAAAGACCGTGCTTGCGGGCAATCGCCTCGATCTTTTCGGCATTGCGGCCGACGAGCACCGGCTCCGGCATCAGCCGGTCGCCGTTCGAAAGCAGAACACCGCCTTCCTCGCGAATTCCCAGGATGGAGCGCACCAGATGCTGGTTGTAGCCCATGCGGCCGGTAATGCCGTGCATGATAATGCCGATCGGCTTCGTTGCCATGAGTTCTTCCTCCCGTAAATAACTATATAGTTACATAACTGACACGGCGAAGCCATGCTGTCAACGGCCATCGTCAATGGCCGCTGCGGCAGTCATCCATCGTTGCTGAGTTCGTCTTCTCGGGGCGTTCTAGGGGCGCAGATAGGCGAAGATAACCTCGACGATATGCTCGCCCCAGGCGTCGATTTCGACTTTTTCCGAGAGGTTGCGACGGAAGATCGTCGAGAGCGTCCAGCGGTTCGTCAGGAAGAAGGAGCCGAGCGCTGCAATGCTCATGTAGATCTTGACGGGGTCGCAGTCTTTCCGGAAGACGCCCGCGGCAGCACCACGGCCGAGCAGGCCGGAGATCTCGGACACGAGTGGCGAATGCAGCTCGAAAATGCGCGCCGAACGCTTCAGGAAGCGCGCCTTGTGCATGTTTTCCGTGCTGAGAATCCCCAGGAACTCCGGGTGATCCAGGAAATACTGCCAGGTGAAGACGACCAGTTCGCGCATGCCGTCCGCAGGCGAGCGATGCGACAGGTCGAGCCGCGCCTCCGCCGAACGGATGGCAATGTAGCTGCCTTCCAGAACGGCGACATAGAGCGCATCCTTGCCGCCGAAATAGTGGTAGAGCATCCGCTTGTTGATCTTGGCGCGCTCGGCGATGGCATCGACGCGGGCGCCACCATAGCCGCGCTCGGCAAATTCCTTGGTCGCGGCAGCCAAAATTGCCTTGCTGGTGCGTTCCGCATCCCTGAGACGTGGCCGTTCCGAAGCTGTGCGCGAGGAGGTTTGCTCTGCATTCGCGAGGTCTGCACTCTTTGCGCTGCGCTTTGCGGTCTTGACTTCCGACATCATGGCTCCCGGCGGCATTTCATGGGGGCTTACGCGGCCCATCCTCACGCCGATAAGTAACTGATCATCGCACAGGTTGACAGCCCCTGGCGAATCGAAGGCCATAGTAACCATATGGTTATATCGATTTAAATGTTGATATGCCGGCAGATGCTGACCGGAAACGTGGGATTGCCGCTACCATTTCGCCATCTGAGTAGGGGCACCGATTGAGCCGGAAGACGGTAACGAGCTTGCGTTCGGACCCGATCCGGTCCTAGACAGCAATAGGCAAGCGGCAACGGGTGAGCATGACCGAAAAGCAAATCGCAATCATAGGCGGCGGCCCTGCCGGGTTGATGGCGGCGGAGACGCTATCCGCGCTCGGCCATCGCGTCATCGTCTATGACAGCATGCCGACGGTTGCGCGCAAGTTTCTGCTCGCCGGCAAATCCGGCCTCAATATCACGCATTCGGAAGATTACAGTCTCTTTGCCGACCGCTTCGGCACAGCTTCTGCCCGATTGCACGCAGCGCTTGACGACTTCCGGCCCGATGACGTCAGAGCCTGGGCAGAGGGCCTGGGGACGGAAACCTTCGTCGGCTCTTCCGGCCGCGTCTTCCCGAAGGTCATGAAGGCATCGCCGCTGCTGCGCGCCTGGCTGGCGCGGCTGGAGGCGCTGGGCGTCAGCATGATGACGCGGCATCGCTGGTGCGGTTTCGACGACGGCGGCCTGGCATTCGAAACGCCAAAGGGGCGCCAGATCATCCGTCACGATGTCGTTCTGCTTGCGCTTGGCGGTGCGAGCTATGCCCGGCTGGGCTCGGACGCAACATGGGTAGACTGGCTTCGCGATCAGGGGATCGACATAGCCGCGTTCCAGCCGGCCAATTGCGGCTTTGATGTCACCTGGAGTGCCCCGTTCAGCGAACGCTTTGCCGGCGAGCCCCTCAAGGCGGTGACGGCGACCTCAGCAGCAGGAACGTTCCCGGGCGAATTCGTCATTTCGAAAACGGGGATCGAGGGTAGCCTCGTCTATGCGCACGCGGCTTCGCTGCGCGACCGATTGACCAAAAGGGGCGAGGCTTCGCTCATCGTCGATCTGGCGCCCGGTCGCAGCGAGGAACGCCTGGCGCACGACTTGGCGCGACAAGACCCCAAAGCCAGCTTCTCCAACCGCCTGCGCAAAGGCGCCGGCATCGAGGGCGTCAAGGCGGGACTTTTGCGCGAGCTTGCAGACCCCGTCGTTCTCTCGCATCCGGAGCACCTTGCGCGCTTGACCAAGGCCCTGCCGATTCCGTTGCTGAGACCGAGGCCCATTGCCGAGGCCATCTCGTCTGCCGGCGGCATTCGTTGGGATGAGCTCGACGAGGGATATATGCTGAAGAAGCTCCCCGGCATGTTCACCGCCGGCGAGATGATCGATTGGGAAGCGCCGACCGGCGGCTATCTTCTGACGGCCTGCCTTGCGACCGGGCGCGCGGCTGCAAAGGGCATGGATGCCTGGCTTAGGGATCGTTGATCCGCGCCTGAACGCCTGATCTTTCAGCCGATCCGGCCCTTCTCCATCAACCAGGCGACCGATTCCTGAACGGCCTGCAGCGACGTATAGCGCGGTCGGTAGCCAAGCAGCCGCTCGGCCTTGGCGATCGAGCAATTCGGGCTTCTGACGATGTGTTCCCAGGTCGCCTGCGCGTCTTCCGTAGACTGGTTTTCGGCCCATCTCTCATAGGGCAGGAATTCCAGCTTCGGCTCATGCCCGAACCAGCGGGACATCGCTTCGGCATAGCCCCTCAGCGTCAGTGCGCCGGACGAAACCGCATGGAAAGCCTCTCCCGTCGAAGCCCGCCAATTGGCGATCGCGCCCATGAAGATTTGCGCGACGTCATCGGCATGGACGTGGTGAACGGTTTCCAGGCCAAAATTCGGCAGGGCAAGGGTTTCGCCGCGCGCCAAAGTCGAAAAGGCAGACAGATTGAAATGCCCGGCTGGATTAAGCGGCGCCCAACCCGGGCCGACAATATGGCCGGGGTGGATCAGGGTTGCGGGAAATCCTCTGCGGCGCGCCTCCTCCAGCAGATGCGCCTCAATCGCTGCTTTCTGGATGCCATAGTCGCCGAACGGCTGCTTCGGCGCCTCCTCCGGGGTCGGAACGACGGTGGAAAAGCCATGCGTCCAGATCGTGCCCGTATGCAGGAAATGTCCGACATGGTCGGTGAGGGCCTCGGTCAACTGCCTTGCGCTATCGAGCGTAAAGCAGATCATGTCGACGACGATATCCGGCTTCAATGCACGGATGGCCGGCCCGAAACTGCCATCCGTCTCCATAGCGGCGCGGTCCATCACCAGCATCTCCGCCTCATTCCAGGCCTTGTTTGGCGAATAGGGCCTGGCCTGGCCACGGCTGATCGCCACGACCTGATGCCCTGCCTCCACCAGTCGAGGCACCAGATAGGTGCCGACATGCCCCGTCGCACCGATAACCACCGTGCGTGTCATACTGTCCTCCCAAGGATCGAGATCGGATCGGCGGGCGCCGATATTCAAGACGTGATCTGTCCCATGAGAATAGGAGAGCACGCGGCTTTGTCATCCCTTCGATGAAGCAAATGCATGTTCGTCACCATCTTTGCGTGCTTGCAGAAGACGGTGACGAAGAGGTCAGGCGATCAGATCAGTTCGCAATGGCATCGGCGGCGTCAAAGACGCGGGCCGAATAGACAAGTGCAGCCCCTGCATTCACGGAGATGGCAACGCCGAACGCCTCGGCAATCTCTTCCTTCGTGGCGCCATGCTTCATCGCTTCCGTCGTGTGAACGACGATACAGCCATCGCAACGCAGCGACACCGCAACGGCGAGGGCGATCAGTTCGCGCTGCTTGGCATCGAGGTGATTGGTCTTCTGGCCAGCTGTCGACAGCGCCTGATAGCCCTTCACCGTGTCGGGGGCGACCTTGGCGATCTCACCGATACGGCCGAAAAGCTGGCTGCGATATTCCTTCCAATTCAACATCATATTCTCCTTCGCGCGTTGGCCCTGGCGTTGTTGCCTCGGCTGTTGACAGAAAGATGCTCCTGAACGACGATACTTTGAATGCTCTGAAGTCTTGAATTATAGCGCAATCGTCTCATGGATATCCTCAGCCATCTTGTCGACCTGTCCCGCCTGCGCCCGTCGCTCGATCTTCGCTGCCAGCTGACGGGCGAGTTTGCCATCGAGCATGAGCCCCTCGAAAGAGGCGCGATCCCTTTCCATCTGATCCTTGGGGGAGATTGCCTTGTGCGGACGCCTGAAGGTGCCGATATCCGCATGCGGTCGGGCGACTTTCTGCTGTTTCCCCGTGGCAGCGGCCACACGATCATCGGCTCGCGCGGCGGTACAGGCGGCGCCCCAAAGTTGCTGACGGAAAGCCGTGTTTTACCGCTTCGCGTCAATGGCGAGGGCAAACCGGACGTCGACTTGCTATGCGGTCATTTCGCTTACGCAGCGAGTTCATCGACACTGCTTCTCGATGGATTGCCCGATGTCTTCCATGTCTCGCTCATCCAGTCGCAATCCGAAGATGCGTTGAGAGTGCTGATGGGCCTTCTCTCGCAGGAAACCAGCAGCGAACGCCAAGGCTGCCTCACGATCATGACCGCATTGTGCCTCGCCCTCTTCACCATGGCATTGCGCTCCTACGGAAGCGTAGCTCTTGCGAACTCCCCTGGTCTCGTGTCGCTGCTGGCTGACCACCGCCTTGCCCGATCAGTCACGGCGATGGTGCGCACGCCCGCGCGCCCGTGGACCCTCGAAGAACTATCCGAATTGTCAGCCATGTCCCGCGCGACTTACGCCCGCCGGTTCAGGGAAGCAGCCGGCATGACGCCGGGGGCGTTCCTGACGGAACTTCGCATGAGCCTCGCCAGCAATCTCCTGCTGCATAGCCAGCGCAGCACGGCGGATGTCGCAATCGAAGTCGGCTATCGATCGGAAGCAGCTTTCGGAAAGGCATTCAAGGTCACCAAGGGCCAGCCACCTGGACGCTTCAGGCAGCAGGCAACATGATGAGATCAATCACGCAACGATCGTAGAGCCGCACATCATGGATGTCGGAATAGCATTTTAACCGGCCTTTGCCGGGTGCCGGGAAGATTGCCAACGGCAACTGGATGATCCCTAACGGGTTTATTTCCGTGCGATTTGCCGAAGCTTGAAGCCAAGCGGATGAGAGAAATAGGGCACGAAAACCGGCACACGCCGCTATCGACGATGCGGACCGCGCATGAGCGGGATGTCGCCTCGACGTAACCCAGAGAGACGGCGGCAGCGTCAAACATGTTGCATCGCCGGGCATAGCTCATTGATCTATCGATTGTTACCCGACTTCATCCTCGGAACGGATATAGACCTGCAGTGTGTAGCCGATATGCTCGGTCATCAGCGCCTTGGCGCGCTCCAGATCGCGATCCAGCGCCGCTTCCATGAGCGCCGTGTGATGCTCGATCGCCATGGCGTCCTGCAGGGCGGCGACGGCTTTTTCATAGCCCATCGAGAGGCCGGCTGCCGCGCGTTGCGTCGGCGCCAGGCCGAGAAAACGATGGTGGCGGCGAAGCTGATCCGAAATGGTGGACTGGAAACGCTGGAGCCAGTTCGATGTCGCCGCGCTGACGAGCGCTGCGTGAAAGGCGCTGTGCTTCTCGTCCCATTCGTCCGCCATGTCCTCGGAAGCGGAATCGGGCACGATCTTGCAGCGCGACAGCCGGTAATGCGCCGTCACAACAGCCGATTCCCAATCCGGACCGCCCTTCTCGATCGATTCCATAAGAAGCGGCAGTTCCACGACCATGCGTGCCCGCGTCAGGTCCTCCAGTTCGGCGCGCGATACGGGAGCCACCGCAAAGCCGCGATTGCTGATCGCGGTCACAAGCTTCTCGGCCTCCAGCCGTGACAACGCCTCGCGCAGCGGTGTCCAGCCGAGGCCATAGGTGTCCCGGAGAGTGCTTAGCCGCAAGGATGCGCCCGGCCTCAGCCTGGTATTCAGGATGTCTCGTCGTAACAGCCAATAGGCTGCCTCCGTCTTGCTTAGGGCATCCCTGTCCTGCATCGTCCTCGTCCCAATCCTCCTCGGGGCTCAGATTATATATAAAATCGTCACAGACAGATATTATATATCAAAGATAGCCATCGTGAATATCATATATCACAAATTGACAGGCTTGCAGCAGTCGCTATGATCCCTCCCCAAGAGAGCCGAAGGAACACGGCTCCTTGTCACATCCGGGAGGAAAATATGCTGAGATCTACATCCAAATGGCTGTCCGGCCTCGCCGTTGCTGGCGCCTTCGTGGCAAGCATTGCCACAGCATCCGCCGAGCCCATCAAGATCGCCATCGCCAATTTCGGCGAGCATCCGCAGCTCAACGCTTCGATCGCCGGCTTCAAGAAGGCGCTCGCCGAGAATGGCTTTGTCGAAGGCAAGGATGTTGTCTATTCCGAGAGCAACACCAGCTTCGACGCCTCGCTCGTTCCGCAGATGATCGCCAAGCTGCAGTCCGAACATCCGAAGCTGATGTACACGGTCACGACGCCGGTGTCGCAGATCGCCAAGAAGGCGCTCGCCGGCTCCGGCATTCCGATCGTCTTCACCGCCGTGACCGATCCGGTTGCCGCCAAGCTCGTTCCTTCGTGGGACGCGGGTGGCGACGGCATTACTGGTTCGAGCGACCTGCAGGACATCTCCGCTATCCTGACCTTCACCCGGAAGCTTTTTCCGAACGCCAAGCGCATCGGCGTGCCCTACAATCCGGGCGAGGCCAATGACGTCGCTCTGATCGACAAGGTCAAGGCAGCCGCTCCGGCCGCCGGTTTTGAGGTCGTGCCCGTCGGCGTCGACAACGTCAACGACATCCAGCAGCGTATCGCATCCCTCGCCGGCAAGGCTGACGTGATCTACACGCCCGCTTCCAACCTGCTGCAGCCGGCAATCCCAGCCGTTGCGGCCGCCGCCCGCCAGGCGCAGATCCCGATCGTCAACTCCGATGACGCCGCCGTCCGCAATGGCGTCGTGCCGGCGAGCTTCGCCGTCAACTACATACAGGTTGGCGAAAATGCCGGCAAAATCGCTGCGCAGATCCTCAAGGGTGCCGATCCGAAGACGATCAAGCCTTCGCTCCCGGCCTATGCCGACCATGCGCCGCTGATCAACAAGGCCGTACTGAAGGCATTTGGCGCCGACGTGCCGGCTTCGCTTGCCGATTGCAATTGCTTCACGAAGTAATCGGCGGCATTTTCTAGGGATCAATCCGATCCATGGCGGCGTCCGGGACGCCGCCATTTTATAACCCTACACTGCAGGGGAGGCACGGATGCTCGATATCAAATCCGCGCGCAAGGTTTTCTACAAAGGCCAACCCGACGAGAAGGTCGCGCTCAACGGCCTGACGCTCTCCCTCAAACCAGGCGAATTCGGCGTCGTCATCGGCTCCAACGGCGCCGGCAAGAGCAGCATGCTGAATGCGATTTCTGGCGCTCTCAGTCTCGATTCCGGTCAGATTCTCATCAATGGCAATGACGTCACGAGCATGCCGGTCCACAAGCGCGCAGCGCGGCTCGCCCGCGTATTCCAGGACCCGATGAAGGGAACCGCCGCCAGTATGACGGTCGGCGAAAACATGCTTCTGGCGGAACTGCGCGGCAAGAGCCGGGGATTTCGTCCCGGCCTGAACGCCGCCCGCCTCGCTGCCTATAAGGAACGCCTCGCCGTCCTCGGCCTCGGCCTGGAAAACCGGCTGGATACCAAGGTCGAGCTGCTTTCCGGCGGCCAGCGCCAATCGCTGTCCCTCATCATGGCGGTCGGCGGCTCGCCCGATGTGCTGCTGCTCGATGAACATACCGCGGCGCTCGACCCCCGCACGGCCGATATCGTCATGCAGGCAACGGTGCGCACCGTCGAGGCGCTGAAGCTGACGACCTTGATGGTCACGCACAACATGCAGCATGCCGTCGATTTCGGCGACAGCATCGTCATGCTCGATGCCGGCCGCGTCCATCTCGAAATTACCGGGGAAGGCAAGCGACGCATCACCGTGCCCGAACTGATCGGCCACTTCGCCGTCAAGACCGACCGAATGCTGCTGGTGAGCTGAGATCATGATGGACTTCATTCAGACAACCGTTTCGAGCTTCGTCTCGCTCATCCCGGTCACGCTTGCGCAAAGCTTCATTCTGAGCTTCGTCGTGCTCGGCATCATGATCCCCTTCCGGATGCTGAGCTTTCCGGATTTGACCAGCGAAGGCGCGTTTCCGCTCGGCGGCTGCGTCTGCGGCATCCTGCTTGCCGCAGGTGTCGCGCCGCCATTCGGGATCGCGGCGGCATTCGTCATCGGCCTTGCCGCCGGCTGCTGCACAGCCTTCATTCATCTGCGCTTCCGCATCCATACGCTGCTTGCCGGCATTCTGATGTCGACCATGCTCTACAGCGTCAATCTCGGCATCATGGGCAAGTCGAACCTTTCCGTCTTTGGTTCGCCGACGGTGTTCGACTGGGTGCCGTTCACCACGCCCGGCTTTCCTGCCAGCAAGATCGTCATTGCCGGCCTGCTTGCTGTCATCGTTTTGATCGCGCTCAATCTCTATTTCAAGACGGAAAAGGGCACGGCCATGCGCGCCGTCGGCTCCAATCCCGACATGGCAGAGGCGCAGGGGATCAATGTCTGGGCGGCAACCATCGGCGGCGTCGGTATCGCCAGCGCATTTTCCGCCGCCGGCGGTGCCTTGATGGTCCAGTCGCAGGGCTTTGCCGACGTCAACATGGGCATCGGCATCCTGATCAATGGCCTCGCGGCTCTCATGATCGGCGAAGCCTTCACCGGCAAGCAGACGGTGCTCAGACAGCTGCTCGCACCCTTCGTCGGCTCGATCATCTACTACCAGCTCGTCTCGCTCTGCCTTGCCGCCGGCATGCCGCCACCGAACCTGAAACTCGCCACCGGCCTTTTCGTGCTCATCATGCTGGCGCTGCCGAGCATCCGCCGTAGCCGTGGCGGAGCAGCGACCCGAGAAACCATTCGCGAATAAGTTTACGAGGCAACGACATTATGGATAGCCTTCCCGATCTCGCCGCCGTCGAGGCCATGGACGAGGCCGACCCGCTGCGCGGCTTCCGCAGCCGCTTCGCCCTGCCCGCCGGTGTCATCTATCTCGACGGTAATTCGCTCGGCGCGGCCTCGCACGAGGTCTTTGCCGAGGTGCGCCAGGCCGCCATGGAGGAATGGGGCAACGGCCTGATCCGCAGCTGGAACACGGCCGGATGGTTCCATCTGCCGCTCGAGCTCGGCGACAGCATAGGCCGACTGATCGGTGCCGCCGAAGGCCAGACCGTGGTCACCGACTCCACCTCGATCAACATCTACAAGACCCTGCATGCAGCGCTCGCAATGCGGCCCGGCCGCAATGTCATCGTTGCCGAGGGTGACAGCTTCCCGACCGATCTCTACATGGCCGAAGGTGTCGTTTCGACGCGGCCCGGCCTGACGCTTCGCCTCGAAGGCCGCGATGCCGACAGCATTGAGGAGCTGATCGATGAGAGCGTCGCTGTCGTGCTCGTCAACCACGTCAACTACAAGAGCGGCGAATTGCGTGACATGGCGGCGCTGACGAAGCGCATCCAGGCGGCGGGCGCACTCGTCATCTGGGATCTCTGCCACAGCGCCGGCGCTCTGCCTGTAGATCTCGATGGCGCAGGTGCCGATTTTGCCGTCGGCTGCACCTACAAATATCTGAATGGCGGACCGGGCGCACCGGCCTTCATCTACGCGGCACGGCGGCATCACGCATCGATCGTCCAGCCGCTCAGCGGCTGGTGGAGCCATGCTCGGCCCTTTGCCTTCGAACGGAGCTTCGACGGCGATGTCGACATCAAGCGTTTTCTCTGCGGCACGCAGCCGATTTTGTCCTTGCGGGCACTGAGAGGCGCACTCGCCATCTGGGACGAAGTGGACATGCACGCCCTGCGCCGGAAGAGCGTAGCCCTCACCGATCTCTTCATCCGGCTGGTCGAAGCGAAATGCGGTCAGTATGGTGTCGAGCTCGAGACGACGCGCAGCAGCGAGAAGCGCGGCAGCCAGGTGTCCTTCATCCATAGCAATGCCTACGAGGTCATGCAGGCGCTGATCGAGCGTGGCGTCATCGGCGATTTCCGCGCGCCCTCGACGCTGCGTTTTGGCTTCACGCCGCTCTATGTCGGCTATCGCGACGTGTGGCTGGCTGCCTCGGTGCTGGAAGAGATCCTGAGCAGCGGATCATGGAAGGACGCACGTTTCGCCGTGCGAGCAGCCGTGACCTGACGCTCATGCGTCACCCGCCGGAAAGAAGGAGCCGAAGATGAGCTATTTCAAGGTCACCGATTGGGACAGCGCCTACACCAACGGCGCCTATATCGTCGATGGCGATCAATGGCCGGCGGCCTGGGTCGAACCGGCCAAGTCCTTCCGCGACAAGCTGACGGCGGCAGGACGCGCAGAGCTTGATCTCGTCTATGGCCCGGCGAAGCGCAATCGCTTCGATCTCTTTTTGCCTGAAGGCCAGCCGAAGGGATTGGTGGTTTTCGTCCATGGCGGCTACTGGCTGCAGCTTGACAAAAGCTACTGGTCTCACCTTGCCGGCGGCTCAATTGCCGCCGGATATGCGGTCGCAATCCCATCCTACACGCTCTGCCCGGACAATCGCATCGGCGGGATCGGCAAAGAGATTGCGGCGGCGATCACGGCAGCGGCTGAGAAGATCGACGGACCCATCATTCTGACGGGGCACTCGGCCGGCGGCCAGCTCGTCGCGCGCATGATGACGACCACGTCGCCGCTTGACGGGGCAGTCCTCAAGCGCATCCGCCATGTGCTCGCCATTTCCGGCCTTCACGATCTTCGCCCGATCATGCGGCGCAAGATGAACAAGGAGCTTCGCATCGATGCTGCCGAGGCGAGAGCCGAAAGCCCGGCACTTCTCTCACCGGTCGACAGCATCCGTCTCACCTGCTGGGTCGGCGGCGCCGAGCGGGCGGAATTTATCCGTCAGAATGCACTGCTCGCCAATATCTGGATCGGTTTGGGCGCTGCAACCGGGGCCGTGGTCGAACCGGACAAGCATCACTATACAGTTCTCGACGGGCTTATGGACATCGGACATCCGCTAACGCGAACCCTGCTTGCCGAATAGCCGCCGCGCAGCAATGGAAAAGAGCCCTCGGCGCTGCGCGCACCGAGGGCGTGGTTCTACTAGGCCTCTACGGGTGCGTTCATGGCCCAGGCCACGCCGAAGGGATCGCGCAGCTGGCCCCAGCGATCACCCCAGAACATCACCTGCGGCTCGACCACGACTTCGGCTCCGGCATCGACGGCGCGCTTCCACCATGCGTCGAGATCATCGACGACGAGCTGCATCGTGAACGACTGCGGCTTTTCCAGCGCATGGCCGTATTCCGGAAAGGCGTCGCCGAGCATCACCGAGCTGCCATTGATATAGAGGTGGATGTGCATGGTCCGGCCCTTTTCGTCGACCGGATACATGAAGACCTGCTCGGCGCCGAAAGCGCGCTTGTAGAATTCGGCCGCCTTCACAGCGCCATCGACCGTAAGATAGGCCACTACGCCGCCGCGCACCGGCACGCGAGGCTGCTGGGATTGGGTCTGATCTGCTGTATCCGTCATATTCGTCTCCTTGGGAACGGTTCTAAGTGTCACGCCCTTGTCGGGGGCTGACCCAAGGACGCTGATTGATAGCGCGTTCCGACAACGGGAGTCGATTTTCCCGATAATTTTTTCTGCCGCCTATGTCGGTCGTTTCACGTTCATCCGTGCACCGGCTCGCGGATGCGCAAAGCCCGATTCGGAGGGGTTTCGCTGAGAATTCGTGCCAGAGCATCCGCGCGCGGCATGGGACGCCCGAGCAGAAAGCCCTGCACCTCGTGATAGCCTTCAGCCCGCAATTTTGCCAGCTGCGCCTCGGTCTCGATGCCTTCGGCCAATGTCACGGCGTTGAAGCCGGAAGCTATGCCGACCACGGCCCGTACAATCGCCAGATTGCCCGGATCGGAGTCCATGCCTGCAACGAAGCTGCGGTCGAGCTTGATCTTGTCGAAGGAAAAGGAGCGCAGATAGCTGAGCGACGAATAGCCGGTACCAAAATCATCGATGGCAATGCGGATGCCAAGTTCCTTCAAAGCGCGCAACAGCGACAAGCTTTGCTCGACCTCGGAGAGCAGGATGGACTCGGTAACCTCGATCTCCAGGCGCCCGGGGCAAAGACCGGTCTTGTCCAGCGCCGAGACGACGGTGGCGAGCAGGCTCGGATGGCGGAACTGATAGACCGACAGGTTGATGGCCACCTTCAGGTTCTCGGGCCATTCCATGGCAGTCCGACAAGCCTCCCGCAGCACCCAGTCGCCGATCGGCACGATCATCCCGGTCTCCTCGGCGACGGGGATGAATTCAGCCGGCGCAATGAGCCCACGCTTCGGATGGCGCCAGCGGATCAGCGCTTCGAAGCCCGACAGAGCGTCCTTGTCCAGCCGGATGATCGGCTGATAGTGGAGTTCGAACTCATTGTTCTGCAAGGCCTCTCGAAGTTCCAGCGTCAGTTGGTGGCGCCGTTCCGCCTCGAGCCGCATCTCCGTCTGATAGAAACGATAGGTCGACCGTCCGCTGCTCTTGGCCGCATAAAGCGCGAGATCAGCATCCCGCATGAGGACATCGGCGTCAGTCCCGTGTTCGGGCGCGATCGCAATGCCGATGCTGCAGGTCACATGCTCCCGGACGCCATCGAGATCGAACGGCACCGAAAGCGACTGCAACAAGAGATCGGCGAAACGCTGGGCTCGACCGGCATCCGTCATCCTCAGAACCAGCGCGAACTCGTCGCCACCCAGGCGCGCGACCAGATCGCTCTTCTCGGCAAGCCGCTGCAGGCGCTCGGCAACCTGGCGCAAAAGCATGTCGCCTGCGGCGTGGCCCTTGCTGTCATTGATATGCTTGAAGTGATCGACATCGATGTAGAGCAGCGCGATCGGCTTTTCCGGCGTCGCGGCGGCGACCTGACGCACGATGCTCTCGGAAAAGAAAGCCCGGTTCGGAAGGCTGGTCAGGGAATCGTGCATGGCGAGATGCGCGAGCCTCGCCTCGACGCTGCGCTCCTCGGTCACATCCTGGGAAATGCCGAGAACATAGCGCAGCGCCTGCCCGGTCGGCGCGGGGAGCGCCCGCTTCGCCGTCTTCAGGATGCGCGTGGCTCCATCCACCATATGAATGGTTTCCTCGAAGTAGACAGTGGCTTCGGTCTCGAAGGCAAGCTTGTCCTGCTCCCGGAAAATCGCCGTCTGCTCGTCGGAAAATATGGCCTTGTCCGACTTGCCGATCACGTCCCGCGCCGGCTGTCCGACGATGCCGCCGCACGCCTCGTTGAACAGGATATAGCGGCCATCCCGCTCCATGTCCTTGACGAAGACGCCAACGGGGAGGTTGTCGACGATGCTGTCGAGCAGCGATTGGGTCGCGTCGACCTGTCGTTGCGCCGCATTGACCTCGGTACGATCCTGCACGATCGCCAGGATTGCCGCCTTGCCATCGAAGCGGATCTCCCGCCCATAGGTCAGGACCTCGACTGTCTCGCCATCCGCCTTCAGATGCGTCCAGCGTTGCGCCGTCTCCATGTCGGTGCGGTGATGCACCGCATCAAGCATGCGTTCGCGCTCCTCCTGTGGCCGGATATCGAGCACGGTCATATCAGCGAAGGCGGCGTGGCTGTAACCATAGAGGTCGCGGGCGGCATCGTTGACGATCAGGAATTTCAGCGTCTCGGGATCATAGACCCACATCGGCGAGGGATGCGTCTTGAAAAGCGACCGAAAATCATCGTTCGGGGCATCGGACCAAACGGAATTCATGGGCGGCTCGACCTTGCCAATTCGAGTTTGAAGATCTGCGAAGTGGCGATTTATAACTGAAAAAGTTAAATAAAATCAAAATGCTAGACCAGCTTAAACTTTAAGCAAAAAGCTCATCAAATATGCAACCACTTGCCAAATCGGGGTAGCAAAGGCATTTTCCGCCGAGAATGAGGAAAATCTCCCAAAAGGATCTTGAAGCAAACCTTCTGGCTCAGGCACGGGAAAACGGCATCGACCTCAGCGACGCCGATCTCTCGGACATTGTCTGGCATGGAATTGACCTGAACGCAGTCACCATTGCCTTGTCGGTGCTACGGAACGCTCGCTTTTCCGCAATGGAATCATTGAACGGCTGCACCTGGATCGGCAACAAGATCGAGAGCTGCACATTCGAGTCGGTATCGATCTCGAAGGCCGAAATACTTCAGTGCGAATTCGAGGCCTGCGCGATGCAGGCGATGCGGCTCTTCAGGGTGGATCTGTCCGGAACGATCTTCACGTCCTGCCGCTTTATCGATGTCGACCTTTCGGAAGCAGTTGCGATCCGGGTGCGGTTCGAAAATTGCAATTTCACCAATACTCGATTGACGAAGGACTTTCTGTTTACCGGTGCTGGCGATTTCGAATTCTCGGCCGATGGCACTTTGGATATATAGTCACCTGCCTCTCGGCACTGCAGAACACTTATCTTCAAGCCCGTTGACGGTCTCGGATGACTTTGCCGACCATCAAACCTGTCACAAGCCCATGGCATTTTGCGGCCATTGTTGCAGCGGCCCGTGGAGACCGGCGAGTGCCGTTGGGAGATCATCGACGGGCCTATAATGAACATCGAGAGATCATCAAGTCGTTGGAACAACGCGGTCGAATCGCCTACGCCTATCACATGAACCGCCACCTGCAGGCGGGCCTGCAGTTCATCGCGCCAAAGGCTGTTTGAGACATCCATTTCATAACGGACACATGACATGAAAAGACAGACGCTCGACACCGGCTGGACCATCTCGCGCCTTCGCGCACCCTCCAGCGCACCGGCCCTGCCCAATTCGATCCCTGCCGCCGTGCCAGGCAACATCCATCTCGACCTGATGGCCGCACAGCTGATCACCGATCCCTATCTCGACGTCAACGAGATCTCGCAGGATTGGATCGGCCGCGCCGCCTGGCGCTATCGGCTGGCCTTCGACTGGGACGGCGAGGACGCCGAGCGCATCGACCTTGCCTGCCTCGGCCTCGATACCGCCGCGCGCCTGGAGCTGAACGGCACTCTGCTTGGCGAAACCCGCAACATGCATCGCGGCTATCGTTTCGATATCGGCGACCACCTGAAGAACGGCCGCAACGAGTTGATCGTCGATTTCCAATCGGCCTATGAGCATGGCGAGGATGTGCGCAAGCAGCTCGGCAGCGCCGCCGATATCCCCCAGAATTATCCCGGCCCGAGCAATCTCATCCGCAAGATGGCCTGCAATTTCGGCTGGGACTGGGGTCCGACCGTCGTCACCTCGGGCATCTGGAAGCCGATCGTCATTGAGAGCTGGTCGAAGGCGCGCCTTGGCGGCATCCGCCCGGAAATCACCCTGCAGGGCAGCCAGGGCGTAGCGCGCCTGCATGTCGAGATCGAATGGGCGGAAAAGGGCACGGACAGCGTGGCACTGGTTTTGTCCATCGGCGGCAAGCGCGCGGAAGTCCGCGTCGCGCAAGGGGAGACCCATGCGCTGATCGAATGCCGCATCGACAATCCCCAGGTCTGGTGGCCGCACGGCATGGGGGGCCAGCCGCTCTACGATCTCGACCTGCAGCTGCTCGGCTCGGACGGCACGGCGCTCGAGGGCTGGAAGCGGCGCGTCGGCTTCCGATCCGTGCGGCTGGATACGACACCGGATGAGATCGGCTCCGCCTTCACGCTCGTCGTCAATGATGTGCCGGTCTTTGCCCGCGGCGCCAACTGGATTCCCGACGATTGCTTCCTGCCGCGCGTAACCCGCGAGCGCTATCGCGAGCGGATCGCCCAGGCCCGCGATGCCAACATGAACATGCTGCGCGTCTGGGGTGGCGGCATCTATGAGACCGATACATTCTACGAAGAATGCGATGCCGCCGGCATCATGGTCTGGCAGGATTTTCTGTTTGCCTGCGCCACCTATCCCGAAGAAGAACCGGTTTACAGCGAGATCGAGGCTGAAGCGCGCGAGGCGATCGCAAGGCTCATGCCCTACGCCTCGCTGGTGATATGGAACGGCAACAACGAGAATATCTGGGGTTATTTCGACTGGGGCTGGCAGGACGTCCTCGGCAACCGACCGTGGGGCGCCGGCTACTATCTCGATCTCCTGCCGAAGCTGGTGGCCGAGATCGACCCAACCCGCCCCTATTGGCCAGGCAGCCCCTATTCCGGCTCGATGGAGATCGCGCCGAACGCCGACGAACACGGCTGCAGGCATATCTGGGATGTCTGGAACGAGGTGGGGTATGAGACCTACCGCAACTATATCCCGCGCTTCTGCTCGGAATTCGGCTGGCAGGCGCCGCCGACCTTCGCAACCCTTGCCCAATCGGTGCGCGAGAAAGACCGCGCGCCGGCCTCTCCTGCAGTCCTGCATCATCAGAAGGCAACCGGCGGCAACGACAAGCTGCTGATGGGGCTGGAAGGCTGGTTTCCGCCGCCGCAAAATTTTGACGACTGGCTCTTCGTCACGCAGCTCAACCAGGCGCGTGCGATCAGCTACGGCATCGATCACATGCGCTCGCACCGGCCGACCTGCATGGGCACCATCGTCTGGCAGCTCAACGATTGCTGGCCTGTAACCTCCTGGGCCGCCATCGATGGCGCAGGCAGGAAGAAGCCGCTCTGGTACGCCTTGAAGCATAGCTACGCTTCGCATCTCCTCACCATCCAGCCGCGCGGCGATGGCCTGGCTGCGGTTGCCGTCAATGACGCAACCCTGTTCTGGCGCGTGCCCTTCACGGTCGAACGCTTCGATTTCAACGGCACGCTGCTTGCCCGCCACCATGTCTGGCGCATCCTGTGCGATCGCTTCGGAAATACCGATATCGAAATCCCGGCCGAGGTTGCGACCCCGGGCGATCCGCGTCGGGAATTCCTCCGCGCCCGCCTTGGCGATGCCGAAGCCTGGTGGTTCTTCGAGAAGGATATGAAGCTGCAGTATCCGAAGCCCCGCTTCGACATCGAGAGCACGCAGACGACGGACGGGATCACTGTGACGATCACCGCGCAGTCGTTCCTGCGCGACGTCTGCCTGTTCGTCGACCGAATCAGCCCGAATGCCGAAGTCGACGACATGCTGGTCAATCTCGCGCCCGGTGACAGCAGGAGGTTCAAGGTGAAAGGCATCTCCAGGGAGGCTTTCGACGATGCCGACCTGTCGATCGTCCTCCGCACGGCCAATCAGGTCGCCGAGCCCCCGCATCACTGAAACAGGGATCGATTCGACCCAAATATCCGGCGCATTGCGCCGGATATGTCCGCAAGTCGTCACCAATGATCGCACGCGCGAACAGGAAAATGCCTCCTATGATCGGGCATCGCCTTGTGATCTAGTGCAGCCTATCCGATCCATGAAACAGCGAGACCACGCTTATGTCCTCGGACTCCAATCGCAGCTTTCAAACGCCCCGTCGCGAAGAACTCGGTCTTATCACGCTCGGCAACGCTGCCGGCCTTTCGGCTTCGGCCTTGCCGAACGGCACGCTGTTCTCAATCGATTTCGCCGACCAGCAGGGCGGCGTCATGATCAATCAGGTGCTCGGCTCGCCTGTCTATGGCGGCATCGGCCGGCTCTATCTGCGTGTCGGCGGCGCCGGGCCTGAAACGGCTGAAATCGTCGGACCGAAGGCTGCGGTGCAGTTCGGCCACGGCAAAAGCGGCTTTTCCTGGAGCGGAGAGACGGCCGGCGTCAGACATACGGTCAGCCTGAGTCTGCACCCGAGCCAGACCGCATGGTTCTGGCAGGTGTCGCTGCAGAACACCACGAGCGCTACGATTTCGGCCGATCTCGTCCTTCTTCAGGATGTCGGCCTCGGCGATCGTGGTTTCCTGATGAACAGCGAAGCCTATGCCTCGCAATATATCGACCACCATATCGCCAGCCATGCCGCCTTCGGCCCTGTCGTCATGAACCGGCAGAACCTCAAGCAGGGGGGCGGACGAAATCCGTGGCTCGCACAAGGCTGCCTCGAGGGTGCTGCGGCTTACGCAACCGACGCCATCCAGCTCCTCGTGCCCTCCAAGGGTAACGACGGCGTCATGGTGCCGGACTTCGGCACCAGCCTGCCGAGCGTGCGCCGCCAGCATGAGGTCGCCTGCCCGGCGATCCAGTCAAAGCCGCTTTCGCTTGCACCAGGTGCAACAGCCACGACGACCTTTTTCGGCCTATTCATCGCCGATCACCCGGCCGCTTCCAGCGACGCCGATCTTGCCCACCTCGACGGCTTGCCGAAGCTTCAGGGTGAGCTCGTCGTAGACACGATAGCGGCGGCGCAGCCGGCGCACAGTCTCGTGCAGGACGCCCCTCTTGCCGAGAGCGAAGAGCTGGATCAAGTTGATATCGAGGCGCTCTATCCCAAGCGCGTTCTGGAAGAACATGCGGATGGAAAGCTGCTCTCCTTCTTCGCGCCGGATGGGCCGCATAACAGGCACATTGTGCTCCGCGAAAAGGAGCGGCTGGTCGCTCGCCGTCACGGCGCCATCGTCCGCAGCGGGCAGAACATGCTGCTTGATGACCATACGCTCGCCGCCACCTGCTGGATGCAGGGCATCTTCGCCGCGCAGCTGACCATCGGCAACACCTCCTTCCACAAGCTGTTCTCCGTCTCGCGCGACCCGTACAACCTGACGCGATCGAGCGGCCTGCGCATCCTCGTCGACCTTGGCGACGGCTGGCGGCTGCTTGGCGTGCCCGCGGCGTTCGAGATGGGGCTCAGCGATACCAGCTGGATCTACCGGCTTTCCGGCCGCACCATCACCGTGTCGGCAATCGCTTCGGGCAATGACCCGGCCATGCAATGGAGCGTTTCGGTGGAAGGCGAGGCCTGCCGCTTCCTGGTGTTCGGCCATATCGTGCTCGGCGAACGCGACTATGAGGCCGTGGCGAATATCGCGGTCGATACGGCGGCCAAGCGCATTTCCTTCCGGCCGCAGCCGTCCTGGCTTTGGGATCGCTACCCGAAGGCCGGTTACCATCTCGTCACCTCGACGCCCGATGCGTTCGAGGCGATCGGCGGCGACGAGCTGCTCTATCGCGACGGCGCCGCACGCAACGGCCCGTTCATCGCCCTGAAATCGCATCCGACCCAGGCGCTGCGCTTTGCCGTTGCGGGGTCGATGACCGATCCCGAGGCCGCAGAAGCGCTTGCCGCGCGCTACAGCGCCGGCGTCGAAAGCGACGAGATGCTGGCGCCGGCGCAACGCTTCTGGAGCCATGTGACCCGAGGCGCGCGCATCGAAGGCAACGGCCGCGATGTGATGGCACAAGCGATCATGCTGCCCTGGATCGCGCATGATGCCATCGTGCATTTGAGCGTGCCGCATGGGCTGGAGCAATATACGGGTGCGGCCTGGGGCACGCGTGACGTCTGCCAGGGGCCGATCGAATTCCTGCTGGCCTACGAGCATGACGAGGAAGTCCGGCAGATTCTCTCCACGCTCTTTTCCGAACAGTATCGCGATCGCGGCGACTGGCCGCAATGGTTCATGCTGGAGCCCTACGCCAATATCCGCGCCGGCGAAGCGCATGGCGATATCGTCGTCTGGCCGCTGAAGGCGCTCTGCGATTATATCGAGGCGACTGGCGACATCACCTTCCTCGCCAAGACGGTCCCATGGCGTGCCGACGACACCATGCAGCTGACCTCGGAACGTGCGACGATCTCCGATCACATCGAAAAGCTGCTGGACACGGTCCGCAGCCGCTTCGTGCCGGGCACGAGCCTGATCCGCTATGGCGAAGGCGACTGGAACGACAGCCTGCAGCCGGCCGATCCGCATTTGCGCGACTGGATGGTCAGCAGCTGGACAGTCTCGCTGCTTTACGAGCAGCTGGTGCGCTACGCCGGCATCCTGACGCTTGCCAGCCGCAATGAGGAAGCACAATCGCTTCAGGCGACGGCCGTCGCCATGCGTGCCGATTTCAACCGGCTGCTGATGCGGGACGGCGTCGTTGCCGGCTACGGCGTCTTCGATCCGAGCCATGACGGCGTCGAATTGCTGCTGCATCCTGAGGATACGCGCACCGGCCTGCATTATTCACTGATAGCGATGACCCAGCCGATGATCGGTGGCCTGTTCACGCCAGATCAGCGCCACGCGCATATGAAGCTCATCCGCGATAACCTGCTGTTCCCGGATGGCGTGCGTTTGATGGAAAAGCCGGCCACCTATTCCGGCGGTCCGGAAAAGCTCTTCCGCCGCGCCGAATCCTCGTCCTTCTTCGGCCGCGAGATCGGGCTCATGTATGTGCATGCGCATCTTCGCTATTGCGAGGCCCTCGCCCTCGACGACGATGCGGAGGCCGTGTGGCAAGCCCTGGCGCTCGCCAACCCGATCGCCGTCAGCGGCCGGGTGGAGCATGCATCGCTCCGCCAGCGCAACACCTATTTCAGCAGCAGCGATGCGGCCTTCGACGACCGTTACCATGCGTCGTCGGACTGGGCGCGCGTCAAGGCGGGCGATATCGCCGTGGACGGCGGCTGGCGCATCTATTCGAGCGGTCCCGGCCTCTACACCAGGAGCCTGGTCGGCAATGTCTTCGGCTTCAAGCGGCAATTCGGCCAGCGCATCCGCAAACCGTTGTTGCCGGCCTCGATCGGCGCCTGCGAGGTCAAACTGGACTTCAAAGCCTGAGCGAACGACAAGAGGGGCCGTGTTATCGGCCCCTTCTTTCATCCCGCGATATTCGGCTGCGCCGTAAGAACCCCCTTCCCGCCCCTATCGACCTTCTGGTTAACCGAATCGGTTAATCTCATCCGGATGTGCAAAGCCCGGAGGCGGATTTGGAAACGGCGCTCTATCTCCCGATCAAGTCATTTCTCGAAGCCGCCGGCTATGCGGTGAAAGGCGAGATCGGCGGCTGCGATCTTGTCGGCCTGACCGATGGCGAGCCTCCCGTCGTCGTCATCTGCGAGCTGAAGATGAGCTTCAATCTCGAGCTGATCCTGCAGGCGGTGGATCGTGCCGCGGCCAGCGACGAAGTGTGGATTGCCGCCCGCGTCTCGGCAAAGGGCAAGGGCCGCGAAGGAGACCGGCGCTTCCGCGACCTTTGCCGAAGGCTTGGCTTCGGCATGCTGACGGTATCGGACAGTGATGTCGTCGATATCGCCGTCAGCCCCGTCTCGCCGATGCCTCGCAAGAATCCACGACGCAGATCACGCCTTGTTGAAGAACATCGCCGGAGAAAAGGCGACCCTGCTCTTGGCGGCAGCACGCGCAAGCCGATCATGACCGCCTATCGACAGCAGGCCCTCGTCTGCGCCGCCGCGCTCGAAAATGGCGTCCAGCGGCCGAAAGATATGCGCGCGTCGGCGCCAAAGGCGCCGCAAATTCTGAGGGATAACGTCTATGGCTGGTTCGAGCGCGTCGATCGGGGCATTTACGCTTTGACGGAGCTTGGTACCGAAGCGCTCAAGCGATGGCCGGCGCAGCAGCTTTAAATATGGAAAAATTCCGGTCAAGCAACATTAAATTCATGTAATATCTTAACATTTTGCAATAAAAACATGATCGATATTTAATTTGTAAAATTCGATTGGCGGATCATATTACCAACAAGCGCCAATTCAGTTTTATACTTCGTCTCTAGCAGTAAAGACGAAGCTCAAAGCCTCCCGGAGCAATTGACGCGGACCATTCGACACCTGTCCTGGACATGGACAGGGCGCCACAACGTCAACGATCTCGTAAGGGACTTCTGTCATGCCATCTCTCCTCCGCAAACATCGTACCGCAGCCATTGTCGGCGCCGCCATTATCGTCGGCGCAGGCGCGCTGCCCTTCGCTTTCAGCACATCGGCGTCCGTAGCTTCTGCTGCCGAACCGGCCGGCATCATCGCGCCCGGCGGCTCCTTCGCACCGATCGTCGATGCCGATAAACCGGCCGTCGTCACCGTCACCACGACCATGAAGGCGACCGACACCAGCGCCGACGGCAGCAATTCGCCGATGGACGAGCAGTTCCGGCAATTCTTCGAAAATCAGGGCATTCCGTTCCCGAAGCAGATGCCGCGTCAACAGCAGAGCCAGCGCGCCATGGCGCTTGGTTCCGGCTTCATCATCAGCCCTGACGGTATCATCGTCACCAACAATCACGTCATTCAGAACGCGATCGACATCAAGGTGACGCTCGATGACGGCACCGAACTGCCGGCCAAATTGCTGGGCGCAGATGCTAAGTCTGACCTTGCGGTCCTGAAGATCAACGCGCCGAAGCCGCTCTCAACCATCGCCTGGGGCGATTCCGACAGACTGAAGCTCGGCGACCAGATCCTGGCGATCGGCAACCCCTTCGGCATCGGTACCACCGTTACCGCCGGTATCGTCTCGGCCCGCGGCCGCGACCTGCACAGCGGCCCGTATGACGACTTCATCCAGATCGACGCCCCGATCAACCACGGCAATTCCGGCGGCCCGCTGGTCGACCGTGAAGGCAATGTCGTCGGTATCAACACCGCCATCTACTCGCCAAACGGCGGCAGCGTCGGCGTCGGCTTCGCCATTCCTTCCGACGAGGCCAAGTCGATCGTCGCCAAGCTGGAGAAGAACGGCTCCATCGATCACGGCTACCTCGGTGTCGCAATCCAGCCCGTGACTTCGGACGTCGCCAACGCGATGGGCCTGTCGCAGGCTGAAGGTGCGCTCGTTGCCAGCGTCAATGGCGATACGCCGGCTGCCCGCGCCGGCATCAAGAGCGGCGATATCGTCACCGCGGTCGGCAACGAGACCGTCAAGACGCCGAAGGACCTGTCGCGGCTGGTTGCCGATCTGTCTCCCGGCGACAAGCGCTCGGTCACGCTGTGGCGCGATGGCAAGAGCATGGACGTCAATGTCACCATCGGCGGCAATGACGACAGCAAACAGGCTGCCAACGACAATGGCGACGGCAAGGTCCAGCCGTCCAACCAGCCAAGCATCGGTGTCGGTCTTGCCAACCTCACGCCCGATGTCCGTCAGCAGCTGAACCTGCCGCATGGCGTCGAGGGCGCCGTGGTTGCCAGCGTCAACCCAGACAAGCCGGCTGCCGCTGCCGGCATCCAGACCGGCGACATCATCGTCTCGGTCAACGACCAGCCGGTGCGCAATGCCCGTGACGTTCAGACGGCCGTCGCCCAGGCCGGCAAGGATGGCCGCAAATCCGTCCTGCTGCTGATCGAACGCGACGGTAGCAAGACCTTCGTCGCCGTACCGTTCTCGGCGGCCTAAAAAGCCGAAACGCCTCTGCAATCGGCCCGCTTCCTGCAAGGAGGCGGGCCGATTGTTTTGCATTACCAGCGATCGCCGACAAAACGGCCATCGGCATGGCATCCCCGCTCCCCTATCTGTCCCAAATCAAGCGAAGCGCCCATCGTCCGGCTGAAGCGACCATGCTTCTTCTATCGGACGATCTGAGGCAGCGCTTTTCCACGGGAGAATCGCTTCGACTTTGACACAAGACTCTTTTTGTCCAAACTCTGCCTTTGTGATGGTACAAATAGCGCCGGGCCTGATTGAAACAGGCTGGCGGCAAGTTTAAACCGCGTCGGCAGTGTGAGCGGCGGCAGGAGTTGGAGTGACTGATCCATACGATATTCTCGGCGTTGCGCGCGATGCCAACGAAGAGCAGATCAAGGCGGCCTATCGCAAGCGCGCCAAGGCTGCCCATCCGGATTCCGGCGGCGATACCGAAGCTTTCGCTCGATTGCAGAAGGCCTACGAGCTGCTTCTCGATCCCGTGCGTCGCAAGGTGTTCGACGATACCGGCTATGACGTCGAATTGACCGATGCAGTCGACCTGCAGGCGCTGGTCGCGATTGAAAAACTCATCACCGAGATGGTGCTCGACGAGCGCGAACCAGGAACCTTCGATCCGGTTGCCAAGATGCGGGCAAGCCTTCTCGAGGAAATTCGCAAGGCGAATTTCAGCAAGAGCGAGCTTGAGCGGCATTCCGACCGCATCGGTCTTCACCTCGATCGATTGGGCAAGCGCCCCGGCAAGGACGTGGTCGGCCACATGCTGCGCGCGCGCATCAAGGCGATCGCCACCGCCATCAGCGAAACCGAAGCGAAGATCGGCGCCAGCGAGCGTGCCTGCGACATGCTGGAGGGCTATCTTTACGAGATGATCGAGCCCCAGGAAGAGGCCGATTCAGCGCCCGAAATCGAGTGGGACGAGCCAAGGGTCCGCTCAGCCGCGCAATAGCTGCAGCGTTTTTCGCCGCCCTGAACAGACAGAATTCGCGTTTGCCTTGATCACGAGATCACTTTCAGCAACGCAATGTTGCAATGCAACAATCCGCCCCTAGACAAATCGAGGTGCTGGCCTAGATCAAGCATCCAACACGCGGTCTTGCTCTATCGAATGATGGCGACGCGACAATGGCGGGCGCTGGAATTCCGGCGCCAATGAAGATCTGGACGGCGAGGTATGCGTTTGCTGGTTTCCGAAGCGGATGAAATCGTCTTTGAACATCTGAGCGAAAACCGATCGCGGGCCGCATTGAGGGGTGCCTTCTGGTCGGCGCTGGACACGCTGATCCCGACGGCGCTCAACAGTCTGGTGTTTGTCGTCACGTCCCGTTTTCTTCTGCCCCAGGATTTCGGTCTGGTGGCGCTCGCCTTCGCCATCGTCAGTTTTGCTTCCGGCTTTGGGCCGACGGCCTTCGGCGAAGCGCTGATTCAGCAGAAATCCATTCGGCGCAGCCATCTCGATACGGTCTTCTGGCTGTCTTTTGTCTCCGCGGCCATTCTCTATGCCGCGCTGTTTCTGCTTTCGCCCTTCCTCGCGCACTGGGTCGGACATGACGATATCGTCAAGCTGCTACTGATTATCGGCCTGAAAATCTTCTTCGACATGATGATCATCGTCCCCAATGCCCTGATCGGCCGGACGATGTCCTTTCATCTTGCCGCAGCCCGCACCGCGATTGCCACCTTCGTCTCGGCGGTCATCTGCCTCTCGCTGATTTTCGCCGGTTTCGGGCTCTGGGCGCTTGCAATCGCCCAGATCGCCGCGCCGGCCGCCGCCTGCATCGCGGCTTTCTGGGGCGCGAAGTGGCTGCCGGGCTTCAGGGTAAAGCTCTCGAGCCTGCGCGAGCTGCTGCATTACGGCATCTTCGCCTCGGGTAACCGCTTCCTGCAGACCATGAATCTCGATCAGCTGATCATCGGCACGCTGGTAAGCCCGGCCGCTCTCGGCATCTATAATTTCGCCCGGCGGCTCTATGAGATGCTCAACAATGTGGTGGCGGGCGGGCTGAATTCGGTCAGCCACGTGCTGCTTTCCTCGCTGCAGCACGATCGGGACAAAGTGCGCGAAGCCTTTCTCATGGCAACCTTCGGCTGCTCGCTGGTGTCGTTCCCGGCCTTCATGGGGCTTGCAGCGGTCGCCGACGACGCCATTCCGCTGATCTTCGGACCGCACTGGGCGGCGGCCATCTGGCCGGTGCGCTTCTTCTGCGTGATCGGCCTGATGGCCGGTATCGGCATCATCCAGGCATCCCTGATCACCAGCCAAGGCAGGTCCGACTGGTGGTTCTACTATCAGCTGGTGCGCAACGTCGTCTCGATCCTCACCGTTTTCATTCTCCACCAATATGGTGTGGCGACCGTCGTCTTCGGGCTTATGATCGGGGTGCTGATGCTGTGGCCGGTAACGCTGTGGATGGTCTCGCGATTGATCGGCCTCAGCATTTCTGAATATTTCGGCCAGTTCCTGCGGCCCATAGCCGCCTATCTCGGCATGCTTGTCGTGGTCCTGGCAACCTCTTCGGCCTTGTACGACCGGCCCCTCGCGGCACGCCTGATCTGCGAAGTGCTGGTCGGCGGCCTCACCTATTCGGGCCTCATCCTTCTTCTATGCAGAGAAAGAGTTCTCTTCCTCGTGCGGACGACACTGCAAGGTCGCCGCGCAAGGGCACAATAGCTGCCATCGTGGCCATCGGATCGAAGCATGGCATCCAAAATGGGTCCCTTCGATCCCCGCGATAGCAATAGCAAATGTCGGAAAGGTGCCTCATGACACTGGTTACGTTCATCATTCCCGTTCGCCATCAGGCCAATTCCAATGATTGGCCTTCGCTGAAACGGCGGCTGTCGCAAACGATCGCATCGATCGCCGGGCAATCCAACAGCAACTGGCGCGGCGTTGTTGTCGCAAACGAAGGCGCCGACCTGCCCGATCTGCCGCCGAATTTTACAGCGGAGCGCGTGACCTTCCCGCCGAACCAGCTCCACGACATCGATGGTGCCGACCGGGAAAAGGTCTATGACGCCTTCCGGCTCGATAAGGGCCGCCGTGTGCTGAGCGGCATGTTGTCGGCGCGCGACACACGCTTCTTCATGATCGTCGACGACGATGATTTCGTCAGCGCCAATATCGTCGATTTTGCCGCGAGAAATAGCGATGCCAACGGCTGGAAGATCGATCGGGGCTATCTCTGGAACGAAGGCGGCCGGCTGCTTTTGCATCACAACGACTTCGCCAATTATTGCGGCACGTCGCTGATCATCCGCTCCGATCTCTATAGCCTGCCTGCGACCTTCGAGGATGCCGAGGTCGATTACATCAAAACCATGCTCGGCAGCCATGTGCGCATCGGCAAGCTGCTTGCCGGGGCCGGCTCGCCGCTCGGATCACTTCCCTTCCGCGGCGCGATCTATCGGGTCGGCCATGCCGGCGCCCACAGCAAGTCCTCCAATCTCATCAGGACGCATTTCCTGAACCGTTCGGTGCTGACAAGTCCCCGCCAATTCCTGGGCAACCTTTCGCGGGTGCGCCCGCTCGACCGCAATCTCAGAAACGAGTTCTTCGGCGCGCGCGCCACCGGATAGCGCAGGCACAATCCTTTCGCCCCAAGAGGTTTCGATCAATGCCGGCTGACGCAACGAAACATAGATACGCCGCCCTGGATGCGATGCGCGGCCTGGCAGCCCTCGCCGTTGTCGTCTACCACCTCGATCGACCCTATGCGCCGTCAGCCTATATCGCGGTCGATTTCTTCTTCGTGCTCAGCGGCTTCGTCATCGCCAGAGCCTATGGCGAAAAGCTCGCGGGTGGCATGACGGTGCTCGCCTTCATGAAGGCCCGCTATGCACGCCTTTATCCGCTTTTCCTCATCGGCAGCGTCTACGGTCTCGTGCAATTGCTGCTGCATTGGCAGGCGGTAGGCGTCGGACGCGCCGATCTCTCTGCAAGCATTCTCACGACCGCCTTCATGTTGCCTTCACCGAGTTTTCTCACCCGGTCGGCGGGAGACATTTGGGCGCTCTATCCGCTGAATGGCCCCGCCTGGTCGCTGTTTTGGGAACTGTTGGCCAATCTGGTATTCGCGCTCGTGCTGTTCCGGCTGAAAACGCGCAGCCTCATCCTCATCGCCGCCGCGTCTCTGGCGATGCTGATCGGCTCGGTCTTCTTTCATAAATCGCTCGATCTCGGTTGGGAATGGCGCTCCGTCGACGGCGGCCTTGCCCGCGTCTTCTTCTCCTTCACGCTCGGAATGATCATCTATCGGCTTCGGAACACCACCGTACTCGGCCGAACGGTGAGCAGCTACGCGGCGCTATTGCCCATTGCGGCGATCTTAATCCTGCTGTTTCTCCCCACCTATTCGCTGAAATATGCGCTTGTTTTCTGCATCCTGATCTCGCCGCTCATCGTCCTTGCCGGCACGATGCTCGAATTGCCGGCCAAGCTGCAGCGGCTCGGCATTTTTCTCGGCTACCTCTCCTACCCGATCTACATGTGCCATCGCGGCTTTACCGAGATCTACGGGCACATGATGCGCAATGACCATCTGCCGCAGCCGGTCTACATCGCGATCTATCTCGTCGCGATTTCCATCATCGCGCTCATCTCGGCCAAGCTTGCTGAAATCATGGTTCGCTATATCGGCTCCTTGAAGGGCACCCCCAAAGGCATTGAGGCCAGCCAGCGCGGCTAGCCGGTCTCAGCGATCACGTATGAACCGCAGCAAGTGCGATGGCATCCGCAACGTATTCGCGCCGTTCCGCGAGATTGGCCGTCGCGACGCGCAAATGGCTGCTGGACAGGATCGAAAACTTGGCGCCCGGATGTACCGCGATGCCCCTGGCTGCAAGCGTCACCATCGCGAAGGGCTCCGACGAGACCGGCACCCAGGCAGACAACCCTTCTCCGTGGCGCGCAACGACGCCGCGCTCGCCGAGCGCATCGATGAGACCGGCCCGGCGCTCTCGATAGGTCTTACGGGCATGGTCGAGGCAGGCTTCAGTTGCCGGATCGCGTAGCAGCCAGGCGGCGGCCGCCTGCAGAATGCGGCTCGTCCAACCTGAACTGAAGCTGCGATAGGATTGGATCTGCTCGACGATCGCCCGCGAACTCGACAAGACCGCGAGGCGCAGATCCGGCCCGTGCGTCTTGGAAAATGGCAGGATATGGATGACGCGATCGGGAAAGAGCTGCCCCATGGAATGGCGCGGAGCCGTCGAGATATCGGCAATACCATCGTCTTCCACGATCAACGTATCCGTGTCGCGAAGGATCTCCGCCATGCGCGCCATGCGCGCCACGCTCACGCTTTGGCCGGTGACGGAATGGACGCGTGGCTGGAAGATGAATGCAACGGGGCGATATCTCAGCGCTTCTTCCAGCGAAGACGGCAGCGGGCCCTCTTCGTCACATTTCACCGGAATGATGCGGGCACCGCGATCCTCCAGAATATCGAGAAGCCGCATGCCTGTGGGGTCCTCGATCGCAACGGCAGCGCCCGGCATGACCAAGGCATTGATCAAGGTGTAGACGGCATTATAGCCGCCATTGGTCGCCAGGAACGCCTCCGGCTCGTATGGCCAGGTCTTCCTGACCTCCTCCTCCAGCTCCGGTAGGATGCGATTGCGCTCGTAACTGTTGAGATTTTCGGCTGAGGCCCCGTAGGCCATCGCCGCTTCCAGTTTCGGCAGCAACCGGACATCGGGCACGGCCGCCGTCAGATTGAGGGCGTCGTTGCCATAGTCGCCCGCGCTTGCAAGACGCGCCGGCTTGGCAATGAAACGGTCGCCGCTGACCCATGTGCCGTTCCTGCCGCGCCCGCTGATGATCTTCTGGCGCCTAAGCTCGCTCCACGCCTCCGAAAGAGTTGCCGGACTGATACCGAGCGCAAAGGCCAGATCGCGGATCGGCGGCAATTTGGTACCAACAGGCAGCGCGCCGGCGCGGATCAACGCGCTCGTTTCAAGCGCGATACCGCGAATCGTCCGATCGTTTAATTTTTCGGCAAACCACTTCGCGTCCCGATTATCGCTCATTTCCACGCCATCTTTTAATGTTCAATAACGTAATAACATTTGATCGACAAATATTGAACATTTAATCATCTGAAAAACAAGTTTTCCAGCGAGTGAATATTCATGCCTCTAACTCTCCGCCTTGCCCTCCGCGACTGGGACTATATGACGCCGCTGGTCCTGGGTGACGTCTCCTCCCCCAAGCTTGACCTCAAGGTGGATCGTGTCGGCACGCTCATCTCGCATGTCGGCAAGAGCGATGCCTATGACGCGGCCGAAACCTCGTTCAGCCGTTATACGCAATTGCGCATCGACGGCGACGAGAGCGTCGTCGGCATTCCGAACTTCATCATGCGCGGCTTCCGCCACCGCTGTGTCATCACCACCAAGGACAGCCCGATCACGAGCTTCGGGCAACTGGCCAGCAAGCGTATCGGCGTCACCGGCTGGCGCGACTCCGGCAATACGTGGACACGCGCCGCACTTCGCCGCGAAGGCGTCGGCGTCGAGGATGCCATGTGGTATGCCGGCCGCCTGACCGAAGCCCACCCGATCACCGATCGCCTCGACGGCTTCGGCCGTGCCGGCCGCATCGAGGCCGCACCCGGCGAAAGGCCGATGGTGGATCTGCTGAAAGAAGGTTTGCTCGACGCGATCTTCACACCTTTCATGCCGGACGGTTATTTCGCCGGCGGTTCCGGCTTCCGCCAGCTCCTTTCCGATTTCCGCAGCGCCGAGCGTCGCTATTTCGACGATGTGGGCTATGTACCGGGTATGCACCTGATCGGATTGAAGGCCGAAATCGTCGCCGAGCATCCCTGGGTCATTGCCGAGTTGAGCGCCCTGATCGATGAATCGCAGCGCGTCTGGCTTAGCAAGCGGCGCAAATATGCCGACACCACGCCCTTCATGCTCGACGAACTCTTGAAATCGGCAGCAGAGCTGCCGGAGGGCTGGGATGCCAGCGGCTTTGCTGCCAATCGCAAGATGATCGCCGATTTCGCTGGGGAATTGCATGTGCAAGGCATCCTGCCGCGCCTGATGACGCCGGAGGAACTCTTCCCGTTCGACGTCGACGGTAGCCGGACGAGCGCCAAGTAACCATCGACAAAAACTCAAAAATGCAAAGCAAAAAAGGGGAACAAATATGTCGCTGAAGAAAATGACCTACCTTACCGTGGCAGGCCTGATGATCTCGGGCTCGGCCCTTGCGCAAGACGCCAGCCCGCCGAAACTTTCGGTCAACGCCGATCTGCACGCCAAGCTGCCCGAAGCCCTACGAACCTCCGGCAAGATGATCTCCGTCAACAACGGCTCCTTCCCTCCCTATGAGATCGTCACCGGCACCAAGCTCACCGGCGCCAGCGCGGACCTGACCGACGCGATCGGCGAGATCCTCGGCGTGAAGATCGAGCACGAAAGCGTCAGCGGTCTGCCCGCCATCCTCGCCGGCATCAATTCCGGCCGCTACCAATTCGCCTTCGGCCCGATCGGCGATTTCAAGAGCCGCGAAGAGGCCAATGATTTCGTCGACTGGGTGCAGGAATTCGTCGTCTTCGCCGTCCAGAAGGGCAATCCGAAGGGCATCACCTCGCTCGACAGCGCCTGCGGCCAGCGCATCGCCGTCATGGCCGGCGGATCGGCCGAGAAGGTCATCCAGGTCCAGGCCGAGAAATGCAAGACCGACGGCAAGGGTGCGATCGAGGTCCAGTCCTTCACCGACCAGCCGAGCTCGATCCTCGCCGTCCGCTCCAAGCGTTCCGACGCCTTCTTCTCTTCGCAGGCGCCGCTCACCTATTTCGTTTCGCAGGCCAACGGCCAGCTGGAACTGACCGGCGTCGGCCAGAAGAACGGTTTCGAGGATCTCTATCAGGGCGCAGTCGTGCCGAAGGGCTCGCCGCTCGGCCCCATTCTCAAGGATGCCGTCAAGGTTCTGATGGACAATGGCACTTATGCCGCCATCATGAAGAAATGGGGCCTTGAGAACAACATGATCAAGGAACCCGGTATCAATCTTGGCGGGACGTTGCCGAAATGAGTACGAACACCGGATATATCGCATCGCCTTCAGGCGATGCGGCCGAACGGGATGTGGCGAATGCCCATAAACCGTTTCCGAAGGGCCGTGTGGCGGCTTGGGTGATAACCCTCGCGATCGCGGCCTATTTTGCCTGGTCGGTTGCCAACAACGAGAACTTTGGCTGGCACGTCGTCGGCCAGTATTTCTTCGATCCCGTCGTTATCAGCGGCCTCTATGTCTCGCTTGGCCTGACCGTCGTCGCCATGGCGGTTGGCATCGTGCTCGGCCTGCTGCTGGCGATCGCGCGGCTGTCGAAGGATACGCTCGCAAGCTCGCTCGCCTCGCTGTTCATCTGGTTCTTCCGCGGCACGCCGCTGCTGGTGCAGCTGATCTTCTGGTACAATCTCTCGACGCTCTTCCCGACGCTCTCGATCGGCATTCCCTTCGGCCCGACCTTCGTCAGCTGGGACACGAATTCCGTCATCAGCCCGATGACGGCGGCCATTGCCGGCCTGGCGCTGAATGAAGCTGCCTATATGGCGGAGATCATCCGCGGCGGCCTGCTTTCGGTCGACAGGGGCCAGTTCGAGACGGCCGAAGCCTTCGGCATGACGCGCATCCGCGCGCTCCGCCGCATCATCATCCCGCAGGCCATGCGCTCCATCGTGCCGCCGACGGGCAACCAGCTCATCAGCATGATCAAGGCGACCTCGCTCGTCAGTGTCATCGCCATGGCAGACCTGCTTTACTCCGTGCAGTCGATCTACAACCGCACCTTCGAAGTCGTCCCGATGCTGCTCGTCGCCGTCATCTGGTATCTGCTGATTACCTCGGTGCTGAACATCGGCCAGAGCTACATCGAGCGCTATTATAGCCGCGCCGACCGCCGTTCCGGCGCGGCGAAGGCCGTAAAGGGCAGCTCGCCGGCGCTCGTGCCGGCACAGGAGGCGGGCCAATGAACGCCCCGATGAATATCCCAACGGGTACCAAGGCCAACGTGCGGCCGCTGGTACAGGCGCGTAACGTCCACAAATCCTTCGAAAACCTCGAAGTCCTGAAAGGCATCGACCTTGATGTCGCACCAGGCGAAGTGGTCGTCATTCTCGGGCCATCCGGTTCCGGCAAGTCGACCTTCCTGCGCTGCATCAATCATCTGGAATCGATCAATCGCGGCTCGATCGAGGTTGATGGCGAGCAGATCGGCTACCGGCTCAACAAGGGCCGGCTCGTCAAACTGTCCAACCACGCGATCGCGCTGCAGCGGCGCAAGATCGGCATGGTATTCCAGCAGTTCAATCTCTACCCGCATATGACGGCGCTGCAGAATGTCATCGAGGCGCCGATCGGCATCCATGGCGAAAGCCGCAAACAGGCGACGGAGAACGCGCTCGCACTCCTCGACCGCGTCGGGCTTTCGACCAAGGCCAACAACTACCCTAGGCAGCTTTCCGGCGGCCAGCAGCAGCGCGTGGCGATCGCCAGAGCACTGGCGATCAAGCCGAAGCTGATGTTGTTCGACGAGCCGACTTCGGCGCTCGATCCGGAACTGGTCGGCGAAGTGCTGGCAACCATGCGCGATCTCGCCAGCCAGGGCCTGACCATGATCGTCGTCACCCACGAGATCGGCTTTGCCCGCGAAGCGGCCGACCGCGTCGTCTTCATGGATGGCGGCAAGATCGTCGAACAGGGCAAGCCGGAGGATGTGATCGGCAATCCGCAGCATCCGCGCACCAGAAGCTTCCTGTCGCGCTTCATCTAGCGCGACAGCTCCATCATCAGTAAAGCCTGCACGCTCTATGGCGGATGGCGGCTCAAGCGAACCATTGGAATAGCCATGACCCTCGACAACGATTTCGCCCGGCTCTCGGACTTCGAGCCGATGAAGGCCGAACTGACTGGCATCCGCCGGCATCTGCACGCCAATCCCGAGCTTTCCTTCGAAGAAGCGGAAACCGCACGCTTCGTTGCCGAGAAGCTGGAAGCCTGGGGTTATGAAGTGACGCGCAATGTCGGTGGCCACGGCGTCGTCGCGCGCATGACTGTTGGAGCCGGCAAGAAGAGCATCGCCATCCGCGCCGATATGGACGCCCTGCCGATCACCGAGCAGACCGGCCATACCTATGCCAGCAAGGTGCCGGGCAAGATGCATGCCTGCGGCCACGACGGCCATACGACCATGCTGCTGGGGGCTGCCGAATATCTTGCCCGCACCCGCCGCTTCAACGGCACGGTCAATCTCATCTTCCAGCCCGCCGAGGAGGCGGGGGCGGTGAGCGGCGCCCCGGCAATGATTAGGGATGGCCTCTTCGAACGCTTCCCCTTCGACGTCATTTACGGGCTGCACAATCATCCGGGTGCTGCGGAAGGCACCTGGCTGTTGCGCTCCGGCCCGCTGATGGCGGCAGCGGACACGGTCGAGATCACCATCACAGGCAAAGGCGGCCATGCGTCGCGCCCGCATCTGACCATCGATCCCGTCGTCATCGCCTGCAATCTCGTCGTCAGCCTGCAGACGATCGTTGCCCGCAGCATCGACCCGACACAGACGGCCGTGGTGACGGTCGGCGCCATCCATGCCGGCGAGGCTTCAAACGTCATTCCGGAAAGCGCGAAGATGCTGCTCACCGTCCGCTCCTTCGATCCGAAGGTGCGTGAATTGCTCGAGGCTCGCATCCGCAAGCTGACAGAATCCATCGTTGACGGCTATGGTGCGAGCGTCGAAATCGACTACACCCACGGTCATCCGGTCGTCGTCAATTCCGAAAAGGAAACGGAGTTCGCGCGCATGGTTGCAGAAGAACTCGTCGGCGCCGACAAGGTCACCACCTGTAGCCTCATTCCCGGCAGCGAGGACTTCTCTCATTACCTGGAACACAAGCCCGGCAGCTTCCTGCGCCTCGGCAATGGCTTGAACTCGGCCATTCTCCACAGTGCCAAGTATGATTTCGCCGACGAAAGCCTGACCGTCGGCGCCGCCATGTGGGCACGGCTGACCGAGCGCTATCTCGACGCCTGAAGCAATCTTGCGAAGCGCATCACCCGGTAAACAACGGAGCAAACGACAACCCTGGCCATGAGCCGGGGCTGATCCGCTTCTGGGTTGTGACGGGAAGAGGAGAAGTGCCGAGATTGACCTCACCGGAGCTCTCATCAGCAGAGCACGGTAGCAGAGCACGGTGCGATCCGGTCTCCTTAAATGATTACTTGTCGACGGATGTCAGGCTGTCGGACGCTCCCGGCGCTGTCTGGGCAGGCGTCTCGGTGGAGAGCGCGATCTTCACCGGAACGCTCTGAGCCTGTACCAGCCGCCATTCATTTTCCAGGCGATCAATCACATACGTAGGAATTTCATCTCTTACGTTTTCAAATTCTTGCATCACGACCTCCATTGTCATGCATCCTTGGCATGACATGGAAGAGTTTCTTTGTAAATCAAGGCATTAAACTATTTAAACGATTAAAATAGTTTCAATCGTTTGAAATATCCCGGCCTGTGGAAAAGCTGCGAACAGCGTTAATGTGACGATGCGAGAGCTATCCGCCTGGCGCTGGATCATCGGCGGCGTCAAACAAGACGCCCTTCCCGGCTCGCCTTGCGGCTTTCTTCTGCAACCGTCCATCAAGCTCCAGATCCTGCGTGCGCCAGATCGAATCATGCTGCTCGCGCATGACGTCCGCAGCCTCGCGGACCACTTCGGAAATCTGCATCAGCTGCTTGGCGAGAGGGCTCGTCCTGCGCCAGATCATGCCGATCGTCCGTGAAGGCTGGGGACTTTGAAAGCGCACGGTGGAAACCGAGGCGGAACGGGTTTCCACCGCCACGGCCATCTCCGGTATCAAGGTGACGCCGATGCCGGCGCTGACCATCTGCACCAGTGTCGACAGCGAGCTGCCGTCCATTAGTTCCCGTGGGAGCGCCGACTGTATATTGCAGAAGGAGAGCGCCTGATCGCGGAAACAATGGCCCTCCTCCAGCAACAACAGCCGCATCTCGCGAAGCGCCTCGCGGTTGGGAACGGGCTTGCCTTCGTCCTCGCTCGGCCGCACCAACACGAAATTTTCCGCAAACAGCGGCACCTCCGTCAAAGATGCCTCGGAGATGGGCAGGGCGACGATCGCCGTATCCAGTCTCCCCTCCTCCAGTTCCTCGACCAGTTTCGATGTCAGGGTCTCGCGCACATGAATATCGAGCCCGTCATATATCCGGGAGAGATTGCCGATGATGCTCGGCAGCAGATAGGGCGCGACCGTCGGGATGATGCCGATCCGCAATCGGCCGACCGGCTGATTGTGTGATGCGCGGGCAAGGTCTCCCAGCTCGTCGACGGAACGCAGGATGTCGCGGACACGGATCGCAAACGCCTCTCCGAAATTGGTCAACCGAACCTGGCGCGCGCTCCTTTCGAAGAGATCCGTGCCGAGTTGCTCCTCCAGTTCCTTGATCTGCATCGACAGGGCGGGCTGGGAGATCGCACATAGATCCGCGGCACGCCCGAAGTGGCCGTGCCGGGCCAGCGCTTCGAAATAGCGCAGCTGTTTGAGAGTGAGGTTCGTCATAAGTTTATCTTATCGCGCCAATCAGGAAATCCAACTTAAATTAATGGAGAGCCTTGGCTATAGTGCCGCGGCAAGGATGAGATGCGGCCGCCCGTCACACGAAGCTCACATTGGGAGCATTGACTGCGTTCAGTTCATCGATGTGCGGGGCGTTGGAAGGCAGAGGACCCAAGCTTTGCCTGTTTTCACGTCCTTGTTTCGTGCAAGACCAGAACAACGGGAAATTCATGCGTCTGACATGTCGCCGCCATGCCCGCCTTCAAGCCGGACCATTTCCCGGAGGGCTGGCAAAACTCCATCTCCGGTCGTCACAATTCAAATCATCGTAAGGGAGAAAAATTATGGATAATAAAGTCGAAAATGCCGGCAAGTGTCCGTTTCCGCATGGAAACACGAGCGTTTCGGCCCGTTCGAACCGTGACTGGTGGCCGAACCAGCTGAACCTTCGGATTCTTCACCAGAACACGGCGCTATCCAGCCCGATGGGCAAGGCATTCAACTATGCCGAGGAATTCAAGAAGCTCGATCTGGAGGCTCTGAAGAAAGACCTCACCGCCCTGATGACGGATTCGCAGGAATGGTGGCCGGCCGACTTCGGCCATTATGGCCCGCTCTTCATCCGCATGGCCTGGCACAGCGCCGGCACCTACCGCACCGGCGACGGCCGCGGCGGCGCCTCTTCCGGCACGCAGCGTTTCGCACCGCTCAACAGCTGGCCTGACAACGTCAACCTCGACAAGGCTCGCCGCCTGCTCTGGCCGATCAAGCAGAAATACGGCAACAGCATCTCCTGGGCCGACCTGCTGATCCTCACCGGTAACGTCGCGCTGGAATCCATGGGCTTCAAGACTTTCGGCTTCGGCGGCGGCCGCGAAGACATCTGGGAACCGGAAGAAGACATCTATTGGGGTGCGGAAGACACCTGGCTCGCCGACAAGCGCTATAGCGGCGACCGCGATCTGGAAAACCCGCTCGCAGCCGTGCAGATGGGCCTCATCTACGTCAACCCGGAAGGCCCGAACGGTAATCCTGACCCGCTCGCCGCAGCGCGCGACATTCGCGAAACCTTCGCCCGCATGGCCATGAACGACGAGGAAACCGTCGCCCTCATCGCCGGCGGCCATACCTTCGGCAAGACGCATGGCGCTGGCGATGCAGCCCATGTCGGCCCGGAGCCGGAAGCAGCAGGCATCGAAGAACAGGGCCTCGGCTGGAAGAACAGCTTCCGCAGCGGCAAGGGCGGTGACGCAATCGGCAGCGGCCTCGAAGTCACCTGGACCTCGACGCCGACCAAGTGGAGCAACAATTTCTTCTGGAACCTGTTCGGCTACGAATGGGAACTGACGAAGAGCCCGGCTGGCGCGCATCAGTGGACCCCGAAGCACGGCGCAGGCGCCAACTCGGTGCCCGATGCGCACGACAAGTCCAAGCGTCACGCTCCGTCCATGCTGACCACGGACCTGGCATTGCGCTTCGACCCGGCCTACGAAAAGATCTCGCGGCACTTCTTTGAAAACCCGGATGCCTTTGCCGACGCCTTCGCCCGCGCCTGGTTCAAGCTGACCCACCGGGACATGGGCCCGCGCGTCCGCTATCTCGGCCCGGAAGTGCCGAGCGAAGAGCTCATCTGGCAGGACCCGATCCCGGCTGCCGGTCACGCATCGATCGATGCCAACGATGTCGCCAAGCTCAAAGGCGAGATCGCGGCATCGGGCCTGACCATCTCGCAGCTGGTATCGACCGCCTGGGCTTCGGCCTCCACCTTCCGCGGCTCCGACAAGCGCGGCGGCGCAAACGGCGCCCGCATCCGCCTTTCTCCGCAGAAGGAGTGGGACGCCAACCAGCCGGCCCAGCTTGCTTCCGTGCTGCAGACGCTCGAAGGCATCCAGAAGAAGTTCAACGATGCCCAGACCGGCGGCAAGTCGGTATCGCTTGCCGATCTGATCGTTCTCGGCGGCTCCGTCGCCGTCGAACAGGCAGCGAAGAAGGGCGGCCATGACGTGGTCGTGCCGTTTGCTCCGGGCCGTACCGATGCGACGCAGGAACAGACCGATGTCGAGGCCTTTGCCGTTCTCGAGCCGATCGTCGACGGCTTCCGCAACTACCAGCGGCAGGCCTACACCGTCTCTACGGAAGAGCTGCTGATCGACAAGGCGCAGCTGCTGACACTGACAGCTCCGGAAATGACCGCGCTAGTCGGTGGTCTGCGTGCGCTGAACGCCAATGTCGGCCAGAGCCAGCACGGCGTCTTCACCAAGCGTCCGGAGGCGCTCACCAACGACTTCTTCGTGAACCTGCTCGACATGAGCACGGAGTGGAAAGCCGTTTCCGACGCCAAGGACGTCTTCGAAGGGCGCGACCGCGCAACCGGCGACGTGAAGTGGACCGCGACGCGGGCCGATCTCGTCTTCGGTTCCAACTCGCAGCTGCGCGCGATCGCCGAAGTCTACGGCCAAGCCGATGCCGAGAAGAAGTTCGTACAGGACTTCGTCGCAGCCTGGACCAAGGTGATGAACGCCGACCGCTTCGACATCGCGTGAAGTGAACTGGAAAACGTACGGACGCGGCCAATTTCTGGTCGCGTCCGGATTATCATGTCGTCCTCCGCAATGCCTCTGCATCAGGGGTATTCTTGTCGGCCTAATACAGATCGCGATTGCTAGCGGCGGCCCAGGCTGCGCCGATCGAAGAGGCGACGATCGCAAGAACGAGCGAGACGAAGGCGACGATGGCCCCTGCTGAAACAACCTTCGCTGTGACCGAAGCCGCCTGAATAGCCTTCGCCTTGGCCGCATCGACGGCTTGATGATACTGCTGTTCGTATTGAGCCACCTCATTCTTCGCCTGATCTGCCGGTATGTTCTGTGCCCGAGCCAAAGCATCTGCTGCACGGGTACGCGCTTCGTCGGCCTTGGCGGGGTCGTCAGTCAGCACGGCCTGGACGGAGACCACGGCTGCCTGACGCAACGCCTGCGGATCATTGCCACTGTTACGGATCTGCTGTTCGATCGCATCGATCGGATTTGGCACACTGCTTATGACAGGCATAGCGCCGACCGTTGCCGTCTGAACCGTTTTTCCGGTGCCGGACAACAGTTCCGTGGCGCCGTTGAAGGCACCGCCGACCACCGCTCCGACCGACGTAGTCAGCAGATAGACGACGATCAGGCTCGAGACTGCCCAGGCGGCAAGTCCATGCAGAATGCCGACGGTGGTGGATATCGATCCGGAAAGACGGCTCGCGATATAGCCGCCGACGAAGGACGCAAGCAGCCCGGAACCGATGAACCAGGCCGCCCCGGTGAGCGAGGCTGTGAGACCGGGCGCATCGTGGCTGCCGGCTGGATTGACGATGGCCGCGCCGATACCGACACCGAGAAGGTTCAGTACAATCTGAACGGCAAGGGCGATCGCGCTCGCTGCGAGGATCGCACCCCAAGATGTTCGGTGGACAAGCAACGCATCTGCGGATGACGGGAAACTGGTATTGTAGCTAACGGTTTCACTCACGGAACTGACCTCGCGACGTGTTCTTTGGGAGCGGGTAGCACTCTGCTAACCCGCTAATTTTCTGGAATGAGAATGAATATGGAAGTGGCAACGGCGCGCCTGTGTGGATGGGGTCGCCGTTGCCGGCACCTATCAGCTGGCAGGGCTCAGTTGCAGGCGCGAAACGCCAGCAGCCACATTGAGACCGGTTCCGGCCTCAGCGCTCAGCGGCTGCAAGGCAAAGTTCTTGGAATTGCCGCCAACCAGGGCGTTGGCACCGAGGCCGAGACCGACGGAAGCACCGGCGGAGGCGCCGACATAGGTGCCGGCGAGAGCGCCTTCACCGACGCGCGTTGGTGCGGTATTGACGACCACCCAGCTCAGATAGGTCTTGCCGGTAATCCCGACATCGATACCGAGTTTGCCAATGCTCCCGGTATAGCGCTCGACCTTGCCGGACCGCTGCTTGAAGGTGCAGCTGACCTTCTTGTTGGAACCGATGATCATGCCAACGCCGCCTGCGACCTCGCAAGACAGTGTCCCAAGGCGTTCCTTCGGCTGAGAAGCGACCTGTGTCGACCGCTTCTCCGGATGATGAGTGCTGGCGGCCGAGGCCACGGAACCCAGCGCAACAGTGATGGCCGCAGCCGCGATAATAATCTCTTTCATGGTTTTCTCCTTCGGGAGCCTGAACGCCGTCGTCAGCGCGATTGGCGCCAGGATGCTAGGCGCCGGCCTCGGACTGGTCCGACGGCCCTCGGTCGGCGCGAATAGCTATATTGTTGATGATGCGAATTCCGGCGTATTCGCCGGCGATCCCAAGAGCCCGCTCGCGGGCTTCGTCGGATGATGCGACGCCCGACAGGATAATCGCGCCCTCTACGGCGGTAACGTCGATATGCGAGGCTTCCAACCCTTCGGCATAGGCAATCAGGCAGCGGATAGCTGCGCAGGTCGCGCAGCTATCCGACGATGTCGGTAGCGATGAAAGCTTGGCCAGGAAGAGCATCGATGAGCCTCGGCAAGATCGCAAGAGCGGGATTCGCGCGCCTTCTGGCGTCAGCGAAGCGCATTCTTGATGGCGTCCTTGGCCTTGCCGACCTTGGATTGGATCTTCCCTTCCATCTTCTCGGCAGTACCTTCTGCCTGAAGCTGATCGTTTCCCGTCAGCTTTCCCGCGGCCTCCTTGATAGAGCCGCTTACTTCCTTGACTGCACCTTTGACACGGTTCTTATCCATTGTCCTGTCTCCTTGGTTTTCAAAAGAAGAGGTGTCGGCACTCGACCGAAACCATGAACAATGAAGTAGGGCGCCGCTACAGATGCGTGCAGAGCAGAAAATACTATTGAGGTTAGTATAAAATCGCCTTTTTGTCGCCACGCATGCCTATTTTCCTTAAAGCGGGGCAATCGGGCGGAGCCCGAATGCCGCTGCATTCACCGTGATTTCTTCCCTTTGGAGACCGCCGATATACCGGTAAATCCGCGCTCCCTCGCCCAGATCACCGCTGCCGAGCGCCGATTGATCCCGATCTTCGCATAGAGCGAGGCAACATGATTGCGGATCGTGTTTCTGGAGAGATGCAGCGTCTCGCTCATTTCCGCGTCACTTTGGCCACGGCAGATCAAGGCGAGAATTTCTCTTTCACGGTCGCTAAGGTCGAGAATCTGCGCCGATGGCACCTTGCCGTTGGAAACCTGTCGCACGGTCGCAAGCCGATCGACTATGGAGCGGCTGAACCAGGACGTATCGGCCATCACGCTCTCTATGGCTTCAACCAGCTCAGCTTCGCTGCGTCTGCGCTCCGTAACATCCTGCACCGACCAGATGACGCATTGCTGGTCACTGATCTCGACACGCTCGGCGGAGACGAGGCAATCCGCAAGGCTGCCGTCTTTCTGTGTCATCCGCATCGCCTCATCGCGAAGCGGCATGTTGTCCAGCAGCTTCCGCTCCATAACGCGCCGGGCAGCCGTATCGCCCCACAGATGCAGCTCGCCTGCTGTCTTGCCGATGACGTCCTCTAGGCGATAACCCGAGAGCTGGACAAAGGCGTCGTTGACCTCTGTGAAGACGAAATCATCCAGGCGGGAAATCGCCGCCGGCGCCGGCGAGAGCCGGAATGACTTCGAGAAGCGCTCCTCGCTTTGACGGAGCGCATTCTGAGCCTTTCTCCGTGCATCGAGATCGGCAAAGGTGAACAACATGCATGGTTCCTCGCCGACGGCAATGGGCTCGCCAGCGATGATGACGAGCCGGTCGCTACCATCGGGCAGCGGGATCAGGGCCTCGCGCTGACGAATCAGGCGCCCTTCCGCAAGCTTTGCCAGCGCATCCTCGCCCGTGTCGCAATTGGCAAAGAGACCCAACTCGCCGACGGTGTTTCCGATAACCTCTTCCTTGGTGAAGTTCGTCATCTCGACGAAACCCTGGTTGACCCGGATGAAGCGGAGGTCGTCGAGCCGGCAGATCAGGCCAGGGGCGGGATTGGCGTTGAACGCCCGCTCGAAACGCTCCTCCGCTTCGAAAAGCGGCGTCTCGTCGCGAATGATGAGGGCGAGCACGTCCGGACGAGCGCCGGCATCGGAAATGACCAGACTACGAACTGTATGAACCCATACGAGATCGAGGCCCGACGCGGGCGATATCTCGACCGTCACCTCATCGACCGCCTCCCCCTTCAGCAGACGCTCGATGGGATATTGCCCCTCTTCCAGAAGATGGTTGTTGCGATAGCGCAGCGTGAAAGCCTGTCTGTAACCGGCTGCATCGCTGCCCAGTTCCTCGACACCTGAAACTCTGTGCATTTGCAAGGCGGCGTTGTTCGCCCAGGAAATCTCGCCCTCAGGGTCAAGCAGGATGATGCCGTCGCTCAATCCGGCAACGAGTTCACGCAATACGTTCCGATTCACATTCAGTGGCTGCGCCCCGCTGCTCATGCAATGCCTCATATAGACGACTGACAACTGAGATAGGCCAGCCCGCCGATAAGGAAAGCGATTGCGGCCGCCGGTAAATGTCGGCGCCGATAATCACTCGCAAGCCGCAGTTCAGTCCACGCAGCACAGGGGTGCCGCATTCTGCAACGGGAGCGGCAGGGCAATAACAGGATTGGGGATTGTAAGCGCGTCCAGCGTCGCCGTCTGTTCCGGCGAAAGCTGGACCTGCAGTGCGCCGATATCCTCATCGAGTTGTGCCAGCGTGTGAACGCCGATAATCGTCGAGGATACTCCCCGCCGCGCCATTGCCCAGGCAAGGGCGACGCGGGCGGTCGTCGTGCCGAGTTCGTCGGCAACGCGGAACAAGGCGTCAACGATTTCAAGATCTTGCTCGTCGGGCCTTTGCGCCAGTTTCGCTGCGTGACCCGCCATCATACCGCTATTGTTGGCGCGCGTATATTGGCCGCTGATGAGACCGCCGCTCAACGGTGAATGCGAGACGACGCCAAGCCCCAATCCGCGCGCCAGCGGGATGAGCTCGGCTTCAAATAGCCGTGCCGCCAGCGAATATTCGATCTGCAGACCGATGAACGGAGCCCAACCGTTGGACTGCGCCAGGAGATGCGCATGTGCGACCTTCCAGGCCGGCGCATCGGAAATGCCGAAATAACGCAGTTTTCCCGACTGAACGAGATCATGGAGCGCCGCCAGCATTTCTTCCAGAGGCGCCTGAATGTCCCAGTTATCCAGCCAATAGAGATCGAGATAGTCGGTGCGCAGTCGCCGAAGGGCTTGCTCGAAGCCGGCTACGACGGCTTTGCGGCCGAGCGCTTCGCCATGCCACTCGACATCGAACTTGGCGGCAATGACAAGGTGATCGCGTCTGACCGAGTTCTGTACGACATAGCTGCCGACAACCGTCTGGCCGCCCGCTTTCATGGTCCCGTTGCCGGTGTCGAGATAGTTGCCACCGAGTTCGAGATAGCGGCCGAGAACCGCCGCAGGCTGATTTTCACCTGACTGGCGGGCGAAGCCTTCATCGAAAGTCATGGTTCCGAGCGCAAGCGGACTGACGCGCAACTCCGAGCGGCCGAGTGCGGCATAATCTTCAAGATGCATGCATTATCCCCCAGCCGGCCTGCAGCCGCTACATAATTTTATGCGTTATGTAAGAGCATCAAATAGAGGAATTAAGCGGCAATTTGCGATTTTACAATTCGGAAATCCGGATAATCCGCCGGACGTCGTTCAATTTTGCAGGCATAGCCAGGAAGGAGTGGCGCACCATTCATGATTGCGGCCGAGCTCGGCTTAATCCTCACCGGAGCCGTCAATCCCGATAACGCAACGCTTCGACCAGCAGCGAGAAGGCGGCCGAAAGTTGCCGGCGGCTCGGATAATAGAGATGATAGCCGGAAAACGGCACGCACCAGTCTTCCATGACGCGCACCAGCCGCCCCTCCGCCACGTCGGCGGCAACATGGTCTTCCATGACGAAGCCAAGGCCCAATCCCGCCCTCACGGCCCGCACGATCATGCCGACATTGTTGAAGACGAGTTGACCGTCCACCCGCACGCGAAGCTCCCGCCCATCCTTTTCCAGCTCCCAGGCATAGAGGCCACCGGAACTCAGCAAACGCAGATTGACGCAATTGTGCTCGGCAAGTTCGTTCGGCGTCCTCGGCGCTGGATGCTTGGCGAGATATGCCGGAGAACCGACGATGACCATGCGCACATCCGGGCTGATCCTGACCGCGATCATGTCCTTGGCGAGTGCCTCGCCGAGCCGGACACCTGCATCGAAGCGATCGGCAACGATATCACGCAGGCTGGAATCGATGCTGAGTTCGATATGGATGTCCGGATATTGCGGCAGAAGCCCTTCAAGAGCTGGCCAGAGAATAGTGGCGGCCGCGTGCTCCGACGTGGTGATGCGGATGGTTCCCGTGGGCTTTTCGCGCAATTCGCGTAAGGAAGCGAGTTCGCTATCAATGCTTTCGAGCGCCGGGCGAAGCGTGGCAAGCAGCCGCTCGCCCGCTTCCGTCGGCGCGACATTGCGCGTCGTGCGTGTCAACAGGCGTACGCCCAGCCGCGCCTCCAGGCGCCGGATCGTATGGCTGAGGGATGACTGCGACGTGCCGAGTTTCGCGGCGGCACGCGTGAAACTCTTCTCCTCGGCCACAACAGCAAAGGCGTTGAGATCGACCAGTTCTTCTCGCTGCATTCATGAGCCTCGGATATAATTGTATGCGATTTATATTGTATGGTCCCAATTATGCGACAAGTCTAAGGTGCCTTGAAGAGTGGCCTGGGCATGTGTGGCGAGAAAGAAAACGGCTCGCCGGCGGCCTGGCTGGAGAAGGTGCGCGACACCGATTATCTTGGGACAAGCACAATCATGAAGCCCTATGTCATCTGTCACATGGTTTCCTCGCTCGATGGCGGATTGCATCCCAGCCGGTGGACGGGCAGTCCGGACGGCAAGCTCGGCGACTGGAGCGCTCTCTATCAATCCTGCCACGAAAGGCTTGAGGGCGATGCCTGGATGGTCGGTCGCGTCACGATGGCCGAACTGAGCAAAGGCAGCCCCCATCCGCCGCATGAGCACGGCAAGATGGAGCGCCCCTTCCATTTCGCCAATCGGAAGGCCGCCAATTTCGCCATTGCCGTAGACACTTCCGGCAAGCTGCATTTCACAGGGAATGAGATTGATGGCGATCACATCGTCGTCCTTCTCGGCAGCGATGTGGCGGATAGCCATCTTGCCGAACTGGCGGGTGACGGGATCTCCTACATCGTCTCGGCGCAAGCCCAGCCCGACCTATCTGTCATGCTGGAGACGCTGGAGCGCGAACTCGGCATCAAGCGGCTGTTGCTGGAGGGTGGCGCGGGGATCAACGGCTCCTTCCTTGCCGCCGGCCTCGTCGATGAAATCAGCCTGATCATCGCGCCAGTCCTCGATGGGCGCGCTGCAAGCCAGAGCATCGTCGAATACGGTGAGGCGGGCCTGGCAGGGAAGGTTCAGCTCTCGTTGAAGAGCTGCGAGCCGCTGGCGCATGGGGCGATCTATCTGCGCTACGCGGTTGCGCCATCGTGATGCTGGCAGCAAACGCGGCATAGGGTTTGTGGCCGCCCATCGGCGGCCACGGGAATGCTCATATCAGCGGCCGGTGGTCTTCATCAGTTGCTCCGGATAGCGCTCGCCTTCGATCGCGATGTCCGCGGCGGCGCGCTGAATTTCGGCGAGATCGGCCGCGCTCAGCTCGACATCCGCGGCCGCAAGGTTTTCTTCCAGACGATGCAGCTTGGTTGTACCGGGAATCGGCACGATCCAGGGCTTCTGTGCAAGCAGCCATGCCAGCGCGACCTGGGCTGGTGTTGCCTGCTTGCGGTCGGCAATCTGCTTCAGGAGATCGACGAGTGCCTGGTTCTTCTCCATCGCCTCCGGCGTGAAGCGTGGCAGGATCTTGCGAAAATCATTCTCGCTCATCTTCGTATCCTTGCCCATCGCGCCGGTCAGGAAGCCCTTGCCGAGTGGGCTGTAGGCCACGAGACCAATGCCTAATTCCTCGCAGGCCTGCAGGATGCCGTTCGTCTCGGGGCCGCGCGTCCAGAGCGAATATTCATTCTGCAATGCCGTCACCGGCTGCACCGCGTGGGCGCGACGCACCGTCTGCGCACCGGGCTCGGAAAGGCCAAAGTGCCGCACCTTGCCGGCGGCGATCAATTCCTTCACCGTGCCGGCCACATCCTCGATCGGCACTTCGGGATCGACGCGATGCTGGTACAGCAGGTCGATGACCTCGATGCCCAGCCGCTTCAGCGAGGCATCCACGACCTCGCGAATATGCTCCGGACGGCTGTCGAGGCCGTTGGATTTGCCATTCTCGATCCTGAAGCCGAATTTCGTGGCGATGACGACCTGATCGCGAACGGGTTTCAGGGCCTCGCCGACGATTTCCTCATTGGTGAAGGGACCATAGATCTCGGCGGTGTCAAAGAAGGTCACACCACGCTCGACGGCATTGCGCACGAGCCTGATACTGTCATCCTTGCTCAGCGCATGACCATAGCCGAAGTTCATGCCCATGCAGCCGAAGCCGAGAGTCGAAACTTCAAGGCCGGTATTTCCAAGTACACGCTTCTTCATCGCATCTCTCCTGCTGTCGCAAGCGTTTCGGGTTCGATGCGCATAAGATATGGGAGGCCGCACCTAGTGATTAGGCAGCATAATCGGCATAAAGCTATATTCAATTTTCATGAATAGGCTATCCGGCCTCTGCACCGATGAGGGCAGATGGCCAGGGATTGCGGCCCTCCCCCAGCCAGGAAAGCGTATCGGTCCAGAAGCTGTCCTTGTAGCTGTCGTGAAACAGGCCGAAATGGCCGATCGTACCCCGGCCGAAATCGGCCGGGCGAAGCAGCACCGACAGGCGTCGCGCGCCAGTATAGTAGTTCAACGTGCGGCGAATGGCCGGTAAGGTGCCGAGTTCGTCGTCGGAAACCGCGACGGCCAGAACGGGCGCGATGACGGCTGCCATGCGCCGCAGCGCATCCGTTTGCTCACCCTTTGGATGGCTGCGCTCAAACCGGCGACCGCGAAAACTCCATTCGTTTGCCACGCCTTTCGGCAGGTCCTCCAGCCAGCCAAGCCGGCGGCCTGGAAAATAACCGCAGAACGCGGTTATCGCGGGCATGGCGACATGCCATTTGAAGAAGAGAGCGGCCCGCCTGCGCGGCATGTAATCGCCCCACCAGGCATATTGGGCACCAACCGTCAGGATTCTATCGATCATCGGCGCATGTTCGGCCAAGCCTGGCAGGAAGCCCCCGACGCTATGGCCAACCACCATCAGCGGATCGCTGCGACGATGACTGGTCATCCACTGAAGCGCCGCATCGAAATCCCGCTCGCCCCAATCCCGCCAGCGATAGCCTGAACCCCGTAGCTGCTGCGGCCGAGACTGACCGATGCCGCGATAATCATAAGTCAGGACATCGAACCCATGCCCGGCCAGAAACTGCGCGTAGCGATGATAGTAGCGCGCGAGAACGCCGGTGGCCGGATTGATAATGACGCTACCTGCCGGCCACTTGGTCTCCGCCTGCCAAAGATGGCCGCCGAGAACAACTCCGTCCCGGCACGGAATGGAAATCACCTGGCCGGTTGAACTCGGGGATGGACGTGGTTGCTCGCTCATGGCCGACAGCATGGGGCTATTGCCGCGTTGTGTATATTCACTACCCGGTATACATTGGGCCATGAAAGACAGCTCCCAGCCGACCCGCGAACGCATTCTTCAGGCCGCTGGAAAACTCTTCCACCAAAGTGGTATCCGCGCTATCAGCGTTGACGCCATCGCCGACAAGGCGGGCGTCACCAAGCGCACCCTCTATTATCATTTCCGCAGCAAGGACGACCTGATCGCCGCCCATCTGCAGGCGCGCGACGAGCCGAACCTTGCCCTCTTCAAGCGCTGGTTCGAGGAGGCGGACGGCGATATCGCCGAGAGGGTTGCCGGCATTTTCCGCCATCTGGCGCAGTCGGCGCGCAGCGCCAAATGGAAAGGTTGCGGCTTCCTGCGCACCTCGGTCGAACTCATCAACCTTCCCGGCCATCCGGCCCTGGTGGCGGCACGCGCCCATAAGAGGCGCGTCGAGGACTGGCTGGGCTCGATCTTCTCGGAGGCGGGAGCGGGAGGCGATGCCCTGCCGCTCGCACGCCAGATCATGCTGCTCCTCGACGGCTCCTTTGCCGTCGTTTTGCTCCATCGCGATCCCAGCTACATGGACGCTGCGGCGGATGCAGTGACGCGGCTGATTGCCGAGCGATTGTCGGACGCACGGGCAAACGCGAGCCGCCTCCCAGGCGCCGCATAGGCAATACGTTCAGTGATACTTCAAGCGCTCACGGCCAAGGATCGCGGGAGCATCGACGCCGGCGATGGGCTGGGAGAGATCGCTCGAAATATTGCCGGCAAGCTGCAGGTCGAGATATCGGGCGCAGCAGACCCGCAGGAACGAGGTGAAATTGCCGAGATCGTGGCCGGCGTCGATCGATTCGTGGTGCAGCTTGGTAATCAGCTGCACCACGTTCATGCCATCACGCCGCGCGATTTCCTCCAGCTTCGACCAGAAGAAGTTTTCAAGCCTGACGCTGGTCACCATGCCATCGATGCGCAGGGAGCGCGTCGTGCTTTCCCAAAGTCTCGCATCGGCCTTGATGAACAATTCGCACATGCGCGTTCTCTCCCAAAGTTTCAGGCGGCGTTTGCTTCCGACAATGCGGCAGCATCGAGCACGGCCATGAATTGACGCAGCCACGACGGATGCGCCGGCCAGGCCGGTGCGGTCACCAGATTACCGTCGGCGACCGCATCATTGATGGCGATATCGGCATAGATGCCGCCGGCGAGTTCCACCTCGGGACGGCAGGCGGGATAGGCAGAGCAAGTACGTCCCTTGAGGACGCCGGCAGCCGCCAGCAATTGCGCGCCGTGACAAATTGCGGCGACGGGCTTGCCTGCCGCGAAGAAGTGCTGGACGGCCTTGATGACCTCTGGGTTCAGGCGCAGATATTCCGGCGCGCGGCCACCCGGAATGACGAGCGCGTCGTAATCTTCGGCACGGATGCTGGCGAAGGTCGCGTTTAGCGCAAAATTGTGGCCGCGCTTCTCGGAATAGGTCTGGTCACCTTCGAAATCGTGGATGGCCGTTGCCACGGTCTCGCCGGCATTCTTGCCGGGGCAGACGGCATGGACCGTATAGCCGCAGGCAAGCAGCGTCTGGAACGGCACCATGGTTTCATAGTCCTCGGTGAAATCACCTGTGATCATCAGGATCTTTGCTGCTGGCATCGTCTTCCTCCCTTGGAACCAACGGATGGCACTTTAGCAAAGCAGCTGAGGTCGCGGGTATTAGGCGAATACTACACGCCATTTATGACCTTGGTTATGGCTTTGGCGACGGCCGGATATCCGGGATCGCGCAAGCCTCGCCGCCGCCGAACAGGCGGGATCGGGTCAGGAAGCGCTTCTCTCTTCCGTTGTCGAGGGAGAACATGCCGCCACGACCTGGCACGACGTCGATGATGAGCTGCGTGTGCTTCCAGGCTTCGAACTGGCTGCCGCCGATATAGACCGGCACGCCGCCGATCTCGCCGAGCTTGACGTCGTTGTCGCCGATCATGAACTCGTTGGCCGGATAGCACATCGGCGAAGAGCCGTCGCAACAGCCTCCGGACTGATGGAAGAGGATATCGGGGTGATCCTCCTGTATCTCGCGGATAAGCTCGAGCGCCTTGTCGGTCGCGAGCACCCGAGGCTCCGATCCATTGTCGTCCATGATGATCCTCCCTCATCGCCTGCAAATGCACGAAGCCCCCAGCCACAGCTGGGAGCCTCATTGGTTTCGTTGGGAGGTCTCAGAAGAAGCCGAGCGCCTTCGGGCTGTAGCTCACCAGCATGTTCTTGGTCTGCTGGTAATGATCGAGCATCATCTTGTGCGTCTCGCGCCCGATGCCGGATTGCTTGTAGCCGCCGAAGGCCGCATGCGCGGGATAGGCGTGATAGCAATTCGTCCACACACGGCCTGCCTGGATCTCGCGGCCGAAGCGATAGGCGCGATTGCCGTCGCGGGTCCAGACACCGGCACCGAGGCCATAGAGCGTGTCGTTGGCGATTTCGAGCGCTTCCTTCTCATCCTTGAAGGTCGTGACCGAGACGACCGGACCGAAGATCTCTTCCTGGAACACACGCATCTTGTTGTGCCCCTTGAAGATGGTTGGCTTGATGTAATAGCCGCTCGCCAGTTCGCCACCAAGATCGGCGCGAGCGCCGCCCGTCAGCACTTCCGCACCTTCCTGCTTGCCGATATCGAGATAGGAGAGGATCTTCTCCATCTGCTCGCTCGATGCCTGCGCCCCGATCATCGTTGCGGAATCGAGCGGATTGCCCTGCTTGATCGCCTCCACACGCTTGATCGCCTTTTCCATAAAGCGGTCATAGACCGATTCCTGGATCAGCGCGCGGCTCGGGCATGTGCAGACCTCACCCTGATTGAGGGCAAACATCGCGAAGCCTTCGAGCGCCTTGTCGAGGAAATCATCATCCTCGGCCGCGACATCGGCAAAGAAGATGTTCGGCGACTTGCCGCCAAGCTCAAGCGTGACGGGGATGAGGTTCTGGCTGGCATATTGCATGATCAGCCGGCCGGTCGTCGTTTCGCCGGTGAAGGCGATCTTGGCGACGCGCGGGCTGGTGGCAAGCGGCTTGCCGGCCTCAAGGCCGAAGCCGTTGACGATGTTGAGAACGCCCGGCGGCAGGAGATCGCCGACAAGCTCGGCCCAGACGAGCAGCGAGGCCGGCGTCTGTTCGGCGGGCTTGATGACAACGCAATTGCCGGCGGCCAGCGCCGGCGCAAGCTTCCAGGCGGCCATCAGGATCGGGAAGTTCCACGGAATGATCTGCCCGACGACGCCGAGCGGCTCGTGGAAGTGATAGGCGACGGTGTCGTGGTCGATCTCGCCGATCGAGCCTTCCTGTGCACGGATGCAGGAAGCGAAATAGCGGAAGTGATCGATGGCGAGCGGAATGTCGGCTGCCATGGTCTCGCGGATCGGCTTGCCGTTATCCCAGCTTTCGGCCTGTGCCAGCACTTCCAGCTTATCTTCCATGCGCTGGGCGATCTTCATCAGGATATTGGAACGCTCGGTGATGGAGGTCCGGCCCCACTTGTCCTTTGCCGCGTGAGCAGCATCGAGCGCAGCGTTGATGTCCTTTTCGTCGGAGCGCGGGATCTCGCAGATCTTGCCGTCGGTGATTGGTGTCAGGTTATCGAAATACTTGCCGGCGATCGGCGCGCGCCACTCGCCGCCGATATAATTGCCGTATTTCAGCTTGAACGGAGATTCGACGATCTTCTGATGCAGCATGCCATCCTCCCTTGGTCGGCAGGTTCGCTCAACGAACCCAATGGGGGGAAGTCTGGTTGCATATGGCGGTGGGCGATAGGGGCGGCGTCAAGTGCTGCATCGCACAGTGTCGCAACTCTGCGACAGCTACCTCGCCGAAAGTGCCCTCACCGGCAATTCAGTGCAGATTGAGCCGTTTCATCTTCCGATGCAGCGTCGAGCGGCTCATGCCGAGCGCGGCCGCTGCCTGGGAAACATTGCCATTGGCACGCGAAAGAGCCCTGAGCAGGGCGGCACGTTCGGCCTCTGCCAGGTCTTCGCCCACCGCTGCCTGTTCGCGAAGAACGTCAGATGCAGGAACTCCGGCAGCAATGCTGTGATCGTCGAGTTTCAACGCGAGGCGCGCGGCCCGCGTGGCACCGAGCACGAGGTCGTTGCGATCGACCGCGAGCAGCGCCGAAGTGGATGCAGTGTCCGTGGGAACCATGACGAAGCGGGCCCCGGCAAAGGCGCTCCTGAACAGGTTGAGTTCGATACGCAGTGCGGCATCGCGTACGGTCTGCGACAGAATTGCCAAGGTTGCATCATTAACATCATCGCGGCAGGTGGAAATGTCGAGCGCTCCGGCCAATTGTCCACGATGATCCCGGATCGGTGCGGTCGTGCAGCTCAAGTCGATGTTAGCGCAAAGAAAGTGCTGATCGCGAAAGATCGCCACGGCCCGCTCGTCGGCCAGCGCCGTACCGATTCCGTTTGTACCGATGCTGGCCTCGGTCCAGACGGAGCCGGTCCACAGGCCCAGATCGTGGAACTCCTTGTCGTCGCCGGCAGCGCCGCGGCGTTCCAGTGCGATACCGTCCCGATCGGTCAGAAGCAGGCAGCAGCCGGCTTTACCAACCGCAAGGAAAAGGCGATCCAGCTCGTTGCTGGCTTCGGCGACCAGCCGCTCCGATCGCTCCAGCGCCGCTTGAAACTCCTGAGCGCCGAGACGCATCGGCATACGCTTTTCCTCCGGCGCGAGGCGATGCATGATCATGCATCGTCGCCAGGAGGCAACGACAGACGAACTCGCCGCCGCCGATTGCGCCGACGCGTAAACCTGATCCGCATGCGCGGAATACTCTTGCATTTGGCTCCTCCCACCGAACGCTACCTCGATTGTCGCTAAAAATGGCGGCTGAGGCAATCCTCCCCGCCGCTTTTGCCCGAGATCGCGCCTTTCAGGCGGCTGTCAGCGTGTTGCTGTAGCAGCCCCTTGCAAGGGAAACGGAGCGGAAGGCGATTGGTGAGGCCGGCTCCATGAGCGGCTGTATCGACAGCAACGGAAAGTCAGCTTTATGCAGGCATGGCAGCGGGGCCGACAGGCCGTGAAGGAAATGCTGGAGCGTTCCGCCGACACCGGTCGCAGGCGCATGACCGGCGGCCTGCGCTGCTTCTTCAACACACCGGCCGTTAAACCGCCCGCAAATCGCGCATTTCTCGAGCGTCCGATCGTCATCATCGCCATCTTCCTTGCGCTGTCGTTGCTCGTCATGTGGACGGCCGACTATCCCTTGGGCGTCTGGATGAAGTCGTTTCCCACGCAGTTGCGCGGGATGGCAAAATGGATCAGCAGCCTCGGCACGGGGCTGCTGGTGCTGTCATTCAGCGGCGCGCTGCTGATATTTGCGATCCTCGCACCCGCGCATAAATTGCGCAAATCCATGCGAACGGGCGCAGATCTCATCGCCACCGCAGCCGCCTTCGTTTTCCTGGCGGTCGCCGGCGGCGGCATCGTCGATTCGCTTGCCAAGAACATCATCGGTCGCGCCAGACCGGAACTCCTGGATACGAACGGCGCCTTCTCCTTCAAACCCTTTGCCTTCCAAGCTGATTTCGCCTCCTTTCCCTCCGGACATTCGGCAACGGCCGGGGCCATGGCGATGTCGCTGGCGCTGGTCTTTCCCCGCCTTCGCCCTGTCTTCATGCCTGTCGGCGTCCTGATCTGCCTGTCGCGCCAATGGGTGGGCGCGCATTGGGCAAGCGACACGCTGATGGGCTGGGGCGTTGGCGTCGCCTTCGCCCTGTGGCTGGCACACGCATTCGCCAGACGCCGTCTCCTTTTCACCTATGATGCCAGCGGTCGTCTGTGCCCGGGGGAACAATACAAGGCAATCCTCGCCGTCCTGCGCGCCTTCATCCGGCGCGTACCGATCATCGGCAAGAAAGCGGCCCCCACGGTAAAGTCGTGCCCATCACAGGCTCTCGAAATCCGATCCTGACCCGCGGCAAGCGCGGTTCTCTCGCAGGGCTCGCCGGCTCGTGCGCAGCAAATGCCGGCCCTTTTCATCTCATTGCAAAATGATCGAAATGCAGCGACGGATTTGCCGAACGCAGCCGTTTAAGCGCTGAAGGGATAACAGCGTAAGCTCTTCAAGGACGAATGAGGACATCATGAAAAAGATCATTTTGCTGGCTTTTGCCGCGACCGCCTGCTTTGCGGCCATCACGCCGGCCGAGGCCCGCGACGGGTGCGGTATCGGCTTTCATCGCGGCCCCTATGGCTATTGCCGCCCGGATGGACGGCCTGTCGTCGTCGTGCCCGTCGGCCCGGCTGTCGGCATCTTCTATCCCGGCCGCGGTTACTGGGATGGGCATCGCTATTGGGTGCATCGCGAGCGGTGGCATGGTGGCTGGCGTTATCGCTAAGCCACTCTTCTGACAGGTGCTCGGCCCGGTCCCGGAGATCGGGCCGCATGCCGACTGGCAGTTCGATTGCCTTGCTTCCTGCGATCCTCCCACGGCCTGCCCTGCTCCGCACGGCAAAGGGCATGGTCTCCTTCCAGTTTGACATGGCAGCCCACGGAAACGTGCAATTGACGGCGGGAACTCAACCGGGCAAAGCTGTGGTCAGACCGGTTTATAGAAGCGCCGATGCCAGCATGAGCGAAAGCAATACCAGCAGCGATCAAGGACCGATCATCGTATTCGACGCCATGTGCGTCCTGTGCTCGGCCAATGCTCAATTCGTGCTGCGCCACGATCGCGTCGGTCGCTTCCGGCTTGCCTCCATGCAGGGTGAAACCGGAGCCGCCCTCTACCGGCGCAGCGGGATAGACCCTGCCGATCCCGACAGCATGATCGTCGTCGATGGCCCGAAGGTGCTACGCGACAGCGACGCCGTACTCGGCATCTATGCCGGGCTTGGCTGGCCCTGGAAAGCGCTTTCCCTGTTGCGCCTCGTGCCCCGGATGTTGCGCGACCCGGCCTATCGTTTGCTTGCCCGCAATCGCTATCGCATTTTCGGCAAACGCGAGACATGCTGGCTGCCAACGCCCGAGCAGGCGAGCCGCATCCTTTGACAAAGGTCCTCGTTCTTGGGGGCTATGGCGGGTTCGGCTCGCGCCTGTCACGGCGCCTTGCCGGCGACGGTTTCGACGTTCTGGTCGCCGGTCGCAATCTTGAAGCAGCGAAGACGCTCGCCTCTCAACTGCGGAATGCGATTGCGCTGAAGGCCGATCGCAATGGCGATATCGCAGCGATCCTCGATGAGTATAAGCCCTTTCTGCTGATCGACGCGGCCGGCCCCTTCCAGCAAAGCGACGACAGGGTCGCGCGAGCCTGTATAGAGGCCGGCGTCCACTACATCGATCTTGCCGACGCCCGCGATTTCGTCGGCGCGATCGGCTGCCTCGACGACAAGGCGAAGGCTGCCGGCGTCGCCGTCATCTCAGGCGCGTCGAGCGTGCCGGCGCTATCGAGCGCCGTCATTGGCGAGCTTGCCAAGGACATGCAGGAGCTTCGTTCGATCGAGATGTCGATCAGCGCCTCCAACCGCGCGACAGCGGGCGCCTCGGTCGCATCGGCGATCCTGAGCTACGTCGGTAGGCCGGTGCGGCTCTGGCGCGGCCGGCGCTGGCAGAATACAACCGGCTGGCACATGATGAGGTGCGAAACCTACGCGGTCTCCGGAAGGCAACCGCTGCGCCGGCTGGTGGCGCTTGCCGACGTGCCGGATCACGACCTGCTGGTCGATAGCGTAGCCGGCCGGCCGCGCGTCATTTTCCGGGCCGGGCCCGAATTCGCTTTTCAGACGCTGGCTCTCTGGCTGTTGTCCTGGCCGGTGGTCTGGGGCTGGCTGCCGTCGCTGCGAAAGATAAGTCGCCTCCTGCTCCCATTGCAGGGCCTGACGGCACGGCTTGGCACCGCCTGCTCCGCCGTGACCATCGAAATCAAGGGAATCCGGCAAGGCGCCATGCGAGCCCGGCGCTGGACGCTCATTGCGGACAATGGCGACGGCGTGGAGATCCCGACCCTTGCGGCGCAATTGCTTGCGCGGGCCTTGCGTGATGGCCGGCTTTCGCCCGGCGCCCGTCATGCAGGAGGGCTTCTGTCCCTCGATGACTTCCGAACGCTGTTTCGCGATCTGGCGATCAGCGAGGAAACGACGGAGACGCCTTACACGCCGCTCTATCAACGCGTGATGGGTTCCGCGTTCACCCATCTCTCGGAGCCCGTTCGTGCCATGCACGACGTCTTCGGTGATGGCGGCGCGAAAGGCGAGGCTATCGTCACGCGCGGAAGGTCGCTTGCCGCCCGGCTGGTCGCGAAATTATTCGGCTTTCCCGCAGCGGGAACACATGAGCTCCATGTCTCCTTCGACGAGTGCAATGGCATCGAGCAATGGACGCGGGATTTTTCCGGTCAGCGTTTCCGCAGCCATTTGAGCGAAGAAAGGGGCCACCTCGTCGAACGCTTCGGCCCCTTCCGCTTTGCATTCGATCTTCCGTCTCGCGGCAATGGGCTCGGTATGGAGATCCGGCAATGGTCGTTCCTGCGCCTTCGACTGCCACTTGCTCTTGCGCCCCGGAGCATTGCTCATGAACGAACGCAGGACGCCCGGTTCCATTTCGACGTGTCGATCGCCCTGCCCCTCGTTGGCACCGTCGTTCACTACAGGGGCTGGCTACAGCAGGTCGATTGATCCAACCCGATATCTGCAGCCAACCATATCGGTCAAAGCCGGTCGCTGGCGATATTGCCAATCGTCAACCGACAGCACTTGCCGCGCTGAGGACGGCCTTGACCGTTGCTGTCGCTACATCGTCATCGATCCCGACGCCGAAAACCTGTCTACCGTCCGGCCGGGCGCATTGCAGATAGGCGGCCGCTTTCGCATCGCTGCCGCGACGCTTGCTGCCTTCTGCGAAACCATGCTTGGCGATCTCGCAAGCACGATCTTGATCGAAGAGGCGGCAACCACGCTCCATATGAGCCGGGCGACGCCTATGCGACTGTTTCAGCGCGAGACGGGATTGAGCTTCGGCCGGCGGCGGCAGGCCCGCATGCTGAAGGCTCTGACCTTGCCCGCGGAGGGTCGGAGCGTTCTCGATGTCGCACTGGACTGTGGCTATGACAGCCCAAGCGCCTTCTCAGCGATGTTCCGGCGGTCACTGGGGCGCTCGCCCCGGGATTATTTTCAATCCGCCACACTGCCTGGCCAAACCAGCCAGGGTCTTGACTAGGAGCTACTTCTGCCGGTCGCCGGCCAGGCAACCGAACATGCGGAAATCATGGAAGGCCTCCTTGAACCGCGCCTTCTGCCGAAGCGTGCCCTCATATTGAAACCCCGCTTTCTCAAGAACCCGGTCGGAGGCGGCGTTTCCCGGCAACGTCCAAGCCTCGATGCGGTTCAGCGAAAAATCGTCAAAGCCGCATCGGACGACAGCGCATGCCGCCTCGCTCATCAACCCTTTGCCCCAGGCCGCGGGATGCAGCTCATATCCCAGTTCCGCGCATCTGGCGCGCCGGTCGATACTGTTGAAGCGGATGGCACCGAGCAACAGGCCGGAAACCCGATCCTCGATGATCCATGAACAGCCAGCGCCCTTGGGAAAGATTTTGATCATCCATCGCAGGGAACGCTCGATCTGCGGCATTTTCGGCGTGTCGACCCAGTTCGAGAACCGAGTGATTTCCGGAATCGAAATCAGCGCATGGAAGTCATCGCGATCATCCATGCTTGCTTCGCGAAGCCGCAGCCGCTCCGTCAGGAGTGTGGGAAACTCGATCTTTGACGGTGCCATCTTCACGCTTTCAGGAAATTGGCAAGAATAATCTCGCGCCAGACGCGGGTAGGCGTGATCCAGGCGTCCCATGCATTATACTTGCCGGAATAGATGACGGCGGCAATGCCGGCATCGGGCATGAGCCAGAGCCGTTGGCCGCCATTGCCAAAACCTGCATACCACGTGCGCGGACCGTCGAACGCCGGCACCGGCGCATCCCCGGAGAACCACAATCTGCCATAATTCAAACCGTCCCCAGTCGAAATCGCCGGTGCGAGGGATTGCTCGATCCACGCTTCGGAAACGATCCTTTGGCCGTTCCACAACCCCTTCTGCAGGAAAAGCATGCCGATCTTCAGCAAATCGGGAGCAGTCAGGCGCAATCCGGATGCCGGCGACGCCACACCGTCATGTCCGGCCGACCAGTAGAACTTCGCAATGTCGAGCGGCTCGAAGAGAACCTCTCGCGCGAAATCGGGCAAGCGCTTGCCGGTGCGCCGCTCGATGATCGCCCCCACAAGCGCGACGCTGCCGCCGGAGTAAATCCAGCGCGTTCCCGGCTCGGCGATCACCGGACGCTCCAGAACGAAGCGATATCGGTCCGGCGCATTCTCCATCGCAATTTCGCTATTCAGCGGGTCGGTATAGGGACGATCCTCGTCCCACTCCATGCCGAGCGTCATCGTCAGGGCGTGACCGATGGTAATTTTGGCACGCGCGGGATCGCGGGCAAGATCGCCGTATTCCGGGAACTGCTCATAGAGGGATGCGTCCGCCGGCGGCACCAATCCCCTGTCGAGCGCGATGCCATAGAGAAGACCGGCGATGCTCTTGGTGACCGACCGCAGATCATGCAGCGTGTCCGCATCGAAGGCGACATCACCGAGCGGCACTCCCCAATTTTCGTCGGGGCCGACGGCATAATATTCCAGGCATACGCTCCCTGAACGAGCGGCAAGCACGACAAGCAGATCACGCAGCAATCCGGATTCGATACCGGCTTCAAATTTGCGGCGGAGCCCGGGATCAAAGCCCATGGCCTGCAAGGTTTCGCCATCCGGCGACGAAGGTGAATTGCTCTTGGTAATGACCATGAAATCTCTGCCCTTCGCTCAGTGGCTTTCGCCGGAAGCTACAATCGAAGCGCGTATCGAGCAAGATGACCGGACAGCAATTCGACATCCATGTTCGCTCGACCCTAAATTAGCCCTGCCCCATCTTCACGTCTTCTTCCGACCCCATCGCAAAGGCGGCCACCGTCCGGTTGCGGCCGTTCAACTTCGCCTTCAGCAGGGCACCATCCGCGCGGTTGATCAAGGTCGTGGTCGGCCCTGAAACCGGAGAGGAGGCGATGCCGACGGAGACGGAAAGCGGGCCGACAATGCGCGCGCGGTAGGAGAAGGGTGTGGCGAAGACCCGCGTGCGCAGCTTCTCCGCAAGCGCAAAGCCCTCTACGTCAGCAATGTCGGTGGCGATGACGGTCAGCTCCTCGCCGCCAAAGCGGTAGACCGTGCCGGCGTCGCCGACCGTATCGGCAACGATCTGTCCGACATGCCGCAATACCTCGTCGCCGGCATCGTGACCGAACTCGTCGTTGAAGCGCTTGAAGTGATCGATGTCGATCATCATGCAGATGACTGTGCGAGCGGATTGATCCCTGTGAAGATGATTGAGCGCCTCGTCCAGCGAGCGCCTGTTGAGCAGGCCGGTCAGCGCGTCGCGCACGGCGAGATTGATCAGCCTGTCGCGCAGCTGCAGGTTCGCGATGGCAAGACCGATATTCTCGGCAATCAGCTCCAGATAGAGCCGCGGCGCGTCGGCCGCGGTCGCATCCTTCGTGCGGTCCTCGAAGTAAAGCAGGCCGATTGCTTCGCCGAGCGCCGTCAAGGGAACGCAAAGACCTGGGACACCCGATTGATCCAGATGCTGGCAGGGAATGTCGGTGTCGGCCACATGGCTGACATGCGGCCTGCCGCGGCGCAGCCCCCAGCAGGCCGATGCGGCGAAGGAAGGCTCGGTATGTTCCGGCTCCAGCCACCGGCTGACTTCGCTCAGCGTCGTCCGGCTCTCGTTCATCGTGTAGAGGCACCCCGCAATGCCCGGAAAGATCTGCGGCACGAAGAGCGCAACGACGTCCGCGAGCTCGTTCTGGGCATAGCAGGCCTGGAGGCGATGCATCATCTGCAGGATAAGATCCTTCGTCGCCAGATCGCGCTTGCGCTCGGCATCGAGACGGTTCCGCTCCAGACCGTTCTCGCGGAAGATCTGTATGGCGTCGTTCATCTCGCCGATTTCGTCGCGACGGAGGTCGGTCGGCACTTCGACGGCATAATCCTGTTTTGCCAGCCGGTTGACGATCCCGGTCATGCGCACCAGCGGCAAGGCAACCCGGCGCCGCAATATGAAATAGAGCACGCCAAGGAATATCACGGCGGTCAAGGCAAGCATCACCTTGGCGATATTGGCCCAGAGATCGCTGCGCGCCTGGGCGGAACGAAAGGCCGCCTCTGTGCGCGCTGTCGCCAGAGCGCGGAACTGATTGACGCTGTTGAGCAGTGCCGACTGGATACGTTCGTGATCAGGGCCGAACAGCGTATCGCGCGCGCCGCTCTGATTGCCACTGGTATAGGCGGCAACCGCCGCTTCCTCTACCTTATCGAGCGCTTCAGCATTGGTTGCCACCTGCTCGACGACCTGAAGCTCGCCATCTGGGATGCCGAGGCCGCGCAGGGCATTGATCGCGGTATCGCGACGGCGCTCTTCACCCTCGTCGACGGTGAAGGCATCCAGATGCCTCTCGTCGCCGCGCATGACATAAAGACGGGCCTCATCGGTCGTTTCCTCGGCGCCGAGCGCAAGCTCCTCGCCCATACTGTTCAGCAGCAGATGCTGCTCCACGGCCTGCCGTTCCTGCGTAGCGCTTCGGGCCGAAAGGATGAAGGCCACGGCAGACAGAACGGTCAGGACCACGGTGATGCCGTAGGCCCAATTCGTAATCGTGGTAATTCTCATCTGCCGTCCTCTGCGCTAATTTCAGGCGCTCCTAAAGTACATGCCCCGCCGAACCCTCAGTTATGACATCCAGCCGCAGGATCAAGCGAGAATATGCAGCATGGAAAGCTTATTCCAGGTTCATGGGCGCAAACCGTCCGGCACCCGTCAATCAATGAACAGCCAGCACATCGCATTCTGGCATCCCGGCGCTCCCTGGCCTTCGCCTGCATCGCGTGAAACGAGGCGCTATGGGTATCGCTTTCTTCTGACGGGAATCTTGGTTGCAGCTCGAGGGCCGCTTCCAAGATTCCCGGCTGTCGTCAGGGGTGAGTACGACAGCCGGGCCAACAAATCGATTTTCAGACCGGCAATCCATAGGTCAACTGGAAGCTGGGAAACACATGCTTAAGTTCCACAAGTGACTGCTCCATTTTGGGACACCTTTCATGCAGAGACAAAATTTATCCTGACAAGATTAGTCCTGCTCCCGGCAATTGTTGTTCGGATCTCATACAAGGCCGATGATCTGAACTTTCCAACTTGGCCAATTTTCCTGAATAGCTCCTCGGCCTCTGCACGGATTCTGCAAAGACGGGCGTCATCGTCGCGCCATGAACAAGACGCCTGAGAAAACCACAGCTCCGCCCTCTCGCCTGCCCCGCAGTCTCCTCAAGGACGGTTGGTGGCTGGAGGACGATCGTCATCCTCGCGCCGATCCGCCCGCCCAGGGCTGCAGGATCATACCCTTCGTCGCTGCCCAGCGTCCCGCACGGAGCCGATACCGATGAGCCTATCCGACGCCCCTCGTCTTTCCGCCAATCCCGCAAGTAATTCCAATCGCAAATTCCTGATACTGATTGCTCTTGTCGCGCTGGCCGACATCCTCCTCTTCGACAGGGCGGCCGGACTCAATCTCTTTCTATTCGCCAATACAGTTGCAGCCGGTCTGCTGATCTCTTCCAGAAGAAGGCAATCCATTTCAAAAACCTCGGCGCTTCTCGGCCTCGGAGTTGTCGCGTCGGCGCCGCTTGTCGAGACCGCGTCCTGGATGGGCGTCGCGGTCAGTCTGCTCGGCCTTTCCCTGATCTCTCTTGGCGTCGGCGGATTGCTCCCCCGGCAATGGACGCGCCTGCCGCTGGTGTTGTTCCGCTTCCTCCTGGATCTGCCGCTGCGGCCCTTCCGTCAGGCAAGTTATCGCTGGCTGCAGCGCTTGCAGAGACCGTCATCTGGAGGTGTCCGGCATCATCTTAGCGGATGGATCATGCCGCTGAGTTTCGCCGCCGGCTTTCTTGCGCTCTTCGCAATGGCCAATCCGCTGATCGACAAGACGCTGCGCAGCATCGACCCGACCTTCCTGCTACAATTGTTGAGTATGTGGCGCGTCGGTTTCTGGCTCGTTGTTGCAGCCTTTCTGTCTCTGTTGCTTCACCCACGCCTGATGCGCCGCCACCGCCATCGACAAGAGATCGCACAGGTCGCCGTAGGGGTTGAGGATGGGCTGTTCGGCCATGGTGCGCTGCTACGTTCGCTCGTCGTCTTCAACGCGCTGTTTGCACTACAGACACTGCTCGATCTTGCCTATCTCTGGGGCGGAGCGAGCCTGCCTGACGGCATGAGTCACGCCGAGTATGCCCATCGCGGCGCCTATCCGCTGATGGTCACCGCACTTCTTGCGGCAGCCTTCGTGCTTGTCGCCATGCGCCGCGGCGGGCCGGGTGACCGCAGCCCGCTGCTTCGTGGACTGGTACATCTGTGGATCGCGCAGAACATCCTCCTCTGCTTTTCCTCCATTCTGCGGCTCGATCTCTATGTCGAAGCCTATTCGCTGACGGAGCTGCGCGTTGCGGCCGGCATATGGATGGGCCTCGTCACGATCGGTCTCTTCCTCATCCTCCTGCGCATTCTGCTGCGTCGCTCCAACGAATGGCTGATTGCGCTCAGCTCTGCGGCTCTGGTCATCACGCTCTATGCCGCCGCGCTTGCCGATATTCCCGCCTTCATCGCCCGCTTCAATGTCACCCACAGCCGCGAAATATCAGGCGAAGGCATTGTGCTCGACCTTGACTATCTCGCAACACTCGGCCCGGCGGCCATCCCCGCACTCGATACCTATCTGGCATCGCTTCCCGCCGACATAGATGTCCGCCGGATGCGCGAAGCACTCAGATGGCAGCATGCGGGTCGTTCGCCCGACTGGCGAAGCTGGACATATCGCGCCGCCCGACTCGACGGCTACCTCAAGAACGATGCAACTCTTGCAAGATGAGGCCGAAACGAAGAAAACGAACGAGTGAACCCGGAACTTTATCGCATGGCACAGCGCATCCTCGTCGTCGACGACGAACCCAATATCCGCGACGTGATCTGCTTCGCGCTCGATCGCGCCGGCATGAAAACGACGACCGCCCGCAACGGCACGGAGGCCATGATGGCCTTCCATCGCGGCGGTCTCGATCTGATCGTGCTCGACGTCGGGATGTCTGACATGGATGGGCTGGAAGTCTGCCGGCGCATCCGCAAGACATCGAATCTTCCGATCCTCTTCCTATCGGCGCGCGACGAAGAAATCGACCGGATACTGGGCCTGGAAATCGGCGGCGACGACTACGTCACCAAGCCCTTCAGCCCGCGCGAGCTGGTCGCGCGGGTCAGAGCCATTCTGAAGCGCAGCGGATATGGTTCAGAACCGGATACAGCCAATGGCTCGGTCGCCATGGGATTGCTACGGCTCAATCGTGGCGGCCACACGGCGAGTTTCGCCGATGTGCCGCTTGCCTTGACGGCGCTCGAATTCGCAATCCTCGAGACGCTGCTGACGCGCCCGGAAATCGTCTTCAGCCGTGATCAGCTGATGGAGGCGGCCTATGGTGCCGACATGCAGGTCGTCGACCGCACCATCGACAGCCATATCCGCAACATCCGCGCCAAGCTTTCGGCGGCCGGCGGCAAGGGCATCATTGCCACGGTACACGGCATCGGCTTCAAACTGACGACGGGCACGGAAGGAGCAACCTGATGCGCACGCCCCGCGTGAAGCCGAAATGGCGACCGCCGCTCGCCCTCATCGTCTATGCCGTGCTTCTGACTGTGATGATGCTACCGCTGCTGACGGTCATCTGGTTTCGCGTTGTGCGCGCCGCCTCCGGCGCCATGGCGCCAGCCGAGATCACGACGCTTGCCGCCGTTCTCATCCTGACCCTGATCGTCGCCTATGTTCTGACGCGGACGCTGACCGTGCCGATCAACGCCCTGATCGCGCGAACGGACGAGATTGCCCGAGGTGGACGGTCGGCAATCCGGCCGCTCGAAATCTACGGCACGCGCGAAGTCGCGACCCTCTCGCAGAGCTTTCTCGATCTCGCCGGCAAGCTGGTTGATCATTCCGATTATGTCCGCTCCTTTGCCGCCCATGTCTCCCATGAGCTGAAATCGCCCCTCACCTCGATCAAGGGCGCGGCTGAGCTCCTGCGCGACGATGACGACAGCAATCCGATGAGCCCGGAGCAGCGCAACCGCTTCCTCGGAAACATCATCGCCGATACCGAACGGCTGGACCGGCTGTTGTCGCGCCTGCGGGAGCTGGCGAAAGCCGAGATGCCAGCGGAGCAGGGTTCGAGCAGCCTTCGCGATATCGTCGCCCAGCTCAAGATACAGTTTCGCCAATTGGCTATTGACGATGAAGGCAGCGCAGATGAGACACTGGCACTGCCCGGCGAAGCGGCGGGCATCGTCTTTGCCAATCTCGCGGAAAACGCCTTTCAGAATGGCGCCACGACGCTTGCGATCAAGGCAAGCGGTGAAGGGCGAAGGATGACGATCCAGGTTCGCGACAATGGGCGCGGCATTGCCGACGGCAATCGGGATCGCATCTTCGAACCATTCTTCTCGACGCGACGCGACGATGGCGGCACGGGCATGGGCCTCGGTATCGTCCGCGCGATGCTCGCCTCGCATGGCGGCGGCATCGATCTGCTTGACAGCAGCAACGACGGCACGGCCTTTCAGGTCATCCTGCCGCGTATTTCCTAAGGCAATCTCCAATGTCAAGCCTCGATGGCGAAAAGCGGCCGGTGGTTCGAGCCACCGGCCGCTTTTTCGTTCAAGATCTGAAGTTTACGCCGCCTGTGACTGCGATTGAGCTTCCAGGGCCATGGCACGGGCCGTCACGAAATCGATCTTGCCGGAACCGAGCACCGGCACCTTGCCGACGGTCACTTCGGCGGGGACCATCATTTCGGTGGCACCCTTCGATTTGGCGAGGGCCAGGAAGTCGCTTCTGGTCGCATCCGGCGCGTCGGTCAGAAGCACGAGACGCTCACCCTTCTTGGCGTCAGGCACGGCCGAGACGACGCTGAGAGCGCCGGGCCAGAGCTGCGCGGCAAGCGTTTCCACAGCGGCGAGCGAGATCATCTCGCCGCCGATCTTGGCAAAGCGCTTGGCACGGCCGCGGATCTTGACGAAACCATCCTCATCGATGGTGACGATGTCGCCGGTATCGTGCCAGCCTTCCGGCAGCGGTTCGAGAACACCGGGATTGTCGGCCCGCAGATAGCCGGCCATCACGTTGGCACCGCGGATGACAAGGCGGCCGCCCTCGTCGATGCCGGGAACCGGCTCGAGCTTCCATTCCATGCCCGGCATGATCTTGCCGACTGTTCCCGTGCGGTTGTACATCGGCGTATTCAGCGAGATCACCGGAGCGGCCTCGGTGACGCCATAGCCTTCCAGGATGCGCAGGCCGAACTTCTCCATATAGACCTCGCGTGTCGAGGCCTTTACAGGCTCGGCGCCCGAGAAGATGTAGCGGATCGATCTCAAGTCATAGGGATGGGCGGTGCGGGCATAGCCGTTCAGGAACGTATCAGTGCCGAAAACGATGGTGGCGTTCGAGACATAGATCAGCTCCGGCACGATGCGATAATGCAGCGGCGACGGATAGAGGAAAATCGGCACACCGGAGACCAGCGGCAGGATCGTGCCGGCCGTCAGGCCGAAGGAGTGGAACATCGGCAGGATGTTGAACACCTTGTCGCCCGGATGGAAATCGATGCGCGAGGCCGCCTGGGCCGCGTTCGAGAGGATGTTGCGGTGGGTCAACACCACACCCTTCGGCGAACCTTCGGAACCGGAGGTAAAGAGGATGACGGCCGGATCATCGGCATTACGCTTGACCAGCGGCCGATATTTGCGGAGGAGACCGAAAATCTTGTCGAGGAAGGTGATCTGCGTGCGCAGCTCATCCAGCCAGACGAACGTCACCTGCTTTTCCAGCTCCTCGACCACCGGGCCGAGCTTGGCCTGCGTGATGAAGGCGCGCGAGCTGAGGACGTGCTTGACCTCTGCCGTCCGGCAGGCGGAGAGGATGTTGGCAGCGCCCGCCGTGAAGTTGAGCATGGCCGGCACCTTGCCCGCCGACATGACGCCGAGAACGGTTGCGGCGGTGCCGTTGGCGTTTGGCAGCATGACGCCAAGGGTCTTGTCGGCAGGGAATATCTTCTTGAACTTCGCACCCAGCACGGCAGCACCGGTCAGCAGCTTGGCATAGGACAGCTTGCCGGAGAGCGGGTCCTCCACGGCGAGTTTCTTGCCGCCATATTCATGGGCGCTTTCGATGACGCGACCAAGCACTGTGTTGTCGGTATCTGCCGTGCGGAACATCAGCGACGACATGATCTGATAGAGTGCTGCACCGGCCGCGATACGGCGCTTCCTGCCCTTCAACTCAGCCGGAACGTCGAGCTTCACCGGCTCGAGGATCGTCACCTTGACCTTGGGGAAGAGACGGCGGCGGACATGGCTCGACGTCAGATAGGAGGCGTAGCTCTTTTCCAGGCCGTCGATGCGAACGGGTACGATCATGGCACCGGTCTTGTCGGCCACCATGGCGGCACCGTCATAGACCTTCATCAGCGTCCCGGTGACGGTCAGGCGTCCTTCGGGGAAGATGCCGACCGGGCTGCCGTCCTGGATGACCTTGATGAGCGAGCGCGTCGCCATCGGCTTGGTCGGGTCGAGCGGCAGGAACTTGCACATTTTCAAAAGCGGCCGCACCCACCATTTCTTGGCAAATGCAGTGTCGATGGCAAAGACGGGCTCTTCCTCGGTGATGGCGAGCGCCAGCGCACCGTCGAGCAGGCTCACATGATTGAGCGCGATGATCGGCGCCGGACCTGCCTTGCGAATGTTTTCCAGGCCCTCGACCTCAAGCCGCATGAAGGCGCGGAAAATGATGGAGATGAGATCGCGGAAGGCATTGGTCGGCAGCATCTTCAGCATGAGCCAGGCAATCGCGATGTTGAGCACGGAGATACTGAGGATGATGACCGGGATCGACAAACCCACGGCCTGCAGCACGGCGACAAGGGCGAGGCCAACCGCGATGAAGAGAGCGGAGAGCACATTCGAGGCGCCGATGACGCGGGCGCGGCGATCCTCATTGGCCCAGCTCTGCATGGCGGCGAATGTCGGAACAGCCAAGAAAGCACCGCCGATCGCCATGCCGGCGAGATCGATGGCGACGCGGATGGTCTTCGGCCCCGCGAAGAAACCGAGGATGGTTTCGGCATGGCTGGTCGACTGAAGGCCCCACAGATTCCAGCCGAGATCGAGGCCGAAAAGCGCGATGATCAGCATACCGATCGGTGCCGGTAGCAGAACGATACGACCGGCAGCCATCCATCCGGCGATGGCGGAGCCGATAGCGACGGAGATCGCAAAGATCGCGAGATAGGCGGGCACGACGATTTCCGAACCGCCGAGAATGTCGGTGACCATGATCGGCAGCATCGACATGATGAAGGCGCCAACGAACCAGAACCAGCAGTTCATCAGCGACGCACGCCAGATACGGCTGTTGGCACGGAGTTCGTTGACCAGCCTGTAGCTCGAACGCACGACATTCTTGTCGACGATGAGATCCGGCGCCTTGGAACCGGTCGAGGGGATCATGCGGGCGGAGAACCAGCAAAGGATGGAAAGACCCATCATCATTGGCCCGAAGATCCAGACATTTTCGCCTTCGCGGAAGGCGACGGCCGCGACCATGGTGCCCGTCAGAATGGCGATGAAGGTGCCGCCCTCGATCCAGGCATTGGCCTTGGGAAGATCGCGGTTTGCCAGATGATCCGGCAGGATGCCGTATTTGATCGGCCCGAAGAGCGAGGAAATGACACCGAAGCCGAAGAGGGCAAGCATCAGTATCCAGATCGAGGAGAAGGCTATGCCGACGACCGAGATCGCCGCCACGCCAAGCTCGCAGCGCTTCAAAAGCTCGGCCATCTTGGCCTTGTCGTATTTGTCTGCAAGTTCGCCGGCAACCGCCGACAAGAGCAGGAACGGCACGATGAAGATGCCGCCGGCCAGCGTCACCAGCGCGCCGCCCTCGGCCGCCATCTGCGCGAGGATGACAAAAACCAGAGTCTGTTTGAGAAAATTATCGTTAAAGGCGGTGAGGAACTGCGTCCAGAACAGCGGCGCGAATTTCCTCGATCTCATCAAATGGGTTTGCATCACGTTCCCCTCGTTTAGCGATCAAGACGCCACAGAGTGGTTACGCAAAGGTTGAGCGCGAGCAAAACTCTGCGGCGTCGTTAATGAAGGTTAGTCCTGGCCGTCACGATTGAACTTAACGAGCAGCTTCTCGGTGCGGGCATCCTCGACCTTGCGGATCAGCTTGTCGGCCTCGGAATTATCGCGAACCGTCTTGGTGACGTTGACCGTGGTCTGTACCAGCATCAGGATGCCCATGGCGAGATAGCCTTTGCCCCAGAGATCGATTGGCATCATATAGAGGCCGACGAAGAGCATAAAGGCGGCGGCGGCGAAGGAGACATAGGAAAAGCTGACCCAAGCCTGGGAATGTTTCTGGAAACTGTCGTTCATGATCGTACCCTCTCTAGCATGTTTGGTGTGTTTGGTTTCAGGCTGCTGAATTGATGCGGCTGCGCAGGCGGGCAAGTACATCGTCGGCCGAAGGGCCGAGCGGTGCGCCGAAGCCGGCGTTGGCGAGCTTTTCGACGATGTGTGCCTGCCGGCTCGCGGCGTCCATTTCCTTCATGGCGGAGGCTGCGATCTCGCAGCGGCTCTGGTAGGCCTGCAGACGAGCCAGCGTTTCCTCGGCATCATCAAGTGTTGCGAGACCAGAATTATCGTCGCAGGCGGCATTGAGTTTCTGTGTCTGCTCGGTGGCTCGTGCCAGGCGCTCACCGCGCTGCAATTCCTGCAGCCGTGCTTCCGATGCACGAACCGTTGCCTTGAGCTTGTCGATCGTCTGCGCGAACTGCGCTTGCGCCTTCTCAGACGCATCGCGCTCGGCCTCAAGCTGGGCGATCGCCTCGGCCGCTTCCCGGGCAAGTTCGTCACTGCCCTTCTGAAGCGCTGCAACGGCCCGGCCTTCCAGATCCGCGATGCGGCCGACAATCGCGCCGTGCCGGCTCCTTTCCTGCTCATTCTGTGCGATGGCAATGGCCACCGCCCGCCGCGCCGACTGAATGGCGCCGGCGGCGTCGCGGATCTGCTGCGCTAGCAGAGACACCGCGTTGCGATCGATGAATGCCTGCTCGGCATCGTGGGCACGACCGCGGATGAGCGTCAGAATTGAATTGAACATTTGCCATCTCCCGTTTATGAACGATGTTCATGAAGTGATGTATGCCAGAATCATGAACGGCGTTCAAGAAAAATTTTGAACAGTGTTCAAGAAATCGGATTGGAATTGACAATGGCGAGAAAAACCCTGGAAAAGCGCGAGGATCTGAAGCTGCGGCTGATCGAGGCGGCACGCAATCGCATAGCGGCCGATGGCCTTTCCAACCTGCGGGCCCGCGATATTACACAGGACGTCGGCTGCGCCCTTGGAGGTCTCTACACGGTCTTTACCGATCTCGACGATCTGGTCATCCACGTCAATTCGGCTACGTTGAAGGGGCTCGAGGCCTCCCTGACGCTGACGGAGGTTAGGGATCACACGGCGACGGACCGTCTGCGCAACCTCGCGCGCGGCTATCTCCGTTTCGCAGTCACCCATCGCAATCTGTGGAAAGCGCTCTTCGACCATCGGCCGCCGGATGACCGTCCAAGCCCCGAATGGCATCTGGAAGAGCACATGTTCCTGATGGGCGTCATCGCCGAGCCGCTCGCAGAGCTGCAGCCTGCAATGTCGGAGGCGGCGCGCGCCATCCGCGCGCGAACTTTGTTCGGTGCAGTCCATGGCGTCGTCAGCATCAGTCTGGAAGGGCGGTTCGTCGGCCTGCCGATCGAAACCCTGGAACAGGAACTTGACGATTTCATCCTGACCGTTGCGGCCGGGGCCGCGGCGCGACAGGCCTAGCCGGGTCTACGACGTTTAAGGATTGGAGGGCGCATAATTTCTGATGTCGCCGAAAGCGTAGCCACGATCGCGCAGCTTGCGGATCAGGGACTGCAGGTTTTCGCGCCCGTTGAACTGGTCCTGAAACATCTGATCGTGCATGAGCAGGATCATCTTTCCGCGCTGGGTGAAGCGGCCGTACTGGAAAAGATGGTCAATCTCGTTGACAAGGTGGTCCACGGATTGGACAGGCTTGCCGTCATCGCTATGGACCCACTCGAAATCCCAGCCGTAGATATAGAATCCCGCTTCGGCGACGAGCTCGTAATCGAGCCATTCCCGCTCCCATTGAGCGACGTTGATGGACAGATCCTCTCTCGAAACGGTCGGAAGCCGAAAGACGTCCCTGCCCGGCAGTCGCGCATTCACCATCGGCGTCAGGCCGAGCACCTCGTTGGCATGCAGCATGTCCGCAACGACGGCCTGCGTGTCGGAATAATACCGCCGGTAGCGATTGTTGGCGTGGCTGTAGCTGTGGTTACCCACCGTGACCAATGGCATCGCCTTGGCTTGCGCAAGCAATTCGCGGCCCGCCGGGATGGTCTCCACATGCAGGCCGACCATGAACATGACGGCGGGAACATTTTCCTCGCTCAACACGGAAAGAATGTTGTTAGTTCCCGGCAAAGGGCCATCATCGAATGTCAGATAGATCGTCTTGTCGGCCGCCTGAGCAGAGATGGCGCAAGCGGCGAGAAAGATGCCGGCAAGCAGCCATCTGAAGACAGCATTCCATTGATGTTTCAATCCGCCCAAGCCAGCCGCCTCCCGCATTGTCGCTGCAAACTGGCATATCGCATCGGACAAGAAAAGCGTCGCGGATGCGACAAAAGCAAAGGGCGCTCTACCCATTTCTGGGGAGCGCCCTTGCTTTTTAACCCGGACAGCGAACACCGGCTCGACACAGAAATGTCAGCGCGGCAGGCCATCGATCAGGTGATGGCCCGCAGGTAATAGCGAATCGCACCTTTTGCAAGGGTAAACTTCGAAAAATTTCGAAGTTCCGCCAGGTGGAAGAGCCATGTGGCATCATTCGCACACATGGCCGGCGCCTCAGTAGCCGTCAGGCGGCCTGCAAGGTCGCGTCGCGCGGGATTTCGACGTCGATTTCCAGCATCGAGACATCCTTGTCGCGATCCATCTTCACCTGCACCTTGTCGCGGTCGACCTGGACATGCTTGGCGATGACGGCGAGGATTTCCTCTCTCAGCACGGATACGAGATCCGAGCCCACGGAGGAGCGTTCATGGGCAAGGAGAATCTGCAGGCGCTCGCGCGCCATGGGTGCAGATCTCTGCTTGCGGAACAGTCCGAAAATGCTCATGCGGCCCTCCTTGCGAAGATCTTGCCGAAGATGCCCCGCTTTTCGCCGGGAATGGTGATCGGCACCTGCTCGCCGGCAAGACGGCGTGCGGCTTCGAAATAGGCAAGCGACGGTGCGCAGCGTGCGTCGGCAAGCGTGACTGGCGAACCGAGGTTCGAAGCGCGCAGGACATCCGTGCTTTCCGGAATGATGCCGAGCAGCGGAATGGAGAGGATCTCCAGCACGTCGTCGACCTTCAGCATGTCGCCACGTTCAGCGCGGGCGGCATCAAAGCGGGTCAGCAGGAGGTGCTTTTCCATGCGCTCGCCGCGTTCCGCCTTCAGCGTCTTGGCGTCCAGCAGGCCGATGATGCGATCGGAATCGCGCACCGAGGAGACTTCCGGATTGGTGACGACGACGGCAACGTCGGCATGGCGCATGGCAAGTGTCGCGCCGCGCTCGATGCCGGCCGGGCTGTCGCAAATGACCCAGTCGAAATAGTTCTTGAGCTCGTTGATGACACGCTCGACACCCTCGGGCGTCAGATTGTCCTTGTCGCGCGTTTGCGAGGCCGGCAGGAGGAAGAGCGTCTCCAGCCGCTTGTCGCGGATCAGGGCCTGCGGCAGCTTGGCGTCGCCATGAATGACATTGACGAGGTCGTAGACGACGCGGCGTTCCGCACCCATGACCAGATCGAGATTGCGCAGGCCAACGTCGAAATCGACCACGACGACCTTTTCGTTTCTCTGTGCCAGAGCCGCCCCCAATGCGGCCGTCGAAGTCGTCTTCCCAACTCCGCCCTTGCCTGATGTGACGACGATTACCTTGCCCATCTTGCTCTCCTGTTTTGGCCGGCTTCGGCTCAGATTAGTTTTTCGGCCATGATCGTTTCACCATCCAGCCAGAGCTGAACGGCTTGCCCCCTGAGGCCCGGTGATACGTCTTCCGCCATCTTATAAATTCCATCGATCGCCAGCAGCTCGGCCTCGAGCTTGCGGCAAAAGATTCGCGACGATGCATTGCCGATCGATCCGGCCATGGCGCGGCCGCGAAGCGCGCCGTAGATATGAATGGACCCGCCCGCGATGACTTCCGCACCCGATGCCACCGAACCGATGACGGTAACATCGCCTTCCGGAAAGATCACCGACTGGCCGGAGCGCACCGGCTCGCGGATGATCAGCGACTGCGTCACCGGCCGGATTTCCGGCACCACCGGCTTCGGTTCGCTGTTGCGCAGTTCCACGACCGGCTCGGCCTCGGAGACTTCGAAATCGGCGGCCGGACGCCCGCCTTTCAGTATCGGCGGCATGCCAGGCCCTGATATAGACGGGCGACCGCCCTCGATGCCCATGATGCTGACGTTGCGGGCCGAAAGCTCTGATATCAGCTCCTTGAGCTGCGCCTTGTCGATCGGCAGGTCGGTGATGTCGAGCACGACCGGCCGCCCCAGAAAGAAGCCGGCCGAACGGGCTGCGAGGTCGTCAAGCCTGGTCAACCACTGATCCAGCGGAAGATCCGGCGAAAGCATGACCGCAAGAAAGGAGCGGCCCTTGATACGGATCGAGCGAGCGTCTGTTAGCACTTTGGTCATCTATGTGAATAAATCGTTGATCCTGTGTACCGCCGACATGGTTAACAAGTCGTTAACGCGAGGCTCCATTCGAGCCCGGACCGCCCCATAAAACAGCGATGCTCGCAAGCGCCGAAGGCTCGTTGGAGCCGGGGTCGTAGACGCATGGAGCGGCGAAAATCGCAACTCCTGCAAGGAGAAGAATGATAACCTTCATGTGACCCTCCGCGCACAAGGCATGACCTGCCCTACCTGAAATCCGATGTGATAAAAATTAACGATTCTGCGCGCCGCACCTTTCCGGCGCGGCGCGCAATGTCGATGCACGGGTGATTCTCAGGCGAGCTTCAGCTCGACATTGATGTTGCCCCGAGTCGCCTTCGAATAGGGGCAGGTCTGGTGGGCTTCTTCGACCAGCGTGCGGGCGAGCTCGGGCTCGATGCCGGGCATGCTGATAGTCAGGCGAGCCTGCAGGAAGTAGGCGCCTTCCGTGGTGCCGAGATCCACTTCGGCATCGACGGCGAGATCGGCCGGAAGCTTGACCTTGCGCTTGCCCGCGGCCAGGCCCATCGCGCCGATGAAGCAGGCCGACCAGCCAGCTGCGAAAAGCTGCTCGGGATTGGTGCCGGCATGGGCACTGCCCGGAGGCGAAAGCTTGACATCCAGCTGGCTGTCATCGCTGCGGGCAGAGCCATCGCGTCCGCCGATGGTGTGAGTCCTAGCGGTATAGAGAACCTTGTCGATCTTGGTCATGGAACACTCCTTTGTTGCGTTGCCCGCTCTGTCGTGATGTGGGGCAACGTCTGTTGACGGAGTTGTTTTTGATGGATCGACGTATCCGACATGTTTCCGGAAAAGCCAGAAATGTCACAAAACGTAGGGTCGAACAGACCGGATACAATGGCTTACAAATTGCCTGAAAATCTTTTGATGGATCGCTCAGGAAATGACGACTTCGGCGGCGAGGCCACCGCCTTCGCGATTGTAAAGCCTGACGGAACCGCCAAGCGTCTGAGCGAGCTGCTGGGCAATCGCCAGCCCAAGTCCGGTGCCGCCGGTGTTGCGGTTGCGCGACTGTTCCAGCCGGAAGAAGGGCTGCATTGCCGCCTCGATCTGATGCTGTGGAATGCCAGGGCCACGGTCGAGCACCGTTATGGCGATCTGACCCGTATCCCTGCGCTCCACGGCGATTTCCGCCGCGCCGGCAAATTTCAGGGCATTGTCGATGAAGTTGGTAAGGATGCGACGCAGCGCATGCGGTTTCGTCGTCGCCGTGCCCTGGATGAGACCAAGGATTTCGACGGATTTGCCGGTGTCCTGATAGTCGTAGCTGATGCTTTCAATGAAGGAGGCAAGATCGATGCGCGCGCTCTTCTCGCCATTGCCATGGGCGCTTCGCGCATAGGCGATCCCATCCTGCACCAGACGCTCGATCTCGCCGAGATCCTGTAAGAGCTTGGTTTTCTCGGGCGAATCGTCGGCGATATCGGCGCGCAGGCGCATGCGGGTGATCGGCGTCTGCAGATCGTGCGAGATGGCGGCAAGAATCTGCACGCGCTCCTCAAGATAATGCGCGATCCGGTCGCGCATGGCGTTGAAGGCCTTGGCGGCATGCGCCACCTCGCTCGGTCCCCGGTCGCTCAATGCCGGGCTTTTCCTGTTGGGATCGAGAGCATCCGCCGCCGCGGCGAATTCGGCGAGTGGCCGGATCGCCTGTCGCACGGCAAACCAGGTACAGAGAATGATCAGCAGCATCTGGACGACGAAGACATAGGGCAGCCATGCCGCGATCGGCATGATCCCCTTCGGCGTGACGTCGATCGTCAGCGGACTGCCATCGCTCAGATTGAGATGCGCCTGCAGCCGCGAGATCGGACCCGGTATCGATTCCATGCGGATGGGAAACCGATGACCGACGGCGTCCTCGATCTTGGCCGCGATTTCTGCGCCATGCACGGAGGTATCGGGCACGCCGGGCAGGCCATTGCCCAGCTCGAAAGTATAGTTGCCGCGACTCAGCCAATCGACAAAATTCGCCCTTTCATCAGCAGGCAGGCGATCAAGCACAGCGATCGAGGTTGCGACGTCGTTCTCCAGCGTGCCAAGCATGACGGCTTTTGCCGACATATAACGCTCGAGGTAGAGCACGCTGAAGGACAGGCCGTAGGCGATCGCCAGCCCGGCCAGCAGGATCAAAAAGATGCGCGAGCGCAAGGTGCTGGGCCACCACGGCCGGCGACCTGACAGGTCGACCATGCTCATGAGCGAAGCTCCGCGATCTCAACCGGAACGGAGAAGACATAGCCTTCGCTGCGAACCGTCTTGATGTACATCGGCTCGCGCGCATCATCCCCCAGACGCTGCCGAAGACGGCTGACAAGCAGGTCGATGGAGCGATCGAAGAGATCGGCGTCGCGGCCCTGCGTCAGGTTCAAGAGCTGGTCACGATTGAGCACCCGCTGCGGGTGGTCGATGAAGACGCGCAGCAGGCGATATTCCGCACCGCTGAGCGTGATCTCCGTACCGTCCTTGTCGAGAAGATGACGCCCGACCGTATCGAGCCGCCAGTCCCCGAAGACCAATAACTGGCCGGCTTCGCTGATCTGCAGGTTGGGCGGCAGCATGCGGGTGCGTCTGAGAACCGCCTTGATACGGGCAAGCAGTTCGCGAGCGGCGAAGGGCTTTGCCAGATAATCGTCCGCGCCCATTTCCAGGCCGAGAATGCGGTCCATTTCATCATCGCGTGCCGTCAGCATGAGGACGGGCGTCGCCTTGTGTTTTCCGGCGCGAAGCTCGCGACACAGCACCAGCCCATCGTCGCCCGGCATCATCACGTCGAGCACGATCAGATCGACCGAATTTGCTTCGAGAAAGCTGCGCATCTGCCGGCCGTCGGCAGCCGTCGTCGCTCGCAAACCGTTCTTTTTCAGATAGCTCGACACCAGCTCACGGATTTCCCGATCGTCATCCACGATCAGGATATGGTCGACATGATCCATTTCGATTTCCCACTCATCATCGTAAGCATCAAGCTACGAACATTCATCCCTTACGGCGCCAGCGGCTAAAGGCGCTAGCTTACGCCGGCGCCTTCCCGCACGCTACCGCCGAACTAGAAACGATCAACATCTATCACAGCCTGGGCGAAAGCCTGCGGGGCTTCCTGGGGCAAGTTATGGCCGATGCCGCCGGTGATGGTGCGGTGCTCGTACTTGCCCGTGAACTTGCCGCGATAGGCTGCAGGCTCCGGATGGGGTGCGCCGTTGGCGTCACCCTCCATCGTGATGGTCGGGATCGAAATAGCCGGGCCGCTGGCCAGCTTCTTTTCAAAGGCATCGAACTTCGCCTCGCCTTCGACCAGACCAAGCCGCCAGCGGTAGTTGTTAATGACGATCTCGACATGGTCGGGATTGTCGAATGCGGCGGCCGAGCGATCGTAAGTCACGTCATCGAACGCCCATTGCGGCGAGGCGGTGTGCCAGATCAGCTTTGCGAAATCGTGGCGATTTTCCTGGTAGCCAAGGCGGCCACGCTCGGTGGCGAAATAGAACTGGTACCACCAGGCAAGCTCTGCCTTTGGCGGTAGCGGCTTGCGGTTGATTTCCTGGCTGCCGATGAGATAGCCGCTGACCGAAACCAGAGCCTTGCAACGCTCGGGCCAGAGTGCCGCCATGATGTCGGCGGTACGGCCGCCCCAATCGTATCCGGCAATGACGGCCTTTTCGATCTTCAGCGCATCAAGGAGGTCGATCATATCAGCGGCAAGCGCTGCCTGCTGGCCATTGCGCGGCGTGTCCTTCGAAAGAAACCGAGTGGTTCCGTAGCCGCGAAGATAGGGAATGATGACCCGGTAGCCGGCACCGGCAAGCAGCGGAGCGACATCGACGAAACTGTATATGTCGTAAGGCCAACCATGCAGCAACAGCACGACCGGGCCATTCGTCGGTCCGGCTTCGGCATAACCGACATTGAGCACACCTGCATTGATCTGCTTCAACGCGTCGAAGGAGGTATGGCTACCGGCCTTGACGGCGGGCAAGGTCGATGCCGAGGCCTTGGTTTCCTCAGCGCCGGCGATGGCAGGTAGGCCGAACTCGGCGGCTGCGACAGCGATAGCGGCAATGCCAAAGAAGCGGCGGCGGTTGTGATTGATTTCGTCGGACATCTGTCCCTCCTGTCGATTGGATTGTGAGGCTGAAAAAACCAGCCGCATGTATCGCCGATGTGTCGCAGGCGGCAGCCTTTTGAATGCGTATGTAGCTTCAGACCGCACAGATACAGTCTGATACAATCCGCGTCCTTTGATCGGCCAGGTCCGGCAGCGCCTGACGCGCCGGCGAAATCACGCCCGCATCGTCCAATTTGTATCGCAGTGTATCGAAGCCGAGGGCACTGACGTTTCGGTACATTCTCCCATCCAGCCGGACACATTCGGGATACGTCGCCAACGACAGATGGCGTCACTGCTGAACACGGCACGTCGCCGTTAGCAGCCGGTCAATCGCTTCTAAAGGAACAAGACGATGACGCTTCTCATCATTGCCTATCTCGGCGGTGCGCTGACGATCCTCAGTCCGTGCATCCTGCCCATCCTACCCTTCGTCTTTGCCCGCGCCGGACAGCCCTTCGTCAAGAGCACGCTGCCCATGCTTGCCGGCATGGCACTTACCTTTGCCCTTGTCGCGACGCTGGCCGCGGTTGGCGGCGCCTGGGCGATCCGCGCCAATGAATACGGTCGACTCGCGGCAATCGTCCTCCTTGGACTCTTCGGCCTGAGCCTGATTTCACCACGCATAGCAACCGCGCTTTCGCGGCCAGCCGTCGATCTCGGCAACAATCTGCTGAATGCCGCCGGGGCTCAGCGCGCAACTGCAAGCGTCCGAAGCTCCTTCGTGCTCGGCATTGCGACCGGCCTGCTCTGGGCGCCCTGCGCCGGCCCGATCCTCGGTCTGGTCCTCACCGGCGCGGCCCTGAAGGGTGCCAATCTGCAGACGACATTTCTGTTGCTTGCCTATGGTGCCGGCGCCGCCACTTCGCTTGCAGTTGCACTACTCGCCGGCGGCAGGATCTTTGCCCGCATGAAGCAGTCCCTCGGTGTCAGCGAACGCATCCGTCAGTTCGCGGGAGCGGCTGTTCTGGCCGGCATTGCAGCCATCGCGCTTGGCCTCGATACCGGTCTGCTGGCCCGCCTCTCCTATGCGAGCACCGCCTCGTTCGAACAGGCTTTGCTGGAGAAGCTGCACAGCAAGCCTTCGACTCCCGAAACCGAGGTCGCCAGCAATGGCGCCATGAAGGTCGCAACCGACGCGGCCCGCCCCTTCCACAGCGATCTTCCGATCGAAGGCCCTGCCCCTTCGCTCGACGGCGCCGTCACCTGGCTGAACTCGGAGCCGCTCACCACTGCACAGCTTCGCGGCAAGGTCGTGCTCGTCGACTTCTGGACCTATTCCTGCATCAACTGCATCCGCACCATTCCCTATGTTCGTGCCTGGGCGGAAAAGTACAGGGATCAGGGTCTTGTCGTGATCGGCGTCCATGCTCCAGAATTTGCCTTCGAGAAGAATGTCGACAACGTCAAGAAGGCGATTGCCGACTTCCAGATCGGCTACCCGGTTGCGATCGACAACGATTACCGCATCTGGCGCGCCTTCGAGAACAACTACTGGCCGGCCCATTATCTGATCGATGCCAAAGGCCAGGTCCGCTACCAGCATTTCGGCGAAGGCAACTACCGTCAGACTGAGCAGGCGATCCAGGACCTCCTGCGCGAAGCCGGCAGCGACATGGCCCAAAGCGGCCCGGTCGTTCCCGATGCCAAGGGTGCTGAAGCAAGCCCAGACCTTGGCCATATCCGCTCCGGCGAAACCTATGTCGGCTACAGCCAGGCGACGGGTTTCGTCTCTCCCGAAGGCCTGAAGGCAGATACGGCCGCCGACTATTCCGTTGCCAACCCCGGCCTCAACCAATGGGGCCTGGCGGGCACCTGGACGGTCGGTTCGGAGGCAGCTTCGCTCAACAAGGCAGGCGGCGGCATCACTTACCGCTTCAGCGCCCGCGACCTGCACCTGGTGCTCGGCCCTTCCGCTGATGGCAAGCCGATCCGCTTCCAGGTGATCGTGGACGGAAAGGCGCCCGGCGCCAACCACGGCTCCGATGTCGACGCCGACGGTAACGGCACCGTGACCACAACCAAGCTCTACCAGCTCGTCCGCCAGTCTGGCGATGTCAGCGCACGCAACTTCGAGATCCGTTTCCTCGATCCCGGGGTCCAGGCCTACGCCTTCACCTTCGGCTGAAATGCCCTCTTCACCCCACGCATGAACCTCAACTGACAGGAGTTACAACCATGAAGACCCGTTTTCCTTCCATCGCCGCCCTCGGCCTTGCCGCAAGCACTTTTGCCTTTGCCGCACAGGCTGCCGAGATCAAGAATATCGTCATCGTCCATGGCGCCCTTGCCGATGGTTCGGGATGGCGCAAGGCCGCCGACATCCTTGAGAAGGATGGTTTCAACGTCACCGTCGTCCAGCAGCCGATCACCTCGCTTGCCGACGATGTCGCCGCTACCAATCGCGTGCTTGACCTTCAAAGCGGCCCGAGCCTGCTCGTCGGCCACAGCTATGGCGGCATGGTCATCACCGAGGCGGGCAACCGCCCGGATGTCGCCGGCCTCGTTTATGTCGCGGCGTTTCAGCCGGACAAGGGCGAGAGCCTGATCAGCCTCGCGAGCTCCAAGCCGGCAGGCAGCATGAACATCCGCGAAACCAAGGATGGCCAGTATCTCTATCTCGATCCGGCGACATTCGCAGCCGACTTTGCCGCCGACCTGCCGAAAGACGAGGCCGCTTTCCTGGCGAGGTCGCAGGTCTTTGCATCGAAGGCCGCCTTTACCGCCAAAGTCGGCGATCCTGCCTGGAAAGCAAAGAAGAGCTGGGCCGTCGTCGCGACCAATGACCGCTCCATCAATCCGGACCTTGAGCGCGACATGGCAAAGCGCGCCGACAGCGACGTCACCGAAATCAAGGGAAGCCACGCCGTCTTCGCTTCGCAGCCGGAAAAGGTCGCGGCCGTGATCGAAAAAGCAGCCAAGGAAGCCGGCAAGTAAAGCGAACGGGCGGCGGTCCCATGAATGGGGCCGCCGTTTTCCTTTTATGCGGGATCGTAGCGGCTGACTTCGATGCCGGAGCCGACCGGCAACAGAATGGACGTGATCCCCGGCTTGGCGCGAACGGCCTCGCCGTAACGCTTCACGTCCTCATTGCCGGGCATGAACATGTTGTCGGCAACGATGATCGCGCCGGGATTGAGCTTCGGATAGAAGGCTTCCAGGCAGGGAATGTAGAGATCCTTCCACAGGTCGACCAGAACGAAATCGACGCCGCCGGGAAGCGCCTTGATCATCTCGACGGCATCGCCGATCTGGAAATCGATATGCTCCGACAGCCCTGCCTTTTCGGCCATATCCCTGGCAAATTCGGTCTTGTAGGCGTGCAGCTCCATTGAGATGAGCTTGCCGCCGCTTGCGCGCGCGGCTTCGGCAAGCCAGATGCCGGAATAGCCGAAGGAAGTCCCGAGTTCCAGAATGGTAGGCGCCTTGAGGCTTTTCGCCAGAATATTGAGCAGACGACCGGTCTCCGGTCCGACCGCGCGCAGCCGGCGATCCTGACCGCCGTCGCGTCCGCCTGGCGGCATGTCCCTGGGTTTGCTGTGCTCCTCGCGGATAAGCTCATGATAGGCTTCAAGAACGGCTTCGATCTTCTGGTCCATAGCAAACTCACCTTCCCGGCAATGGTCTCGACGATATCTCAGCCAACATGGCTACATCCCGATACAACGCCACTCAAGCGCCAGGGACGTTCCTGTCTGAAACTTAATCTTTCGACGCTGCTCAGCGGGACGCGTTCTGCTCGCGGATCAGCTCGATCAACGCTCGCAACCGCGCCGGCATCTGGCGTCGCTGCGCGAAATACAGGCTGAGCCCGGGATAGGGCGGACTCCAATCTTCCAGCACGGAGATCAGATTGCCTGCGGCTATGTGTTCGATAATGGACGCCTCGCTGATATAGGTAAGCCCCGCTCCGTCGAGCGCAGCGCTCAGCATCAGGTCGGAAGCGTCGAGGATAAGGCTTCCCGGCGCATCGATGAGGATGGACTGGCCGTGGCGTTCGAACTCCCAGCGATAAAGCCTGCCGCTCGCCATACGGGCGCGGATGCAGCGATGCTGCAGGAGATCGCTCGGAACAAGCGGACGCGGCCTGCCGCTGAAATAGGCGGGCGAGCCGACAACGAGCGAGCGCATCGTCGGAACGATGTGGATTGCGACCATATCCGTCGGAACGGCATCGGCGAGACGCACGCCGGCATCGAAACCCTTGCCGATGACATCGACGAGAGCATTGTCGGTGACGATCTCAATCTCGACGTTCGGATAGCGCCGGCCATATTCCAGGATGAGCGGCACCAGAAGCATGCGGGCGGCACCAGGCGCCATGTTGAGGCGAAGCGTGCCCGAGACCGCGTTGGAAGACATGCCGGCATTTTCGATCGCCCTGTCGATCGCTGCCAACGCCGGGGTCAGCTCCGCCACGAAACGTTCGCCGGCATCCGATAGCGTGACACTGCGCGTCGTCCTGTTGAATATCCGCACGGAGAGACGCTCCTCCAAGGCGGCAACAGCATGGCTGAGCGCGGACGAGGACATGCCGAGCTCTCGTGCAGCCGCGCGAAAACCGCCATGGCGCGCAACGGCTGCGATCGCCTCCAGCTCCACCAGGCTTGCCTTCATTGCGCGATTTTCCTTATCAGCCCGTCCAGTTTTGTCCTACTAAACAGAACAGATAGCGCACCTTACCTCATTCGTGAAGAGAAAGGAGACGCTCATGCGTACCATAGACGCCATCTACATCAACGGCAGCTTCGTTCACCCTCATGGCAGGGAGGAAGCGCCGCTTTTCAATCCGGCTACGGAGGAGCAAATCGGCACCGTACGCCTCGGCAACGAGCAGGATGTCGACAAGGCCGTCAGCGCCGCCAAGGCGGCGTTTACCAGCCAGTCGCAAAGCTCGAAAGCCGAGCGCATTGCCATGCTGCACAGCCTGCACGATGCCGTCGCGGCCCGGGCCTCGGACCTAAGCGACGTCATGCGCGAGGAATATGGAGCGCCAGCGCCCTTCGTCGGCTTCTCGGTGCCGCATGCCGCAACCAGTTTTCTTCAAATGGCGAAAACGCTCGAAAACTACGAGTTCCGCCGCCGTATCGGCCATGCAGAGATCGAAATGCGGCCGGCCGGGGTCGCTGCCGCGATCACGCCCTGGAACAGCAATTACGGCTTCATCTGCAACAAGCTTGCGACCGCCATCGCCGCCGGCACAACCATGGTCATCAAGCCCTCCGAAATGAGCGCGATCCAGACGCAGATCCTCACTGAGTGCCTGCACGCGGCCGGCCTGCCGAATGGCGTCTTCAACATCGTCAACGGCTACGGCCATGTGGTGGGTGCGGCTCTCAGCGCCCATCGCGATATCGCCAAGATCAGCTTCACCGGCTCGACGGCGACGGGACAGGCGATCCTCCAGGCCGCATCGGCGACCTTGAAGCGCGTGACGCTGGAGCTTGGCGGCAAGAGCCCCAACATCGTTCTGGACGATGCCGATCTCGATGTCGTCATTCCGCAGGTGCTGGGAGCAGGCTTTGCCAACAGCGGCCAGGCGTGCATCGCCGGCACCCGTATTCTCGCACCGGAAAGCCGTCTTGCTGAAATACACGACAAATTAGGGAAAGCCGTTGCCGCGCTCAAGGTCGGCGATGCGATCGACCCCGCCGTCAGCATCGGCCCGATGGTCAGCCAAAAGCAATGGGACCGCGTGCAATCCTATATCCGCCTCGGCCAGGAGGAAGGCGCGCGCCTGATCGTCGGCGGAGGAAGCCGCCCCGAAGGGCTCGATCGCGGCTGGTTCGTGCGCCCGACGATCTTCTCGGGCGTCAACAACGACATGAGGATCGCGCGCGAAGAGATCTTCGGCCCCGTGTTGTGCATCATCCCCTATCGTGATGACGCGCATGCACTCGAGATCGCCAACGACACGGTCTACGGTCTGCAGGCCTATGTCTTTTCTTCGGACGTCTCCAGAGCAAAGCGGATGGCGGAAGGGATCGAAGCTGGTCGCGTCGTCATCAATGGTGCGCCGCATGAACCGCTGGCCCCGTTTGGCGGCTTCAAGCAGTCCGGCATCGGCCGCGAATTCGGCGCTTACGGGCTGGAATCGTTTCTTGAGCCACGCGCCGTGTTGAGCTGATATGATCGCCCCGGAGGATCTTCATAGGGTTGTCCGGGGCATGCCTGCGAACGCCGATGGCGGTTTTGCCGTCCCGGCTGCCAGGCGGCCCGGCACAGTTAACGGCAGCTTTCAGGTTCTCGTTAGAATCATGTTCTACCTTTAGAACAATTCCAATCTAAGGAGAGCCGATGCCTGCCAGATCGACCTATTCCGTTCCGCAACGCATTCTTCACTGGCTTATGGCCATCCTCATCTTCTTCAATCTCTTATTTCCCGATGGCATGAACGCCTGGCGGCGTCTCGTGCGCCACGGGCAGATCCCGACGCCGGCCGACATCTCCAACGCCAATATCCACGCCTATGCCGGGATCGCTATCCTGCTCCTGGCCATCGTGCGCCTTGGCTTGAGATTGGTGTCCGATGTCCCGGCGCTGCCAGACGGTCAGCCTGTGTTTCTGCACTACATTGCAAGCATCACGCATTTCCTGCTCTATGTACTGATCTTCGCAATGCCCCTATCGGGAATAACGGGCTATTATTTCGGCATCGATACAGCCGCCTTTGTCCATGGCGGTCCGATCAAGACGCTGCTTTGGATTGTCGTCGTGCTGCACATATTTGGAGCGCTTGTTCAGCACTTCTATTTCAAATCGGATGTCCTTAGACGTATGACAATGGGCTAGACAGTCTGCAAGATTGGCGGCTAAGCCGCTTGGCCGCCAAAATGCTTCTCGAACGAGAATAGGGCGGTGGGCAATGCGCTGCCGCCTTCAAGCGCCAGATCGGCGAGAATCTCGCCGACAACGCTCGTAAATTTGAAGCCGTGGCCGGAACAGGCCGAGGACACGACGACATTTGGCAGTCCGGGCACAGCGTCGATGAGAAAATCTTCGCTCGGCAGCATGGTATAGCGGCAGGTCGTCGCCCGTACGCGAAACGACGCTGCATCCGGCAGACGCTTGCGGGCAAAGCTGTCGAGCAGATCGGTATCGGTGTCATTGACCGGCGGATTGGACACCGTCGGGTCGATCGGCTCCCTGAAATGCGCGTGGCGGCCGATCTTCACGCCGTCGGCGCCGATCGCCGGGAAGCCGAAATAGGAGCCTTCGGCCCCTTCATCCCGCAGGAAGCAGGGCATGCGCTGTGGTTCGGCAACGAACCCATCCTTCGGCTGATACCAGGCGACCACCTGCCGGATCGGCTGGGCATGCGCCTTCAACTGCGGCACCAGCTCGGCGATCCACGCGCCGGTTGCGACGATGACCTTGCGCGCACGATATTTCCCCGTCGTCGAAACGACAGTCACACCCGTATCGTCCGGATCGATCGTGACAACGCGCTCGCCGAAATGCAAAGCCGCCCCATCTTCCGCGGCAAGCTTCAGATAGCCCATGATCGCCGCTTCCGGGCGCACATAGCCGCCCTGCGGATCAAGCAGGCCGACCTCGCCTTCCTCAAGCGCGAACGCCGGAAAACGGCGCTTCATGGCATCGCGATCGAGCATCTCGTGCGGCAGCCCGTGCATGTCGCAGGATGCGCGCGTGCCACTGACGATCTTGCTGTCGGGCGCGCCGATCTGCAGGACACCCGTGACGGTCAGGATTTCGGCGCGCAGTCTTGCCTCCAGCGTACGCCAATTGTGATAGGCCCGCTTCAGCAGGGGAACATAGGAGGGGTCTTCGAAATAGCCGAGGCGAATGAGGCGGCTGTCGCCATGCGAGGAGCTGAGGGCATGGGCGGGGAAATGCGCCTCGATCCCGATCGCCTTTGCGCCCCGCGCCGCAGCGAAAGACAGGGCCGCACCTCCCATCGCACCGAGGCCGATGACGGCAACGTCGAATTCCGCGGACATGTTACGCTCCAGTCTCAATTTCGGCAGGCGGCGCGACCTTGGCGATCATGGCCCGCAAGGCTTCGATATCCGCATTCAATGGGCGGTCGTCTCCATAAAGAGGAACGCGCGAGCGGACAGCGGCGTAGACACGCTCCGTTCCCGGCGCCCGCGCACCCTGGGAGACGAGAAAGTCGTGCGCCTGCGCCGCTGCCATCAGCTCGATCGCCAGGATGTATTCGGCATTGTCGATGATCGCGAGCAGCTTGTTGGCAGCAGCGGTCGGATGGGCCAGAAAATCCTCCTGAAGGCCGGAGGTCAGGCCGCCATCGAGGGAGGCGGGAGCGGCCAAGCGCCTGTTGTCGTTGCTTAGCGCCGCAGCGGTGTACTGCGCGATCATGAAGCCGGAATGGCTGCCGGCATCGCTCGCCAGGAACGGCGGCAGACCGCTGACCAGCGGGTTGACGAGGCGATCCATGCGCCGCTCGCTCATGGCTGCTATCTGGGCAATCGCAATCGCCAGACCATCTGCTGCCTGGCCGAGAGCCGGAGCGACCGCATGGGCTTCGGAGGAGACGAACGGCTGCTCCGGCGTGCCCGATACGGCAGGATTGTCCGTCACCGAAGCAAGCTCCTGATCGACGATGCGAGCCGTCTGTACGAAGACATCCCAAGCGGCGCCATGGGCATGAGGGACAGACCTCAAGCTCAACGCATCCTGCGTCCGCCGACCGAGCGCGGCAGCGACGAGGCCACTGCCATCCAGTCTGTTGCGCAATCTGCGTCCGACCTTGGCGATGCCTGCCGATGGACGCAGCGCCAGCACGTTCTCATCGAAAGCCGCGACCTGGCAGCCGGCGGCCTCGAGCGTCAGGGCGGCGATGGCGTCGGCCCAATCAAGCAGATGTTCGGCGCGGGAAACTGCAAGGGCTGACAATCCGGTGGCGCAGGCTGTGCCGTTGACGAGGCTCAAGCCCTCCTTGGCACCGAGAACCAATGGGCTCAAACCGATCGCCGCGAGCGCCTCAGCGCCGCTCATGGATATGCCCTTCACGACAGCCCTGCCCTCGCCGATCAAGACGAGAGCGGTGTGGGCATTGTGCGTGAGATAGCCGGCCGATCCCTTCGAGGGGACTTCCGGAATGCAATCGTGCTCGATAAATGCGGCCAAGTGCCCGATGATCTCCGGCCGCACGCCGGAATGGCCATGGGCGAAATTGGCAATTTGCGCCGCAACGATCGAACGCACCTCGCGCGCCGGCAGCAAAGGACCGACGCCGCAGGCATGGCTGAGGATAATGTTGCGCGACAGCCGGCTCTGCGAGTCTCGATCAACAACCGTGTCGGACAAGGCACCGACGCCAGTGTTGACGCCATAGGCACGCACGCCCGTTTCGACGATACGCTCGACGATGCGGCTTGCCTGCTCGACACGCTTCCATGCCGTATCGGATAGGGTCAGCGGTTCGCCGGCGCCGACACGAGCAACATCGCGCCAGGATAACGGCCTGTCGATAGTGATGGTCATTGTCCGGTTCCGAAATGCCCGATGAACTGGCGGAAAGCCGGTGACGCACCGCCGCCGAACATCTCGTCGGGCGTGCCGGTGCTTTCGACGAGGCCTTCCTTCATGAAGACGACGCGGTTCGAAACGTTGCGGGCAAAACTCATCTCGTGGGTGACGACCAGCATAGTCGTGCCCTCTTCGGCAAGCGAGCGCATGACGCGTAGCACTTCGCCGACAAGCTCGGGATCGAGCGCCGAAGTCGGCTCGTCGAACAGCATGAGCTTCGGCTTCATGGCAAGCGCGCGCGCAATCGCGGCACGCTGCTGCTGACCACCGGAGAGATGGGCGGGATAGGCGTGGCGCTTGTCGGCAATGCCGACCTTCTCGAGAAGCGCTTCGGCCTCGGCGACGCACTCGGCACGCGGGCGCTTCAGGACATGGATCGGCCCCTCGATCACATTCTGCAGGATCGTCATATGGGACCAGAGATTGAAGCTCTGGAAAACCATGCCGAGCTCGGAGCGGATATGATCCACCTGCTTGTGGCTCGCCGGGCGGCTTTTGCCATTCTTGTGGATCATGCGGATCTGTTCGCCATCCACCCAGATCTCGCCATCCGTGGCGATTTCGAGCAAGTTGATGCAGCGAAGGAAGGTCGATTTGCCCGAGCCGGAAGCGCCCAGCAGCGAAATCACATCGCCATCCTGGGCATCGAGCGATATGCCGCGCAGAACTTCATGAGTACCGAAGCTCTTGCGGATGTTGCGGACGGAAAGTCGGGTGACATCTGGCATGATTTGGCTGCTCCTGTACGCTTTAGGCCTTCAGCGCCGGCGGAATGGCGCGGCGATGGCGGGACAAGGAATATTCCAGCAAGGCCATGGCCTGCAGAATGATGAAATTCAGCACGAGATAGATGATCGCCGCACAGAGGAAGACCTCCATGGTGCGATAGGTGTGCGAGATCAGCCGTTGCGCAACGCCTGTCACTTCCCAGACGGTGACCAGACTGGCGAGCGCCGTCGATTTCATCATCAGGACGATTTCGGTCGAATAGGCCGGCAGGGCGTGCCTGAAGGCGATCGGCGCGATGATGCGGCGCACGAGCAGGAGGCGAGACATGCCGATCGAGCGCGCCGCCTCGATCTCTTTGGGCGAAACGGCACGAATGCCGCCACGGAAGATCTCGGCCGTATAGCCGGCCGTGCATAGCGCCAGCGACAGGATCGCGCAGACTACGGGCTCGCGCAGGAAGGGCCAGAGGAACGAATAGCGGATGATGGAAAACTGCGCCAAGCCATAGAAGATCAGGAACATCTGAATCAGCAGCGGCGAACCGCGAAAGACGAAGATGTAGCCTTTGGCAAAGCCCGACAGGATCGGATTGCTGCTGACGCGCAAGGCGACGATGACGAGCGCAAGAATACCGCCCGATACGATCGACAGAGAAAACAGCAGGAGCGTCATCGGCACCGCCTGCAGCAGCGTGATCATGGTGCTCGAGAGGAAGGTGAAATCCATGTGCCGCTCCTCAAGCCTGACCGATTGTCGCAGCTGGCATGCTGCGGTTGGCACGTCGTTCCGCCTTGTTGAAGACGCGGTCCGACAGGCTGGTCAGGATCAGGTAGAGTATCCCGCCGACGATGAAGAAGAGGAAGTACTGCCGCGTGGAGCCGGCCGCGACCTGGCTGGTGCGCATCAGCTCGGCAAGGCCGGTGACCGAGATCAAGGCGGAGTCCTTCAGGCTGAGCTGCCAGACATTACCGAGGCCGGGAATGGCGTAGCGCACGACCTGCGGAATGATGATGCGGCGCAGGCGCAGGCCGGCATGCATGCCGATCGCCGAAGCCGCCTCCAGCTCACCCTTGGAAATGGCAAGATAAGCGCCACGGAAAACCTCGGCTTGATAGGCGCCCGAAATGATGCCGACGGCGAGCGCACCCGCGGCGAAGGAAGGCAGACCGAGAAAGCCCTCATAGCCGAGCCACTGGCCGACCGAGGTGACCGCCGACGAGCCGCCGAAATAGATGAGATAGATGATCAGGAGTTCCGGTACGCCGCGAAAGACGGTCGTGTAGACATTGCCGAGGGTCTTCAAGACCAGGCTGCCGGAAAGCTTTGCCGAGGCGACGATCGCACCCAGCACAGCCCCGATAGCCAATGCCGTCGCCGTGACGGCGAGCGTCATCAAGGTGGCAACGAGCAGCAGCGCGCCCCACCCGTTCGAGCCGAAGCCCAGCAGTTGCAAGCTTGCCATAGATCCAATCCCTGTCCGTGGCAGTTTCAGGCGTCAGGATATCATAGGTCTCCGGCGGCAAAGCCGGAGACCTATGGTAACGGCCCGAAGGCCGCACCGATCATTCCGGGCTGACGTCGACCTTGAACCACTTCATCGACAGGGTCTTGATGGTGCCGTCGGCAAGTGCAGACTTGATCGCCTCATTGAGCTTGTCGCGCAGATCGGTATCGGCCTTGCGGATACCGAGACCTTCGCCCTCGCCCCAGATGGAGCCGGCGATTTCCGGACCGGTGAAGGCGAGCGAGTCATTGGCACTGGCGAAGGCGTTCGCGAAGTAGACCGCATCGTCGAAGCCGAGATCGATACGACCGTTCTGCAGATCGAGGTCGCGATCGGCGCCGGTCTTGTATTCGCGGATCGTGGCGATCGAGCCGAAATTATCGTAGACGAACTTGGCATAGACGGTCGCGGCCTGAATGCCGATCGTCTTGCCCTTGAAGGCTTCCTTCAACACGTCGATTTCTTTGACGCCGGTCTGGCCGGGCGTCATCTTGATCGTGGCTCCGGTGCCGGCAGCATTGGCAAGCGGGCTGTCCTTGGCGGTCGCGAAAGCGGCAGGCGTTGCAGCGTAGGGAATGGTGAAGCCGATGACCTGCTTGCGCTCGTCGGTGATCGAAAGAGCATCCATGATCACATCGAACTTGCCGGCGTTCAGCGCCGGGATCATGCCGTCCCAGTCGGAGGCGACAAGCTTGCAGTCGATCTTGGCGCGTTCGCACAGGACCTTGGCAAGCTCCGGCTCGAAGCCGCCGAGCGTACCGTCGGCATTCGTCATGTTCCACGGGGCGTAAGCACCTTCCAGGGTGATCGTCGCCGTCTTCCAGTCCTTGGCAACAGCCGGAGCCGCAAAAACGGCGGCGGCCATGACGCCTGACAAAAGAATTGCACTGAATTTCATCGTGTAGAGCTCCTCTGAGGTTGAAACAGGCCTTGCAGCACTTCCTACCGATCTTCGCCGGCTTGCCCGCTTTCCCAATTAATTTTTAGGATTGATTGCGAGGTTGTATAGGGTACCATATGAGATAATTTATGATATGCAAGTGGGAAAGTTGATTTCGAGGCAGATTCACTCGGTGCAAAGGGAATAGGCAATGAAGCGTTCCGGCGAGATGAAACGCGAGTTGGCGGAAAATGACACCGCGCCTCTCTATGCCGGCGTCAAGCAGATGATACTCGACCGCATCCACAGTGGCGAGTGGCCGCCCAAATATCGCGTTCCTTCCGAAAACGAATTGGTGGTCGAGCTTGGCGTCAGCAAGATGACAGCCAATCGCGCACTGCGTGAACTGGCCAGCGAGGGCGAGCTCGTCCGCATTCAGGGCGTCGGCTCCTTCGTCGCCGAACGCAAGGGCGCGTCGGCCCTGTTCGAGGTCCGCAACATCGCCGAGGAAATCGCCGAACGTGGCCATTCCCACCAGGCAATCGTGATCGTGCTGGCTCGGGAAGCCGCATCGCCCGATGTTGCCGACGCGCTGGAACTCGACATCGGATCACCGGTTTTTCATTCACTGATCGTGCATAGCGAGAACGGCGTGCCGGTGCAGATCGAGGATCGGCATGTCCACCCGGACGCAGCCCCCGACTATCTGCAGCAGGATTTCACCGACATGACGCCGAACGCCTATCTTTCCGCTGTTGCCCCCTTGAGCGGCTCTGAGCATGTGGTCGAGGCGGTCATGCCGCAGGCCTGGGAATGCAAGCTGCTAACGATCCTGAAGACTGAGCCTTGCCTGACGATCCGCAGGCGTACATGGTCGGGACGCGGCGTCGTTTCCACAGCAAAGCTGGTTTACCCCGGACATCGCTATCGGCTGGAGAGCCAAAGCGGCAAGCCTTCGGACCGATAAGTTGTATATGGAAGGAAAGGGTACCGCCTCGCTGCTGCGGATAGTGGTATAGGTGTTTCAGGGTGCTTTCCTGGCGAAGTTAAGAGACGACCTGCTGCATGAGCTCCATGAACACGGCTCCCAGAATCAGGCCCGACACCGTGGCGAGCACTTTCAGGATCGCGCGTTCTATCCTCAGACACTTCTTCGGCAGGATCAGCGCAAGCGACTCGCTTGCCGCTGCGACCGCTATGCACACAAGAGCAATGACGCGGCGATCTTCGGGGTAAGCCATGACAAACAGAAATCCCAAAAGGCCGAATGGGATGACGCTGTCGATGCTTGCCATTGCCATGAACGGATACTTCGTCCCGACCGGGACGACCGTGGTCAGTACGATCAGACCGAGCACGGTCCAGGCAAGGGCGTGGGCGAGCAAAGTAAGTTCCATACGAAATCATAACAACAAGCCGCGAGTTTTCAAGCGATGCGCGCGGCCTGCAATGGGTCTCGGTTCAAATCCGTTGGCTGAAGGCCCGACCTTGCCTAAAAGAACCCAATAGTGGCTCGTTGCATCCGGCTTCGCATCGGGGAGGATGCGCCGCACGATTGACAAAGCTCGGCGGCATTGGATTTATCGGCGTGTGGTTCACCGATCAGCGGCCCCTGCGCTCCTGCCGACATCTCTTGCAAACACGATAGGGTCAAACAATGTCTCATTCGAACCCAGCGACGCAGCCAGCCACCTGGCGCATCGTGCTTGCCGCCATCTTCGACTTCCTGACCGCCTTCCTAGTTTTGGGCTACATCATCGCATCGATCTTCGGCGGCAGGACGGAGGACGGCTTCCGGCTCAACGGCCTACCGGCCCTGCTGCTTTTCGTTCTGATCGCTGCCTATTTCATCCTGTTCAATCGCTTCCTGGGCGGCACTCTGTGGAAGCGCATATTGCGCGCGCGTCGTCCGTAAACAGGCACGGCGCAGACCGACCCATGGCGATCGGCAGCCTCTAAGGATGCGATCCGTCAGAGGCTGCTCAGCAAAAGGCTGGTCTCGCTGTTGGCCACGCCGTCGATCATGCGCACCTCACGCAAAACGCGGTCGAAGTCCGAAAGGCTGGTTGCGCGGATATTGGCGACCAGATCCCAGTTTCCGTTGGTCGTGTGCAGTGAATAGATTTCCGGCAGGCCGCGCAGCTTGCGGATGACCTGTGTCGTCGATTTTCCGACAACTTCGATCATCATGACGGCATGTACGGTCTGCTCGTCATAGTCTTCGCGGACCCTCACGGTGAAGCCGAGCAGTGTGCCAGTCTCGATCAGCCGATCCAACCGGTTCTGCACGGTGCCGCGCGCGACGCCCAGCGCATCCGACAGCTTGGAGAGGGAGGCACGGCCATCGGCACGCAGATGAGCGATGATACGACGGTCGAGATCATCGGGAATATATTTGGCGAGTGTCATCGCGCGATCCTGGTCTTGTCTATTTCGTCAAAAATTCTGGGCAATTTGTGCAAACCCATACCAGAACTGGCACAGTTTTGCGATTTCAGTCAATCGATCCGCTTGGTACCCTATGGGAAATGATCTCCATCGAGGATACGAGAATGCCCGCACCGCTCCCATCGGAAAGAGCTTTCATCCCCTTCGTCAGCGTCGAGAACATGATGCGGCTCGTCCATCATGTCGGCATCGAAACCGCGCTGGTCGAACTCACGGACGCTATCGAAGCAGATTTTCGCCGCTGGGACCTCTTCGACAAGACGCCCCGCGTCGCCTCCCATTCCCATGACGGCGTCATCGAACTGATGCCGACCTCGGATGGCGCGGTCTACAGCTTCAAATACGTCAACGGCCATCCGAAGAACATGGCGCAGGGGCTGCAGACAGTGACCGCCTTCGGCCTGCTTGCAGAGGTTTCGACAGGCTACCCAGTGCTGCTGACGGAAATGACGCTGCTGACCGCGCTGCGCACGGCAGCGACCTCGGCCATGGCAGCAAGACATCTGGCGCCCGCCAATTCGCGCCGCCTCGCCCTGATCGGCAACGGCGCGCAGGCGGAATTCCAGGCGCTGGCGATGAAGGCTGTTCTCGGCATCGAGGAAGTCCGCCTCTACGACATCGACCCGAGGGCGACGGAAAAGACCGTTCGCAATCTTGCGAAAACGGGCCTGCGACTGGTGCCCTGCACTTCGGCCCAGGCAGCCATCGAGGGTGCGGACATCATCACGACCTGCACCGCCGACAAGCAATACGCGACGATCCTTACCGACAACATGGTCGGCGCCGGCGTCCACATCAATGCCATCGGCGGCGATTGCCCTGGCAAGACGGAACTCCACCGCGACATCCTGCTGCGCTCCGACACCTTCGTCGAATATCCGCCGCAGACCCGCATCGAAGGTGAAATCCAGCAGATGGACCCGGATTATCCGGTCACCGAACTCTGGCAAGTCGTCAACGGCCGGGCACAGGGCCGCAGCAGCGACAGGCAGATCACGCTGTTCGACAGCGTCGGCTTCGCGATCGAGGATTTCTCCGCCCTGCGCTATGTCCGCGAGAAGCTGGCAGGCACGGATTACTTCCAGAAGCTCGACATCATCGCCGACCCCGATGATCCCCGCGACCTGTTCGGCATGTTGCTGCGGGCAGGCTGAGAAAAGACAATGGCGGTCGCTCTTACGACCGCCATCAAACCCATTAATCTTCACAGCAGCGATTTCAGCCCTTGCTGCCGGAAGCGACCAGTTCGGGTTCACCTACCCGGCCGCTCAGCGAGAAGGCCAGCAGAGCCGACAGCAGCATCAGCGCCCCGACGATGAACATCGGCAGCTCATAGAGACCCGTCGCATCCTTGACGACGCCGGTCACATAGGGGGCTGCAAAGCCGGCAATATTACCGATCGTGTTGATGAGGGCGATGCCGGCCGCAGCCGCCGGCCCGACCAGGAAGCGGGACGGAATGGCCCAGAAATTCGGCAAGGCGGAAAAGATCGCGCAGGCCGTCAGCGTAATCATGGCGATCGTCGCCTCAGGCGAATTCATATAGAGCGCGGCCGGAATGCTGAATGCGCCGATCAGCGCAGGAATGCCGATGTGCCACGGCCGCACCCCACGCCTGGACGCGTCGCGGCTCCAGAAGAACAGGGCAACCGCCGCCGGCAGATAAGGAATGGCAGTGATCAGCCCCTTGTCGAAGACATCGAACTTGGTGCCGAACTTGGTCTCGAAACCGGCAATGATCGTCGGCAGGAAGAAGGCCAGCGCATAGAGGCCGTAGATCAGGCCGAAATAGATGACCGACAGCAGCCACACACGGCCATCCGTCAGGGCGAGACCGGTCATCTTGCCGTGTGCGGCGGCTTTGGCTCTTTCCTCGCCGGCAAGCTCCCGGTTCAGCCAGTCCTTCTCGGCCTGCGTCAGCCATTTGGCGTCATTGGGCCGATCGGCGAGATAGAACCAGGCGACGATGCCGATCACGATAGCCGGAACCGCGACGCCGAAGAACATGACGCGCCAGCCCTCGAGGCCGAAGAGACCATGCATCTGGATTAGCATCGCTGCAAAGGGTGCGCCAACAACGGTCGTCAACGGCTGGGCAAGATAGAAGAGGGCCAGGATCTTGTTGCGATGCCTCGCCGGTACCCACATGCTGAGGAATAGGATGGCACCGGGAAAGAATCCGGCTTCGGCAACCCCGAGCAGAAAGCGCAGCACATAGAGTTCCGTTGCGCTCGATACCCAGGTAAAGAGCAGCGCCACGATGCCCCAGGTGACCATGATGCGGGCAAGCCAGCGGCGCGCGCCATATTTGTGGAGCGCGAGATTGCTCGGGATTTCCAAAACGATATAGCCGAAGAAAAAGATGCCGGCAGCAAAACCGAACTGCGCCGCCGTCAGGGCCAGATCCGTCGTCATGCCATTCGGGCCGGCAAAGGAGATCGCGGTGCGATCGAGGAAATTGATGAAGAACATCAAGGCGATGAAGGGCACCAGCCGCTTCGACACCTTGGAGATGGCCGAGCGCTCGACCTGTGACATTTCCTGAATACCGGGCTGCAATTTAAATCCTCCCCCCGTTCTCGACTGTCGGCGACGCTGCGACCCACTTGCGCCGTTGGCAGAACGGAAACTCCGACTCCCCTTCCGACTCCTGCCCTCGGTCGCGCGCCCTCGAATAACCTCGATCTCTAGCGGGATGGACATGCGGCAAGCAAACGATTTAATCTCTCCATCATGTGAAGAAAAATCACATCATAAGATAGATGGATTGAAAGATGAGCAGCCCTCTCCCGTCATTGAACGCACTGAAAGCATTTGAAGCGACTGCCCGCCATCGATCCATGACGCTCGCAGCCGATGAGCTGTGCGTGACCCACGGCGCGATCAGCCGGCATGTTCGCGGCCTTGAGGAGACGCTGGGCGTCGTTCTCGTCACTCGCAGGGCGCATTCGACGGAGCCGACGCTCGAAGGATTGCGACTGGCGGAAGGGCTTGCGAGCGCCTTCGGCCTGATGCAGGCAAGCGTCGAGCGCGTCCGCCCCAGCCCGCTGACGCTTTCCTGTTCCTCGTCGATCATGATGGGATGGATCATTCCGCGCATCGGCCAGTTCCATGAACGCCATCCGCAGGTCGCTCTGCAATTCAACATGAACTACGATCAGATCGATTTCGTTCGGGACAAGATCAGCCTGGCGATCCGCTCGAGCGTCATCGAGCCGCCGAAGGATGCGATCATCCGCGAACTCGGCGGCGAGGCGATCGGGCCAGTCTGTTCGCCGGAATATCTCAGCCGCTCCGGCATTCAATCTCCTGATGATATGGAGCGCGCCGCAATCCTCTCCACGCAGACGCGGCCGCAAGCCTGGAGCGATTGGCAGGCGATCGCCGGGCAGGCGGATCTAGATCTGGCGCCGCAGGCGGCCTTCGACCACTTCTATCTGCTGATCCAGGCCGCGGCATGCGGCCTCGGCATGGCGGTCGTGCCGCAGATGCTGGTGCTGGATCAACTTGCCTCCGGGCGACTTGTGGCGCCATTCGGCTTTTTGCCCGGGCCGCGCCGCATGGTGCTGTGGATCGCGCCGCATATCGCCGGCAGGCCGGATGCGCTGGCGCTCGAAAGGTGGCTGACGGCCGAAATGCATGCAAGGCCGGACACCTGATAGCCCTCTTGAAACAACGCCAAATCGAATCCCACTCACGGCCAAGGTCCATTGCCGGCGGCCGCCTCGCAGCACTCGAAACATTCATGGCGGAAGCCGCGTATGTTACTTAAAAAACATTGAAATCAGACGATTTTCTCTCTGCTCTTCGCGAGCGGGAATATGCTATGAATCCTCACAAGCATGAGCGGAACCGGGCAATCCTTGCGGGGGTGCCGTCGCTCAAGAGAGGATGCGTCCTGAACATCGTGCCCGAACTGACAAGTCAAACCAACGAGATGGCAGCGCTTATCTCTGGCTTCGACTGGGCAGCGACCAGTGTCGGCCCGAAATCGGCATGGCCCCCATGCCTGACCGCCGCAATCGACATCATGCTGTCCGCCCAAGCCCAGATCGTCATGTTCTGGGGCGAGGATTTTGTCGCTTTCTACAACGATGCCTATGCGCCAACGATCGGCGACAAGCATCCGCAGGCCCTGGGGCATCCCGCGCAGGAAAATTGGACCGAGCTCTGGAGCGACCTGGAGCCGCTTTTGCGCTCCGTCCTTCACGACGGCCAGACGGTCGTCGCCAAGGATCGACCCTTCTACATCGAGCGCTACGGCTACCCCGAAACGGTTTACTTCGACATTTCCTACTCCCCCGTTCGCGATGCAGACGGCAAGGCGCTAGGTGTCTTCTGTATCGTCAACGAAACGACGGAACGGGTCCGCTCGGAGCAGGCGTTGCGAGAAAGCGAGGAGCGGTTTCGCGCCGTCATCTCGCAATCGGCAACAGGAATTGCTCAATGCGAGCTCGATGGCCGTTTCGTTTCGGTGAACGAGCGCTTCTGCGAAATTACCGGCTACTCCGAGAGTGAACTCCTCGGCATGCATATGCACGACATTACCTATCCGGACGACCTGCGCGAGAATACTCGCCTGTTCGAGACGATGATGGCAACCGGCGAAAGCTTCGAGATCGAAAAGCGCTACACGCGCAAGGATGGCAGCCTCGTCTGGGTGGCGAACTCCGTTTCAGGCTTGCGCGACAATTCCGGACGCGTCGAGCGGGTCGCCGGTGTCGTTACCGATATCACCGAGCGCAAGCGCGCCCAGCAGGTGGAGCAACGCCTGGCGGCCATTATCGCTTCGTCGGACGATGCCATCCTCAGCACTGACCTCAGAATGGTTATTACCAGCTGGAACAACGGCGCCGAAAGGCTGTACGGCCACTCGGACGAAGAGGCTATCGGCCACTCGGTCATGATGCTCGTTCCAAACGATCGCCGCGAAGAGGAACCGGCAATCCTCGCCCAGATCCGCGCGGGGCAGAAGGTCGAACCCTACGAAACCAAGCGGCGCCGGAAGAATGGCGAGCTTGTCGACGTGCTGCTTAGCGTTTCCCCGATCTACGACGCCTATGGCCGCATCATTGGGGCATCGAAGATCGCCCATGACATCAGCGCCAAGAAGGAAGCCGAACGCCTGCAGACGATGTTGGTGGGCGAACTCAATCATCGCGTCAAGAATGTTCTTGCGACCGTTATGGCCATCGCGCGTCAGACCCTCGGGCGAGACGATGTGGGCAAGGTATCCGTCGAAACATTCGAGGCACGCCTCTCCTCGATGGCGCGCGCCCATGATCTGTTGATCCACGGTAAATGGGAGCAGGCGGAATTGACCGCCGTCATCGCCCAGGCGCTTTCCCCCTATCCAAAGGACAGGTTCGAAATTTCCGGGCCGGCGATCAAGCTCGCGCCGAGAGCCGTCGTCTCCATATCGCTTGCACTGCATGAGTTGGCGACGAATGCCGCCAAATACGGAGCGCTTTCGGTAGCGGATGGCCGGGTTGCGATCACATGGTCACTGGAAACGGGCAAGACGGATCATCTCAAACTGCGCTGGCAGGAAACGGGAGGGCCAACCGTTAAGCCCCCGACCCGCAAGGGCTTCGGCTCCCGCCTGATCGAAAGCCTTCTGGCGGCGGAATTGAACGGCAAAGTCCATGTCAGCTACGAGCCGAGCGGCTTGATCTGCCAGGTAGATGCCGCGGCGGGCATCGGCTGGGATCAGGCGCGCGATACGGTGGAGTGAAATCGCTCCAGACGCCAGATACCATCGACCCATTCATCGCAGCCCCTTCGGCCGCGTCGCCAGCACATTGCGGATCGAGAAGCTCGAATGTATCCGCAGCACTCCCGGCATGGTCGATAGAATATCCTTATGGATGCGTTCGAAGTCGCCGGGATTGGCGACCTCGACACGCAGCAGATAGTCGGAACCGCCGGTCATCAGAAAGCATTCCTTGATCTCGGGGTGCTTGCGCACCGCCGCCTCGAAGCGATCGAGATGCTCTTCCGTCTGCCGTTCGAGCGTGATGTTGATGATGACGGCGATCGCTGCTTCCGCCTGCGACGTATCGACCAGCGCCGTATAGCCCCGGATCACCCCCGCCTGCTCCATCAATTTGATGCGCCGCAGACAGGCCGAAGGCGACAGTCCAACCTCGCCTGCCAGCTTCGCATTGCTGACGCGGGCATCGAGGCGAAGCAGACGGAGAATGTTGCGATCGATCGCGTCCAGAGCGGCCATGTGGATTCTTTCAAAAATTCGCAGATCATTTCAATAGCAATCCAAATACACAATAATCAATCACTGTATGGCGAGCAATTTCACGATCGTTTCAATAATCTTGGCTTGAAAGACGAGGGTGGACATGGACGGCGGCATAGTGGATTCCCGGGCGCTGAAATTGGCGATCGACAGCGGAGCTTGTGGTTATCTCACGATCGATCCGGCCGCCTTGTGCCGGAACTACGACAAGCTATCCGCCATCGTCACGCCGGCGCGAACAGCCGCCGTCGTCAAGGGTGACTCCTACGGGCTTGGCGCCGATCAGGTGTCGAAAGCGCTCTACGGGCGTGGGTGCCGGCACTTCTTCGTCGCCCACTTCATCGAGGCACTGCGGCTGCGCCCGCAATTGCCGGGCGATGCCACCATCTTCGTGCTGAACGGTCTGTTGCCCGGCAATGAGGCAGCTTGCGCCGATGGCGGCACCGTGCCTGTTATCAATTCGCTCGATCAGCTGCGGCAATGGTCGGAGACCGCACGCTCCCTCCAGCGCAGGCTCCCGGCGGTTCTGCAATTCGACACCGGCATGTCGCGGCTCGGCATACCGCCGGAAGATAGAAGCGCCGTTGCGGCTTATCTGGCGACGTCCTATGATCTCGATATTCTCTTCGTCATGAGCCATCTCGCCTCCGCAGACGAGGTTGGCAGCAGACAAAATGCCGATCAACTTGCCGAAATGCGTCGCGTGGCCGCGGAATTCCCGAGTTATGACGTCTCCTTCGCGAATTCCGGCGGCATCTTCCTCGGTGGAGATTTTCACGGCGTGCTGGCGCGGCCGGGCATCGCCCTTTATGGCGGTGCTCCCACGAGCGGCGTCGCCAACCCAATGGAAGCCGTGGTCAAGCTCGACGTCGCCGTGGTGCAGACGCGAACCGTTCCGGCCGGCGCGCGTGTCGGCTACGGCGGCGTTCACGTGACGGAGGGCGAGACCCGGCTCGCGACGATCGCCGGCGGCTATGCCGATGGCCTTCCGCGTGGCCTCAGCGATCGGGGCGCGGTCTACTATGACGGCATCCGTCTGCCGGTCGTCGGCCGCGTGTCGATGGATAGCACGACAATCGATATCAGCGCTCTGCCTGAAGGCACGCTCTCTTTCGGAAGCATGGTGGAAGTTCTCGGAGATCATCAGACCCTCGATGATCTTGCGCGGGATGCCGGCTTGATTTCCTATGAGATCCTGACCAGTCTCGGTCATCGCTTCCACCGTCAATATTGCTGACCTTTCCAAAGCTCAATTCTCTGAGGACATCATGAAAGTCGTCGTTCTGGGTGCCGGCATCGTCGGCGTGACTTCAGCCTATCAGCTTGCCAAGGCGGGCCACGAAGTGACCGTCATCGACCGGCAACAGGGGCCGGCGCTGGAAACGAGTTTTGCCAATGCCGGCGAGGTCTCCTTCGGCTATTGCTCGCCCTGGGCGGCTCCCGGCATTCCCATGAAGGCGATCAAGTGGCTGTTCATGCACCACGCGCCGCTTATCCTGCGCCCGAAGGTCGACGGCGCCATGCTCTCATGGCTCGTCAAGATGCTGTCGAACTGCACGTCGGAACGCTATGCGATCAACAAGAGCCGGATGCTGCGCCTTGCCGATTACAGCCGCGTCTCGCTCGCCCAGGTGCGCGAAGAGACCGGCATCGCCTATGACGAGCGTATGCAGGGCACGCTGCAGCTCTTTCGCACCCACCACCAGCTCGATGCCTCCGCCAAGGACGTCAAGGCCCTGGCCGCCGACGGCATCCCCTATGAAGTGCTCGATCCCGATGGCTGCATCCGCGTCGAGCCGGCACTCAGGCATGTCCGCGAGAAGATCGTCGGCGGTCTGCTGACGCCGAAGGACGAAACCGGCGATTGCTTCAAGTTCACCAATGCCCTTGCCGCCAAGGCGATCGAGCTCGGTGTGCAGTTCCAGTATGGCACGACGATCAAGGGGGTCGACGTCCAGGGTGGGCAAGCGCGTGGCGTCATGACCGATCGTGGACGCGTGGCCGCCGATGCGGTCGTCGTCGCGCTCGGCAGCTATTCGCCGCTGCTGCTGAAGCCGCTCGGCATCAAGCTTTCCGTCTATCCGGTCAAGGGTTATTCGCTGACGATCCCGATCACCGACGCCTCGCGCGCGCCGGAATCGACCGTGATGGACGAGACCTACAAGATCGCCATTACCCGCCTTGGCGATCGCATTCGTGTCGGCGGGATGGCCGAGATCTCCGGCTATACCAACGATCTCGGGCTTCCCCGGCGCCAGACGCTCGAACATTCCGTCACCGATCTCTTCCCCGGCGGCGATGTCGCCAAGGCGTCCTTCTGGTCGGGCCTGCGGCCGATGACGCCGGATGGAACGCCGGTGATCGGACCGACCAAGATCAAGGGACTGTTCCTCAACACGGGTCACGGTACGCTTGGATGGACCATGAGTTCCGGTTCGGCGCGCGTCATCAGCGATCTCGTCGGTGGCCGCAAGCCCGATATCGACGCGACCGATCTTGCCATCAGCCGCTACGCCTGACGAACCGGATTCGACATGTAAGCGCATGGAAGGCGGCGGGCTGATTGCCCGCCGATATCGATCAATGTCGCGAAATGCGCGGTAGGAAGATCGTAAACAAGCCGAGCAACGGCAGGTACGAGCAGAGCGTGTAGACGAAGGAGATGCCGCGCGCATCGGCGAAATCGCCGAGCCAGGCCGCGCCAAGTCCACCCGCGCCGAAAGCAAAGCCGAAGAAGATGCCGCCGATCAGGCCGACACGGCCGGGAATCAACTCCTGTGCAAAGACCACGATCGCCGGGAAGGCCGAGGCAAGCACGAGGCCGATGATAACCGTGAGGACGCAGGTCCAGAACAGGTTCGCATAGGGCATCATCAGCGCAAACGGGATGACGCCGAGGATCGAGAACCAGATCACGAAACGCGCACCCAGACGGTCGCCCACCGGGCCGCCCATAATCGTTCCGACGGCGACCGAACCGAGGAAAAGGAACAGCATCAGCTGTGCGTCGCGGACATCGAGGTGGAATTTGTCGATGACGTAGAAGGTGAAATAGCTGGAGATGCTCGCCATGTAGACGTTCTTCGTCGCCGTCAGCAGGATGAGGATAGCAAGCGCCCACATCGCCTTGTTGCGCGCGATCGGCAAGGCGCGGCTCGGTGCAGGGCGAGCAGACTGCTGGCGACGATGATTGATGAACCAGTTGCCAACCCAACTCAGAACGATAAAACCGATGACGGCAAGCACGGAAAGCCACGCAACGCTCTTCTGGCCGTGCTGCAGCACGAAGAAGGCGGCGATCAAAGGCCCGATGGCCGAACCGGCATTGCCGCCGAGCTGGAAGAGCGACTGCGCCAGGCCGTGACGTCCGCCCGAAGCCAGACGGGCAACGCGAGACGCCTCGGGATGAAAGACGGCCGAGCCGAAGCCGATCAGGCTTGCGGCCACCAGCAACATGCTGAAGCTCTCGGCATAGCCGAGCAGCAGCAGGCCCGAAAAAGTGCTGACCATGCCGGCGGGCAGCGAGTATGGCATCGGCCATTTGTCGGTGACGATGCCGACCACCGGCTGCAGCAGCGATGCAGTGATCTGGAACATCATCGTCAGCAGGCCGATCTGCACGAAATCGAGCGCATAATTCTCCCTGAACATCGGGTAAAGCGATGTCAGCAGCGATTGCATCGTGTCGTTCAGCAGATGACAGGTGCTGACGGCCATGACGATCGACATCGTCGTCTTTTGATATCGGGCCTGCGTACCCGAAATTTCCGCAACCATAAGGGGGAATCCTTCCTGTGCCGGCAAGCCTTGCCAAGCATATGTCTTGATCCGCCTTTAACACGTCTTGCGAGTGTCCTTCTTTCGTGTTTTGGTCCAATAGTTTCTCGATTGGGCCAAAATGGAAAAGCTATCGAAACAGTTGCTGGCAACGCTCGACGACGACCATGTCCGGAACGTGCGCTGGATGGAAGAGTCGCCGGCCGATGTGCTCGTCCATAGCGCCGAGCCACCACAGGGCTACACCGTTCCCTGGCATCATCACCGCCGCACGCAATTGCTTTGCATCTTCTCAGGCGTCGCGCTGATCATGACGGCACGCGGCCGCTGGATGGTGCCGCCCGGTCACGCTCTCTTCATCCCGGTCGGAATGGAGCACTCGATCGAAATCCTGAGCAATGTCAGCATGAAATCCGTCTACGTGACGCCGCGCGGACAACCGCAAAAGGACGAAGCACCGCGCGTCGTGGAGGTGACGGATCTTGCCCGCAGTCTGCTTCTGGAGGCCATTCGGCTGGGTGAAGCGCCCGTCAGCCATCGCAAGGCCAAGCTCGTCCTTTCTCTTCTTGTCGAGGAGATCGCGACGCTGCCGGAGCGTCCGCTCGGCCTCCCCTTCCCGTCCGACCGCCGGTTGACGGCACTCTGCCGAGACTATCTCGCCAATCCATCGCCCAATGCCAGACTGGACGACTGGGCCGAGAAGCTTTCGGTGAGCCGTCGCACCTTCACCAGGCAGTTCCGCAAGGAAACCGGCATCAGCTTCACGACATGGCGCCAGCAGGCGAGCGTCTTTGCCTGCCTGCCGCAGCTTGCCGAAGGCCAGCCGGTCACCAATGTCGCGCTCGAGGCCGGCTATGAGAGCGTGGCCGCCTTTACCACCATGTTCCGCCGCATGCTCGGCACCTCACCGCGCAGCTATATGGCGAGCCGCTGGACTTTCGACCGACCACCGGCTTGAGCGATTCCTCTTGAAGTGCTCGGGCTCTTGAAATGATCGACCGCTTCCGGCAAACAGCGCTTAAGAGCGAGGGCAAGCATATGCGGCATATTCACATCGTCGGTATCGGCACGGGAAATCCCGAACATCTGACCGTGCAGGCGATCAATACGCTGAATGCAGCCGATGTCATCCTCATCCCCAGCAAAGGCGCCGCCAAAAGTGAGCTTGCCGACGTCAGGCGGGAAATCTGCCAGCGCTATGTCACCAACAAGGCCACGCGCTTCGTTAGCTATGACGTGCCCACACGCCAGATGGCGGAACGCAGCTATGTGCAGAGCGTCGACGAATGGCATGAGGCGATTTCCGCGACCTATGAACGGCTGTTTCTGGAACACCTGACGGAAAGCCAGAGCGCTGCCTTCCTCGTCTGGGGCGATCCCGGCCTTTACGACAGCACGCTGCGCATTCTCGAGCGTGTCGTCGGTCGGGGGAATGTTGCCCTCGATTATAGCGTCATTCCCGGCATCACCAGCATCCAGGCGTTGACGGCAAGCCATCGCATCCCGCTCAACCTCGTCGGCAAGCCGGTGCAGATCACCACCGGCCGGCGGCTCACCGAAAGCTTTCCGGGCATTGCCGAAACGGCCGTCGTCATGCTCGATGGCGAGCAGGCTTTCAGCAAGATCGACGACCCCGATGCCTATGTCTATTGGGGAGCCTATCTCGGCACCAAGGACGAGATTATCATCGCCGGCAGGCTTGCCGATGTCTCCGAGCGCATTCTTACCGTTCGGGCAGAGGCCCGCGCCCGACACGGATGGATCATGGATATCTACCTGATGCGCAAGGGGCAGGATTTCGACGATCGCGAATAAGGGCCAGGTGCCAAATCGTTTGCCCGCCGATCCGGTTTGTGCAAGGAAATGTTCCTTATGAGGGCCAGGCTTATGGTTGCAGCCGATGCGCAGACGGTAAAGGGACAAGCGTGCCTCTCGCAGGAGGCGGCCGACCGTTCTGACGTTGCGTCGCCCCTGCCCTCCATGGTGCGTGGCGCCTGCCCGTCGCTCAGTGCGCCGATGCAGACGGGCGACGGCCTGCTGGTGCGCTTGCGGCCATCGACGCCGGGCTTGACCACAGCGCAATTGCGCGCGCTGGCGAAGGCCGCGGAAGAACATGGCAACGGCCTGATCGAGATCACGGCACGCGGCAATTTTCAGCTGCGCGGCATGACATCGCAAAACGTGGCCGCGCTGGCGGCCGACATCGACCGCGCCGGCATAGAGCCGGAGAGCGGCGTCGCGATCGAAGTCCCGCCGCTCAGCGGCGTCGATCCGTCGGAAATTGCCGACGCACGATCACTTGCCAAACAGCTGCGGAGCGCGATCGCATCACTTCATCCGCAGCCGCTTCTGGCCGCCAAGCTCGCCATTATCGCCGACGGCGGCGGTCGGCTCACGCTCGACGAACTCTCGGCAGATATCCGGCTGAAGGCTACCAATGCTGCTGATCGCCCTCAACTGTGGACGCTCGCCATCGCGGGAACGGATGCGACGGCCACACCGCTTGCCGCTCTGTCCGGCGAACAGGCGATTGCCGGTGTCATCACGCTGCTCAAAACACTCGCCGCCATCGGACCGCGCGCCCGTGGCCGCGATCTGGATGCTGCCTCTCTGCAGGCACAATTTTCCACCCTTCCGAGCCTTGCGCGCAGCCCAACCGCTCCATCGTCCTCGCCTGTCGGCCTCATCCCGCTCGACAAGGAACGTGCCGCGCTCGGCCTGCGCCCTGCCTTCGGTCAGATCCATGCTCAAGATCTCATCCGTTTTCTTGGCTTGGCGGAAGCGGCTGATGTGCGTGAGATAAGGACCGGACCGGAGCACAGCCTGTTGCTGCTCGGGCTTCCGCGCGATCGGATCGAAGATCTTCTGGCCGTAGCAGTCGATTGCGGTTTTCAGACGCGAGCCGACGATCCGGCAAATTATGTCATCCCATGCTCCGGCGCCGGCGCATGCGCCTCCGCCCACTATGCAACAAAGCAAGCCGCCGCCGATCTGGTCGATGTGGGAGCCGAGCTGCTTGACGGCTCGCTCAAGGTGCATCTATCCGGCTGCATAAAAGGCTGCGCCCACCCTTCTCCGGCGATGCTCACCATCGTCGGGGCTGCAACAGGCTATGCTATTGTCGTAAATGGGTCATCATCGAGCGAGCCTGTGGCTTACATCGGCAAGGAAAAACTGAAATCGGCACTGGCAACGCTCGGGAAACTGGTACGAAACAACAAAGCTGCTGGCGAATCGGCACAGCGGTGTCTTAAACGGCTCGGCCGGGACGCAATCGCGACGGCTTTACGACAGGGATAGAAATGCCTGACTATGATTATATCCGCGAGGGGGATGCGATCTATGAACGCTCCTTCGCGATCATCCGCAGCGAAGCCGATCTCCAGCGTTTTCCAGAAGCCGAGGCGGATGTCGCAGTCCGCATGATCCATGCCTGCGGGTTGGTGGAGGCGGCAGAGCATTTTCAATTCTCCCCCGATTTCGTCGCATCGGCCCGCAAGGCGCTGTCCGACGGCGCGCCGATCTTCTGCGATGCGGAAATGGTCGCCCGCGGCGTCACCCGCGCCCGCTTGCCGGCCGCCAACGAGGTGATCTGTACATTGCAGGACTCGCGCACGGCCGAGATCGCCAAGTCGATCGGCAATACGCGCTCGGCAGCCGCCATGCATCTTTGGACCGAACGCCTTGCCGGTTCCGTCGTTGCCATTGGCAACGCACCGACCGCCCTCTTCCATCTTCTGGAAATGCTGCGCGACGGTGCGCCGAAGCCTGCCGCCATCATCGGCATGCCCGTTGGCTTTGTCGGCGCGGCGGAATCGAAAGATGCCCTTGCCGAGAATTCCTACGGCGTTCCCTTTGCCATCGTGCGAGGCAGGCTCGGTGGCAGCGCCATGACGGCAGCCGCCCTCAATGCCTTGGCGAGGCCAGGCCTATGAGCGCGCCGTCGAATGGAAGCCTGATCGGCGTCGGCACCGGCCCCGGCGATCCAGAGCTGCTGACGGTCAAAGCCGTCAGGGCTCTGGAGCGCGCCGACGTCGTCGCCTACTTTGCTAAGCAAGGCAGAGGCGGCAACGGCAAGGCAATCGTCGGCGAGCTTCTGAGAGCAGACGTAAAGCTGCTGCCGCTCTACTATCCCGTCACGACCGAGATCGACAAGGACGCGCCGGAATATCTCCGTCAGATCACCGCCTTCTATGACGCCTCGGCCGAGATGGTGGCGGCGCATCTGCGCGAAGGAAAGACGGTCGCCGTGCTCAGCGAGGGCGACCCACTCTTTTACGGCTCCTACATGCACCTGCATGTGCGCCTTGCCGATCGTTTCCCGACAGAAGTCATACCGGGCGTGACGGCCATGTCCGGCTGCTGGTCGCTCGCCGGATTGCCGATGGTGCAGGGAGACGATGTTCTCTCCGTGCTGCCGGGAACCATGGCGGAAGCCGAGCTTACCCGCCGCTTGGGCGATACGCAGGCGGCCGTCATCATGAAGGTCGGTCGCAATCTACCGAAGATCCGCCGCGCGCTCGATGCTGCCGGCCGGCTTGGAGAGGCCATCTATGTCGAACGCGGCACGATGGCGAACGGCGCCATGACGCCACTTGCCAGCCGCGACGATGCCGAGGCTCCCTATTTCTCGCTGGTTCTCGTCCCGGGTTGGGAAAGCAGGCCATGAGCGGGCGTCTCTATGTCATCGGCACCGGCCCCGGCAACCCCGCGCAGACGACGCCGGAGGCACTTGCTGCTGTCGCGGATTCCCATGAATTCTACGGTTACGGTCCTTATCTCGACCGCCTGACGCTACGCGACGACCAGATCCGCCAGGCATCCGACAATCGCGAGGAACTGGACCGCGCCAAGGTGGCGTTGCAGCGAGCCGCAGCCGGCGTCAATGTCTGCGTCGTCTCCGGCGGCGATCCCGGCGTGTTTGCCATGGCGGCGGCCGTTTGCGAGGCGATCGATCACGGCCCGGCGGAATGGCGCGCGATAGACCTAATCGTCGTGCCGGGCATAACGGCCATGCTTGCCGTCGCGGCGCGTATCGGCGCCCCTCTCGGTCACGATTTCTGCGCGATTTCGCTGTCGGACAATCTGAAGCCCTGGCCCATGATCGAAGATCGGCTTCGCGCCGTCGCTGGGGCCGGCTTCGTCATCGCGCTCTACAATCCGATCAGCAAGGCGCGGCCCTGGCAGCTCGGCAAGGCTTTCCAAATCGTCCGTGACATCTTGCCGGCGGATACGCCTGTTATCTTTGGACGAGCAGCCGGCCGGCCCGACGAGCGCATGAGGGTGGCGCGGCTTGAGGATGCCGATACCTCCCAAGCCGATATGGCAACCTGCGTCATCATCGGCTCGGCCGAAACGCGCATCATTGCCCGCGAAGGACGCCCGGATCTGGTCTATACGCCGCGTTTCATCAGGGAAGAGACGAAATGATCGATCCGATTGAGCGCAGCATCGACTGTTTCGACCACCGGCAGGCCGGCGGTATCTGTGCGCTCGATCATGATCACCTTAATGCCGAGGTGCCTTGCCGCCTCGATTTTCGCGTAGGTCGCGTCGCCGCCGCTGTTCTTGGCGACGACGACCTCGATCCCGTGCCGCTGCAGCACGTCGAGTTCGTCGGCCAGTCGGAACGGACCCCGGCTGTGGATGTAACTGACATGCGGCACCGTCAGCGGCGGCTCGACGGGATCGACGCTGCGGACCCAGTAATGATGCTGCGGCGCGGCGTTCGCCTGATGCGCCTCCTGCCGGCCGGTTGCCAGGAAAATGCGCAAAGGTGCCGCGCCGAGCGCGGCCACGGCCTGCGAAACGCTATGCACCGAAAGCCAGTCATCTCCTTCGACCGCGGTCCAGGCCGGACGACGCAAGGCGAAGGCCGTCACATCGCATTGAGCAGCCGCCTGCGCGGCATTGGCGGAGATGCGGGCAGCAAAGGGATGAGTGGCGTCGATCACCAGATCGATCGCTTCATCACTGACATAGCGCGCGAGCCCCTCCGCACCGCCGAAACCGCCGCTGCGCACCGGAACGGGCTGCGGCGCCGGATCGGCGGTCCTGCCGGCAAGCGACAGGACAACATCGAGATCGGCGCGGGCAGCAAGGACCGCCGCCAGCGCGCGGGCCTCCGTCGTACCGCCCAGAATCAGAATGCGGGCCTTGCCCATGGCTGAGACACCTTCAATTCAACGCTGGCTCACTCTTATCGGCATCGGCGAAGACGGTCCAGCCGGCCTTGGCGACGAGGCCAAACGGCTGATCGCCGAAGCGTCGATCGTCTTCGGTGGGGCGCGGCATCTCGAGCTGATGAACCCCATCACGACAGGCGAAACGCAGGCGTGGCTATCGCCCTTCGAAAGATCGGTGGAAGCGGTCCTTGCCCGGCGCGATGAGCCGACCGTGGTGCTCGCCTCCGGCGACCCGTTCTTCTATGGCGTCGGCGTGACGCTCTCGCGGCACATTCCGGTCGCTGAAATGATCGTCATTCCAGCGCCCTCCTCCTTCAGCCTTGCCGCATCCCGCCTCGGCTGGCCCTTGCAGGACACCACGGTTCTGTCGCTTCATGGGCGGCCGATCGATCTCATCCGACCGCATCTGCATCCCGGCCGCAAGATCCTGGCGCTGACATCGGATAGCAGCGGTCCGGCCGAGTTGGCCGCCCTGCTCCGGACCTCAGGTTTCGGTCAGTCCGAACTTACGGTTCTCGAGGCGCTTGGGGGGCCGCGTGAGAAGGTCTCACGCCAGAGGGCGGCAGAGTTCACCCTTTCCGGCATCAGCGACCTGAATATCTGCGGCGTCGAGCTCAAAGCCGACGCTGGTGCGCGGATCTTGCCATTGAGCGCCGGACTGGCCGACGAATTCTTCGAACATGACGGCCAGATCACCAAGCGTGAGATACGCGCGATGACACTGTCCGCGCTTGCGCCGCGTCACGGCGAGCTGCTCTGGGATATCGGCGCCGGCTCCGGTTCGATCGGCATCGAATGGATGCTCGCCGATCCCTCGCTGCGCGCCATCGCCATCGAGGCGTCGACTGAGCGTACGGCACGTATCCGCCGCAATGCGGCAAATTTTGGCGTGCCCAGCCTGGCGATTGTCGAAGGCGAGGCGCCGAGCGCCCTTGCGGGGCTGCCGACGCCGGATGCGATCTTCATCGGCGGAGGCGGCAGCGACGCTGGTGTGCTGGAAGCCGCAATCGGCCATTTGAGAAGCGGCGGCAGATTGGTTGCCAATGCGGTCACCACCGAAATGGAAGCGCTGCTGCTGGCCGAACAAGCACGCCGGGGTGGCTCGCTGATCCGCATCGACATTGCGCGCGCCGCGCCTGTCGGCCGCATGACCGGCTGGCGGCCGGCCATGCCGGTGACGCAGTGGTCGTGGACCAAGCCATAATTCAGAACGAGGTAGAGCGATGACAGTGCATTTCATTGGCGCAGGCCCCGGGGCCGCCGACCTGATCACGGTTCGCGGCCGGGATCTGATCGGCAAATGCCCGGTCTGCCTCTATGCCGGCTCGATCGTTTCGCCGGACCTGCTGCAATATTGCCCGCCCGGCGCACGCATCATCGACACGGCGCCGATGTCGCTCGACGAAATCGAGGCGGAATATCTGAAGGCGGCGGAAGCGGGTGAGGATGTCGCGCGGCTTCATTCCGGCGATCTCTCCGTCTGGAGCGCCGTCGCCGAGCAGATCCGCAGGCTCGAACAGCATGGCATCGACTATACGATGACCCCGGGCGTTCCGGCTTTCGCAGCCGCAGCCTCGGCGCTCGGCCGCGAATTGACCATCCCGGCCGTCGCCCAGAGCCTCGTTCTCACACGTGTTTCCGGCCGTGCCTCGCCGATGCCGAACAACGAGACCCTGGAGAAATTCGGTGCGACCGGCGCGACGCTGGCGATCCATCTGGCGATCCACGCGCTCAAGGAGGTCGTCGAGGATTTGACGCCGCTCTATGGCGCCGATTGTCCGGTTGCGATCGTCGTCAAGGCCTCCTGGCCGGACGAACGGATCGTTCGCGGCACGCTGGCCACGATCGAAGCGCAGGTGGCGGCCGACCCGATCGAGCGCACCGCCCTGATCTTCGTCGGCCCGTCGCTCGCCGCCCGCGATTTCCGTGAAAGCTCGCTCTACGATCCGACCTACCAGCGTCGTTTCCGCGGCCGGCAATAGCGCTGGGCACCGTTGCAAATCTCCTCGAAATTTCCTCTAGTCGACGCCGACAAACTGCGGGGAACGAGGATCAGGACATGCAGCGCATTACCATCACCATTGATGACGATCTTTTGGAGACGATCGACAAGATCAGCGCGCAGCGCGGCTATGCCAGCCGCTCGGAAACGCTGCGCGATCTTGTTCGCGATGCCGTCACGCGTGCCCAGCCGACCGTAGACGGCGAGGCCAGATGCTACGCTGCGCTGACCTATGTCTATGAGCATGAAACCCGCGACCTGTCACGCCGCCTGACGACGGCGCAACACGACCACCATGATCTTTCAGTCTCGACGCTGCATGTCCATATCGACGGGCAGGATTGCCTTGAGGTTTCTGTGCTGAAAGGCAAGGCGGCGGAAATCAAGACCTTTGCCGACAGCGTGGTGACGCAGCGCGGCGTGCGCTTCGGGAACCTGCATATCATCCCATCGGACCAAGGCGCAGATCACCCCGAAACGCATTCGCACGATTGAGCCGTGGGCGCACGATTGAGCTGCGGGCGAGTTGCCCGCGGACTACTATGTCAGTCAGAGCTGACCCGTGACATAGGCCATGCTCTCCTTGAGGGCCGCAACCGGCTCCTTCAAGGCGTGGACTGTTGGAGCGAAGGGCTCGAAAGATGCGGGGCCGGCATAGCCGGTGGACAGCAATGCGCGCAATTGGCCGAGATTGTCGAGGCGATCCCCGGCATCGACGAGAACGCGGTGCGGATCACGCATGTCGGCAACCGAAACCTCGGGATCGCTGACGCCGGAAATATGAACAAGACCGGTCAGCTCCGGGAAGATCGCCGCCTCTCCGGCGAGGTGATGGTGGAAAGTATCGTGGACGAGGCGGAAGGTGGATTTTGCACCGAGCGCTTCGATCGCTGCTGCGGCTTCGCTCTTCAGGCGCAGTGAGCAGATCTCGAAGCCGAGCGGCTCGACGAGCCCCATGATACCCGCAGCATCCAGCATCGGCTTCAGAGCCGACAGCGCAGTGCGAAGATTGGCGCGGCGCACTTCCGGCTCGCGGCCGCTGCCGTCATTGACCGGAACGAGAACGAGGGCCCTGGCACCGCAATCGCGCGCATAGTCGATCAGTTCTGCCGCTTCCCGGGCGCGCGCGTCGTTCCACTCATTGAAACGCTGCAGCGCATTGATCGAGATGATCGTCAGCCCGTGACGCGTCGCAAGCTCCTTCACCGCCGTCGCCGGGGTGCCATCCAGAATAGCGTTGCCTGCGAGATCGTTGCGGATTTCGACACTATCGATGCCAAGCTCCTTTGCGGCGGCAAAAAACGATTCGAGCCTCAGGGACGGCGCGCACATATGATTGAGCGCGAAGCGAATGGAACTCATGGTGGGCACTCCTCCTCAAGGCGTCCGGCCGCAAGAGACATTCCAAATCCGCCGCGCCTGCCTGCGAAGGACTAGCGATATTCATGCCCTTGTTCCATCGTCCCCAGCTATCATCCCTGATAGAATTCCTTGATAAATGATGGAATTACATCATAGTCGTCAGATGTTTTCCGAGAGGAAGATTTCAAATGGCAGGACACTTTGTCCGGGCACGGCGGCCTCATCGTTCTCGACGGATTTGATCATCAGACCCATCAATTCGTTGCAGAGCGCGGGCAACGGCGTGCCGATCGCCATGGTGACGACATCATCGGCAAGCGCCGCTTTCGACTCGGGCGTCAATTCGTTGACGACGGCGATCAGCTTGCCGGACAAGCGCTCTTCGCGAATGGCCGAAATCGCCCCTTCCATGCCGCCACCGCAGACATAGAAGCCGATGAGATCCGGATGCTTCTGGAGAAGATCGAGCGTCGCCTCATGCGTGATCTCGGGCGTATCGAGGTTGATGAGCGTGTCCAGCACTTCGAATTCGGGCGCATTTTCGCGGAAGTAGGAGCGAAAGCCGATTTCGCGCAGCTCATGGCCCAGAAAGCGATGGCTGCCGACGAAGCAGGCGACCTTGCCGGGGCGAGGCGCCGAACGCGCGATGATCCAGGCCGCAGTGCGCCCGACTTTGCGGTTGTCGACGCCGATATAGCCCTGACGCGCCGTGGTGGAAAAATCGGACAGCAGCGAAAAGACCGAAATGCCCTTTTCCTTCAACTCCTCGATGGCGGCCGTGACGGCGGGATAATCCGGCGCAACGAGTGCGACCGCCTGGCTGCGCGCCGCCACCGCCTTCAATTTCTCGACAATCGCCGTCGGCGTCGAGGCAGCCACGAAGTCCACATGGGCGTTGATCCTGGCCGATGTCACCGCCTGTGCGGCCACGACGATTTCCTTGGCAAAAGCCTGATAGAAGGACTGCACCGGCTTCTGCAGGACGAAACCCAAGCGATATTGCGGCAGGTCCTCGAAGACGCGCTGACGCAGCAGACCGACGGCGTGATAGCCGATTTCCTGCGCCGCCTCATAAACCCTCCGCGCCGTCTCCTCGCGGACGCGATGGCGTCCGTTCAACACGCGATCGATCGTCGCAACGCTGACGCCGGATGCCTTGGCAAGATCGGATATGGTGGGGCGACGCATGATTGCTCCTGAGATATGTCATCATTCGTGACATCAGCTCTTGATATGTTTTGATAGATTCCATCATTCCTGCATTGAGGCAAGTGAAAAGTCGATCTATCGTTTCCGGCATCGAGGGCGGTGCGCTGTTGCGCATCGCGGGAGGCGGGGATGACGACGATAATCAAGCGTGACTACGATCTGCTCGGCGAAAGCGGCAGACGCGCGGTGGAAACGGGGCTTGCCGCCGCCGAATGGTATCACACGGATATCACACGCAAGGACATGAAGGCGCTGATGCAGCGCTCCGACGCGCCTGGTATCCGCGACACCCTCCTCTGGCTCGGCGGCATGATGGTCTTCGCTGCGCTGGGTGTCTATTTCTGGGGGTCCTGGATCTGCGTCCCCTTCTTCCTGGCCTATGGCGTGCTCTACGGCTCTGCCTCCGACAGCCGCTGGCACGAATGCGGCCATGGCACGGCGTTCAAGACGCGCTGGATGAACGATGCGGTCTACCAGATCGCCTGCTTCATGATCATGCGCAATCCAGTGACCTGGCGCTGGAGCCACGCCCGCCACCACACCGATACCGTCATCGTAGGCCGCGACCCGGAGATCGCCGTCATGCGCCCGCCGGATCTCTTCCGCCTCGCCCTGAATTTCTTCGGCATCCTCGATGCCTGGTATGCGATCGTCGACATGCTGCGCAATGCGGCCGGCGTCGTCAGCGCTGCGGAAAGGACCTTCATTCCCGAGATGGAACAGCCGAAGGCGATCCGCATCGCCCGCATCTGGCTTGCCGTCTATGTCGTCACGATTGCAACGGCGATCGCCATGGGCTCGGTCCTGCCGCTGATGCTGATCGGCCTTCCCCGGCTCTACGGCGCCTGGCATCACGTTCTGACCGGGCTGCTGCAGCATGGCGGCCTTGCCGACAACGTCATCGACCACCGGCTGAACAGCCGTTCCGTGATGATGAACCCTATCAGCCGCTTCATCTACTGGAACATGAACTACCATGTCGAACATCACATGTTCCCGATGGTGCCCTATCATGCCCTGCCGAAGCTGCATGCGATGATCAAGCATGATCTGCCGGCCGCCAATCCATCCATGTGGTCCGGCTATCGCGAGATGATACCGGCATTCCTGCGGCAATTGCGTAACGAGGACTATTTCCTGAAGCGCGAGCTGCCATCGACGGCGCGGCCCTATCGCGAGGAATTCCACGGCGAGCTACCGGCCGCCGCTCAATAGAACCGACATTGCCGAGGGAGGAAACCATGAGCAACTGGATCGAAGTCTGCGCAGCTGATGCAATCGACGAAGAGGATGTCATCCGCTTCGACCATGACGGCCGAACCTTCGCCGTCTATCGCAGCCCCGAAGACGATTATTTCGCCACCGACGGCCTCTGCACGCATGAGAAGATCCATCTCGCCGACGGCCTGGTGATGGATAACATCATTGAATGTCCCAAGCACAATGGCCGCTTCGACTATCGTACCGGCGAAGCCAAAGGTGCGCCGGTCTGCGTCAATCTGCAGACCTATCCGGTCAAGGTCGAAAACGGCACCGTCTTCATCGGGCTCTAGGGAGGTCATCGTGACGCATTTCGTCATCGTCGGTGCCGGAGAATGCGGTGCCCGCGCCGCCTTCGCGCTTCGTGAACAGGGGTTTGCGGGCGGCATCACCCTCATCGGCACCGAGCCGCTTGCCCCTTACGAGCGCCCGCCGCTTTCCAAGGGCGGATCGGGCGAGGCGCCGGAACCGAAATTCATCGCCACGTTGGAGCTCTATCGCGAACAGGCGATCGACCTCCGGCTCGATACGACGGCGGCCACGCTCGACCCCGCCGGGAAGACGATCGGGCTCGCGGACGGGGAAACGCTCTCCTACGACAAGCTTCTGCTCGCAACCGGAGCCTCGGCACGCGGCTTTCCAGGCATCGATGGCGCCTCCCACCGCATCCACATGCTGCGGACCCATGCGGATGCGGTGGCATTGCATGCGGCCCTCCACCCCGGCCGGCACATCGCCATCATCGGCGGCGGCTTTATCGGTCTTGAGCTGGCGGCAACCGCGCGCATGCGCGGCGCTGACGTCACCGTCATCGAGGGTCTGCCACGCGTGTTGAAGCGTGGCGTGCCCGAGGCCATCGCGGAAGCGATCGCGGAACGCCATTGTCGGGAAGGTGCCGATATCCGCTGCGGCCAGGCCATCGAAGCTGTTCAGGAAGAAGCCGATGGAGTGGTCGTTCGCCTGGCCAACGGCGAAATCATTTCAGCCGATCTGCTGCTCGTCGGTATCGGCGCCGCCCCGAATGTCGCGCTTGCCGCGCAAGCGGGGCTTGCGATCGAGAACGGGATCGCCGTCAACGAGCGGCTGGAAACCTCCCATGCCGACATCTATGCGGCAGGCGATTGCTGCTCCTTTCCACTGGCGCTTTATGGCGGACGGCGTGTTCGCCTCGAATCCTGGCGCAGCGCGCAGGAACAGGCAAATCTCGCTGCCGCCAACATGCTGGGAGAAGGCGCGGCAATATCCGCCGTGCCGTGGTTCTGGTCCGACCAGTATGACCTTACGCTGCAGATCGCCGGCCTGGCGGATGAGGCGACCATCCATGTGCGGCGCGATCTCGATGACGGGGCCTTTATCCTCTTCCATCTTGATCCCGATGGACGCCTGCTTGCCGCCAGCGGCATCGGTCGCGGCAATGCCATCGCCCGCGACATTCGGCTTGCCGAAATGCTGATCGCCGCCCGTGCATATCCGGATCAGGCGGCTCTCGCGACAAGCACGGTCAAGCTGAAGTCGCTGCTTGCCGCATGAGATTGCTCTCAGAGCTTGACGCACGGCCGCGAAGCATCAATGTCTCCTCGGAACGCAGATGGGGAAAGCGATGAAGATACTCGGCATATCAGGCAGCCTGCGCAAAGGCTCTTTCAACACGGCCCTGCTCCACGCGGCGGTCGAGCTGGCACCAGAAGGGGCAGAGCTGATCGCCCGCACCATCCATGGCGTACCGCTCTATGACGCCGATATCGAGACGGCGGATGGCATTCCGGACAAAGTGCGCGAGCTCAAGGATCTGGCCATTTCGGCTGATGGACTGATCCTGTTTACGCCGGAATACAATAATTCGCTTCCGGGCGTGTTCAAGAATGCCATCGACTGGATGAGCCGCCCGTCTTCCGACATCGCTCAGGTCTTCGGCGGAAAGCCGATCGCTGTTCTCGGCGCCTCACCCGGCAATTTCGGCACCATTCTCAGCCAGAATGCGTGGCTGACTGTGTTGCGTACACTCGGCGCCGAGGCATGGTTTGGCGGGCGATTGATGGTATCGCGCGCCGGCAGCGTCTTTGATGCCGATGGCACGATCGTCGACGAGAAGGTGAAACACAATCTCGCGGCCTTCATTGAAGGTTTCGCGGCTTTCATCGCAGATCGCAAAAAGGGTTGAAGCGCGGCTCTCCGGATCGACCGGAGGGTAAACACGAAGCCTATGATTGAACCGATGAATAGCCTAATGTAACCGCGGCGCCGGGTTCCGGCGCCTCCGGGGCCCCATATCTTCTTCCTTCGAAAACCATGAAATCCAATAGTACCGGTTACGTCTTCACGCTGTTGGCAATCAGCATCTTCGCCATACAGGACGGCATATCCAAGCACCTTGTCAGCGTCTATCCGCCGCTTCTGGTGGCGATGATCCGCTACTGGGCTTTCATGCTCTTTGCCGTCGCAATGGCCTCGCGCGCACCTGGCGGCTTGCGACGCAACGTCAGAACCAAGCGGCCTGTCCTGCAAATTGCTCGCGGCCTGCTGCTCGCCGCGCAGATCGTCGTCGCCATCTCATCCTTCGTCATCGTCGGATTGGCCCATTCGCAGGCAATTTTTTCATCCGGCCCGCTGATGGTCGCCCTATTGTCCATACCGATCCTCGGCGAGACGGTCGGCTGGCGGCGATGGCTGGCGATCTGCTTCGGCTTTGTCGGCGTGTTGCTGATCCTGAAACCGGAAAGCGGCGTCTTCGATGCGCGATTTCTGGTGCCGCTTTTCGGCGCGCTGCTATTTTCGCTCTACGTCGTCCTCACCCGCTATGTCAGCCGCGAGGACGGCGCCATGACCAGCTTTTTCTATACGGGCGTCGTTGGCGCGGTCGCCATGAGCTGCATAGGCCCGTTCTTCTGGACGACGCTGGCGCCGCATGACTGGATCTTCATGGGCATTCTCTGCCTGACGGGCGTTTCGAGCCACTATTTCCTCATCCGCGCCTACGACATGCTCGACGCGGTAGTGATCCAGCCGCTCACCTATCTGCAGCTCGTCTTCTCCGCCATTATCGGCGTCATGATATTCGGCGAAAAGCTGAGCGCGCCCATGATTTTGGGCGCGCTCATCGTCGTTGCGGCAGGGATATTCACGATCTGGCGCGAACATGCTTTGGCAAGGGCGCGGCTGAAGGCCGGCAAGGTCCGGGTGGGCTAAGCGTCCACCTGCGCGCGCGGCTGCGCCTCCGTGTAGTAGCTCACATATTTCTGCCGGTAGCGCTCCGTTCCGCCGAAGTCGCTGTAGCGCGGCAACTCCGACATGTCGGTCTTGTTGAGGATGACGCCGAGGATGCGCGAATTGATCTGCGGCTCTTGCTCCAGAACATCGCGGACCAGATTGGTCGGTGTCGCGCCCCATTCGGTCACCAGCAGGAAGGCATCGACCTGCGGCGCAAATGCCTTCGCGTCGATGACGGGACCAAGAGGTGCAAGGTCGACAATGATATAGTCGAACATCTTGCGCGCATTTTCCATCAGATGCTGCATGCCCTGCGAGGACAGAAGCTCGCTGGTGTGCAGCAGGTGATCGCGCACGACAACCGGCAAGATGGCAAGCTTGGTGCGCGGATCGACCTTTACGGCATTCGTCCAGGGCACCTCGCCGAGCACGGCCTCGATTAGGCCGGCCTGTGGCGTCGTTTTCAGCGTGCGGCTGAGACCCGGATTGCGCAAGTCGGCATCGATGAGCAGCGTGCGCTTGCCGCTGCTGGCGAGCAAGGCGGCAAAATTGGCTGCTGTCGTCGACTTGCCCTCGCCCGGCAGCGCCGAGACGACACCGATGACGCGGTCGGCGCGGCCCTGCAGCATCACGTCGCTGGCGAGCTTGGCGTTCCTGAGGGTCTCGGCAAAGATCGAGCGCGGCGCCTCGACCGAGATGCGCATCATGCGTTCGAAGGTGACACCGTTTTCCGCCTCTTCCGCCGTTATCGGCTGAGGCCCGGCATTGACCTTGCGCGGCTTCTTCCTGTTCTTGCTCTGCTGGCCGAGCAACGGCAGATAGCCGAGGAACTTCAGCCCCAGAGCAGAACGCACATCCGCTTCGACACGGAAGAAACGATCGCGGAATTCCTGGAACGCAGCCACGCCGCAGCCCACCATCAAACCGAGGATCACCGAGAGCGCCATGACGAGCGTCTTCTTCGGGCTCGACGGCGCGGTCGGCACGCCGGCAACCGAGATGACGCGCGCCTTGGCAATCGGGAAGGAGCGTTGCTGGGTCGCCTGTTCGAAGCGGCCAAGATAGGATTCATAAAGCGTCTTCAGCGCCGATGCCTTCTGGTTCAGCTCATTGAGGTGAACCAGCGACTTGTTAGCCTCGGAATTCTTGCCGACGACCTTGTCGATACTTTCGCGCAGCGATTCCGCCCGCGACTGCGCGACATCAAGCTCGTTCTTGTAGCTGGCAGTCAGCTGCTGAAGTACCTGGTAAATCTGCCGGGTAATGTCCTGCCGCTCGGCCTTGAGCGCGACGGCTTGCGGGTGATCGGCGCCGAAATTCTGCGTGACATCCTGCTCGCGCTTTTCGACGGCGAGGTAGCGCGTTTTCAGGTCCTGGAGCACCGAGTTGTCCGTCGAGCTTGACGAGATGGTGGCGTTCTTGACCGCGTTGTCGGGACCCTGGTCGATGATCGACTTGTACTGATTGTAACGCGCGGATGCGCTTGCCGTGTCGGCCTGGGCGATGATCAGCTGCTTGTTCAGGTCGGAAATCTGCTGTTCCGACATCAGCTCGCCGCCGGTCGACGTCAACCCATTGTCGGCCTTGTATTTCTCGACTTCGAGCGAAGCCTCCTGGGCGCGCTGGCGCAGGTCGTTCAAGCGTTCCTGCAGCCAGACGGAGGCACGTTCGGTCGCATCGAAATTGGCATTCAGCTGATCGGTCAGATAGGCATCGGCATAGGCGCGCGTGACCTTGGCGGCGAGCAGCTTGTCCGTCGAGCTGTAGGAGACGGCAACGACCGAGCTGCGCGTGACGCGCTCGACCTTCAGATTGTCCTGCAGCACGGCAGCAACCTTCTGCCGCTGGGCCTCGCGCTGTTCCTCGGGCGTCATCGGTGGACGCCCCGGCGTGAAGATGCTGACGATCAGACTGACGCCGGATTTGAGCAGCGCCGCTGGAGACACCGGTGGATTGAGCAAGGTATTGTTGTCGGAGAGACCGGCCGTATCGACGACGCGCAGCGCCATCTCGTTCGATTTGAGGATTTCGACCGCACTGGCGATCTCCATGTCCGCCTGCTGGCTGCTCGCCGCCGGCGGCTGATCCTCGGCATATTTCGTCATGGTTTCGTCGAGCAATATCTGCGTCATCGAGGTATAGCTCGAGGTAGCGGTCAGCAGATAAGCGACGGCCAGAATGACAAAGGCGGCCACGGCGAAAATGATGGTGCGGATGCGCCGGACCACGACGGCCATCAGCCGATCGAGGTCGATAAAGCTATCCTGCGACTCCGCTTGCGGAAGAGCGCTGTGGAAAGTGAAATTCTTCTGATGCATGGCGACCACCTTGTCGGAGAAGCCCGAATGAACAATAGCTGTGGCCTGCAGCCTTCCGGCCGCAGGCCACAATGTGAGCAGGCTTAAGCGGCGGTCATCTGCGCTTCGTGCGAGACGACCAGGTTGCGGATCGAGTCGTAGACCAAGCCGCCAATATCGGAGCGAGCGAGCGCGAAGGCGACATTCGCTTCGATGAAGCCGTGCTTGGACCCGCAGTCGAACGTGCGTCCGTTATAGACCTGGGCATGGAAGGATTGCGTCTCGGAGAGGCGCAGCATGCCGTCGGTCAGCTGGATCTCATTGCCGGCGCCGCGCTCCTGGCGGGCCAGAATATCGAAGATCTCAGGCTGCAGAATATAACGGCCATTGAGGTAAAAGTTTGAAGGCGCCTCGGACGGATGCGGCTTTTCAACCATTTTGGTCACGGCAAAGCCATGGCGCACCGCCTCGCCCTTGCCGATAATGCCGTATTTCGACGTTTCTTCCGGAGCGCATTCCTCGACGGCGACGATGTTGCCGCCAGTCTCATTGTAGAGATCCATCAGGCCGGCCATGCAGCCGCGCATGCCGTAGCAGAGCATGTCGGGCAAAAGCAGCGCGAAGGGTTCGTTGCCGATCAGGTCGCGGGCGCACCAGACGGCGTGGCCGAGGCCGAGCGGAGCCTGCTGGCGGGTGAAGCTGACAGCGCCCGGCCGCGGCAGAAGGCGCTCCAGCTCGCTGACCTGATGGCTCTTGCCGGCAAGCCGCAGCGAGGAAATCAGCTCCGGCGTGTCATCGAAGTGATCTTCGATCGCCGACTTGTTGCGGCTGGTGACGAAGACGATGTGCTCGATACCGGCCTCGATGGCTTCGTCGACGGCATATTGCACGACCGGACGATCGACGATCGTCAGCATCTCCTTCGGCATCGCCTTGGTGGCGGGCAGGAAGCGCGTTCCATTGCCGGCAACTGGGATGACTGCTTTTCTCACGCGATGTTTGGGGTCCATGGCTCTATCCTTTGTTAGAGTGAGGGCCTGCGCCCATATTGGGCAAGGGCGAGGAGAGTGGAGAGGTGGGCGAAGGCTGGCGACCGCTCCGCAAGGACGCGGCCAACCGACGGAAACGGGCGGCGATCGGCATGCTGAGATGGCGGACCGCCCGGGGATTGAGGCATGCGATCTTCAGCATCGCCTGCAGTTCGCGCTCCTTGATGCTGTTGACCAGCTTCAGGAATGCGATGACATCCTTCAGATTGCGCGTGCGCCGCCGCTGCGCGGCAAGAGCAGCGGCTCCGAAGGGATGTTCGGCGAAGAATCGGGTGTCGGCGGCCAGCATGGCCTCGACATGGTCTTGTCTGAGAACACGCGAGATCGAACCATCACGAATATAATACAGGTAGCCCACGGTCGGCTCGACGACGCAGACGCCGCCCCTGGCAAGGGCGGAAGCAAGGAAAATATAGTCTTCACCGATCCGCAAGGTCGCATCGAAGCGCAGGCGATGCTTCTCGACGAAGGCACGCTCGAAGACCGGCTTCATATAGCCGAAATTGTGCTCCGACTGGAAAATCATGTTCGAGGCGATGAACTTCGCCAGCGTCAGCAGCGGCATGCGCGCCAGCATCGGCTCGGGGAACATCGGCAGCATCGTGCCCACGTCCTCGCGGATGACGTCGAGATTGTCGACCGCGATCTGCGCTTCGGCCTTTTCAGCCCTGGCGATCAGGCGGGCCATGCGGTCCGGACGCAGCGCATCGTCGGAATCGAGCACGGCAATCCAGCGGCCGCGAGCCGCATCGAGCCCGGCATTGCGGGCAGCACCCGGACCGCCGTTGCTGGCCATGGCGACGAGGCGAACGCGCGGATCAGGGTGGTTGCCGGCAATCTCACGCGTACCGTCCGTCGAGCAATCGTCGACGACGATGACTTCCATGCTGACGGCACCTTGCGCCAGCGCGCTGTCGATGGCGCGCTCAAGCGTTTCCTCGGCGTTGTAGGCAGCGATGACGAAACTGACATCGGGGATGAAATCCGTCATTGCGGCGCCTTCTCCAGATTCCCGTATTGCTCGATTTCGCGAACCCCGAAGAGGCCGCTGACGACGCCGGCATGCATGATGCCGCGCAAGCCATAGCGATGACGCTTGATGGGTGATGCCGAGAGCAGCGCTGCGGCCACGAAGCAGTAGGCGGATTTCGTGCCCGCCAGCGCAATCGCGCGCCAACGCCCGAAACCGCCCCTGGCCTCCAGCAGCATGCGACCATGAGTCTGACCCATGCGATACCGGCGCTTCGACAGCCAGGAGATGGTCGCCCGCCCATTGGGGACGGGTTCGTAGACCAGTGCATCCGCCGCATAGGCGATCCTGCCGCCCGCCTTGTGCATATGGGCGAAAAACTCGGTATCCTCGCCGCCGCTGCGCCCGAGCGCGATATTGAAGCGCCGGCCGGCGAGCGAAGGCGCGCCGCGGCGCAGCAACACATTGCAGGTGTAACCGGTCAGAATGTCTCCGGCGACCCAAACCGGCAGGGTCGAATGGAAGTCGCCGCGCTGCATCCAGGCCGGAGCAATGTTTGCATAGATTGCCTGAACCGGACCGAGCACGGCGTCGGCGCCGGTCGTGTCGGCCATGACGAGCATCTCCGTCAGCCAGTCTTCGGAAGCGGTCTCGTCATCATCGATGAAAGCGAGGAAATCGCCGCTCGCATGTTCCAGGCAGGCATTGCGGGCGATCGAGATATTCGATGCCGGGCAATGGACATAGAGGATCTCGAAGGGCACAGCCGAACGCATGGCGTCGACGCGACCCTGCGCGCTTGGCGTCACATCATTGTCGGCAACGATGATCCGGATGATCGCGCCGACCGGAATATTGAGTACGGCCAGCGACAATAACGTCTGATCGAGCTCTGCCCGTCTGTATGTGCAGACCGCGATATCGATCTTTATCGGGCGCCGATGGACCTGTGTCATGACGCGATCCTGCGGTTGCGGAAGCTGAGGACCTCCATCCAGAAGCCCATGGACCAGGCGAAGTGCATGACCATGGCGGAGATTGCGGCGAGCGGCCCATAGGGGTTCTTCTGGCCAAGAGCGATCCAGAAACCGTAAGCGATACAGGCGACGGCCCAGAGGCTGACAGGAATGACCGCGATCCAGTTAAGCACGGCCAGGAAGGCGCCGATGAAGATCGGCACCACCGCCAGCGGCAGCATCTGGCGCAGGCTCGGCATGCTGCGATGCTTGAGGATGTTGCGCGCACGACCGCGGCCGTAACCGAGATATTGCTTGAAGAGTGTCGGGATGCTGGCGCGCGGATAGTAGGTCATGGCCGTCTTGTCGGTGAGCCAGATCCGATACCCCGCCTTGTGCAGCCGGTAATCCAGCTCGGCATCCTCGTTGTGGCTGAAGGTCTCGTCATAGCCGCCGACCGCGCGGAAGGCGGCAACGCGCATCAGCGCATGATGCCCGTGCTCTGCCCAGTGACCCTTGGCGCCTTCGCGATGCTTGGAGCCGCCATTGCCGAGCTTGGAGTTCTGCGCCACGGCCGTTGCCTTCTGGAAGGCGCTGAAGCCCATCGTGCGCATGGCAACGACGACGGAATCCGCGCCTGTCGCGCCAGCTTCCTGAACCAGCATCTGGCAGTAATCGTCCGGATAGTCGCCATGGGCGTCGATACGGATGAAATACTCGTGATCGTCGCCGAAGGTTTCGATGGCAAGATTGATCGCTGCGCTCTGCAGCCGCTTCGGATTGTCGAGCAGCAGGACGCGCGGATCTCTCCCGGCGATATCCCGGACTATCTCGCGCGTGCGATCGGTGCTGCCGCCATCAGCCACCACGATCCTGGCATCGAGTTCGTCCAGAGCCCGACCGAGCTTGCCGATCAGCGGCTCGATGTGCTTTTCCTCGTTGAGGCAAGGAATAACAATTACGCAACGCATATCCCCTGAACTTCCGGTCGTCATTGCAATCCACCTCTATTGCGATGCAGTTGTGGGAGGGTCTGTATTTCGGCAAGCCGCTCGTTGGCGCGCGTCAGCGACGCCAGCCGCTGGACCAGCCCATGACAATCGGCACGGTCCATCATCCATTGCTTACGATCCTGGGACGCCACGGCTTCGAAAGCGGCGAGATAGCGCCTTTCGTCCATCGCGCCCAAAAGCGACGCCAGATATGCGGCATCGGCCGCGTCGAGCGTCAGTCCGATCTTTCGGCTTGCGAGGAACCGGGCCGTCTCCGTGCCCTCGATCGCGATTGGAACGGTGCCATAGAGGCCGCCTTCATAAAGCCGGTTCGGCAGCAGCCAGCTCGAATTCAGTCCCTCTTCGAAAAAGTCGATCGCCCAGGAGAACTGGACCTCGTTATAGATCGTCGAGAGGTCCTCGGGGTTCTTGTAGGCGCCGGCGAAATGCATGAAGGGCGCATTGCGCACGACACGATCGAAATCGTCAAATTCGGAATAGGCGGGCCGCCCACGCAGAACGATCTCGAAACGGCCTTCCATCCGGCGAGAGAAATCATCGAGCAGCGCCAGCGACTTGCGGCAGCGGAGCGCGCCGAACCAGCCGATCTTCCACGGCTTTCCTGGAGCTGGCGGCCTAGCAATCGGCGCGGCGACATGCACTGCCGATTCAAGCACGAGCACCTTGTTTTCGAGCAGCATGACAGGCACATGCAGGCCGGAACGCGGGCGGAAATAACGCTCGATGAAGGCCGGTGAACTGGTCACCAGCAGCTCCGCCTGCGAGCCGAAATGACGCTCCGCGCTGCGAAGGGCGCTGCCCACCACATCGTCGCGCAGCAGCAACCGATGGATATCGAGGCATTCATAGACGATCGGCATATCGCCGCCGAAAACGGATTTGGCGCGGTTGGCCAGCACCAGCATTTCAAGATTGCGGCCGATGATCACGTCCGGTCTTGCGACCGTGCGCAAGGCACTGCGCAGTTTCGCCGCGGATCTCGCCACTGCCGCAATACGCTGCGCAAACTGGGCATCCTGCGTCTTGCCAAGCTCGATCGGCTCGACGCCATGGATGGCAGCCAGCGCATTGTCATCGCGCCGGAAACCCGCGAGCGTCACGAGTGCCCCGCCGGCCTGCAGCATCAGCACCCGCCTGCGCACGGCCGGATCGGCAAGATCATGAACGAAATACAGAATATGCAGCATCAAAATTTCCGCTTTTGCGCCCAGCCGAAACCGGGCGCCTTGTGTGGTGGTGTTGCATGGTGGCATTGCAACCGGCCGCGACGGATGCCGCGCGGCCAGCCAGATTCAATCGAGCTTGCAGGTGATCGATTCCGGGAACAGGCACTTCTGGCCCGGCGCAGTGAAGGCGACGCGCTTGATCTCCATGGTTGCCGGCTCGCCGCCATAGGCGAACTTGCCCATCCAGCCGCTGAGGGTATCGGTGCCCCAGAGGCTGAAGAAGATCTTCTGCGCGTTCGTCGGTATTTTCGAAGGGTCGGTGACTTCCTGAACGAGCTTGCCGTTCACATAGTAGCGCAGACGATCCTTCTCCCAGACGAAAGCATAATCGTTGAAGCCCTGATCGGCGCCGCCTGAAACCGGCACCAGCTTTTCGTTGCCGCCCTTGGCGGAGATATATTGGTTGACCTGAACTTGGCCAGGGTTCTTGCCGAGCACTTCGAAATCGATCTCGTCATGCGGCTTCTTGTCGGTCGGACCGATATAGGTGAAAAAGGCGGAGTTCAGGCCTGGCCCGGTGGCGGTGCGGTAACGTGCCTCGTAGGTGCCGTAGCCATAGCGTTTCATCGTCTGGATTTCGCCGCAGGCATAGTTGCGCTCGCCTGCCTTGGACTGGATGAACTGCAGTTGCAGCATCCCATCCTTGATGTTCACCTGCTTTCGCGACCAGGTGCAATTCTGATGCGGTCCGTTGTTCCAACCGTCGGAGATGTACCAGCGGCCGGTGTCCAGGTGCCCGAAATTGTCGACGAAGGACCCGCCTGTCGGCTGATCATCTTGCGCGAATGCGGCCTGTGGCAGGAAGCAGGCGCCCATAAGGGCGATTGAGACAAGCCCAAGTCTTTGCATGCAGCTTTTCGATGTCGTCATGGCATCACCTTTGCTTTGAACGCGCTTGCCGATTATCGGCGGCGCGGTTCTGGACAGCACGGATTCGGCCCGTGGGCGCGTCCGGCTGCCGGTCAGCAGGTTGTACAAGCTCGGCAGGGCGTAGCGCGCCATGCCGTTGGTCAAAGGCAGCAGCAGCAAGGCAAGCGCCGCCGCCAGAAGATAGAAAATCGGATAGAGATCGCTGCCGCTGCGGTTCCAAAGGACCCAGAGACAGAAGAGCAGCGGATAGTGGGCACAGAAGATCCAGAAGCTGAGGCTGCCGGTTCCGGCCAAGCCCTGTCCGATCCGGCTGCGGATAAAGATCGCCGATAGCGCCCAGAAGCCAGGAATGCCGACAAGCACCATCAGATTGCGGCAAACTTCGAGCCACAACGGCAATCCGGGTCCCGACATGTAGGCAGCCGTCGCCAGAAGCGCTGCCAGCACGATGAAGGCAGGAGCGATAAATGCGGCATAGCGATCCGTAATCGTCACGTCGACACGATAGAGGCCGAGATAGATTCCGAAGCTAAAGCTGAAGAGAATCGAGTTCCGCAGCACAATACCGATAGATACGGGCCACGCAGCAAGTAAAAGCAGAAAGATCAATGTCGGCAACGGAGCACGCCGAATAAGAAAAGCCAATAACGGCGAGAGCAAGATGCAGACGAAGAGATCTCGCAGGAAATAGAGCGGCAGATTTATCGGCTCGCCGTCGATAGCGAGCAAGAGGTTCGAGATCGTATGCGGAGTAGCTTCCGACAGATCCGGCAGATACCCGTCGCCGATACTGTAATACTGGAGAAGCAATACGAACAGGAAGAACGCGCTATTCCACAACAGGAGCGGCAGAATAACGGTCTTTGTCTTCCAGCCAATGGTCTTTGTATAGCTGTTGGGTGCCGCTCCATTACGAAACAGCAAGTATCCGGAAATCACGCTCAGGCAGGGCACGCCAACGCGAAACAGGCTGTCGCGCAGAAACACCCGCAGCCAATCGAAAAAACCATAGGCGCCGTTCAACGGGCTGGTATGCGGATCGAACGGTATATGGACAAAAATTATACCCGAGATGAGCACGATACGCATGAGGTTTATCCGCGAAGACACGTTGGCAGTCACATTCACGATGTCTGTCACCCCTTCTTCGGGCTGCATCCCCCCTCGCAGCCATTTCAAACAGAGCAGAGCTCGCAGACGTAACCTAGGGCGCTCTTCGGAAAGGGAATATGGCACCGCAGCAAAAATGAGAGGAAAGTCATTTGCGGATCTATGCTGAAAACATCCGTTTGCACGGTTTTACGGGCGGAATAATCGATTTGAATCGCGGAAAAGCCGAGCTGTGAAAGATACTTAGACGACCGTGCGATATTTCGGCGCTGGCTTCCGGTAAAAGATTCAACCTGTCTTGATTTTTTTGCCGGAAGGTGAAGATTTTTTGCAGCGCAGCAGAAGTTAGCAAGTGAAGCATGACCAAAATGCGACAACCTTTCAATCATTATGAGAAAAGTAATTCGAACCGCTCCCCTCATGAGTGCGCCGGCGTACGGTCTCGGCGCGCAATGTGTCGCAATGGTGCATCCTCGAAACAGGCCAGGGATTTCCGCCGCATTCCAACAAAGTTTCATAAAATCTCTTTTCTCAACATTGCTCCGCATCGATCGGACGCTACCTGTTGGCGTCACGGCGACATCCATTACGGGCCAATCGGTCGAAGAATTGTCGCGGATGCCGTCGGAAAGCCAATGATCGCGTCCCCAGGGATCAAACCGCAAGTTCTTGAATTAAAACCGTAAAGGCGGGAAAATGGCGTCCATCACGATTGTTATTCCGTTCTATCAGAAGCAAACCGGTGTTCTGCAGCGCGCTTTGAAATCGATATCCCGCCAAACGTTTCAGGATTTCGATGTTCTCATCGTCGATGATGAATCGCCGCTTCCGGCAGAAGGCGAGCTGCAATCGCTGAGCAGCGAGGAAAGAAAGCGCATCCGCGTGATCCGCCAAGCCAATGCCGGTCCCGGCGGAGCGCGCAACACCGGCCTCAACAGCGTGCCGGCCGAGAGCAGGTTCGTGGCATTCCTGGACTCCGATGACGAATGGGCGCCGGAGCATCTTAGCAACGCCTTCGGAACGCTGACCCATTACAACGCCGATTGCTACTGGGACTCCATCGATGGCGGCCAGGAGTTCCACTATCATTTCAGCATCGCAGAGCTTGGAAAATCGACCGAGACGGTGCGATTGTCGGACAGACCGTCCGTCGTCGAAATCCCCAACATCGCCAGCGTCATGCTGCAGGACTGGAGCTTTCTGCACATGTCCTGCATGGTGATCGGACGGCCGCTTTTCGAAAAAATCCGTTTCGAGCCGTCATTGCGGCTGGCGGCTGAGGATATCTTGTTCTTCTGCGACTGTATTCTCGGAGCCAAGCGCGTCTTGCTGTGCGAGAATGCCGGTGCACTGCGCGGCGAGGGCGTGAACATCTTCCACAGCATCGACAACGATTCCCCGCAATTCCTGCGCCAGCAATTCAACACATGGACGGCGCTCAACACGCTGGAGCAGAGATTTTCGCGGCGGCCCCAGGATGTCGAAGCCATCCGTCTCTACAAAAATCGCGCCCGCCGGCAAGCGCTCTGGAGCCAGGCGCGACAGATGCGGCAGCGGCGGCTACCGCAATTCGGACTGCTGGCAAAATGGGCCTTGCGCGACCCGGGGATTTTACAAAGCGTCATGCAGCTTGCCGTGGGCAAACTCGCGCCCTAGATTTTGCAGCGCAGCATGAGCTGCGCATGCCGCATCGAAGAGCCACGGCATGCCCCGCTATCATTTGGATCAGCAAGGAGTCCTGCATGAAGCCGTTCCACTGGGAATCCACCCATGGCAATTTCGGTGACGATCTCAATCTTTGGCTCTGGGATTTCCTACTTCCCGGCCTTCGCGGTGTTCACGAGGAAACATTGCTGGTCGGCGTCGGAACCGTCCTCAATAGGGAGATCCTGCCCGCCGACGGCCGCAAGCTCGTCATCGGCAGCGGTTTCGGCTATGGCTCCCTTCCCGATATGCGCGACAGGTCGCAATGGGATGTCCGCTGCGTACGCGGCCCGCTGACCGCAGAGAAGGTTGGCCTGCCTGCCGAAATGGGCATCGTCGATCCCGCCGTCCTGGTGACGGAAATGCCTGAATTCCAGAATGTTTCGAAAAACGGGAAGCGTACCTTCATACCGCATTGGGAGTCGGCTGCCGCAGGCCTCTGGCCCGAAATCTGCAAGACCGTCGGCCTTTCCTATCTCGATCCGCGCGGCGAGGCGAAGGCCGTGATCCGTGAGATCGCAGCCTCCGAGCTGATCGTTGCGGAATCCATGCATGGCGCCATCCTTGCAGACGCCTTCCGCGTTCCGTGGATTGCCGTCAGCTCCTCACGCTCCATCAATAGCTTCAAATGGAACGACTGGGCCCGCTCGCTCGGCGTCACCTATCAGCCGAAACACATCCCCGTTTCCACCCGTGCCGAGGCGATCGCCAAGGGTGCCAGGTTCTGGGGCGTCGGCTTCGAACGCAGCAAGCAAGCGATGGCCGAACTCGAAAAGCAGCGCTACGGCGAAAACGTGATGCTCGCCGACCCCGAGCAGACCACGCTGCGCGTCATGGCGAAGCAGGCGCTCGCCGTGCCCTCGGCTCTGGCTCTGTGGCAGGCAAGCAAGGCAAAGCCGCAGCTGAGCAAGGACGGCGCACTTGCTTCCTGCAAGGAGCGCCTCCTCAACGTCATCGAAGGCGTCCGCCGCGACTATCTGTAGGCCGCGATACAGCTATTCCGGAGCGGCCTGCAGAAGATAACGCAGGCCGTTCGCGCCGGAATGAGCGATGGGCGCACCGCCCTGCTTGCGGAAGCGCTCCGTCTTGTCCGCCAGGATGCCGCCGGCGATCGCCGGAACGGCGAAGGGATGCGAAAGCGCGTAGGTTGCCGCGGGCAAAAGTCCCGATTGCGACTTGATATCGAGGAAATGCCGCAGCTCGTAGCGGTCACGGATATGCCGCTCGTGGCGCCGGATCGCTGCGGCATCTTCAGAAGAAAGCCCGCCTTTGGCGAGAATGGTCCGATCCGCCTCATAGAGACGGCGCAGATCCTCGGTCCTGTGCCGGCCGCTCAGGGAATCGCTGCGCACGACCGCACCGTAACCGCAGCTATGGATGATCTTGTAGCGCGCGCGCTTGGCGAGCGCGCGGACATAGAGGTCATAGTCTTCGCCGAGGCGCAGCGCCTCATTGTAGCGCAAGCCGTGAGCGTCCAGAAAGGAACGTCGCATCAAGGGTTTCAGGAAGCCGATCTCGCCGCGGCGCACGCCGCGCTTGGAAATATTGCCCTCGACGAAAGCAACGAGATCGAGAAAGCGCGGCTTTGCATCGAAATGATCGAGCCTTGCCTGCGCGTCCGAGACGGTATCGGCGTTGACGAAAGCGATATTGTCGGCAACGAAATCCCAATCATCGGCGGCAAGCAACGAAGCAAAACGCCCGGGAAAAAAGAAATCGTCGGCATCGAGAATGCCGATCAGCGGCGCCCTGGATATTTCGATCGCATGATTTCGTGCGGCGGCCGGACCGCGGTTCTTCTCGAATTCCTGGATCAGCAGCCTGCCACTGCCGTCATCGGCTTTGGCTGCTACTGCAGCGGTTCCATCCGTCGATCCGTCGTCGATGACGACGACTTCAGCCACTTCAGGCTCCCGAAGGGCCGAGGCAACTGCCAGCCCGATGGTGTCGCTGGCATTCTTCGCGGCAATGATTACGCAGACACTTTTTTCTGCACTGTCGGTCACGTCAGCCTCCAATGGTTCAGGCGGAGACTTAGGACATGGCTCCGATCCGACAACCGCCGGACCCTCAAAAGATCTAACGATCTACCCGGCTCAGGGGTTGAACGGCTCGGACCGCTTGAGACTGGACGCAGCCAGACCGGCGACCTTGCTGTCCTCCTGACCCGATGCCGGCACCTTGTCTTCGTTCAACAGGGCCTCGTGGGCCTTGCGCTCCTTCCAGACAAGATAGAGCACGCCCAGGAAATAGCCGATCTGCAGGAGGACGGCACAGATAACCGTTTCGACCAAGGTGGTCGAAAGCGAATTCGTCAGGAAATATGTCGCGATGGCAAATACGATCAGCGTGCCCAGCATGCTGATGAAGACGCGCGGCGCATACATAATCTTACCTCGCCCGCTCAGACGTCATATGAAAAACGATCAAGGTCTTTCCTCCCTTATCAGACCTGAAACTCAAATATATTTTATGATTCATTGAGATTCAACCAAGTTAAGATGATCCGTTACGATTTGAGACGACCCTAGCGCTGCGCCTGTTAAAACTACACCTCGATTATAATTACAATTGAATTTGTTTATCTTTCTCTTTGCAATTATACGGAGACATATCGAAATTATGCAATTATAGAGACGTATGGGGTCAGCCGCACGCCTCTCGTTTGGCCACCAATCCAATCAACTTTTATTACAAAGTCCTGAGAAACCACATCCCAGTATGTGCGCTGCAAAATATTGCTGCGATGCAATATATCCCGTGAAGAAATCAGGACAGCATGTAGCTGAAGGCAAAGCGGACACAGGCTAACGAAGCCGATGATAATGAACAACTTACCGTTCGATGCCTATAAGATCCTTAGAAATCGTCGAGTATGATACGGCTGAGCTATCAACCCGGTCATTATACGCAGCGCGATACAGTACAACTCCTCCATAACCGACCACTGATTTAAACCAAGTCACCATTGATGCGGTAAATATATACCGCCATGCCATATCGCTACAAAAGTTTGGCTTAAAAAGTCCAAATCCCAACCTACACTCCAGTCATCCCGGCTCTAATTACGCGTCCGAGCAATTCCGACCAATCGTCAACATGAATGGAGTTTTCTCTATGAAGTCTGCGACGAGATCGGCCACATCGGCTTTTTTCAGCGCCGCCGAAAGCGACGTGTTTCCGCCCACTGGCGGGGTACTGAAGCGCGTTTTCGACGTCTCTACCGCTATGGCCGCTTTAGTTTTCATCAGCCCACTCTTTCTGATGCTGATGCTGCTGGTAAAGCTTACCGACCAAGGACCTGCCTTCTACGGCCACCGCCGTATCGGCCACAACGGCAAGACCTTCCGTTGCCTGAAGTTCCGCACCATGGTCGTCGACGGCGACAAGGTCCTGCATGCCTACCTGCAGGCCAATCCGAAGGCGATGGAAGAGTGGCGCGCGACACGCAAGCTGCAGAACGACCCCCGCGTCACCACCGTCGGTGCCGTCCTGCGCAAACTCAGCCTCGACGAGCTGCCGCAGCTCATCAACATCATCCGCGGCGAAATGAGCGTCGTCGGTCCGCGACCCGTGGTGGAGGACGAGCTTGAGCTCTACGAGACCGCGGCAATCTACTATCTGCAGTCTCGTCCGGGCCTGACCGGTCTCTGGCAGGTCAGCGGCCGCAACGACGTCTCCTATGAAAGCCGCGTCGCCTTCGACACGCATTATGTGAAGAACTGGTCGCTCAGCAGCGACATGATGATCATCGCCAAAACCATTCCTGCGGTCTGCCTCTCACGCGGCAGCTATTGATGATGACTGGCAGATACCGCAGGATATCTCCTGCGGTTTTCCCGCAGCTTGCGGGGTTGCCAACCAGTAACAGGGAAGATCCTGCATGATTGAATTTCGGCCTTCCAAGAGGCTTGTTCGCGTCAATAAATCGCTTCGGTGCGCAGCTGCCGTTGCTCTCAGCCTTTGCGCAGCTTCCGTCTCGGCCTCGGCCGAAAATCTCCCCGGATATCATCTGGGCGTCATGGACAAGCTGCATGTGCGTGTTGCCGAATGGCAGACCGCCGAAGGCACCATCCGCGACTGGTCGGTAGTGACGGGCGACTATACGGTAGGACCTTCCGGCTCGATTTCGGTTCCCTTCATCGGCGACATGCCCGCCGTCGGCAAGACCACGGATCAGATCGCCGACGCCATCGGCCTCGGACTACAGAAGCAGTTCGGCCTGCGCGATCGGCCTTCGGCATCAGTCGAAATGTCTCAGTTTCGGCCGATCTACCTGTCCGGAGAAGTCCAGAACCCCGGAGAATATCCGTTCGTACCCAACCTGACCGTGCTCAAAGCCGTCAGCCTTGGTGGTGGCATGCGCCGTGCCGACGCCGGACAGCGCTTCGCGCGCGATTTCATCAACGCCAAGGGCGATGCCGTCGTCTATATGGCGGAGCGCAGCCGTCTATTGATGCGCAAGGCACGTCTGTTGGCCGAATTGTCCGGCAAGGACGATATCGACGTCCCGGCGGAGCTTAAGCAATTGCCGCATACGACAGATCTGCTCGCGAGCGAGAAGGCGTTGATGGACACACGCAGCCAGCGCATGAAGACGCAACTGCAATCCCTGGAAGACCTGAAGACGCTTCTGCAGAACGAAGTCGAGGCCCTTTCGAAGAAGAACGACACGCAGAGCCGTCAGCTCGATCTCGCGAAGGCTGACCGCGACAAGGTCGAAAGCCTGGCCGAGCGGGGGCTGGAGCTCGCCTCCCGCCGGATCTCCGCCGAACAGCGTGCCTCCGACCTGGAAGCGACGCTCCTCGACACGGAAACCGCGTCACTCAAAGCCAAGCAGGATATCAACAAGGCCAATCAGGACGAGATTACTTTGCACAATGACTGGCAGAGTTCATTGGCCCAGGACATGCAGGATACTGACACGCAGCTGGAAACGCTGCAGCTCAAGCTGTCAACCAGCCAATCCCTCATGCAGGAAGCCGTGGCTCAATCGGCGGACGCCAGCAACCTCGATGCCAACGGACCAGGTGTGAGCGTCTCCTACACGATCATTCGTGACGACAACGGCCAGTCGAAGGAAATCCAGGCGCAGGAGAACACGCAGGTACTGCCGGGCGACCTTATCAAGGTCAACACCGGCGTCGCCATGCGATAGGATAGTCGATGCGGATAGCCAAATCGACCTTCGTCCGTCCAGGCTGCAACGCCACCTATGGCATGGTGGCGATTGCTCTGTCCTTCTTCGTCTTTGCCTATTCCTCCCGCTTCGGCCAGCCTTCCATTCTGCTCTACTACGCGCTCTGGTTCCCGCTTGTGATGATGGACTATCGCAATGTGCTCGGCAGCTATCACAGGCAGCTCTGGCTCTTCGCCTTCGGCGTCTTCACCTGCCTGTCGATCTTCTGGTCGGTCGTCCCTTCCGTGACGGCGCGAGCCGCGATCCAGTATACGACGCACATCTTCTGCGCCCTCGTCGCCATGCGAACGCTCGACATCCGCACGCTGACGCGCGGCGCGATCGCCGGCACCGGCATCGTGCTCATCTATTCGATATTGTTCGGCTATTATGCCTATGATCCCATCGACGGAACCTACAGCTTCGTCGGCGCCTTCGATTCCAAGAATCAGCTCGGCTTCTATGCCTCGCTCGGCATCTATTTCGCCTTTGCCGCCGTCTTCATCCTCGGCGAGCGGCGGATCTGGATGCTGGGTGCTGGATTTGCCGGCCTGTTGTCAGCCTATTGCCTACATGCTTCGGCCTCGGCAACATCGGTGCTGACGACGGGGCTGGTCGTGGCATTGTGCATGAGCCTGCGCATCATCCTGTACCTGTCGCCAAAACAGCGCAAAAGGCTGTTTGTAACAGTGGCCGTCTCCGGGGCCATCCTTGCGGTCGCAGGCGTCTATCTCGGTGCGGTCGATCTCATCCTCGGCCTCTTCGGCAAGGATTCCACGCTCACCGGGCGCACCTATCTCTGGCAACAGGGTATCGCGGCCGCGCAGCAGAATCCCTTTTTCGGGGTCGGCTATCAGGCCTACTGGGTCCAGGGCTTCTCCGAGCCGGAGCGGCTGTGGGAAGAATTTTACATCGCCTCGCGCGCGGGCTTCCATTTCCACAATACCTATATCGAAACGACGGTGGAAACCGGGCTCATCGGCGTCTTCCTGCTTGCCTCGATTCTGCTGACGGCCTTCGTCGGCCATATCAGCCGCTTCCTGAGCGACGTCAGAAACGATGAATCCTACGTGCTTCTCGGTGTCGCGACCCTGTTGCTGATCCGGTCTTTCGTGGAGATCGACATCCTGAACCCGTATCACGTCGGCTCCTTCCTGTTCTACTTCACGGCAGGAAAGCTTTCCATGCGGGCGCGGGCGCCGACGAGCGCACCATCGCGGATGGACGAATCGCGGATGGACGAGCAGATGCAGTTCGCGCCGCCTGTCAACTGGGAGCCGCGAACCGGTCAATGAAGACACTTTACGGCATCCAGTATCTCCGCGCCTTTGCCGCTTTAGCGGTCGTGCTGTTTCACGCAGCCGAGCGCAGTGGCGGCCATTTCCGCATCGGCGCCGCCGGCGTCGACGTGTTCTTCGTCATCAGCGGCTTCATCATGTGGACCATGAGCGAGCGCCGCCCCGTGACGCCGCTCCGCTTCGTGCTCGACCGGCTGCAGCGCATCGCGCCGTCCTACTGGATCGTGACGGCCATCATGATCGCCGGCGCGGTCGTCGGTCTGTTTCCGAACATGAAGCTGACGGCGAGCCATATATTCGGCTCGCTGCTGTTCATTCCGGTCCGCTCGCCGAGCAATGGCGAGATCTGGCCGGTTCTGGTGCAGGGATGGACGCTGAACTTCGAGATGTTCTTCTATGTCATCTTCGCCGCCTGCCTGTTTCTACCGCGGCGGCTGCGGCTTGGCAGCCTGATCGGCGTCTTTGCCGCCTTCGTGATCGTCGGCGCCATCATCCACCCGCAATCGCCGCTGCTTGCCACCTATACCAGGCCGATCATTCTCGAATTCGTGGCAGGGGCCGTTCTCGGACAGCTCTGGTTGAAGGGCACCGTGCCAGGATTTGGACTAGGACTTGCCCTGATGATCGCCTCGATCGCCGGCTTCGCCGCCATCGAGATACTCGGCATAGAATTCAATGAGGTGACATGCGGCCCGCTCGCCATTGCACTGGTGCTAGGCATGGTTTCGGTCGAGCGCGGAGGCAGGTTGCCGCAGATTGTGCCGCTTACCTATCTCGGCAACGCCTCTTACTCGATCTACCTATGGCATACGCTGGCAATCTCGATGATCGTTAAGCTCGTGGCAACGACACCGATCCCTTCCGATGTCGTCGCCTTCATCGGCATGATATTAGGCACCTTGCTCGGCGTCTTCGCCTATGAGCTCGTCGAAAAGCCGTTGCGCAATTTGTTGCGGAACTTCAGCTGGCGAAGGGCTCGCCCCTCGCCAGCATAAGAACGGGTGGCCGGGATCGACTAGAACCTTTCCGCTTTTCTTCGAATCGCGAAAACGCTCCATCCTTTGTATTTACGCAATTCCGGACGGAAAACCGCTACGCACTTTTCCTGGAATTGCTCTAGGCCCGACGCCGACGCAGCTGATCGAAATAGACGATGACGATGATCAAGACGCCGGTGATGATGCGCTGCCAGAAAGAATTCAGGTTCAGCAGATTGGCACCGTTGTTGATGGTCGCCAGGATGAAGGCGCCGATCAGCGGGCCATAGACGGTGCCGACCGCGCCGAACAGACTGGTTCCGCCGATGACCGAGGAGGCGATCGCCTGCAGCTCCCAGCCGTCTGCCTGGGTGGCATTGCCGATTGCAATGCGCGATGCGAGCAAAACACCGACGAAGGCGGCGCAGGTTCCCGACAGAATATAGGCGAGATAAATCATCCGGTTGACGTTGACGCCGGAAAGCCGGGCTGCTTCGCGGTTGGAGCCGACGGCGAAAAGATAGCGGCCCCAGCGGCTCAGATGCAGAAAGATGACAGCCGGGATCGCCACCAGGATCACCATCCAGAACAGGCTCGGAATTCCTAAGAAATCCGACACCGCGAAATTGGTGAAACTATCATTGACGATATTGATCGTGGAGCCGTTGGTGATGAGGAGGCCAATACCGCGAAGCGAAGTCAGCGTCGCCAGCGTGATGATGAAGGGCGGCAGGCCCATGCGGACGATGCCGAAGCCATGAAACGCCCCGATCAGAACCCCGAACAGCAAGGTGATGAGAATGGAGGCCCAGAGCGGAAACCCGGCCTGAAGCAACCAGGCGATGATGACGGTGCAAAAGCCGACGATCGCGCCGACGGAGAGATCGATGCCCCCGGTGATGATGACGAAAGTCTGGCCGAGCGCAAGGATGGCGGTCATTGATCCCTGCCGCGCCAGATTGGTGATGTTGAGCGGCGTCCAAAACACGTCCGTCGACAAGCCGAGCACGATCCAAAGCGCGAGCAAAAGCAGGATCAGCGTCAGGCTGAAGAGGATGTTCATCTTGCGCTTGGGCGCAACGGTCGGGCCTTCTGTCGTATTCGCGGCCATTCTTGTTCTCCCTCTATCGACTTGTTCGTTGTTCAGACACCGATCGCCTCGCCGAGGACTTCCTCATGCGTTGCGGCATGGAAATCATGGCTGGCGACCAGCTGGCCGTGGCGAAAGACGTGCAGACGATCGGCAAGTTCGTAGACCTCGGGCAGATAGGATGAGATCACGATAATGCCGGCGCCATCGCGAAGCAGCTTGGCAAATAGCCGATAGATCTCCGCCTTCGTGCCGACATCGACGCCGACCGTCGGCTCGTCGAAGATGAAGAGCTTGGCGCCGTGGCTCAGCCATTTGCCGATGACCACCTTCTGCTGATTGCCGCCGGACATGGCGGAGACCAGAACCCGCCGGCTCGGCGTCTTGATGCTGAGATCGCGGATCTGCTTGTCGGCATTGGCCGCTTCGCTCTTGTTGTTGATGATCGGACCACGGCTCAGCCGCCTGAACACGGGTAGATTGATGTTGAGCCCGATCGGCAGGTTGAGGCAGAGCCCCTGATCGCGCCGGCTTTCCGGCGCCAGCGCAATACCGAGTTCCATCGCATCGCGCTCATTGCGGATGTCGACCTTGCGCCCCTGCCAGTAGATTTCACCGGCGGAAAGCGGTTGGCGCCCGTAAAGACCGAGCGCAAACTCGCTGCGGCCGGCGCCGATCAGCCCGTAAAGGCCGACGATCTCGCCGGCGCGGACGCTCAGCGACACATTCTCGAAACCGGGGCCGGAAAGCCCCCGTGCCTCGAGAATGGTATCGCCGATCGGAATCTCCTCCTTATGGTAGATCTGCTCTATGGAACGATTGATCATCAGCTTGATCAACTCGTCCTCATTGGTTTCAGCAATCGCGCGGGTGCCGACATGCGTGCCGTCGCGCAGCACGGAGACGCGATCGGCCAGTTCGAACACCTCTTCCATGCGATGGCTGATATAGACGATCGTCACGCCCTCGCCCTGCAGGCGGCGGATAAGCTTGAACAACTGCGCCGATTCCTGACGGGTGAGGTAGGCGGTCGGCTCGTCGAAAATCAGAAACTGCGTGCCGCGCATCGCGGCTCTCGCGGTCGCGACCAGCTGCTGTTGGCCGATCGTGAGCGAGCTCAGAAGCTCGCCGGCCGGCAGTCCGAAGCCGAGATCGTCGAGAACGGTCTGCGCCATCGCCACCATCTGCTTCTTGCGCATCAGGCCGAAACGGTTGACCTCGTCGCCGAGGAAAAGATTGGCCGCGACCGTCAGATGCGGGCAAAGAACCACTTCCTGATGCACGGCATTGATGCCGCGCGCGATCGCCTCATTGGGCGTTGCGAGCGCTACCGGATGGCCGCACCAGAAGATTTCGCCGGCCGTCCTCACTATCACACCGGTCAGGAGCTTGATGAGCGTCGACTTGCCTGCGCCGTTTTCGCCGACAATCGCATGAATCTCCCCGGCCAGAAACGTGACGGTCGCCGGCTTCAGTGCTTCGACGAAACCGTAGCGTTTCTGCAGACCTTTCAGTTCCAGGATGGGCGAGCCAGCCGGAATGCGGTTTGCTTCCGTCTTGACGGTGTCGTCGTGACGATGGCTGATTTCTTCAAGGCTCGTCATGAGGTCTCCTCCCTCTCGCATCGCCGCGCGACCACCCGAAAAGGGCGGCCGGACGAAAAGGCCGCGCCCGATCTCGCGGGCGCGGCCCCAAGCCTTACTTGACCTTCGGGTTCAACAGGGCGTCGATCTTCGGATCGCTCATATTCGCCTTGGTGACGAGGTTGGCGCCGGTATCCACATTGGCCTCGACCTTTTCCTTCTTGGAAGCGGCGAGCGCCGTCTTGATGCCGTCATAGCCCATGCGGTAGGGGTCCTGCACCACGAGACCGGCGAGAACGCCCGACTTCAGGAAGCCAACGGTCTTGTCGTCATTGTCGAAGCCGATGACCTTGATCTTGTCGCCGAGCTTGTTTTCGGCAATCGCCTGGCCGACGCCCTGGGCCATGATCAGGTTGGAGGCGAAGACGCCGACGAGCTTCGGATTGGCCGTGATCAGGTCGGTCATGATGTTGAGGCCGGTGGTCGCCTGACCGTCCGCATATTTGTCAGCAACGACCTTGAGGCCCGGATACTTGTTCTTGACCTCTTCCAGGAAGCCCTGACGGCGCTGGTCGAGAGAACCGACACCCGGCAGACTGGTGATGATGGCGATCTCACCCTCTTCCTTGCCGGTCATGCCTTTGATCGCAGCGGCAAGACCGTCAGCGGCGATACGGCCGCCCTGCGTGTTGTCGGTGGTCAGGAACGAGATGAAGGACTTGGAATCGGCAGCGGAGTCGATGCCGACGACCGGCACGGATTTGGCGGCCTCATCCACGGGCTTGCCGAGCGCCTTGAACTCGGTCGGCGAAATGACCACGGCTGCCGGCTTGCCGGCAACGGCGTTTTCGAGAATGCTGATCTGGCCGTTGATATCGGATTCCGACTGTGCGCCGAGTTCCGGCACCTTCACACCGAGATCCTTGCCCGCCTGGCGGGCGCCGGCGAGAACGATCTGCCAGTAGAAGGATGTCGTATCCTTGACGATGATCGGAATTGTCACGTCGGCCGCGAAGGACTGCACGGGCATCGCCATGGCGATGATGGCAGCGCCGGCAAGGCCGGCAAAGCTGCGGCGGGACAGAAGTGACTTGGCAATTTTCATCTGCTTCTCCTCTCAACGCGCTCTCTTTCCTGCACACCCGCCGTTGAACGCTTACGGCTCGGTATCGTGACATCTTAAGCGTCACGCATCGCGCGGCGGAAAGGCCGCCGACGCCAAAACAGGCTTTCCTCCTCTTCGAAGCCGCCTCTCCCGACGGCTCGATAGCTCCTAATCTATTAGACCCGAACCGCCTCGTCTCCCAACGGTGGCGCAACCAGGGTCAATCCTTCGAATTCCGCGTAGAGGCTGTCGGGAAGCCGTGGCTCCATCAGCTGCATGTTGCGGACAAGACTTTCCGGCTTCGCCGTGCCGATCAGCACCGAGGCGACACTTGGATTGCGCAACGGGAACTGAAGCGCCGGCTGAGCAAGTGGTATGCCGTGCTTGCGGGCGATCTCCTCCATCGTCCCGACCTTGGCCAAAACCTCAGCCGTTGCCGGCAGATAGTCGAAATGCGCGTCGGGTACGGAGCCTGTCGCCAAAATCCCGGAATTGAAGACGCCGCCTACGACGAGCGACGTTCCCTTCTTCTCGCAAAGCGGCAGCAGATCGGCAACGGCCGAACGGTCCAGCAGCGTGTAGCGCCCCGCAAGCAAGATACAGTCGATATCGGCGGCATGCATGACATCAAGGCAGACTTCCACCTCGTTGACGCCGAGGCCGTAGGCCTTGATCGTACCTGACGATTTCAACTCTTCCAGCGCCTTCAGCCCGGACTCGAGAAGCTGTCCGAGGTAACGCTGGTTAAGGACCTTGCCGTGGGTGTAGCCGCCGATATCGTGAACGTAGAGAATATCGATGCGATTAAGTCCCAGGCGCGCATAGCTGAACTCCACCGACCGCATGATGCCATCATAGGAATAATCGTAATCGACATCAAACGGCAGCGCATCGACATAGCCGTAGTCCGGCACCTTGTCACTCGGCACCGGCCGCAGCAGCCGTCCGACCTTGGTCGAAAGTACGTAGCTGTCGTCCGGCTTGTCGCGCAGGAACTCGCCAAGACGGTGCTCGCAAAGGCCCATGCCATACCACGGCGCGACATCAAAATAGCGGATGCCGCTATCCCAGGCCGCTTGCAAGGTCGCCATCGCCTGATCGCGAGGGCATGTGCGATAAAACCCGCCCAGCGCTGCCGTACCAAAGCCGATTTCTGTGACCTCAAGGCCCGTCTTGCCGATTGTTCTCGTCTTCATCACCTCTCCCTTGTGATGACTGTCATTTCAATTCCGTCGCATACGGCTCGACGGAGTCGCCATCGTCATGCTGCGTCATATCTATCGCAGGGGTGAGGCAATTCCCACCTCCTCACTGCTTATCGGCGTTTACGGAAACTCCCATCCGTCGCCAATTGATTTTGTTTTTTATCTACAATAAACATTTTGGTGTCAACGAGGAAATCGCCAGCCGCCGAGGAGGAAAGTGGTCGGGACGGTTCCGTCAACACTCCTGCAATTGACTGCCATTCGATCATGGTTCAGACAGCGCCGCCGGTAAAGAGCGGCGACGATACGCGAGGGGGGAAATGGCAAGGCAAAACACGCTCTTCAAGGAGGCGTATAATCGCTACGCGGCGCGCCTGAAGCCCGATACCGAGCTGCCGAGCGAGCCTGATATCGCTGCCGAACTCGGCGTCAGCCGCAGCACGGCGCGAGCGATCCTGATGCGTCTAAGTGACGCCGGCATCATTCTCTGGAACAAACGGCAGAAAACGGTTCTGCGACGGCCGACAGAGGCCGATTTCTTCCCCAAGGAAGAGACCGATTCACTGCATGACATCATCGAGCGCAGCTTCATGATGCGCATCATGTCCGACGAAGCCCAGCCCGGCATGCAGATCAACGAGCTGGAACTGGCGCGCGAGATCGGCACCGGCACCTCCGTCGTGCGCGAATTTCTGATCCGTTTCAGCCGCTTCGGCTTGATCGAGAAGCGCCCGAACAGCCACTGGATACTGAAGGGCTTTACCAGCGAGTTCGCGCTCGAGCTCGCCGACGTGCGCGAAATGTTCGAGCTGCATTCCGCCGCCGAGTTCGGCCGCTTGCCCGCCAATCATCGGGCCTGGGACGATCTGAAGGCGATCGAACGGGAACATCACGAGCTTTTGAAGGACTTCGACGCGCACTACCGCGATTTCTCGCGTCTCGATGAGAAGTTTCATCTTCTCATTCACCGCGCCTCGAAGAACCGCTTCATTGCCGATTTCTACGATGTCATCGCGATCGTGTTTCACTATCATTTTCAGTGGAACAAGGCGTTTGCCCGCGAACGCAACGCCCGCGCTGTCGCCGAGCATCTCGACTATATCGAAGCGCTGCAATCGCGGGACCCGCAACGGATCGATGCCGCCTGCCGCATTCACCTTGCCTCGGCACGGCAGACGCTGTTGCAGTCGATCCCGCAAACTACGGGAGAAATCGCCGGCTCGGTCGCCTGACAGGGCGGGAGCCGGCCGCTCCCTTATTTTGCGGTTAAGCTGACGCTTTGGCTGGCGAAGCGCGGTGACGCGACTTCGAGCCTGATCGTGCCGAGCTCTCCGGTTGCCTGCAGCCAGAAGCCCGTGGTTCCGCCCTGGAATGCGACCGTTTCCGGGCCGATGACCTTGGCCGGGCCATCGATCTTGATCGTGATGGCCTCATTGAGGAAAGCCAGACGCGAGCCGGCCTGATCGAGCGCACGCACGATGACGCGGACCGTGTCGCGATCGCCTGCCCGCAAGGTATCGGCATCCGCTTCGATCTGAAGCAAGGTCGGGAGTGGATCGGCGACCATATGCTGCTCGACGACCGCCTTGCCGCCGATATAGCCGGTGAAGCGCACATCCTCCCACTCCATCCCCCATACGCCCAGTTCATCCGGCGTGAAGGAACGGTGATCGAAAACAACTGGCGGATGCGGCAGATGCGGAAAAGTCTCCCGGTCCGGCCCGAGGCGCTTGGTCAACGAGCCATAACGAAGCTCGACCTCATCGCAATTGGTCAACACAAGGAGCGGCAAGGCGCCGCCGATATTGCGCTCGCCGCGCGCCCAGATCGTCACCGGCCTCATGACGATCTCTTCAGATGGCTCGCACTGGCTGGCATAGGCGTAAGCCGCGAATTTCGGCTCGCGGAACATGTCCATGACGCCGTGGTAGCAGATGCGGTCGCCCGAGCCGAAATCGCTATGGGTATTATAGTCGAACATGCACCAGCCTATGGCGCCGGAGATCGACGGATCGCCATAGGCGGCATTCAGAACCTCCAGATGCCGGCGCACATGCTCGGCTTGGCGCTGCTCCTGATCATAGATCTTCGTCGGATACATATGGCCGCCGAATTCGGTGATCAGATAGGGCACATCCCTGGAAAGACCGGTGTTTTCCTGCTGGGGCCTCAACGGCGTGCGCGGCCGGTTGGCGCCCGCCAGCTCCTCATTGCCGAGGATGAAATCATTCATCGTGTAGACGTCCTCGAGCATCTCGCTCTCGGTGATGTAGCGGACGCCGCCGGTCTGGCGCGTTGGATCGAGTTCGCGCGCAAGGCGGTTGGTTTCGGCGTAGAAATCATGGGAATCCTGGGATTCGTTGATGCGCACACCCCAGATGATGATCGAGGGGTGGTTCCAGTCGCGCTCGATCATGCGGCGCACGTTGCGGATCGATTCCTGCTGCCATTCCTCGCCGCCAATATGCTGCCAGCCGGGAATTTCCTCGAAGACCAAAAGACCGATGCGGTCGCAATGCTCCAGGAACCACTTCGACTGCGGGTAATGCGAGGTGCGCACAATATTGCACTTCAGCGTGTGCTTCATGATTTCCGCGTCACGCTCTTGGGCCGAGCGGCCCATGGCATAACCGACATAGGGGAAAGCCTGATGCCGGTTCAGCCCGCGCAGCTTCAGCTTCCTGCCGTTCAACAGAAAGCCCTCGGCGGTAAAGGTGGCCATACGGAAGCCGAAGGTGGCGGTGAGGTTATCAGCGCCATGCTCGGTCACAAGCTCGACTTCGGCCGTGTAAAGGACCGGATTGTCGAGATCCCAAAGCGAAATATTCGCCAGACCATCGAACGTAACAGTCACGCTTCCGCCGGAGGTTTCGCCACGTGCCGAAGCGAGGACCGTGCCGTCGGGACTGCGTAGTGTGACGGCTGCGATGCCCTTGAAGCCGAGCTTTTGCGGATTGGCGAAATCGCAGCGCACGGTCGCGGACCTGAGGTCGGCGAGCACATTGCCGGTTTCGACCTTGATGTTGGCGATCGATACGGGAGCGGCAACTTTCAGCCAGACATCGCGATAGATGCCGGCATAGGTCAGATAGTCGATGCGGCCGCCGAAGGGCGGGAATTCCGGATTTTCACTGCCATCGATCTTGACCGTGAGAAGGTTTTCTCCCTGTCGCAGTCGGCCGGTCAAACGTGCTTCGAACGGTGTATAGCCATCCTTGTGAGCAACGATCTCCTCGCCGTTCAGATAGACGACGGCATCGGCCATGGCGGCATCGAAGACCAGCGATACCTCGCGCTCAGCGAACCGCTCCTCCCAAAGCAATATCTTCTGGTAGGTGAAGGCGCGCTGATAGGACTTTTCGTCGAAATAGTTGAAGGGCAACTCGACAGCCGTATGCGGCAATGTGACGGCCTCGCCTTCCTGCGGACGGCCGGCATCGGCGGAAGAGAACCCCTGGCGAAACGTCCAGGATTCGTTGAAGGCAACAACTGAGCGCATATTCAGTCCTATCGATTAAGCCCGTCGCATCGGGGACGAAGACATGTCGTCTGGAAAATCGGGTGCGGCAAGGCAGGTATGGTGCCGCGGGGCGATATCTATACAGGCTCGCCGCGCTCGCGCAATGCGACCGGTTGGCGGATTCTAGATTTCCGGGAAAGCGAGGGTATCTCCTCTGCTAACGGTTACGTCCGTTCTTTGATTCCTCATTGGGACTGCGAACGGCGGCATACATGCCTGTCGTGCGAAACTCGGTCGGATTGATGCCGTAGATGCGACGGAACACCTTGGAGAAGTAATTGGCATCGTCGAAACCCGTCATGATCGCCACCTCCTTGACGGGAATGAAGGCCGCCTTGGTCAAGAGTTTCGCGGCGCGCTGCATGCGCTGCTGCAGCACGAATTCCGCCGGCGGCACGCCTTCGCTCTCGGCAAAGACACGAGAGAAATGTGCGCGGCTGAGACCGCTTGCCCTGGCAAGCTCGCTGACAGGCAGCGGCTTGTCGAGATTGGCGCCGATATAGTCGATGACAATCTGCATGGCGGAACGGTCCGCAGCAAAAGCATGCGAGCCGAAGACATCGTCATAGAGCGCCATTGCCGCCTCGTAGGCGAGCGCCGAGGCCGCAGCCGGCGTCTTCGCATCCCTGATGAGCCTCAGGCTGCAATCGGCAAGGTGATCGATCGTCGCCTGTTGCAAACGCAGGATGGGACCGGCGGCGGCAAGGATGAGCCGATGGATGCGCAACGCTTCCTCACCGTTCATCGAGATCCAGAAATATTCCCAGCGCTCCCCCTTTTCCAGCCAGTAGCGATGGTTGTGAGGGACAAGCACCAGCAGCGTATCGCCGGCGCCCAGGCGATAATTGCGGTTTTCATAGCGCAGCCGGCCGGTGCCACTGATCGTGTATTGCAGCACTGTAAACGGCGTCTGGCCACGCCTCCGCCCATCCCAATCGTAAGTCTCGTTGTCCCTCACCTCATATCCGGCGCTGGTCGGCATGGCATGCAGCCGGTGGCGCCCGCGCGGGAGGGAAACCGTCCGCATGACCTGTCCATTGTCGATCAAATTTTGCAGCACAAAATTACCCTTGAAAGCATAATTGTTCTCTGTTCGCCTCGATGATTATAGGCATAATCCCGCCAGAAAACAGCACTTACCCGCCAAAGAGGATCGGCGGATGGAGGAAAATCACGATTTCGTCCCTGTCTCGCAACTGCTGCGATCATAGGACGAAAATGCTGTCATAATCCCTGTTGCTGCTTGTTCGACCGACTTGAAGGTGAGGATCATGAGTTTCAAAATCGCTATTATCGGTGCCGGCAGCGTCGGCTTCACGAAAAAGCTGTTTACCGACATTCTCTGCGTGCCGGAATTCCGCGATGTCGAGTTCGCGCTGACCGACGTCAGTGAGCACAATCTGACGATGATCAAGGCGATCCTCGATCGCATCGTCGAAGCCAACAAGCTGCCAACGCGCGTTACCGCAACGACTGATCGTCGTGCGGCACTGTCAGGCGCGCGCTATATCATCAGCTGCGTGCGGGTCGGCGGCCTCGAAGCCTATGCGGACGATATCCGCATCCCGCTGAAATACGGCATCGACCAGTGCGTCGGCGATACGATCTGCGCCGGCGGCATTCTCTACGGCCAGCGCAACATTCCGGTCATTCTCGATTTCTGCAAGGATATCCGCGAAGTCGCCGAGACAGGCGCCAAGTTCCTCAACTACGCCAACCCGATGGCAATGAACACCTGGGCGGCGATCGAATACGGCAAGGTCGACACGATCGGTCTCTGCCACGGCGTGCAGCATGGCGCCGAACAGATTGCCGAAGTGCTCGGCGCAAAGGACAAGAGCGAACTCGACTATATCTGCTCCGGCATCAACCACCAGACTTGGTTCGTCGATCTGCGCCTCAATGGCCGCGAGATCGGCAAGGACGAGCTGATCGCCGCCTTCGAAGCGCATCCGGTCTTCTCGCAGCAGGAAAAGCTGCGCATCGACGTGCTCAAGCGCTTCGGCGTCTACTCTACCGAGAGCAACGGGCATCTGTCCGAATACCTGCCCTGGTATCGCAAGCGCCCCGACGAGATCAACAAATGGATCGATATGTCGGACTGGATTCATGGCGAAACCGGTGGCTATCTGCGTCACTCCACCGAGACGCGCAACTGGTTCGAGACGGAATTCCAGCAGATCCTCGACAGCGCTTCGCAGCCGATCGACGTCAGCAGACGCTCCAACGAGCATGCCAGCCATATCCTGGAAGCGCTGGAAACCAACCGCGTCTATCGCGGCCATTTCAACGTCAAAAACAATGGCGTCATCACCAATCTGCCTGCCGATGCCATCATCGAGTCGCCCGGCTTCGTCGACCGCTTCGGCATCAACATGGTGGCGGGCATTACGCTGCCTGAGGCATGCGCGGCGACTTGCATCTCGTCGATCAACGTTCAGCGCATGTCGGTTCATGCCGCCATCAGCGGCGATATCGATCTTCTGAAGCTTGCCGTCCTGCATGACCCGCTGGTCGGTGCCATCGCCACTCCGGAGGAGGTCTGGCAGATGGTCGACGAAATGGTCGTCGCCCAAGCACGCTGGCTGCCGCAATACGCCCACGCCATCGGAGACGCCAAGGACCGGCTGTCGCATAGCAAGGTGAAGACGCGCGACTGGAAGGGGGCCGCGAGCCGTAACGTTCGCTCGATCGAGGAGTTGCGGGTCGAAAAGGCTGCGCTGAAGCAGGCCGGCTGAGGCGGGCAAAGTTCGGGAAATGAGCACGCGGCGGTGATTTCGGATGAGATCAACCGCCGCATCTCGATCATTTCCCCTCGTACTGGAGGAGTGCGGCGCCTCGAACAGAGCGCACGCAAAAGAGGGAGAGAGAACAAGATGAGACATTTTCGACCGATCGGCCTTTTAGCCGCGTTGACGATTGCCACATCCGCAATCGCCATCAGCGCCTACGCAGCCGAACCGACAGTGCCACCCGTTCCACCGGTCTTCCCGGCGGAAGGAAAGATCAAATATGTCGAGCGCAGCTCCATCCTGGAGTTTAAGGCACTGCCGGACTATCACGAGCCGGCCTGGGTTACCGATAACTTCGTCAAGACCGGCAAGCTGCCGCCGGTCAAGGATCGCCTCCCGAAAGAGCCACTGGTCTACAAGACCGGTAACATGCCCGACGGCATCGGCGTCTATGGCGACACGCTGCGCCACGTCATCGGTGGCCGGCCGGAAGGCTGGAACTATGGCGCCGGTCAGACCCAGGGCTGGGGCGGCATCGATATCGGCCTTTCCGAATGCCTGACGCGCACCGCGCCATTGTTCCAGGTCGAGGCCAAGGATACCGAGCCGTTGCCGAACCTTGCCAAGGGCTGGGAGTGGTCGCCGGACGGTCATAAGCTGACCATGCACCTGATCGAAGGCGCGAAGTGGTCCGACGGCGTTCCCTTCAACGCCGACGACATCATGTTTTATTGGGACGACGAAGTCATCGATCCGAACGTCTCGCCGCTCGGTGGCGGCGCATCGCCGGAAGCCTTCGGCGAGGGAACGACGCTCAGGAAGATCGACGACTATACGGTCGAATGGACTTTCAAGGATGCCTTTCCGAAACAGTATCTCTACACGATGGCCTACCCGAATTTCTGCCCGGGACCGTCGCATATCCTGAAGCCGCAGCATCCGAAGTATTCGAAGAACACCTACGATCAGTTCAAGAACGCCTTCCCGCCGGAATATATGAACATACCGGTCATGGGCGCCTGGGTGCCGGTCGAATACCGCTCCGACGATATCATCGTCATGCGCCGCAATCCCTACTACTGGAAGGTCGACGAGAAGGGCAATCAGCTGCCTTACCTCAACGAGCTGCACTACAAGCTTTCGACCTGGGCGGACCGCGACGTGCAGGCGGTCGCCGGCTCGGCCGACCTGTCGAACCTCGAACAGCCGGAAAACTTCGTCGCCTCGCTGAAGCGAGCCGCGCAACCCGATGCTCCCGCGCGTCTGGCCTTTGGCCCTCGTCTCATCGGCTATAACCTGCAGATGAATTTCTCCGCCAATGGCTGGGGCAATCCCGATGCACGCGGTCAAGCCGTCCGCGAACTGAACCGCAACGAGGATTTCCGCAAGGCCGTTACGATGGCACTGGACCGCAAGGCGCTCGGCGAGTCGCTGGTCAAGGGTCCGTTCACGGCGATCTATCCGGGTGGCCTGTCCTCCGGCAGCAGCTTCTATGATCGCAACTCCACCGTCTATTACCCGTTCGATCTGGCGGCGGCAAAGGCAGAGCTTGCCAAAGCCGGCCTCAAGGACACCGACGGCGACGGCATCGTCAACTTCCCGGCCGGTGTCAACGGCGGCAAGGATGTCGAGGTCACGCTTCTGGTCAGCAACGACTACACCACGGACAAGAGCCTTGCCGAAGGCATCGTCGCCCAGATGGAAAAGCTCGGGATTCGGGTAATCATCAATGCGCTTGATGGTCCGAAGCGTGACGACGCCAACTACGGCGGCCGTTTCGACTGGATGGTCCGGCGTAACAGCACCGAACTCGCCTCGGTCGTGCAGAACACCGAACAGCTTGCTCCGGTCGGCCCACGTACCAGCTGGAACCATCGCGCCGCGGAAGGCGGCCAGGTGGATCTGATGCCCTTCGAGAAGGACATGGTCGACATCGTCAACAAGTTCACCACGTCGAAAGATAACGACGAGCGCGTGGCCTTGATGAAGCAGTTCCAGAAGATCTCGACCGGACACCTCTACAATATCGGTCTGACAGAGTATCCCGGCGCGCTGATCATCAACAAGCGCTTCTCCAACGTTCCTCCGGGCACGCCGATCTTCCTGTTCAACTGGGCTGAAGACTCGATCATCCGCGAACGTCTTTGGGTCGCGGCCGACAAGCAGGGCAAGTACGAGCTGTTCCCGCAGCAGCTTCCGGGTGCGCCGGGCAGTGCCGGTCCGATCAAGTAAGATCGACCGGACAACCAACTGCGGCAGCCGGCCATCCGTCGGCTGCCGACCAGGCATCACGCATTCCGGCGGCTCGACCGCCGGTCAAACTGAACACAGCCGGCGCCTGCTGCCCCCGACGGATCGGGGCAGCCGCCAGCATCAAGAGAAGCGAACCGTCCCATGTTACGATTCCTGCTCGTGCGAATAGCTTCAGCCATACCTGTGCTCTTCATCCTGAGCGTGGTGACCTTCGCCATCATAAAGGCGCCGCCAGGCGACTATGCCGATTACATCCGTTCGCAATTGATGAACCAGGGCGGTGCATCCTTCGCACAGGCTGACGAGCAGGCGCAGATCTACCGCCGCGAACATGGCCTCGACAAACCGCTGGTCGTACAATACGTCAACTGGGTCGGCGGGATCGTTACACGAGGCGATTTCGGCTACAGCATGTTCTATAACAAACCCGTCGCCGACGTCGTTGGCGAGCGCCTGCCGCGAACACTGGCCCTCGCTCTGGTTTGCCATATCCTCGCATCCATTCTCGGGATCGGCTTCGGCATATGGGCGGCGACGCGGCAATATAGCTGGATCGACAGCCTGCTCTCTGGCATCTCCTTCCTCGGCATGACGGTGCCGCGCTTCCTGATGGCGCTGATCATCGTCTACATCCTCGTTTTCCAGCTCAATGTCTCGGAGATAGGCAGCTTCTTCTCGCCGCAATATGGCGGCGCGCCCTGGTCCTGGGCCAAATTCGTCGATCTCGTCAAACATGTCTGGCCGGTCGTTGCCATCGCCACCTTCGGCGGCCTTGCCTATAATATGCGCGTCATGCGCGGCAACCTGCTCGACACGCTGAATGCCCAATATGTCGAAACAGCGCGCGCCAAAGGCCTTTCCGGCGGCGCCGTCGTCATGCGCCATGCCGTCCCCAACGCGCTGCACCCGCTGGTCATGTATCAGGGCGTGGTTCTGCCTTACATGCTGACCGGCGAGATCGAGACGGCGATCATCTTTACCCTGCCGACAGTGGGGCCGGCGATCGTCGGCTCGATGGCGGTCGGCGACGTCTATGTCACCGCCACTTTCATGATGGTGCTTTCGGCGACCCTCATTATCGGCAACATCATCGCCGACATGCTGCTTGCCCTGCTCGATCCGCGCGTGCGCCAACAGGGAGGGATCAACTAATGCTCGCCTTCAGCAACTCCCCGCTGCCACCGGAAGAAAAGATCAAGCACAAGAGCGGCGGCGAAAGCTACGTGGCGCTGGTCTGGCGGCGCCTGAAACGCTCGTGGACCGGCATGAGCGGCCTCACCCTCGTCATCCTGCTGCTGCTGATGGCGGTCTTTGCCGAATTCGTCGCGCCGCTCGATCCGAAAGCAACCGATACCGGCTTCGCGCCGCCGCAGGTCATCAGCTTTCACGACAAGGACGGCAATTTCGTCTTCCAGCCCCGTGTCTACGCACTGGTCGAGACCAGCGACCTCGACCCCGTGACGTTCCAGCCGATCGTCGGCCCGGATTACGACAACCCGCGTCCGCTCGGCTTCTTCGTCAAGGGCGCTCCCTACTATCTGTTCGGCCTCATCCCCGGCGACCGGCATCTTTTCGGCACGACCGACGGCGGACCGGTGCATTTCCTCGGCACCGACAAATTCGGCCGGGACGTGCTGTCGCGCGCCATCTACGGCTCGCGGATCTCGCTGATGATTGCCTTGACCGTGGTTGCCATCGTCACCGTCGTCGGCACGACGGTCGGCATGATCTCGGGCTATTTCGGCGGCGCGACCGATGCCTGGATACAGCGCTTTGTCGAAGTGGTGCTGGCCTTCCCGCAATTGCCGCTCTACTTGGCGCTGACCTCGCTCATCCCCGTGACGGCGCCGACCAACGTCTTCCTCGCCTTCGTCATCATCGTCATGTCGGCACTCGGCTGGGCGCAGATGTCGCGCGAGGTTCGCGGCAAGACCCTGGCACTGGCAAGGATCGAATATGTGCGGGCCGCGATGGCAGTCGGTGCAAGCGACCGGCGCATCATTCTTCAGCATATCTTCCCGAACGTCATGAGCCATGTCATCGTCGCGGTGACGCTCGCCATCCCGAGCGTGGTTCTGCTTGAATCCTTCCTCGGTTTCCTCGGTTTTGCCGTGAAGCCGCCGCTAATCTCCTGGGGCCTGATGCTGCAGGATACGTCAACCTATTCGGTCATCGGCTCCTACCCCTGGATTCTCTCGCCCGTCGCCTTCGTTCTCGCCACCGTCTTCGCCTTCAATGCGCTCGGCGACGGACTGCGTGACGCGATCGATCCCTATTGAGAGGAGAACGGATATGGCTCTTGCACTCATCAATCCCTTCGCCCCCGACGTCAGGCACGATATTGGCGAAAAGACAACCTCGCCTGTCATCGACGCCCGGAACATCGCCGTCAAATTCAAGGTCGAGGACGGCATGGTCGATGCCGTCAAGGACATCAACTTCCAGCTCTATCGCGGCGAGACCATCGCCATCGTCGGTGAGTCCGGCTCCGGAAAGTCGGTAACAGCCCGTACGGTGATGGGGCTCTTGACCAAGCGCGCCATCGTCTCGGACAAATCCGCCGTTCACTACGACGGCAAGAATGTGCTGAAATTTTCGGAGAGGGCGCGCCGGCAGCTGCGCGGCGACCGCATCTCGATGATCTTCCAGGAGCCGATGAGCTCGCTCAATCCGATCTATACGATCGGCGGCCAGATCGTCGAAGCCATCCGGGTTCACCGCAAGGTCAGCCGCCGCGATGCCGAGAAGCGGGCGCTCGACCTGCTGAAACAGGTGCAGATCCCCGATCCTGAGGCGCGGCTGAAGCAGTATCCGCATCAACTGTCCGGCGGCCAGCGCCAGCGCGTCATGATCGCCATGGCGCTCGCCAACGATCCCGACGTGCTGATCGCCGACGAGCCGACGACGGCGCTTGACGTCACCGTGCAGGCACAAATTCTGAACCTCATCCGCAACCTACAGAAGCAGCTCGGGATGGCCGTGATCCTGATCACACATGACCTTACGGTCGTGCGCCAGTTCTCCGACTATGTCTATGTGATGCAGCATGGCGAGATGCGTGAGCACAACACGACTGAAGCCCTGTTTGCAAACCCGCAACATGCCTACACGCAGCACCTCCTGTCGTCGGAACCGCGCGGACGGGCGAAACCATTGCCGCCGGACTGCGGCACGGTGCTCGAAGGTAAAGCCGTCAAGGTCGCCTTCATGCTGCGTCACGGCAGCTTCTTCAAGCCCGACATGCGCGAGCTTGTCGCCGTCGACAGTCTGAATATCGACCTCCGCCGCCATGAAACGCTGGGCCTCGTCGGTGAATCCGGCTCCGGCAAGACCACCTTCGGCCAGGCGCTGCTGCGCCTGATCGACGCCGATAGCGGCGCGATCTTCTTCGATGGACAGCCGATCCACGGTCGCTCGCGCGCCGAGATGCGACCGCTGCGCTCCCGCATGCAGATCGTCTTCCAGGACCCGTTTTCGTCGCTCAATCCGCGCATGACCGTCGGACAGATCATTTCCGAAGGGCTGGTGGTCAACAATATTGGCGCCAGCAAAGCCGAGCGGTCGGAGCGCGTCAAGGAAGCGCTGGTCAGCGCCGGCATGCCGGCCAACATTCTCTCGCGCTTCCCGCATGAGTTTTCCGGTGGCCAGCGCCAGCGCATCGCCATCGCCCGCGCCATCGCCCTCGAACCGGAATTCATTCTGCTCGACGAGCCGACCTCCGCGCTCGATCTTTCCGTCCAGGCCCAGATCATCGACCTCCTGCGCAAGCTGCAGGACGAACGGGGCCTGAGTTACCTTTTCATCTCACACGACCTCAAGGTCGTCCGCGCCCTTTGCCATCGCGTCATCGTCATGCAGCACGGCAAGATCATGGAGGAAGGGCCGGTCGAAGAGGTTCTGTCCCATCCCAAGACCGCTTACACCGAACGCCTCGTCAGAGCGGCGTTCGACGTAGCTTCATAGCATCAGGAGACTTTGAAATGACAGGCACTCCCAAGATCACCTTCATCGGCGCCGGCTCGACCGTCTTCATGAAGAACATCATCGGCGACGTTTTGCAGCGACCCGCACTTGCTGGCGCCAGGATCGCGCTGATGGACATCAATCCGCAGCGGCTGGACGAAAGCGCGATTGTTGCCCGCAAACTCGCTTCGACGCTCGGTGCATCCGCGACCGTCGAAACCTTCACCGATCAGCGCAAGGCGCTGGACGGCGCTCATTTCGTCGTCGTCGCCTTCCAGATCGGCGGCTACGAGCCCTGCACCGTCACCGATTTCGAAGTGCCGAAGAAGTACGGCCTTCGCCAGACGATCGCCGACACGCTCGGCGTCGGCGGTATCATGCGCGGCCTGCGCACGGTCCCACATCTCTGGAAGATCTGCGAGGACATGCTCGCCGTCTGCCCGAACGCGATCATGCTGCAGTACGTCAACCCCATGGCGATCAACACCTGGGCGATCGGCGAGAAGTTCCCTGATATCAAGCAGGTCGGTCTTTGCCATTCCGTGCAGGGCACGGCGATGGAACTGGCGCACGATCTCGACATTCCCTATGACGAGATCCGCTATCGCTCGGCTGGCATCAACCACATGGCCTTCTATCTCGAATTCGAGCATCGTCAGGCCGACGGTTCCTACCGCAACCTTTATCCGGATCTCGTCCGCGCCTATCGCGAAGGACGGGCGCCGAAGCCCGGCTGGAACCCGCGCTGCCCAAACAAGGTGCGCTACGAGATGCTGACCCGCCTTGGCTACTTCGTTACCGAAAGCTCGGAACATTTCGCCGAATATACGCCCTACTTCATCAAGGAAGGCCGCGAGGACCTGATCGAGAAGTTCGGCATTCCGCTCGACGAATATCCGAAGCGCTGCATCGAACAGGTGGCGCGCTGGAAGAACCAGGCAGAGGAATATCGCACGGCCGAGAAGATCGAGGTCAAGCAGTCGAAGGAATATGCCTCCTCGATCATCAACTCCGTCTGGACCGGCGAACCCTCCGTCATCTACGGAAACGTCCGCAACAATGGCTGCATCACCTCGCTGCCGTTCAATTGTGCAGCCGAAGTCGCCTGCCTCGTCGATGCCTCCGGCATCCAGCCCACCTATGTCGGCGATCTGCCGCCGCAGCTGACAGCCCTGATCCGCACGAATATCAACGTGCAGGAACTGACGGTGAAGGCCCTGTTGACGGAAAATCGCGAGCACATCTATCACGCCGCCATGATGGACCCGCATACGGCAGCCGAGCTCGATCTCGACCAGATCTGGTCGTTGGTCGACGAACTGCTCGTCGCTCACGGCGACTGGCTGCCCGAATGGGCACGCGGTAATCGCAAGGTTCAGGCCGCGTAAAGCCACTCTCTCCCGGTTTGCGGCCCAAGGGCCTCGCGGCGTTGCCGCGGGGCCTTACATTTTTACCGCGTCGGAGAAAATGAAAATCCAAAACGCGGGCGAATGTCGCATCGATAACCGATGGCAAAGCACATTCGCCTGGGTTAGAAAACACTCGCAGTTTGGAGGAGACGAACGACATGGCCAGCTCGGAAACATTCACCACCGGAACATTCGTCGGCCGCATCTGGCGCCCGGATGTGGAAGGCCCTGCCCTCGTCACCCTTCGCGACGGCATGCTCTACGACATCACCTCGAAGCAAGCGCCGACCATGCGCGATCTTCTCGAGCGCGACGATCCGGTTGCTTTCGTCCGCGCTCAGAAAGGCGAGCCCGTCGCCAAACTTGATACTCTCCTGGCTGCCAAGGCCGATCACTCGGCCATCCACCTTCTCGCCCCCATTGACCTACAGGCGATCAAGGCCTGCGGCGTCACCTTCGCCCGCTCGATGCTCGAGCGCGTCATCGAGGAACGTGCGGCCGGCAATCCGGATCTTGCCGAGGCGATCCGCGGCAAGGTCACTGCATTGATCGGCGATAGCTTGCGAAACCTGAAGGCCGGGTCTCCCGAGGCGGCCAAGGTCAAGGCGGCGCTGATCGAGGAAGGCGTCTGGTCGCAATATCTCGAAGTCGGCATCGGTCCGGATGCCGAAGTCTTCTCCAAGTCGCAGGTGATGTCGTCGATGGGGCCGGGCGCAGACGTCGGCCTGCATCCGATCTCCAAATGGAACAATCCCGAGCCGGAAATCGTGCTCACCGTCGATAGTCAAGGCCGGGTCAGAGGCGCAACGCTCGGCAACGACGTCAACCTGCGCGATGTCGAAGGACGATCCGCGCTGCTGCTCGGCAAGGCCAAGGACAACAATGCCTCCTGCTCGATCGGGCCCTTCATCCGTCTGTTCGACGAAACCTATACGCTCGATGACGTGCGCAATGCCGATCTCGACCTCAAGGTCGAAGGCGAGGACGGTTATGTGCTGCATGGCCGCTCGTCGATGAAGGAAATCAGCCGCGATCCTCTCGACCTCGTCTCCCAGACCATCGGCCGCCACCATCAATATCCCGATGGATTCGTGCTGTTCATGGGAACGCTTTTCGCCCCCGTCGAAGACCGCGACACGCCCGGGCAAGGCTTCACCCACAAGGTCGGCGACGTCGTCACCATCTCCAACGACAAGCTGGGATCGCTGCAAAATCGCGTGCTGCTATCGACCGAGTGCCCACCCTGGACCTTCGGCGCGTCGCATCTGATGCGCAATCTTGCAGGGCGTGGACTGATTTAGGACCTCGCTTGAACCCAGATTTGGAGCGGTTCAGCCCGCCAGGCAAGCCATGGCGGGATTTCTTCAATTTGCGTGGTGTTCGGCAGTCGGCGACACATGGAATTGTAAGATGTTCCGCAGTTGCTCCGCTATAGATTGCATGCTTGATCGTCTCGGTCGAAGGCGGCGAATCGCGCGCTCCCGAGAACCATCAAGCTGGACATTTGGGTGCGATGAGCACCCGAGGACTCCTCGATGAAAGCTGGTTGAAAGCTTCGCCTGTTAATTTGCGGAGCCCGGGGGGGAACGGCAAACTTATCAGGAGGAATAGGATGATAAGGTCGCGCTTGGCAATTTCTACAACTGCGCTCGCGTCAATTATGATGACGCCGGCATTCGCATTCGATGGATGGCACCAACAACACGCCACAACGATCGAAGGCAAGGGCTCGGGCTATGACTATGTTTCGGTCGATTCAGCGACGCATCACGTTTTCCTGGGCCATCGCAAGGAAGGTTTGCAGGTCTTCGATCCTGCTGCCGACAAGGTCATCAAGGTGATTGATAAGACAGCGACCGATAGTTCAGATGGCGCTGTGCTTATCCCCGAATTCGATCTCGGCATTTCCAACAACGAGGATGGCACGATCACGCCGTTCAAGCTCTCGACGCTGGAGGCCCAGGCGCCGATCAAGGTTGGTGAGGACCTCGACACCAGTCATTATGATCCCGTCAGCAAACGTCTGGTGCTCAATATGGGCGCCGGACAAGACGGCACCGAGCTGATCATGCTGGATGTTCCTTCGCTCAAGGAAGTCGGTCGTCTGAAGGTGCCTAGCAAAAAGGTCGAAGGTGCCGATAGCGATGGCAAATCCGCCTTTTTCCTCGCAGCACAGGATCTCGATAAAGTCTACAAGATCGACACCAAAGTCGGAAAGATTGTTGCAACCTATGACACGGCCCCGGTCTGCGGTCACCCGACCGCAGTGACGGTCAATGCTGCTGACGAGCGCGTCTACATCAGTTGCCGCGGGCACGACACCATCAAGCCCTCTCTCGCCATACTTGATGGAGATAGCGGCAAGATAGTTTACAGCACTGAGATTGGGGGAGGAACCGATAGCATCGTCTACGACGGTGATCTGAAACGTATTTTCACTGCAAATGGCGTGAGCGCCAATCTCAACGTCTTCGAGGTCGACGGCCCCGACAATTACAAGCCGCTGGAAACGCTCGGCACTCGCGCCGGTGTTCGTACCATGGCGATGGATCGTCAAACCAAGGCGATCTATGCCATCACTGCCGAAGGCAGCGCCGATGCTTCCAGGAAGATCCTGACGGCCGTCTCTCCCTTCTATGCCAACACGTTCTTCCCGAATACGTTCACAGTACTGACTTACGGAAAATAGCGAAACATACGATCAGGACGTCGGCCTTGCCATTGAACCATGGCCGACGTCTTAATGCACAAGCTAAGCAAATCAGTATTAATCGCCATCGGCGACGCGACATCCGAAATACCGCCATGGCCAGAGCTGAATATTGAACGGTTCAGCTCTTCACAACTCCCCCGAACCACTCGATCTCTTTGCTTTTTCTCAATGCGTCGACATAGGCTGCGGCTGGCTCAACCGGCTGCGGACAGCCGTCAGTTCGGAGGTCGTGTGGTTCAGGCGATCAGCGAGAACCCGCATGATCTCGACGGCCATTTCTGGAAAGTCGCTGAGCAACTTCAGAAAATGTTCCTTGCTGATCTTCAGCGCTTCTAGCCTCGAGGTGGCCTTCACGGTCGCGGTACGGGAGACGTCGCAAAGGATGGCGATTTCGCCGACGATGGAATTGAGATCGACTTCAGCAACCTTGATCTCCCCAGCCGGGCTGTCGACGAGAATATCAGCAGTTCCTGAAAGAACAACATAGGCTGCATCGCCCTGATCGCCCTGATGGAACAGAGTTTGGCCAGCATTATAGCTAACGCGATCCGACGTGAACGCCAACAGTTTCAATTTCGCAGGCGCGATGCGCGAAAAAATCGGCACGCGCTTCAGCATTTCAACTTCATCCTTCAGAAGCATGAGCTTCAAAACCCCCAGTGTTCGGCCCCAGACGCCACTGTTGAGATAGAATATTACGATAACAGTTCTTTGAACATACCATTTTTCTCTAAAAGATCGGTCGTGGAGCCGCTTTCGACAAGGCTGCCGTGGTCGAAGACCAAAACACGGTCGAACAACTCGGCAAAGCTGGGATTGGACAGGACCCAAATGATCGCGGGCGCATAGCCGTCGCTCTCGAGCTCGCCGAGAATTGCCCTCGCAATCTGATCCTGAACGCGGTGGTCGAGCGCCGGCAGCGGCCGATTGCAGATGATGTAGTCTGCCCGCTTCAGGAGCGCGCGGCCGAGATTGAGTTTCTGGCGCTGCACGTTCGTCAGACGCTTGCCGCCCGAGCCGACATCAAAATCCAGGCCGATCGAGAGCACGCTGTCATGCATGCCGAGACGCCCGAACACGTCAAACATGATCTGATGGATGCGCTCGGGTGCATTGGCCTGCTGATGCGCGATGCGGCCGAACAGCACATTGTCCATCAACGTGGCAGACGCGGTAAAGCGCTCCGGATCGTAACGTTCGATGACCTTGGCAAGATCGTCCGGAATGTTCTCATAGAACTTCGCACGCGCCTGCACGATCTTTTCCATGAGCACCTGCGTCAGAAGGCCGAAGCGGTGACGCGGTTCGATGTAGGAGAAGCTCAGCCGGATGATGGCGGCGCGCTCGTCGTCGGCGGCCGCCTCATAACCCTTGCCGTTCAGCTTCTGCAGCAGCGCCTCATAGGTCGGGATGTCTTCCGCCGTCATGAAGGTCAGCTGCTGGAAGAACGGATGGTCCGGCGGCAGATCGGTGAAGAGCTCGACCGCGTTTTCGGCGATCTCCAAGCCCATGTCGTATAGATCGGACACCAGGCCGGTCTCGGCGAATATCTGCTGGAAGTAGGGATGAGCCGCCAGCTTGCGATTGGTCATCTGCGGCCGCTTCAGCGTGCCGAAGAGCAGATTTTCGCCAACGGTCGCCTGCAGATTGTAGGCATCGAACTCGAAGGGAACGACGAGGTCCTCGAGCTTCTCTTCCTCGAGCCGCAACCGCAATGCCTGCCGCATTTCGACGATACGCGATGTCAGATCCTGATGTGCCGCGGCATCGACATTCGAGCGCAGCGCCATATCGAAAATATCCTGCGACATGGCAACGGCATCGAGCACGGGGCGGATCGCGGAATAAATATCTCCGGGACCCGTTGCGCCGGCAGCGGCGTAATCGACCCAATCGCTGTTGAGATCGAATTCCGGATTAGCGGCGCGGCGCGCCTCGCTAACGCGCCATTTGGCCTTCGTCGCCTCCTCGTCGTCATAGACCGGAGCGATGAGCGGCGCGTGCTTGAGAGCATAGAGGAGATTGCTGCGCAAGGTACCGTGGAAGAAGAAGGTCTCGGAGGAAGCATAGGCTATGCGTCGCCCGGTGACGGCTTCCGGCAATTCCAGGATATCGCGGCCGTCGATCGAGATTCGGCCGCTGTCCGGCCAGGTCAAGCGCCCGAATGCCTCGGCGAGATATTCGCCGCCGGCACCACTGTCGCCAACGATCGCCACCCTCTCGCCGGGATGAACCTCGACAGAAACGTGGTCCAGCACGCGCGCGCCGCTGTCGTCGACCACGGTCAGATTGGTCGCAACGAGAGAATGGGTGATGCGGCCCGCCGGCGCATGCGAGAGGACCTGGATCTTGGGATCAATCAGGTTGTCGACGCTGAACTGCTCGACCACCTGATTGTATTTCACCTGAACGTCCTGGCGCGACTGGTCCCAGTCGATCAGCTCCTTCAGCGGCCCGGGCAGATCCTTGTAGGCATTGATGACGGCGACGAGCTGGCCGATATCCAGACGACCCTGCAGCGCCAGGAAGCCGCCGATCAGATAGAACAGGAACGGCGTCACCTGCGCGAGAAAGTTGTTGATGAACTTCACCATGAACTTCCACTGGTAGAGATCGTAGCGGATCGAGAAGATCAGCCCCAGCCGATGGGCGATATCGGCGCGCTCCAGGTTCGTGGTGTCATTGGCGTGGATGGTGCCGATACCGTCGACGATCTCGCCGACACGGCCGGAAAGCTCGCGCGCCGTCAGCTGCCGCTGGCGCCCAAGTTCCAAAAGGCGCTTGCGCATGCGGGGAATAACGATCGCCTGCACGGCGACGATGGCTGCGGCGATCATGCCGAGCCAGAAGTTCTGCATGATGATGAAGATGAGCGCCGTGACCGCCTGGCCGCCCAGGAGCGCCGGCTGCACGAAGGCATCGCCCGTGAAGCCACCCATCGGCTCCACTTCGTCCTTAATCATGGTGGCGATTTCCGCGGGCTTTACCCGCTTGAAATGCGCCGGCGGAAACCGCAATACGCGATCGATCAGCTCGAAGCGAATGCGGCGAAGCATGCGCTCGCCGAGACGGCCCTTGTAGGTATTGATATAGAGCTTGAAGAGGCCGTTGAGCACGACAAGCGCCAGGAACACCATGCTCAGCGCAACGAGCATCCACACGCGCGTCAGCTGCATGCCCTGAAAGACCTCGATATGGCCGATCAGCGGCACATCGAAGGCAATGTGCATGAAGGTCTGCGTATCGCCGGGATGTTCGAAACCTTTGCCCTGGATAGGCCCGTTGACGATCTGCTTCGGCAAGTCGAAGGACAAGAAGTACGGAATCATCGAGGCCGCGACGACAAGCAGTATCCAGATCTGCTCCAGCCGGGTATTCGACCAAATGTAACGCGCTAGGCTTTTTTCCATTGCTTACTGCAGGCTTTCAAAATCAACGCCCAGCGCCAGCGTGATGCCGGCACCGATGTTGCAGAGATGCGGGAAGGTTTCGTTGCGGATACGTGGCCCCATATGTGAAAGGGGACTCCGCCCGGTCTTTCGTCCACGCTCCTCCCGATTCATCGATTTTTCGATTTATATCACAAGATTGCAGGAATCCAGGAGGATAAAACGACAGGCTGTCTTCGATACCCGCCGCGCCCATTCGCTACGTGACCCGGCGCAGAATAGCCGATGTTCTGGCGGCGCCGCCGAGATCGATATCCGGATTGCCCGGCTTGGATCGCGACAGCGCGGTCTTCACGGCCTCGAGCAGCAAATCCGTCGTCAATCCCGCCTCCGGCAAGGCCAACGCCAGCCCCAATTTCTCCAGCCGCTCGGCCCTGACGGATTGTTCCGTCTCGCCGCCGGCGGTGAAAGGAACCAGAATGGCACGGCAACCGGCCATGAGAAGATCCCCGACCGTATTGTAGCCCGCCTGCGAAATCGACAGCTCCGCGCTCCGCAGAAGAGACGGAAAATCCCTGCGGAAGCGAACGAGCTCGACATTGTCTGGCGCGTCCCTGGCGAGATCGGCATAATCCTGTTCGGGCAGGTTCGGCCCGGCGATCAAGAGCCAGCGGCGATCGATGGCCACACGGCTTGCTGCCTCCAGTGATGCGCGGATAAGGTCGCGTCCGACGGCGCCGCCGCCGGCCGAAACGACGATATCGAAGGTCTCGCCGGGCTCCGGCGGCAAAGCGGGCGCCACGAGACCCGTATAGACGATCTTGTCGGTGATCGCCTCGGTCAAGGGAAAGGTTTCCTCCAGCCGGACGAAATGCGGATCGCCGTGGACGAGCACGCCATCGAAGTGGTCGCGAAGGAGGCGCACGGTTTCTTCGTCACGCCCAGGCTTCTTCTGCTGCTGCAGAATATCGCGTACCGAGGTGTAGAGCCTTGGCTTGGGATCGGCTTCAGAAATGGCATCGAGCAGCGGCAGAAGTTCGAAGCGCATCTGTCTGCGGCCGAAGGGAAAGGCCTCGATGATGACGACATCGGGCGCAGCCTGCCGGAACGCCTCCAGCAGCAGATCGCGCCGGCGTGACAAAAATTCCTCACCGGCGGGGTTGCCGAATTGATCGGCGAGACCGGAGAAACCGGCGCTGCTGGCTACCACGGCCGGCAATGTGACTGATGTCACATCCGTCCCGGGGAATCCGTTTACCGGCACGCCGCCTGTCACCACCGTCACCTGGCAGCCGTCCTTTGCGAGAGCACTGGCAATGCGGCTCGCACGCGCCAGATGGCCGATGCCGAGTAGATGCTGAACGTAGAAGAAGACACGCAACGGAGGAATATGCGAGGCCGTCATGCGGATTTCCGCCATTCGTCTTCCTTCTGCCATTGCTCCTCGAACAACCCGGTCAATTGCCGGATGCTGGCATGATAGTCGAAATGCTCGCGTACCCGCCTTTCGGCCGCCGCACCGAGCCTGTGGCGCAATGGCGGATTGCGAATGGCGGATTCCAGCGCCGCGGCGAGTGCCTGCGGGTCCTCCGAGGGAACGACAAGGCCGTTGGCTCCATCTTCCAGCAGTTCCGGAACGCCGGAGACATTGGTGGAAACGCAGACGAGACGCTGGCTTGACGCTTCGACGAGGACATTGGGCAGCCCGTCACGATCGCCGTCGGCTGCCACCCGGCACGCCAGCGCAAAAATATCGGCCTGACGATAGTGGGCGAGCACATCTTCCTGGGCAAGTGCGCCCTTCCAGGCGAGGCGATCCGCAATGCCGAGCGTGTCGGCCAATGCCTTCAATTTTGTCAGGCCATCACCGCCGCCGATATGGGTAAAACGCCAGTTGAGGTCGCCGGGCAACAGCGCCAGCGCCTTCAGCAGTACGTCATATCCCTTCTTTTCCACGGCCCGCCCGACGCTGAGAATGAAGGCGGGATCGGCAAGGTCGGCGCCATCGCGATCGGAGTGTTCGCCGGCGAAGGAGGCGAAGCGATCGAGATCCAGCCCGTGATAGCTCAGATGGACCTTGTCGTCTGCTCCGACCAGGTCGCGCATGTGCTCGAAGCCGGTGCGCGTGCAGGTCACCGTCCAGCGGGCGCGGGCGAGCTTTTCCGAAAGCTCCCAGTCGGGCGACGTCCAGATATCCTTGGCATGGGCTGAGCATGTCCAGGGAACGCCGGTCATGATGCTGGCATAGAAGGTCACGGACGCCGGCGTATGGATGAAATGCGCGTGCAGCCATTCCCCGCCATCAGGCCACTCATGCGCCAGCACCAGGGCCTGACCGAAGCGCCGCACGCGGTTCGGCGTGATATCCCGCTTCAGATCGGCCCAGAATTGCTTCACGAGCGGCTTGAACCCAGGCTTGCCGATGCCGGCAACCAAGGCTCGCAGTACTCTCAGCGGTTCATTGTGCAGGTATTCCGGCAGATAGACGACCCGCGCCCTGATCTCGTCATGAACGGGATGGCGTTTCTTGTCCGTCGGTTTGCGCATCGAAATCAGCGTCAGGTCGAAGCCGGCCTTCTCCAGGCCAAGCAACTCCTGCGCAATGAAGGTTTCCGACAGGCGAGGATAGCCCTTCAGGACCACCAGTATTTTCTTCCGCATCGACAGGTTCCGGTGCTCTACTCGGCAACGATCGACAGCGGCGTATAGCGCTCGCGATCATCGAACCATTCGCCGACGGTGCGCGAAATATGCACCAGCCCTTCCAGCCGCATATTGCTGGCACTGGCTGAAGGTGGCGCACGGTTCGGCAGGCGCTTCAAGGCGGCGGCAAGCTGCTTCGGATCGGCCGATTCTTCCGGTAGCAGCATGTCGACGAGGCCGAGCTCGCTGGCCCGCTGCGCGCGGATGAGTTGCTCTTCACGCGGGCGCGTGCGTGGAATGATCAGCGCCGGCTTGTCGAAGGACAGGATTTCGCAATAGGTATTGTAGCCGCCCATCGCGACAACGGCCTTGGCGCCGGCGATCAGCTCTTCCATCTTGTTGTCGAATTCGATGACCTGCAAACAGTCGATCTTGCTGGCACGCTCCAGCAACTGGCTGCGTTCCTTGGCCGGCATATAGGGGCCAAGCACGATCAGCGTCTTCTGGGTCAGTGAGCTGTCGTGCTCGAAGGCGGCGATGACATCACTGACGAGATCGGCGCCGTCGCCACCGCCACCGGTCGTCACCAGGATATAGTCCTCGTCAGGCACATGTTCCGACTTCGTGCCCAGCGTGGAAACGCTGCGCTGCAGGAAACCGACGAACTCCATCTTCCGGCGCACGCCCGCGGGTACATCGAGGCCGACGAGCGGATCGTGGAAATCCGGCGGGCCATAGACCCAGACGCGATCGTAGAACTGATCGATCTTCTGCAGCACGTTGTTCTTCTTCCACTCCGCTTCCAGGAGATGCGGCGCATCCATGACATCGCGCATACCCAGAACGAGCGTCGTGCCGCGGGCCTTGAGATAGGTCAGCGTCTCTTCGACCTCACCCTTCAGGCCCATCGGCTCCTTGTCGACGATGAAAACGTCAGGCTGGAAGGTTTCGGCTGTGTGGCGAATGATCGACTGCCGCATCTTCAACGTCTCCTGAAGCGCGACATGGCTTGCCATTGATGTGTATTCGCCGTCGCGCAACTTGATGACGCTTGGCACTTTGACGAAATCCACACGGGCACGATAATCGAATGCCCCGGCGATGGTTGCGCCGGAGATAATCAGCACGTTCAGCCCGCGATAGTCTTCGACAAGCGCGTGGGCGATGGTCCGGCATCGCCTGAGATGGCCGAGACCGAACGTGTCATGGCTATACATGAGGATTCGAGCATCTTCTAAGCGCCGCTTCATAGGCAAAACCTCTGGGGGTGAAAGTTGTACGCGGTGTGTCGGCAAACGACATCCGCGGCCGCTTCTCGAATTGCAATCCTGTCTTCGCCGTTCATCCTGCTATTTGTAGGGATCAGCGGCATCGCGCAAGCCGTCTCCTAAAAAGTTGAACGCCAGAATGACCAAAATCACCGGGATCATAGGGAAAAGGAGCCATGGATAGAAGGCGATGACGCTGACGCTTCTTGCCTCGGTCAGCAAAATACCCCAGCTCGTAATGGGCGGGCGCAGCCCCAATCCCAGGAAGCTGAGCGCCGTCTCGCCGAGAATCATGCTCGGAACCGAGATCGTCGCAGTTGCGATCAGATGCGACATGAAGCCGGGAACGAGATGGCGGCCGATGATGCGCCGGGTCGGGGCGCCCATCAATTGGGCGGCAAGCACGTAGTCTTCCTCGCGCAGGGACAGAAGCTTGGAGCGCACGGCGCGAGCAAGGCCGGTCCAGTCGAGAATGCCGAGAATGATGGTGATGCCGAAATAGACGATGATCGGGCTCCAGCTCACGGGCATGATTGCCGCCAGCGCCATCCACAATGGCAGGCTCGGCAGCGATTGCAGCACCTCGATCACGCGTTGAACGAGGAGATCGAAAAGGCCGCCGTGATAGCCTGCCAGGCCGCCGATGACGATGCCGAGCACAAAGCTGATAGCTATGCCGATCAACCCGATCGTCAAGGATATGCGCGCGCCATAGATGATGCGCGACAGCACGTCGCGGCCGAGCCGATCGGTTCCAAGCAGGTACATTTGCCCGCCGACCGACGGGCAGACCAGATGGAGGCTCGAATCCACCAAGCCCCAGAAGCGATAGGCATCACCGCGACAGAAGAAGCGGATCGGCTGCACGTCGGAAGGATTTTCGGTGTAGATCCGGCGCAGCGTATCGATATCGAGCGTCATCTTGCGGCCATAGACGAACGGCCCCACGAACTCGCCCTTGTCGAAGAAATGGACCATCTGCGGCGGCGAGTGGATGTAGTCGACATTGCGGGTGTGCAGCCCGTAAGGCGCCAGGAATTCCGCAATCAGGATCGTGCCGTAGGCCAGCAGCAGGAAGATGCCGGAGGCAAGCGCAAGCCTGTGCTTCTTGAACTTCCACCACATCAGCTTCTTTTGCGAGGCCATGTAATAGCGCTGTTGACCAGCGGACATCGCTTCGAACTGATCCGGATCGAAATCCGCGCTCGAGACATAATGCTCCAGAGGGGCACCGGGTTTTGGCAGGGATACGCTCACTTTGTACTCCTGCCTTGCAAGCGGATGCGGGGATCGAGAAAGCCAAGCGCAATATCCGAAATCAGCACGCCGATGACGTTGAGGAATGCCAGAAACATCAGAAATGAGCCGGCAAGATACATATCCTGGCTCTGCAGGGCACGGATCAGCATCGGGCCGGTGGTCTCCAACGACAGCACGATGGCGGTGATTTCCGCGCCGGAGATGATCGATGGCAGGATGGAACCGATATCGGCGACGAAGAAGTTCAGCGCCATGCGCAGCGGATATTTCACCAGAGCCTTCAGGGGATGCAGCCCCTTGGCTCGCGCGGTGATGACATATTGCTTCTGCATTTCGTCGAGCAGATTGGCGCGAAGGCGGCGGATCATGCCCGCCGTCCCGGCCGTGCCGACGATGATGACCGGAATCCACAGATGCGAGAGGATGGAGCGCGCCTTTTCCCAGCTCATCGGCTGCGAAAGGTACTTCTGATCCATCAGATGGCCGATCGACACGCCGAACCAGACATTGGCGAAATACATGAGGATCAGCGCCAGCATGAAATTCGGGATGGCGATGCCGAGCAGGCCGAGGAATGTCAGGCCATAGTCGCCCCAGCTATATTGATGGGTCGCCGAATAGATACCGATCGGGAAGGCGATCAGCCAGGTCACGAGGATCGTCGTCATCGACACGAGAATGGTCAGCCACAACCGGTCGCCGACGACATCCGAAACCGGCAGCTGGTATTCGAAGGAATAGCCGAAATCGCCGTGCAGCATCCCGGCGACCCAGCGGACATACTGAATTGGCATCGGTTGATCGAGCCCGTATTCATGGCGAAGATTCTCGATCTCCTGCAGGTTTGCCGTCTCGCCCTGGGCGCGCAGCTCGGCAATCTGGCTTTCGAAAAAGTCGCCGGGCGGAAGCTGGATGATCGTGAAGACCAGCATCGAAATGACGATCAGGGTCGGGATCATGACCGCGATGCGCCAGAGGATATATCTAAGCATTGCGGCGATCCTCCTTCATCCAGAAGGTATCCGGCATGTAGATACCGAGATAACAGGTCGGATCGAAGCCGTAGAGCGCCTTGTCCGGCACGTTCTGCATGTGCGCAGAATGGACGATCGGCTGCAGCGTGGCATTGATGAGGCCGATGGAAAAGACCTGATCCGTATAGATCGACAGCATTTCGTGCCAGATTTCGGCACGTTCGAATGAAGAGGCGGCGGTCCCCCACTCGCGCAGCAGCTTGACGAGTTTGGCGGCCTCCGGAACATCTGGCGCGACGCCCTGCGTCTCGCGCGAAAGGTAATACATGCCCCAGAGCGGCCATTGCATCTGGTCGTCCTGGGTCGGGGCCAGCTCGGCCGGATTCATGTCCGCCGTCGGCACGCCGTTGTCGAGCCCATACCAGAGCGACATCAGGATACGGCCGCCCATGGCGCGGCTGCGGAAGATGTCGCGCTGCGACACCCGGGTGAAAAGGGCGATACCGACCTTGCGCCAATGATCGGTGACCAGTTCCAGAACGTCGGAATCCAGCGTGCTTTCGCCGGGAGTCTCGACGGTGATTTCCATCCGCCGCCCGTCCGGCAGCAGGCGGATACCATCCTCATCGCGCTTGGCAAGGCCGGCGGCATCGAGGAGCGCGTTGGCCTGATCAGGATCATGGGCGATCCATGCGGAGGCATATTCCGGCTTGAAGAGCGGGCTGTCGGGCAGGACCGTATCGGCGCTTTCCGTCCCGAGGCCGTAGAAGACGGCCATGTTGACTTCGTGACGATCGATCGCCAGCGACAGCGCTCTGCGCACCCTCACGTCACGTAGGACATCCCTCCAGACGGCATCGGCGCTGTTCAGGTTTGGAAACAGCGCGACACGGGAACCGCGAGCCATCTTCCACAGGTCGACCTTGATTGGATAGCGCTTCTCCGCCTCCTTCAGGAACGTATAGTCGTTGAAATCTATGCCGGTTGCCTGCAGGTCGCTCTCACCCGCGCCGGTCTTGGCGGCGATGATCGCGGAAGAGCTGATATTCAGGATCATGCGATCGATATAGGGCAATTGCCTGCCGTTCTCGTCCACACGATGAAAATAGGGATTGCGCTCGAAGACGAATTGCTCCGCCGGCGGCGCGGTCGTGTTCTTCCACGGGTCGAGGACGGGCAAATTGGGGTTTTCGGGCCTGTAAGAGCGGCCCATCTTGATGTGAAGATCCTGCCATTTCTTCACCCGGTTGTCCTTCATGAGCGCAGAAAGGCGAATGCTGTCCTGATATTTCTTGTGGAACTGCTTCAGGTAGTGCGCCGGCCCGGCAATGACGAGCGGCTGCGGCGCGGCGAGAATCGGCAGGAAATTCGGATTTGGATCATCCCAGGAATAACGCACCGTCAGTTCGTCGAGCAGCTCGAAGCGCGGCAGGCTGCCATGTGGGCGCAGCTCCAGGGCGCCCCCGCCCGGCGTAAGCTCCTTGTTGAGGATGACGTCTTCCCACCAATAACGGAAATCATAGGCGGTGAAGGGCTGCCCATCCGACCACTTGTGTCCGTCACGCAGCTTGAAGGTGAAAACCATGTCGTTGACGGAGGTGTAGGATTCCAGAATATCCGGCTGCAGCGACAAAGTGCGGTCATAACCGACGAGACGGGCATAGCCGTAGATCGTCATGAAGCGGATATCGTTCTGGCTGCCGATGATGGTGCGCACGTTGCCGCCATATTGGCCCGGCGTGCGCCCCATGGCGGCAACGTTGACGATGCGCGGAAATTTCGGCAGGCGCCTGGCGAGATGCGGCAACTGGCCGGCCCTCAGCCAATCGGCAAGATATTCCGGCTCATTGTCGACATCAGCCGCAAGAACAGGCTGGGGTAAGACGCTGGACGCCAGCAGACCGAGAAAGACGCGCCGATTGATCATTTGCGCAGCTCCTGGGCACCGAGACCTCGGCGCGCACGCACGAAATGCCCCCCACCCAAATCAGCATAGGTCAGATCTCCATCCGCTCCCTCGGAAAATTGCGGCCCCCATTTCTGCTTGGCTGCGGGCCCTTCGCTATTCAGTGCGGAGAAATCCAGCGGCCGATCGAGATCGGGGAACGGGACGGCCGCAAGCAGTGAGCGCGTGTAGGGATGAACGGGATCGCGCAATATGATCTCGCGCGGCGCAATTTCAACGATGCGTCCCCGCGCCATCACGGCAATCCGGTCGGCCATATAATCGACCACCGCGAGGTTGTGCGAAATGAACAGGTAGGTCAGGCCGAGCTCCTTCTGCAAATCCTTGAGAAGGTTCAGGATCTGCGCCTGTACGGACACGTCGAGCGCTGAGACGGGCTCATCGAGGATCAGAAGCTTCGGCCCCAGCGCCAAGGCGCGCGCAATACCGATGCGTTGGCGTTGGCCGCCGGAGAAACTATGCGGGTAGCGGCTCAGATAGTGCTTGTCGAGGCCGATCGCCTGCATCAGCGCCTTGACCTTCTCCTTGCGCTCGGCGCTGTCGCCATGCCCATGAATTTCCAGGGGCTCGCTCAGGATGTTGCGGATGGTCATGCGCGGTGAAAGCGAAGAGACCGGGTCCTGGAAAACCATCTGGATCTTCGTGCGCAGATCCATCAACTCATCGCGCTTGACGGCGAGCACGTCGATCTTGCCGCTGCCGTCGTCGAAACTGACGGAGCCGCTGTCGGCAGTCACGGCACGCATCAGGATCTTGCTCACCGTCGTCTTGCCACAACCGCTTTCGCCGACGAGGCCAAGACACTCGCCGCGGCGGATATCGAAGCTGACATTGTCGACCGCGCGGAACTTGGTGCCATCCCGCCTGCCGAATAGCCCGCCGGCCTTCGACGTGTACGTCTTGGTCAGGTTGCGCACGCTGAGCAGAACATCGGGCGCCGTGCCCGCAGCCGGCGCAGCATTGCCGATGAGCTTCTTCTTGCCGGAGAAGGTGCCTAGATTGACCGGGACATCCCGCAGGGACTTCAACCGCTCGCCGGGCTTCATGTCGAAATGCGGCACCGCCGACATCAGTGCTTTCAGATAGCGATGCTGCGGCTGGCGGAAGATGGTTTCGACCGGCCCCGCCTCCATGATCTCGCCGTGATAGATGACCACGACCTCGTCGGCCATGTTGGCGACGACGCCGAGGTCATGGGTGATCAGGAGCATCGCCATATTGAACGTCTGCTGGAGATTGCGCAGCAGGCCGAGAATCTGGGCCTGGATGGTGACATCGAGAGCTGTCGTCGGCTCGTCGGCAATCAGCAGCGCCGGATTACAGATCAGCGCCATTGCGATCATGGCACGCTGGCGCATGCCCCCTGAAAGCTCGAAAGGATACATGTCGAAAGTGCGAACCGGGTCCTGGAAACCGACGAGGTTCAGCATCTCTTCCGTCTTTTCACGCTGCTCGGCTCTGCTGGTTCCGACACTGTGGATGCGAAGCGCTTCGCTGATCTGGTTGCCGACCGTGTGCAACGGCGATAGCGACGTCATCGGCTCCTGGAAGATCTTTGCCATGCGCGCGCCACGCAGCCGGCGGATGGCGACACCGTCGCGCGGCAGTTGGAGAATATCGGTCGTCTGGCCGTCGAGCGGGTCGGTGAACAAAATTCGGCCGCTCGCCTTCGCGGCGGTCGGGAGGATGCCCATGATCGATTGGCTGATGATCGATTTGCCGGAGCCGGATTCGCCGACCAGCGCCGTAACCTTGCCCGGAAGCACTCTCAAGCCGGCGTTTTTGACGACGCGCAGACTATCCCCGTAAAGGGAGAACGAGACGTCGAGGTTCTCAATACGCAGCAGATCAGTCCCTGACGCCATACATATTACTTCCCGCTCACATGACCTTTGTGGCCTTACAAGGCACACTAACGTAGGCCATAACGGGTGTCTAGCTGGTCAAAGCAACGCTACGACTGTAAAAAAACTGTCGTCTTTCCAGTGATATATCGGCTTATGCTGAAGCGAGGACCGTCTGCCATTACGGAGTGAGGTTTTCGACTTGAAGACGGCTCTCGAACTTCTTGGCATCCCTGTGCAGGAGAATGACTTGCTCGGCCTCCGACAGGCTATCCGCCGCCTCTTCCTGAAAGATTTCCAGCCCGGCGTTGGCTGCTGTCGCCGCTTTCGGATGGAAGACCGTGAAGCGCTGGCGCACGCCGCGCAGCTTTTCTTCTCCGAGCTTTCCCCATTCGCAATCGGTGTAGCTGGAGAAAGCCTGGCTGGCGACGACCTCGGTCGAATACTTCTTGGTCAACGACTGCAACCGCTCGACCTCATTGACCGCAGCGCCGAAGGCCGAAAACGTCAGCCGATCCTTCAATCCGACATTGCCGAACATGACGTTGCCGACATGCAGGCCGATCCCATAGCGCACCTCGCTCAAGTTGCGTGACTGACGATCACCGTTGAGCGCCTTGACCCGGCGTTGCGCCTCGAAAACGGCCGAAAGTGCGGCCTCGCATGCGACCTTGGATGGGTCCTTGTGCCGCCCGCATGGATAGACGGCCAGAAATCCGTCGCCGAGGAAGCTCAGGATCTCGCCGCCATTGCGATTGAATGGTGCCGCGATCGCATCGAAGAACTCGTTCAGCGTATCGATATAGGCCTGACGCCCTTCCTTTTCGGCGTAAACTGTGGATTGACGCATGTCGCCCATGACCAAGGCGGCACGGATCGTCTCACCGTCGCCGCGGCGGATCTGGCCGTTCAGCACACGCTTTCCGGCATCCCCGCCGAGATAGGTCGTCAGCATATTGTTGGCGAGCCTGCCGAGGACCGCCATCTTGGCAGCCATGGCAAGGTGGTTCTGCATGCGCATCAACGCGCCGATCATCTCCTCGCTGAAGCCGCCGATGCCGTCGGTGGACCAGGAGCCCATCATGCCCTGGACCGAGCCGGCGCCGAAGGTCTGCACGAAGGCCATGTAGTCGGTGACCTTCTCCTTGCGCAGATCCTCGAAGATCGGGAACTCCACGGCGCCGTCGACATCGATCCGGCGGCGCAGGTGCTGGAGATTGTTGGACAGGAGATAATAATAGGGGCTTTGCATGAAGCGTTCCGGCTTCTCGTTGACGTGCCGGTAGCCCTCGATCGTCAGGCCGCCGGCGCGGCGCCAGGTAAAGCCGAGCGCGTCGTAGAGCGGATGAAGCATGGAGAAGGTCAGATGCACGCGGTTGAGCGGCATCCCCGTGGCAGCCATGCGCTCGCAAAAGCCGCGAACAATGGTCTCCAGGTTTTCGCCCGTCAGCGCCGCCTGTGTCAGCCATTCCGCCACTTTATCGAGAAGAAGATCAGAAACACTCGAATGAATAGTCATTATCCCCGCGGCCTATCTTGCTTTGCCCGATGTCTCGCCCGGCCATGGAGCGCCGCCAATTTCGTCGGCGGACATGCCCGGAAATTCCGGCCTATCGTTCAAGGCTGGATGAAACAATGATGCAACAGCGCCGGCACGCTCCCTTGCCACCTCTGGATCGTGCAGGCACCAGAAAAATCGACTTCATTTCCCCACGCCCCCGCACGGGAAATGCTGCAAAAGGACAGCCGTCACAATCGGCGGCTCTCGTTTTGTTCTCTTTGAGATAAGGCGCATATGCCGCTGAAACAATGGGCAAAAACCAAATGGATCGACAAAAATCACGACTGCAGCCTCTAACCGGCTGCGTCTGACTGAGGAAAGTCACTCGCCCGCGGCAAGCTCGGGTGGCCTCTTTTCCCGCAATGCCATGGCGGCCATCGCATAACCGCCGCTTGCCCCGTCGATGAAATGCATGTGGTCGCGCATCAGCGGGGTCGGGACGAAGCAGGTCATCAGTGCACTGTCCTGACGATGAAGGCCGAAGCGGCAGACCCCTTCGGCCTCGGCCTGACGCAAACGAGCCTCGATACGTCCGAGATGTGCCGCATCGACATCGATGGTCATTTTCAGACCGTCGTCGAATTTGCGGAAATCGGAATTTGCGGCGAGGTCGCGCCGATAGATCTTGGCATCGAAGGCTGCCATATGCAGCCCGAGTTTGTCAAGGATGCACATGAAGGTGATCTGCGCGGCGATGGCAAGCTTGCGCCGCCATCGATGGGCGGGCGACGCTTGGGCTCGCGCCTCCATGTCGGCACCTTCGAAGATCAGGCCCGTCTCCGGGCCTTCGACTGGCACCGGGTGGCCGTCACGGTTCTGCTCTCTCGAAATGGCGATGATATCGGCAACAAGCTGCTGGAATTTGGCGCCGTTGCCGCTATTGCCCGGAACAGCGATGATCGACACGATCTCGCCATTCCGAGCCTTGATCGGATTCCAGCGACAGGACAGACCGGTCAGGTCCGGCCTGGCCTCCGGCGGCCCCGCGTCGACAATGAAATTGCCGGCCTTCATCTCTCCTTCGGCCCAACTGGTGCCACCGCCAACGAACATGGCATAAGAGACATATTCGCTCGGATTGAAGCGGGCGACCATGACATCCAGTCCCTGGTTGCGGACGGCCGACACGGGAACGAGCGCGGTACGCAGATCGAGTTCCAGTTCTTCCTTAACCCACGTCCGCACCGCTGCAAGGGCTTGCCGGACCCGAACCGCGCCGGATGGCGGAATGGCGACCAATGCACCGTCGCCCCCGAAGACGAAGGGATAGTCACCCTTGTCCAACGCATTGAGCACGGCCGATATCACGCTGGCGCCGGCCATATTGACGGATTTGTAGTGGCCATCGGCAATGGCTCTGGTCGAACTGACGATATCGGCAACCGCAAGCAGCCAGTCGTCGGGAAGCGGGCGATAATTGGCGCTGTCTGTTACCCCTTCGAAACGGGTAAAGCCCGTCAGCCCACGGAAGAAATCATCGTTGGATGGCTCGGCCATGATATCCCCCTTCAATGAGCGCCGCGACAATCTATCCCTACAGCAAAAGCGTCGAAAAGCCAGCGGGCGGTCGACGGCGCGACGCCGGCTGTGCTACTCCCGTCGCGGGAGAGGCATAGCACGCCAAGGATACTTCAAATACGATGAGCCGCCTGGATAGTTTCATTCGTCGCCTCAGCGCACAGCGCGACATTCTCAATATCGTTGCCGAGGAGGTCAAGACGCTCGATGGCCCAGTGCTGGAGTTGGGGCTCGGCAATGGCCGCACCTTCGACCACCTGCGCGAACTTTTCCCCGATCGCCGCATCATCGCCTTCGATCGCGCTGTCAATGCCTACGGCCCCTCCATGCCGTCGGCAGACAATCTCGTTCTCGGTGAAATCATGGATACGGCGAGAGCCTTCGTCGGCGCGAATGCCTCGCTCGCCCATGCCGATATCGGCACAGGCTATGAAGACAAGGATGCGATAACATTGAGCTGGTTGCCGGGGATCATGGCCGGCGTTCTCGCCTCGGGTGGACTTGCGGTCAGCGGCCTTCCTCTCCACCATCCAGATCTCAAGATGCTGCCCCTGCCCTCGACCGTCAAGGAAGGGCGCTATTTCATCTATCGGCGCCGTTAGAGCGGTTGATCGCCCCGAAGCAATTCCGGACGGAAGCCCTTCTGGCCTTTCCGAAACTGCTCCAGCCTCAACGCAGGAACAGAACGTCGAACTGTTCGCCTTCGGTGGGCAGTTCGACCACCTTCATGACCCGCTCAGCCCCTTCAAAAAAGGCGAGGCATTCGCTGTAATGCGTGGCGAGATCGGCGATGAAGCCCATGGTCTGGTCCTTGCCGTAAAAAGCTGGCGTAAATTCCATGTAGAGCGGCACCTTGCGGGCCATCAATGTGCCCATCGAACGGCAGGCCACCGGCTCGTAGCCCTCGATATCCATCCAGATCAGCCCGATATCGGCGGGGTCGACGCCGGCCTGCAGGAGAATACCGGTAACGGGCCGGACGGGAACCGAGATCTTCTCGTCGGTTGAACTCTGCCGCAACGCACTGCTTTTGCCATGGTTCTTGCGGTTGAGATAGAAGTCGAGCTGCCCCTCGCGGTCGCCGGCCGCGCAGTTGACCGCGGTCACCATCTCCTGCAGGCCATTGTCGGCGATGTTGGTCGCCAGCAGGCGAAAATTGCGTGGGTCCGGCTCGACGCTGACGATGCGGTCATAGGCGCCGCTAAGCGCGAAATAGCAGGTCTGCGTACCGATATTGCCGCCGAGCTCCAGAAGCGCCGAACCCTGGCGCAGCAGGCCGCGCTCGCGCAGCACGCTCAGCAGCCGGTCGACGTGGTCGCGCTCGAAATGGCCCTTGCGAAAAACCTTGCGGCCGATGTAGTCGGCCGGCGAGAAACTCAGGACATGATCTCCGCAATCGACCGTCATTGTTTTCACGCGGGGACCGAGCGCTCTGACGAGGATATCCCGGCCGAGTCTGGTATTGAACAGGCGTATAGCGATCGCATCCCGCTTGCGGCGAAACGCCCGTTTCCAGTATTTTCTCGTGAGGATCTTGCGGTCGAACATGAGCGCCATCCCTACACCAGCGCCATTCCGTTGCAAACGGGGAAGATCGACGCTGCCGGTCTCGGAAAATCAGGCAAAGTGGCCGCTCGCCTCCTTCGAGACGATATAGACCCGCAAGGGCTCGCCTCGGCCTCTAACGGCGATCTCGCGGCTTTCGGTGCCGGCGATATCTGCTTCCGAAAGCTGCGCCACCGGCTCTGAAAAGACGAGTGCGGTGTTGAATTCCTTGGCGACGCTTTCGAGACGGCTGGCGACATTGACCGTATCGCCGATCGCCGTCACGTTCTTGACGCTGCCGTATCCCATCGAGCCCACCACCGCGAGACCGGTGTGGATACCAATGGCGATTTCGAGCGGCGCCGCCAGCTCGTCGGCCAGTTCGTCGCTCAGCTTGTCGATCTCCCTGATGATCGCGGCTGCCGCCTTCAATGCTTGACGATTGGCCTCTTTCGGGGTCGTGCGAAGGCCGAAGAGGGCCATGGCGCCGTCGCCGATGAACTTGTCCATCCGGCCGCCATTCTCCTCGATGATGCGACCGACGATGGCGAAATAGCGATTGAGCAGGAAGACGATGTCGAAGGGCAGCCGCGATTCCGTCAGCGACGTGAAGTGGCGCAGGTCGCAGAAGAAGACGACGATCTCGCGCTCGCGGCCGGGACTTGCGGCTTGGGTATAGACCGGGATCGTCGCCTCGGCCATCGGCGTCAGCAACGGCACGACGCTGACATTGCCGGTCGGACGCAGCTGGCAGGCAAGCCTGATATCCGGCGTCGCGCCGATGCGGTTCAGGGTTTTCTGCTCCAGCAGCTCCGGCGGCGGCAGGTTTTCGGCCCCCTCGATGATCTGCACCCGGCACGTGGAGCATTGCCCCTTGCCGCCGCAGACAGAATAATGCGGAATGCCGCCGAGACGGCTTGCCTCGAGCACGCTAAAGCCGCGCGGCGCGTGCACCACCTCACCGCCGGCATAGCGGATGGCGACCTGATATTGCCGTTCTCGCAGCCTGCGATGCGCGCGAAAACCGAAAAGGGCGACGATCGACAAGCTGAAAGCGCCATAGAATCCGGCGCGATATGGCCATATGGCTTCAGCCATCTGACTGCCCGGCACCGAGCCGGACTCGCCGAAGCTTCGCATATCGCTGTAATAGCCGCCGCGATAGCCGCGCTCGTCGTCATGGGCGACCTCATGCGCCACGGTCTTGCCCATGGCGGCGAAACCGAGCAGAGCGAGAACCGGCAGCACGATGGCAAGCGACAGCAAGACGGGCGCAATCGCCGTGTACCAGGGGCGATAACGCAACCAGAAATGAACGCCGATGCAGCCGTGAAGCCAGACGATCAAAAGCACGATCGATTGGCGCCAGGCACCGATGGGCGACAGTACCCACAAATTGCGCACCACCGCCTTGTAAGTGTCTTGATAGCCGTAGACATCGTGCAGGACACGGGTGCTGACGATGTGATCGATCAGAAGAAGAGGCACAAGCAGGCCAGTGACAATCTGGAAGGCTTCGCCGGCCGGCATGACGAGCGTCCGGCGCCTGTAAAGCATCCGCAGCACGAGCAGAATGTGGACGAGCAGGGCTCCATAGAGAAGCACGGTTCCGACGGGGTTGCGCCACACGTTCATGAACCAATGCTGTGCATGTTCCGCGACGCCGAGGGAAATCAACCCGAGGGAATGATTGGCCAGATGCATGATCACGAAGGCAAAAACGATCAAACCCGAGCCGAGGCGCAGTTTTCGCACGAGGCGATCGGAAATGATTGGCTTTCTTGCCTCGATGGTCATCAAACCCAATGTATATTGTCCGTTCACAACAGAAGCGAAAACGGTTATCGCCTATTCATCTAGCCGCAACGCCGCATGCTGTCGAGGATGCGGCTTTTTGAAGCAGGGATCTTATTGTCACGCAACCGGTCGGAATTCGGGCAATCCTCTCACAATTCTGGCTCCTGCCATCACTTAATCGTCAACCACGTGACGACATCATGAAAATCGCCTTCTACGCTCCCTTGAAGTCGCCCCGCCATCCGGTCCCATCCGGCGACCGGCTGATGGCACGCCAGATCATCGCGGCGCTGGAAATGGCGGGGCACCGCGTCGAGATCGCTTCGGAGTTACGCAGTTTCACGCCGACCCCGGAAGCCGGTCAGCGCATCGAGATCGCCGGACAGGCGCAAAGCGAGACGGGCCGACTGCTCGAACGCTGGCGGTGCGAGGCTGCGCCGGATCTTTGGTTCACCTATCATCCCTATTACAAGACGCCCGATCTGATCGGCCCATCCGTCGCCAGACGCCTGCGCATTCCCTATGTCACGGCGGAGGCTTCCTATTCGCGCCGCCACGATGAAAACGGATGGAGCGAGAACCAGCGCCTCATCGCGGATGCCGTGCGGCTAGCCGCCGTCAATCTGTGCTTTACCGAACGCGACCGGATCGGCCTCCTAGATGCTATTCCGGATGGCCGTTACGAACGTTTCCTGCCCTTTATCGATACTGCGCCCTTTGCACGCTCCATCTCCGATCCGCGTCAGCTGATTGCCGTGGCGATGCTGCGCAAGGGTGACAAATTCGACAGCTACACCATGCTGGCGGGCGCACTCGATCGCATCCGCGATCGGGACTGGAACCTCACCGTCATCGGCGACGGGCCGATGCGGACCGAAATAAAATCGCTGTTTTCCACATTCGGCGAAGACCGGATCACCTGGCGCGGCGAACGCAGCACTTCCCAGATCGCCAGCGAGCTGGCAACAGCCGGCCTCTACGTTTGGCCTGGCTGCAACGAGGCCTATGGCCTTGCCTATCTGGAGGCACAGGCGGCAGGCCTGCCCGTTGTCGCGCAGGCTACGGCGGGCGTACCGGAAGTGGTGATGGCGGACAAGACGGGGCTCTTGACACCGGAGGGTGACATTGATGCCTATGCCCACGCTGTCGCGCAGCTTCTAACCGATCCGGAAAGACGACAAGCGATGGCGAATGCGGCCCATGATTTTGTTCATCGGGAGCGCTCGCTGACTGCCGCGTCGAAGCGACTGGAAACCATTCTTCGAAACCATCTGGGAGACAGCTATTATGAGCGATAGAACCGAATGGCAGCCCTTGCGCGACGAATTGCAGCGCTGGAGCGCGGCCGGACGACAGGCAAAATTCTGGTTCCGAGACGACGATGCCATCGAGCCGACCCCTGCGCTCGACCGGCTGCTGTCACTTTCCGATCGTTTCGACGTGCCGATGACGCTTGCGATCATTCCCGGACCCACGGGCGAACAGCTGGCCGAACGACTGGCGAGCGAAGGCCGCGTCACCGCCACGGTGCATGGCTGGACACATCAAAACTATGCGCCCGATGACACCAAGAAGCAGGAACTCGGCTTGCATCGGCCCCAGGCAATCGTGCTCGACGAACTCCATCGCGGCTTCGACAAGATCAAGGCGCTTTATCCGCACCAGTTCGTTCCGCTGCTGGTGCCACCATGGAACCGGATCGACGACGCGCTGTTGCCGCATCTCGCGCCCTTCGGCTATCGCGCCGTCTCCGTCTTTGGTTTGGCAAAACAGGCGCCTATCGGCCTGGTCAATACGCATATCGACATCATGAGCTGGCATGGTGTGCGCGGCGGCTTACCACATGCAGAGATATTGGGCCGACTGGTGGAAGAGCTCCAGAACCGCTTCGGCGGCAATGACGAGCCGATCGGCGTGATGACGCATCATCTCGTTCACGACGATCTTGCCTGGGATTTCGTCGAAACGCTGTTTGAAGAAACGGCCGGCCATGCCGCCATCGAATGGCGGCCGGTCGACAATTTCATGCATTAGCCTCGATCGGATGCTCGATCTGTCGCCGCTGGCTCTTAAAGCTGCAGCGACTGCCCGTCGAAGGCGAAGAATGCGCCGGGGAAGCTCTTTTGCGCTTCGCGCTGCATGTCGTCCAGCTCGCGATCCGTGCGGCCGGGCGCGTGGTGGAACAGGGCAAGCCGTTTGGCGCCTGCCTTCTTGGCGAGCTTGATACCCTCCTGCCATGTGGAATGGCCGAAGCCGAGATATTTCTGCATCTCCGCTTCGAGATAGGTCGCATCGTAAATGACAAGATCGGCATCGGCCATCAAGGCGAGCGCCGCCTCATCGAGCTTGCCCGCCACATGCTCTGTGTCATAGACCATGGCAATCACCCGGCCCGACCATTCGATGCGATAGCCGATGCAACCGCCCGGATGGTTCAGCTTGGTCGTGTGCATCACGATGCCGGGATGCGGCTTCAACGTGTCGCCGGCAGCGAAATCGCGAAAGCTCATCGCGGCACGACAGATGTCGGGTTCGACGGGAAACCATGGCGGCCGCATGAACTGGCCGATCAGCTGCCGGGTCGTTGTCTTTCCGGCGAGATGGCCCGACCAGAGATCGACGCTGACACGCGGATCATAGATGGCGTTGAAGAAAGGCAAACCGATGATGTGGTCGTAATGCGAGTGGGTAAAGAAGAGATCGATATTGCGGACCTCGTCTTTGGCAAGGGATGCCGCGGCTTCGCGCAAACCGGTCCCGGCGTCGAATAGGATATGCCTGCCGTCATGCCGTAACTCAATGCACGACGTATTGCCGCCGTATCGCTCAAATTCCGGTCCCGATACGGGGATGCTCCCCCGCACGCCCCAAAACTTCAGCTCAAAACTATCGTTGTTCATGGAAGTTCTTACACCATTCCCCTTTTCGGTCAAAAAAAGCACACTTTTGCTATCGTGCGAAGCCAACAATTTCCAAAAGTCGTGCAGTGGTAAAAACTGGATCTCATCGGTCAGCCGACGCAGATCGTTCGACGGATAGCCGTCAACGGATCGCACAGATCTAATATAGGTACGAAATGACAGAATAGATAAGAGGCGGGGATTTGCGTGCGGCCCCGATCGCCCGAACTATATTAGCTCGCAACGAAAAACGAAGCTTAGAGCGAACCAAGAAGATTTGGGAGAAGCTTGGTTCCGGCCTCTATGCTACAGTGTGGCGGCCGATCGTGCGGCCTGCTCGTAGTAGCCGGACAGGGCCCTGAGATGCGAGGCGATATCGGAGAGGCCATCCTGCGAGAGACCGGACACCTTGGTCGCCTCCACCAGTAGCCGTTCGCGAATTTCGGTATAGCGCTTCAACGCGTCCAGACCCTTGTCGGTCACCCGGATCGTCTTTTCCTTGCCGGCCTTGCCGCTTTTGACGAGCCCCCCGGCCTCGAGCTTCTTGATGGCGTAATTCGCCACATGCGTATCCTCGATGTCGAGGACGAGGCAGAGATCGGCGAGTGTCTTCGGTCGGTCGCGGTGCCGCACCGAATGAATGATCAGGATCTCGATCGGCGAAAGGCCGGGCACGCCGGCCGCGGCCATACAGCGGACCAACCACCGGTTGAAGGCATGCGAAAAGAGGATCGACCCGTATTCCAGCTCCGAGAGAGCGGGCGAACTGCCTCCCGCAAGATGGGCCGACGATACGATCAGTTCGCGCCGTTTGCTCTTTTCCTCGGACGTCACCTGAAAACTCCTTCGAACCGGATCAAGGCCCTGCAGATTCGACAGGCCGAGCGGTTCATTGCCGCTCGGCTTTAGCATCACATTTCTATTCGTCCCGCTTTCCGTAGCCGCCGCCTGTGGGGGTGACCACGATGAAGGCCTCACCCGCCTCGAGCACGGTGTGTGCCGAGCCGATCAGCTCTTCGCTCGTGCCATCGTTGCGGCGAACGTAGTTGCGGCCGGTCTGGCCTGCTTCACCGCCCTTGACGCCGAAGGGCGCCACGCGCCGATGGCCCGAAAGGACGGCGAATTCCAGCTTTTCACGGGTGCGGATAGTGCGCTGTGTGCCATTGCCGGCGTTCCACTTGCCGCGTCCGCCCGAATTCGGACGAATATGGAAATCCTCCAGCACGACCGGGAAACGCGTCTCGAGGATCTCGGGATCGGTCAGGCGCGAGTTGGTCATGTGCGTGTGGACCGCATCGGCACCATTGAAGCCCGGCCCCGCCGGCGCGCCCGAGCAGATCGTCTCGTAATATTGATAGGCGTCGTTGCCGAAGGTGAGATTGTTCATCGTTCCTTGCGCTGCGGCAAGCGCCTCGACCGCGCCGAACAGGCAATTGGTCACGGCCTGACTGACCTCGACATTGCCGGCGACGACGGCGGCCGGATATTTCGGCGTCAGCATCGTGCCTTCGGGAATGACGATCCGGATCGGCCTTAGGCAACCGGCATTCATTGGAATATCGGCCTCGACCAGAACGCGGAAGACATAGAGCACGGCGGCCCGCGTCACCGGCTGCGGCGCGTTGAAATTGTCGGCGCGCTGCTCCGACGTGCCGGTGAAATCGACCGTGGCTTCGCGCTCGTCCTTGTCGATCGAAATCTTGACGACGATCTTGCAGCCCTGATCCATTTCATAGCTGAACTCGCCATCCGGCAGGCGGTCGAGAACGCGGCGCACGCTTTCGGCGGCATTGTCCTGGACATGCCCCATATAGGCGTCGACCACGTCTTCCCCGAAGTGGACAATCATCTTCTTCAGCTCGGCGACGCCCTTTTCATTGGCGGCGACCTGCGCCTTCAGGTCGTTGACGTTCTGGGCAAGCGTGCGCACGGGATAGCGGGCGCCGGTCAAAAGATTCGCCAGTTCCGCCTCGCAGAACCGCCCGCGATCGAGCAGCTTGAAATTGTCGATATAGACGCCTTCTTCCTCGATATGGGTGGCAAGCGGCGACATCGATCCCGGCGAAATGCCGCCGATATCGGCATGATGACCGCGGCTGGCGACCCAGAAGCGGATCTTCTGGCCGGCTTCGTCGAATACCGGAGTGCAGACCGTGAGATCGGGCAGATGCGTGCCGCCATTGTAGGGCGCGTTGATGAGGAAGACGTCGCCTGGATGAATGACGGCGTTTTCACGGATCGCGGTTGCGACGGACGCATCCATCGAGCCCAGATGAACCGGCATATGCGGCGCGTTGGCGACCAGATTGCCTTCCGCATCGAAGACGGCGCAGGAAAAATCCAGCCGCTCCTTGATGTTGACGGAATAGGCGGTGTTCTGCAGCGTCATGCCCATCTGCTCGGCGATCGACATGAAGAGATTGTTGAAGATCTCCAGCATGACAGGATCGGCCTTGGTGCCGATGGCATTGCGCTCCGGCAGCGCCTTGATGCGCTTGAGGACGATATGATCCTTGGCCGTCAGCTGCGCCTGCCAGCCGTCTTCGATGACGATCGTCTGGTTCGGCTCGATGATGATGGCCGGGCCGCTGACGGTCTGGCCGGGCACAATCGCCTGGCGCAGCACGACGGCCGCATCGTGGCTCTCGCCACCGGAATAGAAAGCTGTACGTCTTGCCGCGTTAGCCTCGCCTTCGGCAGCCCCTTCGAGCTCGACCGCAATGTCAGCGGCCGCGCCGCCGATGGTTTCGATTTCCACGGCCTCGACCACCAAAGGCTTGTCTTCCGCAACGAAGCCGAAGCGGCGCTTGTGCAACGCCTCGAACTGGCTGCGCAGCCGCGCGGGATCATCGATCTCGGGGAAGGTCGTCTCGACCGCCAGCAAGGTGTCGGTGCCGGCATAGCGGATATGCGCACGCTGAACCGTCTTGATTGCGCTTGCGGGGACACCCTGCGCCTCCAACTCGGGCACGCATTCACCGCGTAGTTCGATGCCGAGCGCAGCAATGGCCGACGGTGCGGCATCATCAAGGGAAACACCAAGTGCTTTCTGGCGCGTGGCCCTGATATCGGCAAGCCCCATGCCATAGGCGGAAAGAAGGCCGGACATCGGATGCAGCAGGATACTCTTCATGCCAAGCGCATCGGCGACCAGGCAGGCATGTTGTCCGCCGGCGCCGCCAAAGCAGTTCAGCGCATAACGCGTCACGTCATAGCCGCGCTGGACCGAGATCTTCTTGATCGCCTCGACCATGTTGGCGACGGCGATGCGGATAAAGCCGTCAGCCACGTCTTCCGGGCTGCGACCATCGCCGATTTCGGCCGCGAGTGCTGCAAACTTGCCGCGCACCGTTTCGACATCGAGCGGCTGATCCTGGTTGGGGCCGAAGATGGAGGGAAAGAATTCCGGCAGAAGCTTGCCGGCCATCACGTTAGCGTCGGTCACCGCCAATGGGCCACCGTTGCGGTAGCAGGCTGGCCCCGGAAAGGCACCAGCCGAATCCGGACCGACGCGGAAGCGGTCGCCATCGAAATGCAGGATCGAGCCGCCACCGGCGGCCACGGTATGGATCAGCATCATCGGCGCGCGCACACGCACGCCGGCCACTTCCGTTTCAAAGGCGCGCTCGTATTCACCGTCGAAATGCGCAACATCCGTCGAGGTGCCGCCCATGTCGAAGCCGATGACATTGGTAAAGCCCGCCTGCTCACCCGTCTTCGCCAGGCCGACCACGCCGCCGGCGGGACCGGAGAGGATGGCGTCCTTGCCCTGGAACATATCGGCGGCCGTCAATCCGCCCGATGACATCATGAACATGACGCGCGCGCCTGTGCGCTCGACATCAAGCTCATCGCAGACTTGGCCGATATAACGGCCGAGTACCGGCGAGAGATAGGCGTCGATGACAGCCGTATCGCCGCGGCCGACGAGCTTGATGAGCGGCGAGACCTCATGGCTGACGGAGACCTGCTCGAAGCCAACGGATCTGGCGATCTTGGCGACGGCAGCTTCATGGCTGGGGAATTTATAGGCATGCATGAAGACGATGGCGACAGAGCGATAACCTTTCGCAAGCAGGTCGCGGAGCGACGCTTCGGCCGTCTTCTCGTCCAGGGCAAGCTCGACGGTGCCGTCGGCAAGCACCCGTTCCTCGATCTCGACGACGTCTTCGTAAAGCGCTTCCGGCTTCACGATCTCGGTCGCGAAGATCTTCTTGCGCTCCTGATAGCCGATGCGCAGCGCATCGCGGAAACCCTTCGTCGTCACGAGAGCGAGGCGTTCGCCCTTGCGCTCGAGCAGCGCGTTGGTCGCGACCGTCGTGCCCATGCGGACCTCGCCGATGGCACCTTCGGGAACCGGCTCACCCTTGCCGAGGCCAAGATGGAGACGGATGCCATGAACGGCCGCATCGCGATAGGCCTCGGGATTTTCCGACAGAACCTTGCGGGCATGGAGAGCGCCAGACGGATCGCGCCCGACAACGTCGGTGAAGGTGCCGCCGCGATCGATCCAGAAATCCCAATGACCCGAAATGTTCTCCGACAAACCAGCCTCCAGCAGCACTGCGCCCATAACGATGATAATATATCGATAAATCGTCAACGTTTTGTCGTCAACATGAATCGAGAACTATATCCTCGCAAGCTGGATTTGGCTGCGTATCGGCACGCAAAGCGCGCTGACACAGTTCGGCAAACAGGATACGCCCGGTTTGCCCGGGCGAATGCACAATCCACCGCTGCGACGAAAGCCACGCTTCCGTCGCGCTTGCGGTTAAACGATGCCTCGCAGATGTCTCAGCTTCTTGCCGCCTCGGCAATCAAGGCGGCCACTTCAGCGGGATGCGACGCGAGGGACGCATGGCTTGCATCGAGCTCGGTCTGTTTGATCGGCTTCATGCGCGCCGCCATCATCCTCTCGTTGTCCGGATGGATCATGCGATCCGCCGTGGAAACCTGGTAATAGCAGGGCTTCCTTTTCCAGGCGGGATCGGAGACGGTGTCGCCGAACGTGCTGCCGAGCGGCGCTTTCTGTGTCACGGCCATGACCAGAGCCTCATCTTCCGTCAGATCCTGGCAAAAGCTCTGCCGAAACTTGTCCGGCTTGATCCAGAGATAGCCGTCGCTATCCGGAGCGATGTTTTCGAAGGCAGCGGGAGGCTTTGCCTGGCTGATGCCGCCGGCGCTCTCGCCGGCATCCGGCGCAAAGGCGGCGATATAGACCAGAGCCTTCACGTTCGGCAGATCACCCATTTCGGTAATGACCTTGCCGCCGTAGGAATGACCGACAAGGACGACCGGGCCAGGGATCTGTTTGACCATCTGGCGCGTACGCGCAGCGTCATTTGCGAGGGATGTCAACGGATTCTCGACCGCATGCAGATCGGTATAGCCGAGCCGGTTCAGCTCAAGAATGGCCTTCGACCAATGCGCCGCGCCGCCCCAGAACCCATGCACCAACACGATAGCAGGTTTATCAGGCATCTCTTCCTCCCAAGATTTAAGGACAAGTCTTCCCTGTATCTGCATCGGTCGAGGCGCTGGCATCGTATCATGCCTTCGGTCACGCCATGCGTCTTCAGACTACGATCCAGAGCCCGAACGATAGGCGCCCGTCCGTGAAAGCGTCAACTTGTTTATGGATGCTCGAACTAATGCAGGCCGCCGACGCCGAGCAGGCGCTCGACCGCGTGATGATCCCTGGCGAGCGCCTCGGGCGTGCCCTTCCAGGCAAGCCGGCCGCGCTCCAGAATGATGACGTCGCTGGCGAAATCCAGTGCGCTCTGGATGCGCTGCTCGACGAGCAGGATCGTCATGTCGCCCGATTTGGCAAGCTTGGCGAAGGCGGCCATCAGCTCCTCGCAGATGACGGGAGCAAGCCCCTCCAGCGGCTCGTCGAGAAGCAGGACGGAGGGACGGCCGAGGATCGTGCGGGCGGTCGACAGCATCTGCTGTTCGCCGCCGGAAAGCTGGCCGCCGAGGTTCTTCCGGCGCTCCTGCAGGCGCGGGAACATGTCGTAAGCCTCCTGTATCGCGCTCTTCGGCCGTCCTTTCAGCCCGACGGAAAGATTTTCCTCCACCGTCAGCGTCGGGAAGACGTCGCGCGTCTGCGGCACGTAGCCGAGGCCCTGATGGGCGCGTCTGGCGCTCGGCAGGCCGGCAATCTCGGCCGAACCCAGCCGGATGCGGCCGTCGTAGCGGCGGGTCTGGCCGGCAAGCGTTGCCAGCAGCGTACTTTTACCCATGCCGTTACGGCCGAGCACGGCAAGCCGGCCACCGGCAGGCACCGCGAAGGAAACGCCTTCCAGCACCCGCGTCGGCCCGTAACCGGCCGACAGATTTTCGACTTCAAGCGGCGTGGCCGGCATTGGCGTAGCTCCCGAGATAGGCTTCGCGCACACGCGCATCCTGCGTCACGTCTTTCGGCGACCCGTCGAAAATGATCGTGCCGGCGGCCAGCACCACGACGCGCTTGGCGAACCGGAAGACGAGATCCATGTCGTGCTCGATCATCAGCACGGCGAGATCATCAGGCAGATCGGCGAGCGCCTGCTCGATACGGCCGGTATCGCTTTGCGGCACTCCGGCGGCGGGTTCATCGAGCAGCAGCACCTTCGGCTTCAGGGCCATCGCGACGGCGATCTCCAAAAGCCGTTGCTGGCCATAAGCGATCTCGCTGACCTTGCGGTGCGCCAGGCTGGCAAGACCGAGCGTACCGAGCAATTCCTCGGTCTCGGCCATGACATCGCGCATGGCAAGGAAGTTGCCGAACATGCGGCCGGAGCGGCCCGTGCGTTGCAGCACCGCCATCCCCACATGCTCGGCCGGCGTCATGTCCTGAAACAGCCGGGTCACCTGGAACGAGCGCACCAGACCGCGACGGACCCGGCCGATGGCATCGACCTTGTTGACGTTATGGTCCGCAATGCGGACCTCACCGGAATCCGCCGGCAGGTTGCCTGTCACGAGATTGACGAAGCTGGTCTTGCCGGCGCCGTTCGGGCCGATCAGAGCGACGCGGTCGCCCGGCGCCATCGACAGGCTGACATTGTTGGTCACCGTCAGGCCGCCGAATGCCTTTTTCAGATTGCTGACCTCGAAAATCGCGCTCATGTCCGCGCCTCCCTGCGGCGGGCGACATAGGCGGCAGCGGTGCCGTAGATACCCTTCGGCGCGAACAGAACGACGAGGATCAACAGCGCGCCGACGATCGTCAGCCAGTGGAAGGGATTGGCGGCGGAGACGTAATCCTCGAACAGCATGAAGATCAGCGTGCCGACGAGCGCACCGAACAGGGAACCGGTGCCGCCGAGCACGAGCATGACGAGCGCCTCCGCCGATTGGGTGAAGGACAGGCTGTCGAGACCGACGACCTGCGTCGAAATTGCAGTCAGCGCCCCGCCAACGCCGGCAACGGCGCCGGAAATCATATACATCTTGATAAGCGCCATCTTTGGCGATGCACCCATCGCGCGGATGCGCAGCGGGTCCTGACGAACACCACGGCAAAGCATGCCGAAAGGCGAGCGCACGAGGATGCGCAGCAATACAAGCGTAACGATCAGCAGCGCTACGCCATAGATGTAGGCCGTATGGCCATAGAGATCGAACTCGAAAGTGCCGAACAGCGGATCAGCCGATATGCCCGACAATCCGTCGCTGCCGCCCGTCCAGCTCGATGCCTTGTTGGCGAATTCGTGGAAGAGATAGACCAGCGCGATCGACAGCACGAGCTGCGGCAGCCCGTGCGCTCTTAGGATAACGACGCCACAGATCAGCCCGGCAATAGCTCCGGCGACAATGCCCGCAAGCGTCATCAGCAGGGGATCGTTGATGCCGTAGTGGGCTGATGCGATGCCGGCCGCATAGGCGCCGGCGCCGAACAGCGCCGCATGACCAAGGGTCGCCACGCCGCAATAGCCGGTGACGAGATCGAGCGACAGCACGAGAAGCGCGATCGCGATCAGACGGGTGAGAAGCGCAAGGTTATCCGGAAACAGCAGGTAGCCGACGGCCGCCACGACGATGATGACCGCAACCGCGATCAAATCCTGCCCGAGTGTACGATGTCTTGTCACGGTCGGCGCGGCCTCTCTTTCAAGGATCAAAGCCATGTTACTTCATTCTCCCGGCAAAGCCGCGCGGGAAGACGCAGACGATGGCGATGACGGCCAGATAGAAGAAGAACTCCCCATATTCCGGCATGAGGTAGCGGCCGGTCGTGTCGATGCAGCCGAGGATCAGACAAGCAAGCAATGCGCCGGAAATGGAGCCGGCGCCACCGACCGAGACGACGACGAGGAAAGTCACCATATAGCGCAGGGCATAATAGGGTTCGACGGGCAGAAGCTCCGCACCCACGACACCGCCGAACGCGGCAAGCCCGACCGCGATGGCGAAACTGACAGCGTAGACGATTTCGGTACGGACACCAAGAGCCGCCGCCATCGAGGCATTGTCGACGGAGGCGCGCAGCTTGACGCCGAACGATGTCTTCTCGATCGTGTACCAAAGCGCCAAAGCAACGATGAGGCCACAGACGATCGCGAAGATGCGATGCGTGCCGATGGTCCGAAAGCCGAGATCGACCGAACCTTGCAGGGCCCCCGGCAGCGGTATGGTCTTCAGGGTCGGGCCGAAGACATAGTTGGCGATACCGATGATGCAGAAGGTGATGCCGATCGTCATCAGCACCTGCGTCAGTTCCGGTGCGCCGTAGATGCGACGATAGAGCAGCCGTTCGATCGGGATGGAGATGATGACTGTCCCGACCACGGCGAGCAGCACGGCCGCACCGTAACCAAGGCCCAGATCGCGCGCCGCATAGGAAGCGATATAGCCGCCGATCATGGCGAAGGCGCCGTGGGCAAGATTGACGACGCGCATCAGCCCCATGGTGACGGAGAGGCCGATCGAGATGACGAACAGCACCATGCCGTAAGCGAGGGCATCGACTGCTATGCTGAGCACGGTTTGCATTAATATCGCTGGTCCGGTTGTTGTGGCGCGACCGCTGCCATCATGCACCTGAACGGAATCTTCCGCTCAGGTGCAAAAGGGTCGGAAGTGCCTTACTTCGCCGCGGCAAGGCCGGGATCGCCCTGCTTCTCGAAGGTCTGGATTTCCTTGTTGTAGTACTTGCCATCGCTGCCCTTGGCGACTTCGCGCAGATAGATGTTCTGCGTGATGTGCCGGCTTTCCGGATCGATGGTGACGGGGCCGCGCGGACTGACCCAGGACAGACCCTTCACGGCATCGACGGCCTTCTGCGCGTCCTGCTTGCCGCCGGTCGCCTCGATCATCTTGTAGATGACATGCATGCCGTCGAAGGCGCCGACAGCCGGGAAGGTCAGTTCGGCTGGATTGCCGATCGCCTTGTCGGCGGCGGCAACGAAGGCCTTGTTTTCCGCTGAGTCATGCGAAATCGCGTAGTGGAAGGTCGTCTGCATGCCGAGTGCCGCGTCACCAAGGGCCGGCAGATCGGATTCTTGCGTGAGGTCGCCGGGCGCGAACAGCTTGATGCCGGCCGACTTCAGGCCGTTTTCATTGTACGCCTTGACGAAGCCGAGCGTCGTCGGGCCGGAGGGCAGGAAGGCGAAGACGCCCTGTGCGCCCGAATCCTTGATGCGCTGCATGATCGGGCTGAAGTCGTTGGTCGACAGCGGCATACGGATCGCCTGCACCACCTCGCCGCCCTGCTTCTCGAAACCGGCCTTGAAGGCATTTTCGGCATCGACACCAGGACCATAATCGCTGACGACGGAGATGACCTTCTTCACGCCGGCATCATAGGCAACCTTGGCGATCGGCGTCGAGGTCTGCCAGGTGGTAAAGGAGGTGCGCACGACGAGCGGGCTCTTGGTGACGATCGCCGAGGTCGCGGCATTGAAGATCACCATCGGCACATTGGCCTGCTTGAGGATCGGCGTCACAGCCATCGCGTCTGGGGTGAAATAGAAGCCGGCGAGATACTGGACCTTCTCTTTGACGACGAGTTCCTGGGCCAGCGCCTTCGACTGGGCGGGATCGGCCTGCGGCACGTCGCGATAGATCACCTCCACCTCGTCATTGCCGACCTTCTTGCCGTTGACGGCCATATAGGCGTCGATGCCGGCCTTGAAATTCTTGCCCTGAAGGGCGAACGGACCGGAAAACGGACCGATGACCCCGACCTTGATGGTGTCTGCATAGGCAGCGCCGCCAAGAGCAACAACCGCGATGGCGGCCAAGATAAACCGTTTCATTTTTCTCCTCCCGGCAGCCGTTTTTCGAACCGCCCTTGATCGTCTAGATCTTGATCATCACCAATTTCTCATAGGAAATGGTGATGTAAAATGAAATAAAGCCTTATATTCGTACTTATTTGGTTATGGATTCCGGCTGATACTCTATTCCGCTACCGCTCCCAGGCGCCTGATCATGCCGACCAATTGCAGCGCATGGCGCAGCGATGCCGCCGTTGCCACCACCATGGGCGGCAACAGCAACCATTCCAATGTCCAGGCAGCACCGGAGCGCTCCTGTTCGTGTACGAGCGAATGATGAATGCCTGAAAGCTGCACGGCGTTGAAGCGGGCAAGCGTGACCAGCGTTTCGGCCGCCACCGGATTCTGCTTGTGCGGCATCGCAGAGGAACCGCCGCCGCCTGTAAGCTCGATCTCGTCGCCGGCTTGCGCCAGAAGAGCGATATCCTGGCCGATCTTGCCGAGACTGCCGGAGATCATGGAGAGCAGCCCGGCCAGCTCGGCAACGCGCGCCCTCTGGCTTTGCCATTGCAGCTCGTCCGTCAGGCCGAGCGCCTGTGCGAGCGAGCTCCGGACCTCAGCCGCCTTCGGCCCGAATTTTTCCAGCGTGCCGGCGGCACCGCCGAACTGCAGCGGGAAGGTCTCCTGCGTCAGCCGATCCCGATATTGATCCAGAGGATGGCGCCATGCCCGCAGCCGATCGGACACTGTAATCGCGATCGCGGCCTGCATCCGGGTGCGGCCCATGAGCCTGTTCGACCCGAAACCCTCGTCCAGCTTGGAAAGAGCGGACGATACTGCGAAGAGACGGCCGCCAAGGATAAAGGTGGCAGCCTTCAACCGCATCATCAGGCTGGTATCGATGACGTCCTGACTGGTGGCGCCGAAATGCACATGCTTGTCCGCATCCCCGCCGACCGCCTTGCGCAACTGTCTGACAAGATCCGGCACGACGACGCCGTCGGACGCCGTTGCCGTCGCCAGACTTTGCAGGTCGGGCTCGAAATCCGTGCAGACATCTGCGATATGCGCGGCCGCGGCCTGCGGGATCAACCCGTGCTGCGCCTCGACCTTGGCAAGCGCCGCTTCAAAGGCGAGCATCGCGCGGATATCGACCTTGGCCGAGAAATACGCCGCGATCTCCTCGTCACCGAGAAGACCCGACAGGAATGGATGGTCGAAGGGTGAAACGCTCATGGTCTATATATCGAGGAAAACCGTTTCTTTGTCGCCCTGCAAATGTATATCGAAGGTGTAGGCGGAGCCTTGCTTGACACCGACGAGCGTTGCGACGCGATCCCTGTGCTCGATGCGCGCAAGCAAGGGGTCCTCGGCGTTGGCGGCAGCCTCTTCCGGGAAATACATACGCGTGTGCAGGCCGATATTGATGCCGCGCGCCACGACCCAGAAGGTGATGTGCGGTGCCATCTTGCGGCCGTCCTTAAAGGGAACGCGGCCCGGCTTGATCGTCTCGAAGCGGAAAACGCCGTCGGCCGAATTGGTCGGGCAACGCCCCCAGCCGGTAAAATTCAGATCGGCTGTGCCGCGCAGTTCCGAGGGGCTGTTGTAAAGCCCGGCGCTGTCGGCCTGCCAGATCTCGAGGACCGCATCCTTGACCGGCGCTCCCGCGCCATCGAGCACCCTGCCGGTCACCGTGATGCGCTCGCCGAGCGTCTTGTCGTTGACCATGACGGAGCCGAGATCGGTTTCATAGACGCCGTCGATCTCGCTGTAGTTCGGCGTCAGGCCGATGTGGACATAGGGCCCTGCCGTCTGCGACGGCGTTTCCTTGAGATAGCCGAGTTCCTGTACCATCAGTTGCCCTCCAGCCGGTTTTCGAACAGGGTCGAACGGCGACCGCGTAGCACGATATCGAATTTATAGGCACGCGCATCCATCGGGATCGTATTGCCCCAGTCGAGCGGCGCGATCAGCTGCTCTATAGCCTGCTTGTCGGGGATGGTCCCGACGATCGGACATTTCCAGATCATCGGATCGCCCTCGAAATACATTTGCGTGATCAGCCGCTGCGCAAAGCCGTGACCGAAGACGGAGAAGTGAATATGCGCGGGCCGCCAGTCGTTGACGCCATTGGGCCAGGGATAGGCGCCGGGACGGATGGTGCGGAAGGCATAATAGCCTTCGTCATCGGTGATCGCCCGGCCGCAGCCGCCGAAGTTCGGGTCGATGGCCGCGAGATAGGTTTCCTTCTTATGGCGGTAGCGCCCGCCGGCATTGGCCTGCCAGAATTCGAGCAGCGCGCCCGGCACCGGCCGGCCGCGCTCGTCAAGCACGCGACCATGGACGATGATCCGCTCGCCGATGGCGCTCTCGCCCGGCTTTGCGAAGTTGTGGATCAGGTCGTTGTCCAGTTCATTGAGTATGGAGTGACCGAAGACCGGTCCGGTGATCTCCGAAATCGTGCCGTCGAGCGAGAGCAGCGCCCGCTGCGGCGAGCGCAGAACGGAAGTCTTGTAGCCGGGCGCGAAAGCTGGCGGATGCCAGGCGCGATCCCTGGCGAAAAAGGCGCCCGTTTCGGGCTTGCTATTGCTTCTATCGGACATGTCTGCCTCGCTTCAAGCCGCCCTTTCGGCGTCCATCTGTTCAAAAACCTGCTTGGCGATCTTGATCGCATGGTTGGCGGCCGGCACGCCGGCATAGATCGCCACATGCAAAAGCGCCTCGCAAATATCGTCGCGCGTTGCGCCGGTATTGCTTGTGGCGCGCACGTGCATCGCTACTTCGTCGTCCTGACCGAGCGCGGCAAGCAGCGCGATCGTCACGATAGACCGCTCACGACGGCTGAGCGTCGGGCGCGACCAGACGTGCCCCCAGGCCGCCTCGGTGATCAACTCCTGAAAAGGCTGGTCGAATTCCGTCACCCCTTGCTGGGCACGATCGACATGGCCGTCACCGAGAACGGCACGGCGCGTCGCCATGCCCTGCAGATAGCGCTCGGAGGGCGTGGTGGTGTCATTCATGGGGCTTGTTCTCCACGCAGGACGACGTCGATGAAGGCACGGATGACTTCGGTCAACGCCTCGGGTTGTTCGACGCAGGGAATGTGGCCCGCGTCCTTGATGACTTCATAGCGCGCATTTGGAATGAGCTTGGCCATCGACAGCACCAGCTCCGGCGGCGTGGAGCCATCCTGATCGCCGACGATGCAGATGGTGGGAACCGCGATCTTGGCCGCGGCGTCGGTCAGATCGGCATCGCGAAGGGCGGCGCAGGTCGCGGCATAGCCTGTGGCCGGTTGGCGGATCAGCATGTTGCAGTAACCGGCGAAGGCAATATTTTCCGGACGGCGGAAGGCCGGTGTGAACCAACGCTCCATGACGGCATCAAGGATGGATTCGATGCCGTCGGCCTCGACCTTCGCGATGCGGGCGTTCCAGCTGTCGGCCGTGCCGATCTTGTGGGCGGTGTCGCACAGGATCAATGCACGTACCAGATCCGGGCGCCGCTGATAGAGCGACTGCGCGATCAGCCCGCCGACCGATAGACCGCAAATCATGGCATTCTTGACCGAGAGAAAATCGAGCAGGCCGGCAAGATCGGTGGCATGATCTTCGATGGAATAGGGCATCTGGCCGACATCCGAGAGGCCATGGCCGCGCTTGTCGTAGAGCACAATGGCGAAATCGCCGGCCAGCCGCACGATCACGTCGCGCCAGATCCGGAAATCGGTGCCGAGCGAATTGGCAAATACAAGAACCGGCTTGTCGGCGGGGCCGCCAATGATCTGATAGTGGATCGTAACGTCGTTGATGCGGGCAAACTGCACTGGAAATCTCCTCGGAGGCGAGATTGGAACTATAATTTGGTTAGGTAAAATGATATTTCCTTGCTCTACGATAACTCCATGGTTATGAGTGAGCATGCTCGACGCACGCATCAAGTTCCGCCATCTGCAGACCTTTGTCGAGGTTGCGCGTCAGAAAAGCGTGGTCAAGGCAGCCGGCCTGCTGAATATCAGCCAGCCGGCCGTGACGAAGACGATCCGGGAGCTGGAAGAGGCGCTCGGCGTCGACGTCTTCGAACGCGAAGGACGCGGCATCCGCATCACCCGCTATGGCGAGGTGTTTCTGCGCCATGCCGGCGCCGCGTTGACGGCGCTCCGACAGGGGCTGGACTCTGTCTCGCAGGAACGCTCCGGCGAAGCGCCGGCGATCCGCGTCGGCGCGTTGCCGACGGTCTCGACGCGGATCATGCCGCGGGCGATGGACCTGTTTCTCCGCGAGGAGACCTGGAGCCGCATCAAGATCGTGACAGGCGAAAACGCTGTGCTGTTGGAGCAGCTGCGTGTCGGCGACCTCGACCTCGTCGTCGGCCGGCTGGCAAGCCCCGACAAGATGACCGGCTTTTCCTTCGAGCATCTCTATTCCGAGCAGGTAGTCTTTGCGGTCAGGGCCGATCATCCGCTGCTTTCGGCGGAACAGTCGCCGTTTTCCGATCTCAGCCATTACACGCTCCTGATGCCGACGCGCGGCTCCATCATCCGCCCCTTCGTCGAGAGCTTTCTGATCGCCAATGGGGCCGGCGGGCTGCCCAACCAGATCGAAACCGTTTCGGACTCGTTCGGCCGCGCCTTCGTTCGCGCCAGCGATGCCATCTGGATCATTTCGGCCGGCGTCGTTGCCGGCGATGTCGATGACGGGCTGCTGGCTCTGCTGCCGATCGACACCAGCGAGACGAAAGGGCCAGTCGGGCTGACCATGCGCACCGACGCCATCCCCACCCTGCCCTTGTCGATCCTGATGCAGACGATCCGCGAAGCGGCGAACGAGGTCGCCAAAAAGCTCTAGGACCAGCTCAGAACGGAAGACCGACATAGTTTTCGGCAAGCGCGGTCGATGCGGCGCGCGAATGGGTGAGATAATCGAGCTCGGCTTCCTGGATCTTCTGGTCGAAATCATTGGTATCCGGGAAGCGGTGCATCATCGTCGTCATCCACCAGGAGAACCGCACGGCCTTCCAGACCCGGGCGAGAGCGCGGACGGAATAGGCGTCAAGCCCGGCATTCGAGCGATCCCGATAGTGTTCGGCAAGCCCGGAGAATAGATAATGCACGTCGCTCGCCGCCAGATTGAGCCCCTTGGCGCCGGTCGGCGGCACGATATGGGCGGCATCGCCGACGAGAAACAGACGGCCGAAGCGCATGGGTTCGGCGACGAAGGAGCGCAGGGGTGCGATCGATTTCTCGAAGGATGGTGCGGTGAGCAGGGCTTCGGCATGATGGACCGGCAGGCGCCGGCGTAATTCGTCCCAGAAACGGTCGTCGCTCCAGTCCTCGATCTTCTCGTCGAGCGGACACTGGATATAGTAGCGGCTGCGGGTCGTCGAGCGCATCGAGCACAATGCAAAACCACGCGGATGGTTGGCATAGATCAATTCGTGATTGACCGGCGCCACTTCCGCCAGCACGCCGAGCCAGCCGAAGGGATAGACCTTCTCGAAACTGCGGATCGATTTTTCCGGAACCGATTTGCGGCTGACGCCGTGAAAGCCGTCGCAGCCGCTAATAAAATCGCAATCGATGCGATGGGAAACACCATCCTTCTCGTAGGTCAGATAGGGCGCGTCGCCGTCGAAGCCGTTCGGCTGGACATTGGACGCGCTGTAGATGGTCGGCGCGCCGCTTTCCTCGCGGCGGGCCATCAGATCGCGGGTCATCTCCGTCTGGCCGTAGATGACGACCCGCTTGCCGCCTGTGAGACCATGAAGGTCGATGCGATGATCGCGGCCGTCGAAAGCGAGCGAGAAACCATCATGCGGCAAGCCCTCCGCATGCAGCCGTGCGCTCGATTTCGCCGCGTCCAGCAGCCGGACGGTGCCCTCCTCCAGAACGCCGGCGCGCACGCGACCGAGAATGTAATCCTTGCCGACCCGGTCAAGGATGACGTTGTCGATGCCGGCCTCCGTCAGCAGCTGGCCAAGCAGCAGCCCGGATGGCCCCGCACCGATAATGGCGACTTGAGTGCGCATCGTCTCCTCCCATGTGTGATCTTCATTCAAGTCTCTTCGGCGCATCGCCGATCCGCAATGGACATTTCGGTCATGAAATTGCACAAATCGAACATGGTGACGGAGGAAAGCCATGACGAAGAATGTGCCGACCTACGAGCTCTACGGTGAAAATACCGGCCGAAAGCCGGATTTCTGGCTGCATTGCGAGACGATTCCATCGCGCAGCAGCCTCCATCACTGGGAGATCCACCCACATCGGCACGAGAGCTTCTTCCAGATCTTGTACATAGATGCCGGCTCCGGCGATGCGGTCTTCGACGGAACCAGCCATGCAATCGTACCGCCCGCCGTCATCACGGTGCCGCCGCACCTCAATCACGGCTTCCGGTTTTCGCGAGACATAGACGGTTTCGTCATCACGGTGCTGATATCTCACCTGAAGGCCTCTCCCGGCGATCGCAGCCGGCTGGGAACATGGCTTGCCGATCCGCATCTGACCCTGCTCGACACCCGCAACGAAGACGCGGCTCACGTCGCGAGCACGCTAAAGCGTCTGGGCGAAGAATTCGCCAGCCACCGCAATGGCCGCAACGACCTGCTCGACGCCTATCTGACCTCGGCCTTGCTTCTGACGGCGCGCATTGCCCAAAGAGCAGATGAAGGATCAAGCCCGAGCGATGAGAGCGAACGCCGGATGGAGATGCTGCAGGGCCTGATCCAGCGGCACTTCCGCTCGCACAAACCAGCCGCCTTCTATGCCGAAAGCCTCGGCATCTCGCCGGCCCATCTTAGCCGAATCGTGCGCAGCCGGACGGGGCACGGCGTGCATGAGTTGATTACCCGCAAACTGCTCGACGAAGCCAAGCGTGAACTGGTCTTCACCTTCGCGACCGTCCAGGAGATCAGCTATCGCCTTGGCTTCGCCGACCCGGCCTATTTCTCCCGCTTCTTCGTCAAGCAGGCCGGCCAGACACCCCGCACCTGGCGCATCGAGGAGCGAGAGAGGCTGGGGATGTAGCTGCTAGGGCAGCACTAGCCGCAGCGCCTTCTGCGTTTCCTTCAGCAGCGGCAGGAATCGCTCCACCATTTCGGCAGCGGCGACATAGGCGGCCGGCGCGCCGATATTGATCGCCGCCACGATCTTGCCGTGGTCGTTCTCGATCGGAACGGCGATGGAGCAAAGGCCGATTTCCAGTTCCTGGTCGATGAGAGCATAGCCCTGCGCCCTCACCCGCTGGAATTCGAGCATCAGCTCCTCCGGATCTGTCTTGGTGTTCGGCGTATTCGCCTTGAGATCGGTCCGCGCAAGAACGGCGCGCGCCTCGCTCTCCGGTAATGACGCTAGCAGGACGCGGCCCATGGAGGCACAGAAGGCCGGAAGGCGGCTGCCGGGCGTCAGGTTGATCGACATCACCCGGCGCTGCGAGGCGCGGGCGATATAGACGACCTCGGTTCCATCAAGCACCGAAGCCGAAGCATTCTGGCCTGCCCGCTCGGACAATAGATCGAGGTGCGGCTGGATGATGATCGGCAGGGGCGTCGCCGCGAGATAAGCATGACCGAGCCGCAGGACCTTCGGCGTCAAGGTGAAGAATTTTCCGTCGTAAACGGCATAGCCGAGCTCGGAGAGCGTCAGCAGGGAGCGGCGCACAGTGGCGCGGTCGAGCCCGGTCAGCTTCGAGGCTTCTGCGATCGTCAGGCGCTGTCGCGTTTCGCCGAAGGCTTCGATGACTTTCAGGCCCTTGGCAAAGCCGCTGACGAAATCGGTCTCTCGCATCTCGCTCTCCAGATTTGCGATAATTTTGTGCGATATATGAACAAATGTCAAATATCGCACAAAATTATTGACGGCCAGAGGTTGAAGGCGCTTATTGACGGCAACAGGACAGCATTTGTTGAGGAGGCCTTATGGCAAAGATTCTATCGCTTTCGCAGGCGGTGGCGGAGAATGTGCGGGATGGCGATACGGTCGCCATGGAAGGGTTTACTCACCTCATTCCCTATGCAGCCGGCCACGAAGTCATCCGCCAGGGCAAGAAGGATCTCTACCTGATCCGCATGACGCCGGACATTCTCTATGACCAGTTGATCGGCGTCGGCGCGGCCCGGGGCATGAAATTCTCCTGGGGCGGCAATCCCGGCGTCGGCTCGCTCCATCGCTTCCGCGATGCCGTCGAGAACCAGTGGCCGCGACCGCTTGAGATCGAAGAACATTCGCATGCCGCCATGGCCAATGCTTATGAGGCAGGTGCTGCGAACTTGCCGTTCGCCATGCTGCGCGGCTATATCGGCGCCGACCTGCCGAAGGTCAATCCGAACATCAAGAGCGTGACCTGCCCGTTCACCGGCGAAGTGCTGGCGGCCGTCCCGGCGATCCGGCCCGACGTTTCAATCATCCACGCGCTGCGGGCCGACCGGAAGGGCAATGTGCTGCTCGAAGGCATCGTCGGCGTGCAGAAGGAAGCGGTGCTTGCCGCCAAGCGCTCGATCGTCACGGTCGAGGAAATTGTCGACGAGCTGAAGCCGTCCTCGCCCAATTCCGTGGTGCTGCCAACCTGGGCGGTCACGGCAGTCGCGATCGTGCCGGGCGGAGCCTTCCCATCCTATGCGCAGGGCTACTACAAGCGTTCCAACGCCTTCTATATCGCCTGGGACGAAATCGCCCGCGATCGTGACAGCTTTCTGGCCTGGATCGACCAGCATGTGATGAAGGCCGACCCTGAGGACTTTGCCAAATATGCCGGCAAGACGCCGGCCAAGTCGGCGTAAGGAGGTCAAGATGAACGATTTTACGCCTACCGAAATGATGACCATTGCCGCCGCGCGGGCGCTGACCAATGACGATGTCTGCTTCGTCGGCATCGGCGCGCCATCAGCCGCCTGCAATGTTGCGCGGCTGACCCATGCGCCCGATATCACCCTGATCTATGAAAGCGGCACCGTCGGCACCAAGCCGGATGTACTGCCGCTGTCGATCGGTGATGGCGAGCTTTGCGATACCGCACTTTTCACCGTCGCAGTCCCCGAAATGTTTCGCTACTGGCTGCAGGGCGGCCACATCACGACGGGCTTCCTCGGCGGCGCGCAGATCGACAAGTTTGCCAATCTGAACACGACAGTCGTCGGCCCCTATGACCATCCGAAGGTCCGTCTGCCCGGCGGCGGTGGGGCGCCCGAAATCGCCAGCAATTGCGGCCAGATCTTCATCACCATGGCGCTCTCCAATCGCGGCTTTGTCGAAAAGCTGCCCTTCATCACATCGATGGGCCATGGCGAAGGCGGCAATCACCGCGAGCGCCTGGGCATGAAGACGAAGGGGCCGACTCGCATTATTACCGATCTCTGCATTCTGGAGCCTGATCCGGTGACCAAGGAATTGACCGTCGTGTCGATCCACAAGGGTGTTACCCGAGAGAAGATATCGGAGAATTGCGGCTGGGCGATCAAGTTTGCCGACGAGGTGATCGAGACGCCGCCGCCAACCGAGACCGAACTTTCCGTCCTGCGCGACATCAACGCGCGAACCAAGAAAGCCCATGAGGCAGCCTGATGACCGAAGCTTTTATCTGCGACTACATCCGAACCCCGATCGGCCGCTTTGGCGGATCGCTCTCCTCCGTCCGCGCCGATGATCTCGGGGCCGTGCCGCTGAAGGCTCTGATCGAGCGCAACAGCTCGGTCGACTGGGAAGCCGTCGACGACGTGATCTACGGCTGCGCCAACCAGGCCGGCGAGGACAATCGCAACGTCGCGCGCATGGCAAGCCTGTTGGCCAGCTTGCCGATTTCAGTGCCAGGCACAACGATCAACCGCCTTTGCGGCTCGGGCATGGATGCCGTCATTGCAGCCGCCCGCGCCATCCGCGCCGGCGAAGCCGAACTGATGATCGCCGGCGGCGTGGAAAGCATGTCGCGCGCGCCCTTCGTCATTCCCAAGGCCGAAAGCGCCTTTTCGCGCAACGCCGAGATCTATGACACCACCATCGGCTGGCGCTTCATCAACCCGCTGATGAAAAAGCAATATGGCGTCGATTCCATGCCGGAAACCGGCGAAAACGTCGCCGAAGATTATAAGGTCAGCCGCGAAGACCAGGACGCCTTTGCCGTCCGCTCGCAGGCAAAGGCCGCTGCAGCGCAGGAAAACGGCCGTCTTGCCAAGGAGATCACGCCGGTCACGATCCCGCAGCGCAAGGGCGATCCGATCGTCGTCGGCAAGGACGAGCATCCGCGCGCCACGACGGTTGAAACGCTCGCCAAGCTCGGCACGCCCTTCAAGAAGGAGGGCGGCACGGTCACCGCCGGCAATGCGTCCGGCGTCAATGATGGCGCAGCAGGCCTGATCATCGCGTCGGAAGCCGCCGCCAAGAAATACGGCCTGACCCCGATTGCCCGCATCCTCGGCGGAGCCGCCGCCGGCGTTCCCCCGCGTATCATGGGCATCGGCCCCGTTCCGGCCTCGCGCAAGCTGATGGCGCGGCTCGGCATGCGGCAGGAGCAGTTCGACGTCATCGAACTCAACGAGGCCTTCGCATCGCAGGGACTTGCCGTGCTGCGCGAACTCGGCATCGCGGATGACGACACCCGCGTCAATCGCAACGGCGGCGCGATCGCGCTTGGCCATCCACTCGGCATGTCCGGCGCGCGCATCACCGGTACCGCTGCCCTGGAACTGCAGGAAACCGGCGGCCGCTATTCGCTGTCGACCATGTGCATCGGCGTCGGCCAGGGAATTGCCATCGCGCTCGAACGCGTCTGATCGGTCCGATCAACCATAGCCCGCCGCCGTGTGAGCGGCGGGCTATCTTTGTCGCCGCGCCCGCACGACAAACTAAATAAGGCGGCAATCACCGATGTAGTCGGGAACGGCAAAGGCTCCGGCGCGTTTTCCTGCTGCTCAGCGGGATCGATCCATGCCGTCACGCCAGAATTCTTAAAAACATTTCGGTCAAGCGCCCTCGTCATTCTCATTGCCCTCATCCTGTCGCTGTCGATTGCGCAAGCCGCCTTCGCCGCCGAGGGGCAAAGGGCCAGCCACCCTTCCGAAGGGTTGTTTCTGGTCCAGATCGTTCTGCTTGTCGTATTGGGCAGGTTGCTCGGCGAATTGATGGTGCGCATCGGCCAGCCATCGATCATGGGCCAGATCATCGCCGGCATCATTCTCGGCCCATCCCTTCTGGGGCTGGCCTTTCCGCATGTGCAGGCCAGTCTCTTTTCATCGAACAACGCCCAGAGAGCATGGCCGATGCGGTCGGCCAACTCGGCATCGTCTTTCTCCTGTTGCTCGCCAGCATGGAAACCGATCTGGGCCTGGCAAAACGTCTGCGCAAATCGGCGGCCGGCGTCTCGTTGACGGGCATCGTCATTCCGTTTGCCGCCGGCTTTGCGCTTGGCGAACTTATTCCGGACGCCTTGCTTCCCGATCCCGAAAGACGGCTGGTCACATCGCTCTTCCTTGGAACCGCGCTTTCCATCTCTTCGGTAAAGATCGTCGCCACCGTCGTGCGCGAGATGGACTTCATGCGCCGGAACATCGGTCAGTTGATCGTTGCCTCGGCGATCATCGACGATACTGTGGGATGGGTCATCATCGCGATAACCTTTGGCCTGGCCGGAAAGGGGCACGGTCGACCTCACAACGCTGGCGACCAGCGTTATCGGCACGGAGCGTTCCATCCTGGCGGCCGAATTCGGGCTCGCGATCGCCAAGGCGGCTGGAGCCCATTGTGCGCTCCTGTTGATCGTGGAGCCTCGGCAGGTGAGAGCCATCCCGCGCATCAGCGATCGCGGCAACGACCGTATGGACGTTCTTAAAAAAAGGTCGGTGCGATTGCTGACTATTACGGCGTGGACGTCGAAGAAGTGGTGCAGGAGGGACCGTCGCCGGAACTATCGATCCTGCGCCATGCGCGCAGCGGCAAATATAATCTGATCGTGCTTGGGATCAGCAAGCGGGCAAGCGGCGATCTCTCCTACGGCAGCGTAGCCGATACGCTGCTGCAGACGGTGGACAGATCCTGCATTTTCATCGAGACCGACCTAGCCGCCTCGCAGGCAATTCGTGAATAGATCCGTCCGTCGGACTTTGGACCGATCAAGAGAATCAATCAAAGGATCAACGCTATTCATTTCTCCAATGCTGTCCCCCAAGCCATACTGACGGGCAGTATGATTTGACCGAGCGCGCCGATGTCCGAACTTGCTCTTTCGCGTGACCAGGAACAAGCCGATACGCGGGAAGGATGGAAAGTCGTCGCCGCCACGCATGTGCTGACGGCCGTGACCTTCGGAGCCGCCTATTCCTTCTCCGCCACCTTGCCGGGGCTTGCCGCGGAATTCAGCGCCTCTCGCGGCGAGATCGCCCTCGTCTTCTCCATTTCCGCATTCCTCTTCTATTCCCTTGGCGCAGTTGCCGGGCCGCTCGCCGACAGATGGTCGCCACGCAACCTGAACCTTCTCGGGCTCGCGGCCATGATCCTCGGCTATATCGGCGCCAGTCGCGCAGGCTCTCTCTTGTCGCTTTACATCTGGTACGGCTTCGGCGTCGGGTTTGGGATCGGGCTGTCCTACGTCCCGGCGATTGGCGCCGTTCAATCCTGGTTTGTCCGCAAACGAAGCCTGGCATCGGGCATCGCGACGGCGGGAATCGGCCTTGGTACCCTGATTCTGCCCTTTGCCGTCGGTCAAGCTCTGCCATCGATCGGCTGGCGGGGATGCTTCATCGCGCTTGCATGCGCCGTTGCGGGTTTTGGATTGCCCGCGGCAATGCTCATCCGAAAGAGGCGCGACAATAGCAATGCATCCCCGCACCGCGAGCGCACCGATACAAGCGCTCCCGCAATATGGCGGGACAGCCGGTTCTACCTTTTCTATCTCGTGCTTATTCTGTCGTCGTTTTGCACCTTTATCCCTTATGTCCATATCGTTGCGGCGGCCCAGGACCTCGGTCTTTCCATTCAGGACGGAACCACACTTGTTGGTCTTATCGGCGTCGGCAATATCGTCGGCCGCTTTTTCCTGGCCGGTCTTGGCGATCGTCTCGGGCGCCGCCGGCTGCTGGCATCGCTGACATTCGCAGTCGCCGCGTCCTTTGCCCTGTGGGCATCGGCATCAGGCATGATCCAGCTGGGATTGTTCGCACTGACGTTTGGCATGAGCTATGGCGGCTGCGTCGGTCTTTACCCCGCTGTCGCGGCCGATCTGTTCGGCACGCGCAATATCGGCGCGGCGATCGGCTACCTCTATACGGCGGTGGGTATCGCAGCCTTGATCGGCCCGACGGCCGCAGGCTCCATTTTCGACCATACCGGCAGCTATTCCGGCCCCATCATCGCAAGCGGCCTGGCCGCGCTCCTAGCGGGTTTCATGGCGCTGCGCCTTGGACAGAAATAGCCGGATTGCCGGCGGTGAATTGCGAAACGGAAACGTCGTCACTTACAGCTGGTCTGCGATCGCCGTCTTGTCAATGACAGACCAGACATTCCGAATGCGCCCGTCCAGAAATTCGTAGAAGACATTTTCCACAAACCGCACCCTTCTGCCGTTCACCGCCATGTCGAACAGCACTCCAGTCGGCGTACAATCAAATTGCAGACGGCTTGCGATGCGCGGCGGTTCGCAGAGCAGCAGCGCAATATCGAAATGGAGATCCGGAATGGCGCGAAAGTCGCCTTCGAGCATTTCCAGATAGCCTGACAGCCCAATATGAGCGCCGTTATGATGCACGTCTTCATGGACAAATTTGCCCAGATTCGACCAATCCTGGCCGTTCAGGCAGGCAATATAGCCTCTGTAGATCCCGGACAGGTCGACGCTTGCCATTCTCATTGCCTTCGGCCCGGTAAGGGCCGGCTGCTCACGCCGACGCCTGCAGGCGGAGGCGACCCCCATGCATCATGGTGATCGGATGCTTGAGCGGCGGGGCCGGACGGCCGATATGGTATCCCTGAACGGCGTCGATGCCAAAGGATTTGACCAGATCAAGCTGCTCCCCGTCCTCCACGCCCTCGACCAGGATGCGATGGCCGCGATTGCGCACCAGACCGATGATGTCCTCGAGAAGGATCTTCGCACCGTCATTGTTTGCGGCATCATGCAGGAAGGATTTGTCGATCTTGACGGTTTCGAACTCCATCAATCGAAGCCATGACAGACCGGCAAAGCCTGTGCCGAAATCATCCAGCCAAAATTTGATGCCGAGCTTTTTCAGATCCTGAATACTGTCGAGGACATCGGGGCGGATCTCCATATCGACGCCCTCGGTGATCTCGAAGGCCACCCTGTGACCCGAAACGCCCGTTTCAGCCAGAATGGCGGCTACCTGCGCCGCGAACCCCGGCGCCCGCAGCTGGATGGGGGAGACGTTGATGCTGACCGTGTCGACGATGTCGCGGGTGAGCAGGTCGCAGCAAGCTCTTCTGATCGCCCAATAGCCGAGCTCCATGATGGCGCCGGTACGCTCCGCTATCGGGATAAACACCGCCGGAGAAGAATTTGACCCATCGAGCAATTGCAGGCGCATCAGGGCTTCGTAGGCGCCGATCTCTCCCGTGTGAAGATATTGGATCGGTTGATAGACCAGGGAGACGAGGTTCTGCTGGATGGCGATCTTCAGAATGGCCGCGATATTTTCGCTCGCATCGCCGCCGGGCAATTCGTTCGGATCGAATATCCTTGCGCAATTGCGGCCGCTGGCCTTTGCGGAATACAGAGCGCGGTCGGCTTCGTTGATCACATTCTCCAGCTTCGCGCCGGCGACATCTCTTGTAACGGTCGCTCCGACGCTGACGGTGACATGCCGGAAACCGTCGAGACGCTGGGCATGGACGATATCAAGCGCTTCGATCCCCTGACAAATGGCTTCCGCCAAGGCGAGCGCATCCGAGCTGCACTCCAGATCGAGGATGACGATGAACTCCTCGCCACCGTAGCGTCCAACCGTCGCCCCCAAGGGAGCGACGATATTCGACAAGGCATTGGCAACCGTCACAAGGCAATGATCGCCCTCCTGATGGCCGTAGTAGTCATTATACTTCTTAAAGAAATCGACATCGACCAACAGAATGGCGAATGGTGCGTTCTTCTCTCGCCATCGATCCCAAAACTGCTTCAGCCTTATATCCGCAGCTCTTCTATTTTCCATTCCGGTGAGGGAATCGGTAATGGAAAGCCGCAGAAGCGCCTCGCCACGCTCGGTCGCCTGGCGCTGCTGCAACTCCGCTTCTCTGGCATTGAGAAAAACGTTAAAACGCTCCTTGTTCAATTTCCAGTTCACATAGGACGTGAACACGAAGCAGCAGAGATAAAAGGTCGCGAAGGCCAGGCAATAGGCGGGGCTGTAGTGAAACTCCGTAAGCGACAGCAGGAAGGAAGCCAAGATCAGCCCTGACGAGACAATTGCCAGGCCGAACTCAAGACTGAAGAAAAGGTTAACGCCCATCATGAAGATGGCACCAAAGGCGGCATAGTAGGAGAATGCCTCGGCATTGGTTGTCTGCAGCGCGGGCACCAGCCACACGACATAACCAAGGACAACGGCGGCAGCACATGTCGCCTCAAGCTCGCCGGCGCGACGCTGGCGCGAAAACTGGATTTCCAGGATCAGAAGCGACAGGCCGCCGATCAGAAAACGGGCGGGGATCGTCACCGGCGAGACGTCGGGAATGAAGACCAGATCGGTGATCAGGAAAAGGACATAAACGGGTACGGCAAGCCACAGACCGCTGCGAGCCAAGGCACGCCGCGCATCGTTGCTATAGGCTTTGTAGAGCACGCGCAGTTCGTCCGGGCGTTCAGTCCTGCGAGCCTCGCTCCGACCAAGATCGCTTCTTCCCGACAATCGACGCATGCTCACCATCACCCGAGTTAGCCGAGACTTCATGTCCACCGCGTTACCTTTGCGTCACTCGACTGAACAAATCACTCGCTTCACCAAGGCGGCTAATTTGATCCGTTTGATAACGACAGCGTTGCCGCAGCGACATTAACAAAACCATAGCGCTCAATTTTTATATGAGATATGGTTTGCATAGTGTTCACGGAATGATTTAAAATTGAAACAATTTCAGACCGCTCTCGATGGCTTCAGCCTGGTTACCGCCCAGTCCATCTCGGAACATACGAGATCGTCCGGTAACAACCTTGCAACTGATCAAATCAAGGAGGGCGAGGCCGAACTCGCCCTCATTCTCTCCCTCACACAGCAGGCGTTCGAAGCAAACGCACCCGTTCAAGGTACGATGAAAGCCTTGACGGAGCGTCTGCAGACCCTGAAGAACAAGACGACACCCCTGACCTGGGCTCATCTGGCCTCGGTTGCGCAGGGTCATCCCGTGTCGTCCTTTCTACTGCAGGACCCTCTGACGCGATGGTCGTTTGAAAAGCCGCGCGGCTACAGTGGAGATGCCTATCTGCTGGATTTCATTTATGAACATCCGGCTGTTGCGGCACAGGTGAAAGAGGCTTCGGCGCTTGGCGCGGAAGTTTACGATTTCACCCGGCGCGCAGCATCCGCCGTCGCCGTGCGCGAAAGGCGCGAGATCCTGGCAGCGCATGTCGATGCGGTGGCGGAGAACAAGGATGACGCCGAGATCCTGGCGATCGCGGCTGGTCATCTTCGCGAAGCGGAGCGCTCCCAAGCTCTGCAGAGCGGCAGGCTCAAGCGCTGGGTCGCACTCGACCAGGACCCGGTCAGCGTCGGGACTGTGAGCTCGGCCTTCCACGGAAGCTGCATCGAAGCGATCAACGGCTCCGTTCGCACCATTTTGGGGCGTGCGCAGAAGCTCGGCACGTTCGACCTCATCTATGCAGCCGGCCTTTACGACTATCTGGCGGAAAGCGTAGCCGTGCGGTTGACAGAGCGCTGCCTGCAGATGCTGAAGCCCGGCGGCAAGTTCCTGCTCGCGAACTTCGCAAAGGATATCGGTGTCGAAGGCTACATGGAAACCTTCATGAATTGGCCGTTGATCTGGCGTACTGACGAGGATGTCCAGTCGATCATCGACAAGGTCAAGCACCCGATCTCCGATGTCTCCGTCACGCGCGGCGAGAATGGCGGCGTCATATACGCTGTTCTGACCGTATAGTTAACGGCATGTGACATGACCGGCTAAGCCGCGGTACGGCTTAGCCGGCAAAGTCGGGACAGGGCAAGTAGCGGAAGATTAACCAAGACGATTGCGACGATGGCGGCAGGTACCGCTGTATCCGGCGCAACTATCTGCTTGCGCAGCAAGTAGCCCGATACTAGAAACGGCGCATTCCACATCACTGCGCCGCAGTATGTTGCAACGGCAAAGCCTGGCGCCGGTACGGCAAGCACGCCTGCCGGAAATGCCATATAGGCCCTGACGACCGGCACAAGCTGGCCGAAGAACATGACCCATATCGGGTTATGACGATAGTTGCGCTTCAGGCGCAAATACCATTCCTCTTTGATATGCAGACGCCTGCTCATTTTCTGCGCGAAGGCATCGCCGCGTGCAGACCCCAACCATCGACCCGCTCCATACCAAAACAACGATCCGACCGTTGAACCGGCGGCCGTGATGGCAATCACGGCGGGCAGATCGCCTGGATTGGCGGCACCCAACAAGCCGAGCATCAGGAACATGCCGGCTGAAGGTATGATGGGGACAAGCTTCTCCATCGCAGAACATATCGCAAGACCGAGCAGCCCCCATGCGGCCAGATCAGGCACGATATCCAAGAGGTAAGAAGAACCATTCATTCGGCGATAACCGGACAATGACGTGGCCGGCGCCGGACGATCTTATAGACCCTTGCAGGCGGGAAGTTGCGCAGCACCTGGCCATGCAGCGTTGCCTTGAAGCCGAACCGGTCGAGCAGGCGGAGCGGCACCGGGCAGCGGATGCCATAGGTGAACTGGTAGAGCGCGCCGCCTTCATGCAGCCTTGAGGAGATCCCAGTCAGAATGGCTACCACTGTCTTCGGCGACATATTCAGCAATGGCAATCCGCTGATCGCGCAGCTGAACAACAGCCCTTCGGGCAGGGTTTGAGAGCCAAGTCGCGCGGCATCGGCGCAGATAACGCGGGCATCGGGAAACCGCTGTCGAAGCAGGCTGGCAAAGCCGTGAGCGGACTCAATCAGTGTGATATCGCTTTCGCATATGCCGCGCGCAAGCAAGGCTTGCGTGAAGACGCCCGTGCCGGGACCGAGTTCCAGAACCGGCCCGGCCGAGGGATCAACCTCGCTCGTCATGAGATTGGCTAGCATTGTGCCGGAAGGAGCTACCGCTCCAACCATGCGCGGATTGGTCAACAGCGTTCGCAGAAATAGTGAGGTGCTTGACATGTTCCCGCCAGTAGGGCCTGAAAGATTCGCCTGTGCGACAGGCTTTTCCTTAAGGAGAACCGATTGCGAGAACATTGCACCGGGAAGCCGGTCTATTGCCTATCCGACCGCCGGGAAGCTCAATCTGAAAGCTGCCCCGCCGGTCGGTCCATCCAAGACGCAGACGCCGCCGCCATGAAGCCTGGCAATTTCCTGAACGAGGTTGAGACCAAGACCGAAGCCTTTGCCATGTCCTGGGAGACGATGAAACGGCTCGAAGATGCGAGCCTGCTCCTCCTGCGGGATGCCGCTGCCTTCGTCGGTTACCGTGATACCGCTGGCACGGCCGACATGGACCGTTATTCTGCCGCTGCGGCCACCGTGCTGGATCGCATTCTGCACAAGATTGGTAACGGCTCGCTCGATGGCGAGCCGGTCGCCGAGGACCTCCACCACCTCCTCATCCCTATTGAAACAAGGCTCATAATTTGCAGCGATCGCAAGCGGTGCCAACTCCGAAACGACCTGCTGCGCGACCTCGACAAGATTGACCGGCACCGGTTCGAACCGATGATTGAGACGCTGAAGATCGAGGAACTGCTCGGCAAGGGTCGCAAGGCGAACCGTATCCTCGAAGAGCCGTTCCTTCAAAGGACCAGCCGGCAGACTATCGAGACGCGCCTGCAAGATCGCGACCGGGGTCCGCCACTCATGGGCAAGATGAGAAAAGAGACGCTTCTGCCGCTCGTAGCCCTCGTCCAGCCGGCTCAGCGCCTCGTTGATGGCTTCGACAAGCGGCAGAATCTCGCGCGGAACATCTTCGACCGGCAGCCGCGTACCCTGCCGATTGATGTCGATCTGCCCGGCGCGGGCAACGGCTGAATCGAGCGAGGAGAAAGCGCGGCGAACCACGAGTGGCGCGGCAATCACCGTTGCGACCGCCGTCACGATGAGCAACGGCAGAAGGGCGCTGAAGAACACGATGCCCATCGCACCGAGGATACGAATCGTCGATACGCTGCCGTCCACGCCCGTCAGGACCTGCACCTCGCCGGCCGGAGACGATACCCATTGCAGCCGGGCGGCGGGCACGACGCTTCCGCCGAGATTGCTGCCGAAGCGGGCCTGCCCGATGCCGTCGAGCGCGCCGCCGATTACCGCATAGGCCGGCGGCACGCTTCCATCTCTTATCGTGTTACCGCCGCGATCCCGCGCGACGAACCAAAGGCCCGGCAAGTTGCCGCGCCGCGCCGCAAGCGCGGGTGTCTCCTTCAGCACAAGGGCACCCGTCTGATCCCGCCCGACGGACTGGGAGATGGCGTCGATGGTCTCGTCTTCCGGCTGAAGCGAGATAAAACTGCCGGTCGCCCAGAGGGCGACGACGATGAGCACTGCAAGCAGCGACAGAAAAATCGCCTGCAGGAAAGACAGGCGCGAGACGAGGCGCCATCGCAAGGAAGGCTGGCTTTTGCTCATGATATCCGTCTCATCAGATAGCCGATGCCGCGAACCGGGTGAATTTCCAGGCCGGAGCCGACCGAGGCGAGCTTGCGGCGAAGGCGGGAGATATGCGCATCCAGCGTGTTGGACTGGATATCGTCGGCAAACCCATAAACGGCCTCTTCCAGTGCATGACGCGGCACCGTGCGGCCGAGCCGGCGCGCAAGCGCCTCGAAGACCAGCACTTCTCGACGCGGCAGCTCAAGCCTTTCGCCTTCGATCAGGATATCATGGCAGCCGAAGTCATAAGAGAGCCTGCCGAAGTTCACCACCTCGGTCCGCACATCGCCGGGGCGGCGCATGATGGCGCGCAATCGCGCCAGAAGCTCCTCCATGGCGAAAGGCTTGACGAGGTAATCATCGGCGCCAGTGTCGAGGCCACCAATACGGTCGTCGAGTTCGCCGCGCGCCGTCAAGACGATAACCGGCGTACCGACACCGGCAGCCCGCAGCTTCGGAACGATCGACAGGCCGTCTCCGTCCGGGACCTGACGGTCGAGAAGGATGACATCGTAAGGGAGGTTGATTGCCGCCTCCTCGGCATCGGCCAGCAGCGACACGTGGTCGACAATGGCATCGCGAGCCCGTAACGCAACGCTCAGCGCCGCGGCCATTTCCGGCTCGTCTTCAAGCAACAAGATCCGCAATGAACCATCCCCACAAATGGAACAACGTCGTTGCATAGGCGGATTGCGGGAAGATTGCGACCCTCTTCGGACGCGGTTCGATCATTTATGGGAAGAACTCGGATCGCGGGACATTCTGCGCAGAACGCGCTGAATGAGATCGTCAGCTGCAACGGTGTTGCAGGGGAGAACGCATCGCCTTCTCCCCTGCTGCGCCCCTCGCGGGACATTCCATCGGTAAGCATGAGCTGACTAATTCGGTCGGCCCGATCCGCCAGCAGCTTCCCTTTCCGGTCTTGCTTCCTGCCACAGAACCATGCTCGAGCCAAAATGGAGCGAGAATGATATGCAGCCGGGCCTTAGCTTGCACCGCTTCCATTCAGCTGTAGCTGCGCAGATGCGGAGGCATGTAGCTGGGATGCCCCAAAGGGTCTTCCCGTTCGGGCAGACCGATATCCCGAAGCTGGTAGTTCGACAGTTCGGACACCAGCTTGCGCGTCTGGCGTTGCCTCCAGACGACGAACATCAAGGCGCGCGCCGTCCTCCAGGCACCGAATTTCAGGCACAGTTCATCGACCGTTGCTGTTAAGCTATCAGCAACTAAAAATTGTGAGTTCGTCATTGTTTTTCCTGGCGCAATCACGCAACCAGGTCCTCTTGAAGCTCGACTGGCATCAGGAGCTGACGCATGGAACATGCGTCGGTTTATTCCATCAGCAAGTCACAATGTGTTTATGGGAAAAACGCCTAAGTGGCGGCATTCAAAGCTATTTCTGGCTTTAAATAGCTGCTCGTCGTGTAGCTGGCATGGCACATACCAAACCAGTAACGAGCATTCCGCTAGAGGCGTAGGTAAACATGTGTGTATGTTGCATATCACGCCTCCTGTGTTCGATTTGCGGATGAGCGAATAATACGCGAGATCTGGAAATCGGCAAGCCCACAATTTCGAATTGTAGATTTGCAGCCTTCTGTGTTGCCACATGGCAACAGTCCGTAGCTCGTATCCTCGATGCGAAAAACGCGCGTCGAAAACCGGAAGCACATATCCGAACCGGCTTTCCAGGCCGCCAATCAGGTCAGAACGAATTGACGATACCGCCGCCCGTGCGCATTTGCTGAACCATGATATGGGCGTGATAATGCATGGCACACTTGATGGCGTAGATCTGCAGCACCACCGGGGAACGCCGATGTCGCAGGAGATTGAAAAGCCGCGCGCGATAGGTGGCGCGCAAATCCGCCTCCTTCACCCGGCGCATCAACCGAATGAAAATCCCGACCGCTTCGAACGCCCATGTGGCGTTGAGCGCCAGCAAACGCAACGGGTGGCGACGCAGGTGGCGTAAGCGGGTACTTTCCGGTTCGATACGGGCATCGATGTAGAGCGCATCCAGCCGATCGAAATAGGCGGCCGGCTGATGCAGATCGCTGAGAACGGAAAGATATCCGTCCCGCAACGTTTCGCGCGAGAGATTGAGCGGAATGACATTGGTGCCATAGGCCGGCGGATCGTCGTGATCGAGCCTGCCTTCCTTGGCGAGGCGCGTGTATAGCGGCGTCTTCGGGATCGCCGCCAGCATGCCGATCATGGCGTTGACGATGCGCGCATCCTTGATGAAGACACGCTGCGCCTCGAAGATGGTCGCATCGTCGCTGTCGAAGCCCAGGATCATGCCGCACCAGACTTCCATGCCGGTCTGCTGGATCGCGTGGATCTTGTCCAGCATCGTCCCGCCCTTGCGCAGGTTCTGCAGCTTCTTGGTTTCGCGCAGCGCCTCCTCGTTCGGCGTCTCGATACCGACGAAGACGGTACGGATGTTGGCGTCGACCATCAGCTGCATCAGTTCCGGGTCATCAGCCAGGTCGATCGATGCCTCCGTCAGGAACGTCATCGGATAATGATGGCGCTCCTGCCAGGCGACGACATCGCGCAGGACTTCCTTGATCGCCTTCTTGTTGCCGATCAGGTTATCGTCGACGATGAAGGCCGTATCCATTCCGGATGCGAGCAGGGCCTCCATCTCGGCGACGACCTGGACACTGGTCTTGATGCGCGGCTTGCGGCCGAAGACCACGATGATATCGCAGAAATCGCAGGTGAAGGGACAGCCGCGCGAGAACTGGATGCTGCCGACGGCATACTCGTCCATCTTCAGGAGGTCGAAGCGCGGCACGGGCACCGTGCTCATATCCGTCCTGTCGGATTGTTCATAGCGCCGCGCGTGCTGCCCCTCCTGCCATTCGAGCAGAAATCTGGGCCAGGTCTCCTCTGCCTCGCCGATGAAAGAGACATCGACGAGATTGCCGAAATAGTCCTCCTTGACCGTCACCCAAGGTCCGCCGACGACGGTGAAACAGTTGCGCCGTTTGAGCTCGGTCAGGATTTCCGTCATTCGGAAGCGCTGAACGATCATGCCCGTCAGCGCCACGATATCGGCCCTCTCGCACAGGCCGTAATCTATCGGCTCGATATTCTCATCCACCAGCGTGATGGTATGTTCAGCCGGCGTCAGTGCCGCCAGCAAGGGCAGGCAGGCCACCGGCAGATTGGCCTTGACATCGAACAGGGGCAGAGCGTGCTCCATGCCCCAGTAGGAGGTTTCGAAACGCGGATTGATGATGACGATATGAGCCATTGAATATGCCGCTCCATGACGTGAAGATCTGGTTCGGTATGCTTTATGCCTGTATGTCATTTTCAGCCGCTTGCGCTCGCCTTACGGCTGCGAAGCAGGGTCTTACAGCATCGAGGCGGTTGTCTTAGCAGCCCTAAATGAGCTCAAGATTAAATCCGCGACGCCAGGATGCCGGCAGCCTTGCGGCGCGATGTCCGTGGATCGGCATCCTCATATTTGCAGAATGGCACAGATATCTGACGGGACCATTGCGTCCCGGCGATCCTGTCGCCAGACTCTCGAAAGCACCGCCCCGCAATGCCGATCAAAATTTTTCGGGCGGCAATGTCGAAATCATTCCGATGCAATCGTCTTTATTCCAGACATGAGGCGAAAGATGATAATCCGATCTTTCGCACCTGGGCTGAACCGGATGGAGGGAGCTGCAAATGAGTTCGTCCTATCGTTGGGTGATCGTCGGCGCCGGTGCGCTGATGACCTGCGTCGCGCTCGGCGCGATGTTCTCCCTTGCGATCTTTCAGGTGCCGATCGCCGCCGATACCGGGTGGTCACATGCCGGCATCGCTGCCGCCATGACGCTGAATTTCCTGACCATGGGCCTCGGTGCCTTTGCCTGGGGTGCGGCAAGCGATCGTTTCGGCGTCCGTATCGTCGTGGTGATCGGCGCTCTGCTGCTCGGGCTGGCACTTGTCCTCGCGAGCCGGGCTGGCTCGCTTTTGCAATTCCAGCTGACCTACGGCATTCTTGTCGGCCTTGCCGCCAGCGCCTTCTTCGCGCCGATGATTGCGGCGACAACCGCCTGGTTCGACGAGGGCCGAAGCCTCGCGGTATCGCTGGTTTCAGCCGGCATGGGCGTCGCGCCGATGACCGTGTCGCCTTTCGCCCGCTACCTGATCTCGGCCTATGACTGGCGTTTCGCCATGCTTGTCATCGGCATCATGGCCTGGGTTCTGCTGATTCCAGCGGCATTGCTCGTGCGCAGAGCCCCCGTTCTTGCCGAAGCTTCCGGCGCAGACGGACGGAGGGAGGAGCAGAGCCTGCCGCTCGGCCGGATTTTCCGTTCGCCGCAGTTCCTCGTGCTTGGCGCGACCTTCTTTGCCTGCTGCGCGGCCCATTCCGGGCCGATCTTCCACATGGTCAGCTATGCCACCATCTGCGGCGTGGGGCCGATGGCGGCCGTCAGCATCTATAGCGTCGAGGGGCTCGCAGGTCTCGGCGGGCGCCTCCTTTATGGAACGCTCGCCGACCGACTCGGCGTCAAGCCGGTGCTTGTCGCCGGCTTGCTGGTGCAGGCGGCAGCGCTTGCCACCTATCTGCTGGTCAGCGAACTCGGCGAGTTCTATGCGCTGGCGGTCATTTTTGGGAGCGCCTATGGCGGCGTCATGCCGCTTTATGCCGTGCTTACACGCGAATATTTCGGACCGCGTGTCATCGGCACCGTCTTCGGCGCGGCATCGATGCTCTCAAGCATCGGCATGGCGGCCGGGCCTTTGATCGGCGGCTGGATATTCGATACCTTCGCCAATTACTCCTGGCTCTTCATCGGATCGTCGATGGTGGGCCTGGGCGCCGCGGCCATCGCCCTTGCCTTTCCGCCCATGCAACGCCTGCGGCTGCAGCCGGCGTGACCTACGTCAAAAACGACTCGAATGCGGGTCGGCAAACTTTGTCAGCTGCGCCGCGTTTCACCGCAGCTGACGCCACTTTTCCTCGGGAGAATTCGACGCAGCAGCCTCGCCTGGTGATATATTCGGATTTCTTGATGATTACACACAGTTTTCCATAAGCGACGGCGGTTGCAGCCATTGCAATTTTCAATTTTTAGCCAACACTCGCTCATGCATCAGGTGCGTGATCTCCTGGGGGAGGAAATCAGGAGAGCATCCACTGGCGCGACTTTCCGCGCCCATCGGCAGGAGAGTCCCGCGTAATGTCATCATGGGGGACAGACACGGGTCTTTTGACCATGTCCCTGGTGCAATTGGGAGGATTGATTAATGGCATCCACGTCCGTGGCCGAGACGACGAGTCGAGGCATGACCAGGGAAGAGAAGAAGGTCATCTTCGCCTCCTCCCTCGGAACCGTGTTCGAATGGTACGACTTCTATCTCTATGGGTCCCTGGCCGCATTCATCGGCGCAGCCTTCTTCAGCGACTATCCGGAGGCAACCCGAAACATTTTTGCCTTGCTTGCGTTCGCCGCGGGCTTCCTCGTCCGGCCGTTCGGCGCGCTGGTTTTCGGACGGATCGGCGATCTTGTCGGCCGCAAATATACATTCCTCGTCACCATTCTGATCATGGGTCTTTCGACCTTTCTGGTTGGTATCCTGCCTGGCTCGGCCAGCTGGGGTTTCGCGGCCCCGGTCATCCTGATCGTACTGCGCATGTTGCAGGGCCTGGCGCTTGGCGGCGAATATGGCGGCGCGGCAACCTATGTTGCCGAACACGCGCCCAATGACCGTCGCGGCTTTTACACATCATGGATACAGACCACGGCGACGCTCGGCCTCTTCCTGTCGCTTATCGTCATCCTTGTGGTGCAGAATTGGCTTGGCAAAGACGCCTTTGCCGCTTGGGGCTGGCGCATTCCCTTCATCCTATCCTTTGTCCTTCTCGGCATTTCCGTCTGGATACGGTTGTCTCTCAGTGAATCGCCGGCCTTCAAGAGGATGAAGGAAGAGGGCAAGGGCTCGAAGGCACCGCTGTCGGAAGCCTTCGGACAATGGAAGAATGCCCGGATCGCTCTGCTGGCGCTCCTCGGTCTCACCGCCGGCCAGGCCGTCGTCTGGTATGCGGGCCAGTTCTACTCGCTGTTCTTCCTGCAGAACGTGCTGAAGGTCGACGGTCAGTCGGTCAACATCATGATCGCCATCGCGCTTTTGATCGGCAGCGGCTTCTTCGTGTTCTTCGGCTGGCTTTCCGACAAGATCGGCCGCAAGCCGATCATCATGGCCGGACTTGCCCTGGCGATCCTCACCTACTTCCCGCTGTTCAAGGCATTGACCCACGCAGCAAATCCGGCGCTCGCCCAGGCCGAACAAACTGTCCGCGCCACCGTGACTGCTGCCCCCGGCGATTGCACCTTCCAGTTCAATCCTGTGGGAACGGCGAAATTCAACAATTCGTGCGACATTGCGACCTCGTTCCTGTCCAAGAGCTCGGTTCCCTATACTGTCGTTGACGGCCCAGCCGGACAACCAGCCACCATCAAGGTTGGTGACGCCACAATCACTTCCTACGACGCTGTTGCAGCCGGTGCCGGTGCGGCTGCCAAGAGCGCGGCCTTCACGCACGATATGAACCTTGCCCTGCAAAAGGCCGGCTTCCCGCTGGCCCGTGATCCCGCCAAGGTGCCGGACGCCAAACTTGACGGCTTCATCACCGCAAACCCCGAGCTCGCGCTTAACGCGGCAACGGTTCGGGCTGGCGACAAGGCCGTCACGCCTGTCGCCGATCTCATCAAGGCGAAGCTGCTGACGGCGGACCAGGCGGCAGGCGCCACCGACATGCCGGTCTATACGATCGCGAATGGCGGCGCCTTCAAGATGGTCGCCGATCCCGCTGCAATCAACTGGCCGCTGACGATCGCCATCCTGACCGTTCTCGTGATCTACGTGACCATGGTCTATGGCCCGATCGCCGCGATCCTGGTGGAGATGTTCCCGACCCGCATCCGTTATACCGGCATGTCCTTGCCCTATCATATCGGCAACGGCTGGTTCGGCGGCCTGCTCCCGGCAACCGTCTTCGCCATGAGCGCCGCCAAGGGCGATATCTACTATGGCCTCTGGTATCCGATAGCGGTGGCGGCGATGACCCTGGTCATCGGCCTCATCTTTATTCGTGAAACCAAGGGTGTCGATCTGAACGCCATCAAGTAACGGCTTAAAGGCCCGGCGTGCAAATACGGCACGCCGGGCTTTGTCACTCTTTTGTGGTCACTCGGGATTTCAGGCTCCGCAGAGAGCGTGCAGCAATACCAAAAAGGAGAATAGGACCATCAGACCTGCCAGGACGTGCTGCAGGATCGACCAGATGCGCCTGCTTACGGCGCGACTTGGTCGCGTTGCGAGAGAAGCAAGGTAGAGCACTGTGTCCATGAAAACTCCTGGCGCAGGTTTCCGCACGAGCGAAACGAATGCCATCGCGACAGCGGAAATTCTTGATATCTAAGCGTTTTATATTGTCTATAAAATTAATAGATTAAAGGAAGGGTTTTCTGGCTCTCTCAGAATTTCAGACAAATTAAACTCCCATGCGGCAGGACCGGCGTTGCTCGTTCAAGCGCACCGCAGACCCTCATTAGCAGCGCCAACGAGGTCAAGCCGACAGCGGCTAAAAATTTATTCTATAGAATAAGTGAACAAAGCAAGGCCCATCCTTGTGATTGGGCGTCGGTGGCTTACGAGTATCGCAAACGATCATCGAACCCTTGCTCATGACCTTGCTGGATGCCCAAAATCTCTCGCTTGCTTTCGGCTCGACACAGGCCCTGGCGAGCGCGTCCCTGACCATCGATCGCGGCGAGGTCGTCGCGCTGATGGGAGCCAATGGCGCCGGCAAGTCGACGCTGGTGAAAATCCTGTCGGGTATTCACAGTGCCGATTCAGGTCGGATCGTATGGAATGGCTCGGATTATCGCCCCGAAAGCCCGGCCGAGGCAACGGCACGGGGCATCGTCACCGTGCATCAGTCGACCGACGTCGTCGGCGTGGTGGGCCTTTCGGTGGCGGACGCGCTGCTGCTCAATCAATTCGTTGACGGACGCCAGCCCTTCTTTCTGTCGAAGCGCTCGGTGCGGCGAAAGGCGGAAGCCATCCTGTCGGAAGCCGGCTTCGACCTACCGCTCGACCGGGATTTCGGCGATCTGGGCACCGCCGACCGGCAGATGGTCGCCATTGCCCGCGCCCTTTCCAACAAGGCGCAGCTGCTGATCCTGGACGAACCAACGGCAAGCCTCTCTGCGCGCGAGACAGCCCGGCTCTATGATATCCTTCGCCAGCTGAAAGCCCGCGGTCTGGGGATTCTCTACATCTCGCATCGCACCGCCGATCTCGATGCGCTTGCCGACCGCGTGGTCGTCCTGCGAGGCGGCCGCAATGTCGGCGCCTTCTCTCATCCGATCGACTTCGACGCAGCCATCGAAACCATGATCGGCCGTTCCATGAAAGCGGCGCGTCCGCACCGCCGGGAACAATTCGACACGACGGTACTGGAGCTTCAGCGCGTGCAGCTGTTTGCCGACAGCCCGCCGATCGATCTCAAGCTCCATGCTGGCGAGGTCGTGGCCATTACCGGCGTTCTCGGCGCGGGCAAGAGCCGGCTTCTGTCGACCCTCTTTGGTCTCGAACGCTTTGCGGCCGGCGTTGCGCGGCTTGATGGCGCCCCCTTCCAACCCACCTCGCCTGCGGAGGCGATCGCGCGTGGCGTCGTCATGGCCGCTGCCGACCGCCATCGCTCCTCGCTCATGCCGCTGGGCTGGCCGGGAGAAAGCATCGCGGCCACCATCAGCCTGCCGCATCTGACGCAATGGTATCCGTCGGGCTTCCTGCTCTCGCGACGCGAGATCCGCGAAGGAGAAAAGGCCATTCGGCGCCTTGGTATAAAGGCATCCGCTCCGGAAGCATCCGTCTGGTCGCTTTCCGGCGGCAATCAGCAAAAAGTGGTGTTGGCGCGCTGGGAGGCGGAACCGAGCCGGCTGCTGCTGCTCGACGAGCCGTTCCAGGGTGTCGATGTCGGCGCCCGCCAGGACATCATCGCAGCCATACGCGCCCATACGGACCGCGCCACATTAATCGCGACATCCGATCCGGAAGAGGCGCTCGAAGTCGCCGACCGGGTGCTGGTGATGGAGCATCACAGCCTGAAGGACGTCGAACAAGCGATTGCCGGCGGCCGGCAGAATGAGGAATACGCCTAATGAGTGAAGGTACAGCCGAGATCCCCGCGCAGGCCAAGCCAGCAAGCAATACGATATCGTCGCAGGAATTCGTGCGGCGGGGAGCGGTGTTTCTCCTCCTTTTTGCGCTCGTCATCATCTTCAGTTTCGCCCAGCCGGCCTTCATCAACATCAGCAATCTGATGAGCATCCTGCAGGCGGTTTCCGTCGTCGCCATCATTGGCGCCGGCGTCACGGTGACGCTTGCCATCGGTGGCTTTGATCTGTCCGTCGGCGCAGTGGCCGCCTCCAGCGTCATGGCTGCCAGCTATGCCATGATCGTATGGAACCTCGACGTCTACGAGACCGTGCCGCTGGTGCTTGCCTTCGGTGCGATCGTCGGGCTTTCCAACGCTTTGCTGATCGTTCGGCTGAAGGTGCCGGATCTGCTCGCCACCCTTTCCACCATGTTCCTGTTGACGGGCCTGCAACTGATCCCGACGGCCGGGCGCTCGATCTCCGTCGGCTTGATCCTTCCCGATGGAACGACGGCAACCGGCAAGGTCGACCCCGCCTTTCTGGCGATAGGACGCTCAAGCTTCTTCGGCACCATTCCCCTTCCGGTCATTCTGATGCTTGTCGTGGCCCTGGTGCTCTACGTCCTTACCGAACGGACGCGTCTCGGCCGCCTTCTCTATGCGACCGGCGGCAACGAAGCGGCGACCCGGCTGGCGGGTGCCAATATCGCCCGATTGAAAACCCTTGCCTATGTGCTCTCAGGCGTCCTCGCCTCGCTCGGCGGCATCATCGTCGCGGCCCGTGTCGGCCGCGGCGACGTCTCCTCCGGTGCTTCGCTGCTGATGGATTCCGTCGCAGCCTCGCTCATCGGATTTGCGGTCCTCGGATTGCGTCGCCCCAACGTTCTCGGCACGACGATCGGCGCCGTCTTCGTCGGCGTGCTTCTGAACGGGCTGACGATGCTGAATGCGCCTTACTACACACAGGATTTCATCAAGGGTGCGGTTCTGGTCGGGGCGCTCGCATTGACCTACGGGATCAGCCGCGGCAAGGCGTAACACCGCCTCACCCTCCGCTCAACCTGATTACGGCTCGGCACGCGCAGGCGGCCGCAAACATTGCCCATCGATTGCTTGCGCCATTCCTACCGTTGCCTTTTCGGCAATCGATAGTGCGCATAATTGTTCTTTATTAGAACGCTGAATTCCCCCATCATCTCGTCATCGGTGGATAACGAGACGAAAAGTCCGATCGCCCGATCAACAGGGGAACTATCAGAATGTCTCAATTCATGATGAATCGCCGTCGTTTCCTGTCCAATGCTGCTTTGGTCGGAAGCCTCGCCGCAACCCAGACTTTCGTCGGCATCCGCGCCGGCAAGGCCGCCGATGTCGCCGAGGTCCGGATGCAGCTCGGCTGGCTCGCCTCCAACGGATTGCTCGGCGAAGTCGCCGCCCAGAAGAAGGGCTTCTTCACCGAACAAGGTATCAATCTTACGATCGTGCCGGGAGGCCCGAATGTTGATGGCGTCGCTGGCGTTGCGGCCGGCCAATCCACCATCGGCCAGATATCTTCAAGTCCTTCCGTCATGCTCGCGCGCTCGGCCGGCATGCCGGTCAAGGCATTCCTGGCTGGATACCGTAAGCATCCGTTTACATACTTCTCGCTGAAGAAATCGCCGATCCACGAGCCGAAGGACATGATCGGCAAGACGATCGCCACCCAACCCACAGCCTTCATCCTCTTACGCGCACTGCTGGCTCAAAACGGCATTCCGGAAGACAAGGTGAAGATGGTCAACATGGGCTCCGACATGAACCAGTTGATCACCGGTCAGGCCGATGCCGTCACCGGCTGGGTGACGAACACCAATGCACTGAAGGTGCTCGGCGACGAGCGCGTCGATATGATGCTGTGGGACGCCGGCCTGAAGCTCTACGCCAACGTCTACTATACGACCGACGAACAGCTCGACAAACATTCCGACGTGCTGGTGCGCTTCACCACGGCCGCCGCCAAGGGCTGGGGCTATGTCCGCGACCATCCGGAAGAAGCCGTCGACATGCTGGTCGACGCCTATCCCAATCTCGACAAGGCAAGCGAACTCGAAGCCGTCCGTCCCGTCATCGACTTCTCCTTCGGCGACAGCACGAAACAGACGGGCTGGGGAGCGATGAACAAGGATAATTGGGCCGCGCAAATCAAGGCTTACGCCGATCTCAAGCAGTTTACGGGGGCCACACCGACCGTCGACGACGTCGCCACCATGGCGATCCTCGACGCGACCACCGAAATCCGCAAGCAGATCGGGTGAACGTCATGATGAGCGCCGCCACTATCAAGCAGCCGCTGCCCGTTGCCGAAACGGCAAGGCTTGCGGTCTCCATTCGCGATCTCGACATTCGCTTCGGCGACAAGGGCAACGAGTTCACTGCTCTCTCCAAGGTTTCTGTCGATATTGCCGAGGGCTCGTTCGTCACCATGCTCGGGCCGTCCGGCTGCGGCAAGTCGACCTTGCTGCGCTGCATCGCCGATCTCGTCCAAATCAGCGACGGCTCGGTCTCGGTTTTCGGGCGCCCACCGCGCGAGGCACGGGAGGGCCGCGACTTTGCCTTCGTCTTCCAGGAAGCGACGCTGCTGCCTTGGCGCAGCGTCATCGACAATGTCCGTTTACCGCTCGAAGTCGGCAGGCACGACAAGAGTTCCTATGCCGAGCCCATGGAACTGCTCGCTCTCGTCGGCCTGAAAGGGCGTGAAAATGCGCTGCCGCATGAATTGTCCGGCGGCATGCGTCAGCGCGTCGCCATCGCCCGTGCGCTGGTGACCAAGCCGCGCATCCTGCTGATGGACGAGCCCTTCGGCGCTCTCGACGAAATCACCCGCGACAAGCTCAACGAGGAACTCTTACGCATCTGGCGGGAAACGGGCACCACCATCGTCTTCGTAACACATTCCATCCCGGAGGCGGTCTTCCTTGGTCAGCATGTGCTGATGCTGCAGGCCCATCCTGGCAGGGTGAAAGAGTTCATGAAGGTCGACCTTCCCTATCCCCGCGCGCTTCCGATGCGTGACACGATCGACTTCATCAAGGTCACCGCGCATCTGCGCACACTGCTGGAGGAATGCATATGAGCAACGCCGTGCACTCCGACATTGGCCGCATCGCCAAGGCGCCGCGCAAGGTCGCCATCCTCGACGCAACCATTGGCGTTCTTTCCTCGCGCATGCCGGCAATCCTGGCCGCACTCGGTTGCATCGTCCTGTGGCAGGCGGTCATCTGGATCTTCAAGATCCCGACCTTTATGGCGCCGGCTCCGGTCGACGTCCTCTATGCCTTTCGCGACAATGCCGCGACGCTGACGCGAAACCTCCTGCCGACGCTGCTCGAAGCCGTCCTCGGTTTCATCTTCGGCAATCTCATCGCCATAATGCTGGCGATCTGGTTCGTCCACAGCGCCACCGCAGAGAAGGCGTTCTATCCGATCGCCGTCTTCGTCAAGGCGATCCCGATCATCGCGCTTGCGCCGATCCTCGTCCTGATCTTCGGCAACGGCGTCGCCCCGAAGATCATCATCGCCGGCCTCATCTGCTTCTTCCCGACATTGGTCAACATGGTCCAGGGACTTCGCTCCACCAGCCCCGCCATGCTTGACCTGATGCGGGTGCTTTCGGCCAGTAACTCCGAAATCCTCTGGAAGGTTCGCCTGCCAAGCTCGCTGCCATTCCTCTTCGCCGCCTTGAAGATCGCCGCGACGAGCAGCGTCATGGGAGCGATCGTGGCGGAATGGATCGGCTCCAGCTTCGGTCTCGGCGCGCTCATCATCGAGGCGACCTACAATTTCCGTTCGCCGCTGCTTTACGCAACGGTTGTCATCGCCGCGCTGCTGGCCGTGATCCTCTTCTTCATCGTCTCGGTCACGGAGGCGAGGATGATCCGCTGGAAGCCGGCCGGACAGCACTAAACGCTAAGAAACATCGAGGAAACACCAATGGAACAGGTTATTCACCAGCCTGCACGGGATATCCGTGTCGTCGATCGCTCCGATGTCGTCGTGGTCGGCGGCGGCCCGGCAGGGATTGCCGCTGCCGTATCGGCGGCTCGCAATGGCGCCAGCGTCACGCTTCTCGAACGCTATCCCTATGTCGGCGGGCTTGCTGCCGGCGGCATGGTGCTGGTGCTCGACGACATGATCAACGAGCTCGAAATCACCGTACGCGGCATCTGTATGGAAATGATCGAGCGCATGAAGCGCTGGGGGCTCTGCGTGACTCCCACGGACCGCGATCGCCTGATCGAGTTCCGCGACACGCCGGAGGCCTGGCAGCGCTGGGCGCGCTGGGGGCTTTTCGACTTCCACACCCAGGCGATGCCGCATCCGATCTGCTTTTCGGCGGCCTTCGATCCCGACGCCTTCAAGCGCGCCGCCTATGACATGATCGGCGAAGCGAAGATCAAGCTTAGAACCCATAGCTGGTTTTCCTCGGCGATCGTCGAGGATGGAACGATCAAGGGCGTGATCTGCCAGACGAAGGAAGGCATGCAGGCGATCCTCGGCGATGTCGTCATCGACACCACCGGCGACCTCGACGTGGCCGCAAGTGCTGGCGCTTCCCACATCGAATCCAATTTCATCCTGACCACGGTTTCGCGCTGGGGCGGCGTCGATACGGAAGCAGCCGAGCGCTTCGAGCAACAGGAGCCGGAGGCCTTCAAGGCGCTCGATCACGAAGCCAAGCGGCTGATCGGCGGTTGCTGGTCCTTCTGGTGGCTGAAGACGCCGCTGCCCGGCGTCGTCTGGCTGAACTGCCCGCATATGCCGACGCTGAGCGGCCTCAAGGTCGAGGATCTGACCAAGGCGGAGATAGAGGGCCGCTCGCGTATCGCCAGGCTGCTCGAATTTGCCCGCCAAAAGATGCCGGGTTTCGAGAATGCCTATGTCGTCGATTTCGCGCCACAGACCGGTGTACGCCAGACGCGACAGCTGGAAGGCGCCTACGTCGTCACCAAGGACGATGTCATGTCGCGCCGCCACTTCGCCGATACGGTCTGCCGCGGCCGCGATTACTACACGCCTTATCGGGCGATGCTGCCGAAGGAGATCGATCAGCTGATCGTCGCCGGCCGGCATTACTCGGCAACCCCGCAGGCACAGAAATCCAGCCGCGAGATCCCGCCCTGCATGGCCATGGGCGAGGCTGCAGGTGTTGCCGCAACGGTTGCCCTCAATGCCGGGACGATCGTTCGCAAGGCCGATATCCGGGCAATTCAGAAACAGATGCGAGCCCAGGGTGCCGATCCCGGCGACATCCCCTCGGAGAACGCGACATATTTGGAGGCTGCAGAATGACCACCTTGCCACTCGACGGAATCCGCGTGATCGACTTCACACAGGTCATGCTCGGCCCCTCCTGCACGCAGGTGCTGGCCGATTATGGCGCCGAAGTCATCAAGATCGAGAAGGTGAAGATCGGCGATCTCTCGCGCTGGTCGCTCGGCTCCGATCCGGACGGGCTCAACAACCCGGTCTTCTGCTCCCTGAACCGCAACAAGAAGAGCCTGGCGCTCGATCTGAAAGAGCCCAGCGCCCGCAAGACCGTCCAGGCGCTGCTTGAAACGGCCGACGTCGTGGTCAACAATTTCCGGCCCGGCGTGATGGAGCGCATGGGCTTTGGCTATGAAGACCTGAAGAAGATCAATCCGCGTCTGATCTACGCCGTCGGCACGGGCTTCGGGCTGACCGGTCCCTATCAGCACAAGGGCGGGCAGGACGTGCTGGCACAAGCGGTTTCCGGCGTCATGCGCCGCAAGTCCGACAATAGCCATCCTACTTCAATCTATGCCACGCCGCTTGCCGATTACTCGGCCGGGATGCATCTCGTCCAGGGCATTCTCCTTGCGCTCCTGCAGCGTGACAAGACAGGCGAGGGTCAGCAAGTCGCGGTCAGCCTCTACAATTCCATGATCGCCATGCAGATGCAGGAAGGCACGACGCATCTGATGCGCCAGAAGGACCTGAACTGGGGCGCCTTCCCACTGACGGGCGTCTTCGAGACCACGGACAGCGCCATCGTTATGGTCGGCGCCTTCAAGCCGAACCCGTTGCGCGATATCTGCGAGGCGCTTGAGATCGAGGACCTCTCGCAATACCCGCATTACAAAGATTTCGACGCGCAGATGGCGCGGCGACCGGAATTGCAGGCGATCTTCCGCGACAATTTCGCCAAGAACAGCACGGCCCACTGGATCGAGCGGCTGGAAGGCGTCGACATCCTCTGCGCGCCGGTGCGTTCGCTCCCCGAGGCACTGAAGGACGAACAGACGATCATCAACAAGATGATCCTCGATGCGGGCGAGACGGCCGCCGGCCCGATCCGCCTGATCGGCTCGCCGATCGACATGTCGGCCGCGCAGGTAAGCGTGCGGATCGCGCCGCCGCAGCTCGGCCAGCATAATGAGGAGATTCTGGCTTCGCTTTCCGGGCTGCAGGGGGACGCCGCATGAGCGTCACCTTCACCGTCGAGGACCGCGTCGCCCGCGTCACGCTGGATCGACCCGAGCGGATGAACGCGGTCGATGCCGAGACCGAGAAGGAGCTGGAAGCCATCTGGACAGAAGTCGAGAGGCGCGACGACATCAGCTGCGTCGTCCTGACCGGCTCCGGCGAGAAGGCCTTCTGCGCCGGCGCCGACCTCAAAGGCGGCAGCGGCAGTTCTGGCGTCGATTACTGGACCGTCGGGCGGGAAAACGGCTTTGGTGGCCTTGCCTTCCGCCGCTCGCTGGACGTACCCGTGATTGCCCGCGTCAATGGTTATGCACTGGGCGGCGGCTTCGAGATGGTGCTCGGTTGCGACATCGTCGTTGCCGTGGAAACGGCCCGCTTCGGCCTACCGGAGGCCCGCGTCGGCCGCATGCCGCTCGATGGCGGCATGGTGCTGCTGCAGCGCAAGATCCCGTTCAACCGCGCGATGGCCGTGATGCTGACGGGACGGCAGTTTGGCGCACAGGAAATGGCAAGCTTTGGCGTCGTCAATGAAGTCGTCTCAGCCGGCGAACTCGACGCTGCCGTCGATCGCTGGACCTCCGATATCGTCGCCTGTGCGCCCTTATCCCTGCGGGCGATCAAGCAGACGGTCAATCGCACCGCGCATTTGAGCCCGGCTGAGGCGCAAGCGCTGCGGACGCCGGCGCTCATCAAGGCCTTGAAAAGCGAGGATGCCATGGAAGGTGTCGCAGCCTTCCAGGAGAAACGTGCTCCCGTTTGGCGTGGCAGATAGGCATGTTATAGCTTCGAGATTGCCGAGGGCTTTTCATGCATGCCAGCATCCTGAAGTATTTCGCCGAGGTCGCACGTTCCGGATCGATCCGCAAGGCATCCGACGAGCTGCATGTGGCAACTTCCGCCGTCAGCCGCCAGATCAAGAAGCTGGAAGACGAGCTAGGGACGCCACTATTCGAGCGCTTCTCCGACGGGTTGCGATTGACGTCGGCCGGCGAGATCGTACTGCGACATGCCAAGGATACCTTACACGAATACGAGATCATGAAGTCCAATCTCGGCGATCTCCACGGCAAGAGCACCGGTCGCGTTCATATCGCCGCGTTGGACAGCCTCGCCATCCAGTTCCTGCCGGAATTCGTCTCTACCTTCCACAAGAAGCATCCGGCGGTGGATTTTCGCATCCGTACCGATAACTACAACAATATCTTTCGGTTCCTCGCCGAGGGCGATGTCGACATCGGCGTCACCTTCGACCTTGCCCGGCCGCATGACATGAAGCTGATCCACGGCGTGCGCATGCCGTTGATGGCGATCGTTGCCAAGACCCATCCGCTCGCGCGGCAGAAGTCCGTAACGCTGCAGGAATGCGCCCAGTTCAACATGCTGCTGCAGCTCGACAACGAGGTCATGAGCTCGATGATCGCCGTGGAGTTAGGCGCGCTCAATCGCGTCGGTCGCACCCTCGTTGCGACGAACAATCAGATGATGCTGAAACCGATGATTCTTTCCGGAGAAGGTGTGGCCTTCTTCACCCCGCTCGGGTTGTTGCGCGAGCTGGAAGCCGGCGATGCCGTCGCTCTGCCGATCGCCGGATCGAAGCTCCAGAATCTCGAGGTCGGCATCGTCGTCTCGCGCCGCCGCCAACTCACCCATGCGACCGAAGTCGTCGCGCAATCGATGGGCGAGGAACTGGCAAAGTTCGGCGAGAAGATCAACAGGCTGGTCTCGCGATAAAGGAAAGCGATTATGGCGATGCGGTTACTGCCCAGTCCGGGCCATGCGCCGGCTCAGAGGATCACGGAAGGGGCAGAACTGCCGCAAGCATTCCAATCCTTTGGGCTGCAAGCCGGCGATCTGGTGCTGCCCTCACCTGTCAATGCTCACGACCATGGCTATGGCATCCGCACCCTCGATTTCGGCGCCGTCGACGACGCGCTGGAAGTGTGGATACCGGGCCTGAGGCTGCGGCCGCGTACGGACCCCTATCTCGAAGCCCTCGTCGCATTCGGCCGGCTTGCCAGAACCGGCATCGGCGCGACGATGCACTGCCATAACTCTCTGAATGTCGATCGTCTGGTCAATGAGGCAGGCGCGGTCATGCGCGCCGCCGGCGATATCGGCATTCGACTTGCGTTCTCCTGTCCGCTGCTTGACCATGACGCCTGGGCCTATGACGGCGGGCCGCAACGGCTACAGCCATTTCTGTCACCGGAGGACTGGCAGGCGCTCGCCGGAACTATTCCCGCCTATGCGCCCATCCGCACGCAGCTAGCCGCCGTCGAGGCGGTTGCCGCTGCCAATGCCAATCCGCTAATCGACGTGCAGTATGGGCCGATCGGGCCGCAATGGTGCTCGAATGCCCTTCTGGAGGCGATTGCGGAAGCTTCCGCGCGCCATGACAGGCGCATCCACATGCATCTGCTCGAAAGCCCGCGCCAGCGCATCTGGCTCGACCGGCGTTTTCCTGAGGGCGTCGTCAATTATCTCGACAGAATAGGCTTTCTGTCGCCGCGGCTCGCGGTCGCTCATGGCGTTCAATTGCGTCGCGATGAATGCGAGCTGCTGGCCGAGCGCGGCGTGCAGCTCGCCAGCAATCCGACAGCCAATCTGCGTCTCCGCTCAGGCGTCGCCCCAATCTCATCCACGATCGAGCTTGGTGGCCCGGCCTTCGCCATCGGCCTCGACGGCACCGGACTGGACGACGATCAGGACCTCTGGCGCGAAATGCGGCTCCTCTATCTCCTGCAGGGCGGCCGCGGCCTGTCACGGCAGTTGACGGCGCGAAATGTATTCGATGCCGCAATCCGGGCCGGAGGTCAGGTCATCAACGCAAGAGATGCGGAAGACTACACCATCGTCGATTATCAGGCCCTCATTGCCGAAGCACTGTTCGACGATATCGACGAGGCGGAAGTCCTCCTGACCCGCATGAGCGCGAGATATGCCAAAGGGCTCTTCGTCGCCGGCCGCGCGGTGATGCGCGAGGAGGAACTTACGGGCATCGACTTCGACGCTGCCCTGTCCGAGCTGCTGGCGCAGGCAAGAGCCGATCTGCCAAGGCTTGAAAAGCAAAGACCGCTCATCGCCGCCTTATCGGCAGCGACGCGTGCCTATTACGCCACCTGGCCCGGACTCTCTTGATGCCGCGATCGGCGCAAGTCTCGCGTCACAGGCGGTTGCCGGACGCGCCGCCATGGGCCGCCACGAAAGGGTGATCCAGACTGGTGGTCCGGCTCTTGTCCCAGCCACCGGGCGCACCCCAGCCGGTAACACCGTCGGCGAAGAAATCGCGATTGACGTCACGCAAGAAGAGCCGTTCCCTCGGCATTTCCTCATCCCACAGGATGGCATCGACGGGACAGACGGAGAGACAAAGCCCGCAATTGATGCACTCGTCCGGATGGATGTAGAACATCCGCCCGCCCTCGTAGATGCAATCGACCGGGCAGGCGACCGTGCAGGCACCATCCTTCGTGTCGATGCAGGGCTCGGTGATTACGTAAGCCATGACGTTCGCCTCGCTGCGCTCCCAAGAGCGCTTGCAACAAACTATGACAAACGGACGCGTTCTGAAGAAGCGCCGATTTTCGGGGTTTTCATTGCCAAAAAGGCAACGCGTTGGCAATGACATGGCTTCGTCAAACGGCGCCGGGCCGCATGCTTACGCAATGCGGCCCGGGCCAAGCCACCTTTACAGCAACTTTTCCAACGTGATCGGCAGGTCGCGGATGCGCTTGCCGGTCGCATGGAACACAGCATTGGCAATCGCCGGCGCGACGCCGACGATACCGACTTCGCCGACACCCTTGCCACCGAGCGCCGAGGCATTGAGGTCCGGCACGCCGACGGAGATCACCTGGATATCCGGAATGTCGGAGTTCGTCGGCACGAGGTAATCGCCGACATTGTTGTTGACGGTTCGCCCGTTGCGTTGATCGACCAGCCCCTCCTCGAGAAGCGCCTGGCCAATGCCCATGATGATGCCGCCGCGCCACTGGCTTTCGACCAGCCTGGGATTATAGAGGCGGCCGCAATCGAAGGCGGAGACCATGCGGGAAACGCGCACCGTCCCGAAATCCTCATCGACCCGCACTTCGGCGAAATGGGCGCACCAGCTGTGCATGGAATAATCGCCCATGGTCGGCCCCTGGACCTTGGCCATGGTGGTCCAGGCCTGGAGCTGCTCCTGCGCGTTCGCACCTTCGGGCAGGGTATTGCGCCGGACCTCGATTTCCTCGCGCTTCAGCGCAGACATCAGTTCCGCCAGCGTCAGCGACGGCGCCTCGCCGCGGGGTGCTGCGATGCGCCCCTCGGCGAAATTCAGCGTATTCGCACCCGTATCCCGGAACGGCGAATTGGCATCGCTGAGCGCAAGGCCGATAAGCTCGTCGCGGGCGGCGACCGCAGCCTTGTGGACGGCTCCCATGATCGAGCCGGCCAGCATCGAGCCGCCGGCGATCGCCGCACCCGGCAATCGTGAATCGCCAAGATAGACCTCGACCTGATCCACCGGAATGCCGAAGACCTCGGCGGCACTCTGGGCGAGGATCGTATAGGTCCCCTGCCCCATGTCGATGGCACCGCTGACGACCTCGACCCTGCCGTTTCCGAGGATGCGGATCATCGCCTCGCTCGGCGCCCGGATGACCGGGAAGGTGCCGCAGCCGATGCCCCAGCCGATCAAGGTCTTGCCGTCGCGCATCGAGCGCGGCGCGTGGCTGCGCCGCGACCAGCCGAAAGCTTCCGCACCCTCGGTCAGCGCCTCGCGCAGCCGGCGCGTCGACCACGGCTTGCCGGACTGGTAGTCGTGGTCGGCATAGTTCCTCAGCCGAAGCTCGAGCGGGTCCATGCTGAGCTTGTAGGCCAGTTCCTCGATCGCGCATTCGATGCCGTAGGCGCTCGGGTTCTTGCCCGGGCCGCGCAAGGCGCCCGGCGTCACGCTGTTGACCGGCACGACGCGGTGCTGCGAGGAGAAATTCTCGACCTTGTAGAGGACCGCCGTTGCGGCCCCCGTCTGTTCCGGCCAGTCTGCATCCATCGAGGTTTCGCTGGCGCCGCGATGGACGATCGCCTGCAGGATGCCATCCTCCGTTGCGCCCAGTGCGATCTTCTGCCTGGTCGCAGCACGGCCGCCATAACTGGTAAAATTCTGCGGGCGGGTGACCGCGAGTTTTACCGGCCGGCCGAGCTTTCTTGCAGCCGCGACAGCGACGGCGCCATAGGCGAGCGGCACACCCTTCGATCCGAAGCCGCCGCCGATGAAGGGCGAGATGATCCGGACGTTTTCATAGGGCATGTCGAACCATTCGGAATACATGCGCGCCATGCCGTGCGACCACTGGCTCGGTTCCCAGATGGTCAGCTGGTCGCCATCCCATTTTGCCGTCAGTCCGTGCGGCTCCATCGCGACGTGATATTCGCGCGGCGTCGAATATTCAGCCTCGATCCGCACCGGGGAAGCGGCAAGCGCCGCCTCGGCATCGCCCCAGGCCGAAGAGAGGGGTTCCATGAGCTTGCCCTCACCGCCATTCGGGTCGTTGAGGTCGGCAACGTGCCTGCTCTCTTCATAGGTGACGCGCACGAGCCTGGCGGCCTCCGTCGCCAGCTCGCGGCTTTCAGCGACGACGGCGGCAATCGACTGCCCGTTGAAACGCACCTCGCGCGGCAGCGGATAATAGGGCCCATCGGCGGGCTTGTTGCCGCCCCAGTCAGCCGAAAGTTTAAGACCCAGATCGTCCTCCGGCGTCAGCACCAGCAGCACGCCCGGCATTGCAAGCGCTGCCGAGGCATCGACCTTCACGACACGTCCGGCCGGAATCGTGCTCTGCACGAGGACGGCGTAAGCGAGATTTTCGACCGGATATTCCAGCGCATAGGTCGCCGTGCCCGTCACCTTCATATTGCCTTCGAAGCGCGACTGGCGGCCGCCGACGGTACCGTCGGACGCATCGCCGTGTTTGCGGGGTTCCATCATGGTCATGCAAGACCTCCCATCGTCAGAATGGCGCGGGCGATGACACGCGGCGCAAGTTCGATCTTGTAATGGTTGCCGCCATGCGCGACGGCACCCTCCATGGCGAGCCGGCTGGCCTTTTCGACGGCTTCCCGAGTGAGAGCCTTGCCGACGAGTGCCTGCTCGACAGCCCTGGCACGCCAGGGCTTGGTGGCGACGCCGCCAAGGGCAACGCGAATATCAAGGACGGTCCTGCCGTCGGCTTCCAGCTCCAGACCTACGGCCGCACTCGCTGCGGCAAATTCATAAGACTGCCGATCGCGGACCTTGAGGTAGGTCGAGTTGCGGGCAACGGCAGAAGCGGGAATTGTGACGGCAGTGATGATTTCGCCGCGCTGAAGGAGCGTTTCCCTGTTCGGCGTATTGCCGGGAGCGAGGAAGAAATCGTCAATCGCAACCTCGCGGCTATCCGTCTCGACCACCGCATCGAACGCCACCAGAGGGACCGCAAGATCGCCGGGATAGGAAGCGATGCAAGCCTCGCTCGTGCCGAGCACGGCATGATTGCGCGTGACTCCGCCCATCGCCGAACAGCCGGAACCGGGATTGCGCTTGTTGCAGGCCGGAAAAGTACCTGGATCGCGGAAATAGGAGCAGCGTGTCCGCTGCAGGAGATTGCCCCCGATCGTCGCCATGTTGCGAAGCTGGGCAGAGGCAGCCAGAGACAGCGATTCCGAGATCGCCGGGAAAGCCGCACGAATATCCTTGTGGTCGGCGACTTCGCTCATTTTCGCAAGCGCGCCGATGGTTGCGCCATCAGCGTTGACGGAGATGCCGCTCAGGCCGGAGAGATGGGTGATGTCGATGACCGTGTCGGGTTCGCCCACGCCGCATTTTGCGAGATCGAGCAGCGTCGTTCCGCCGGCAAGCAGCATGGCGCCGGCCTGTTGCGCCGCCTGAGCAGCTTCGGCGGTCGACGTGGCGCGCAGATAGGAGAAGTTTCGCATCACGCCACCTCCGCTGCCTGGCGCACCGCCGCAACGATGCTGTTATAGGCCCCGCACCGACAGAGATTGCCGGACATATATTCGCGGATTTCCGCATCGGAACCGGCATGTCCTTCGCGAATGCAGGCGACCGCGGACATGATCTGGCCTGGCGTGCAGTAACCGCACTGGAAGGCGTCGTGCTCGATGAACGCGGCCTGCACCGGATGCAGATCGCCTGCCTCCCCGGCAATTCCCTCGATCGTCGTGATCTCACGGCCTTCGGCCTGCGCGGCAAGCGTCAGACAGGAGAGCACGCGCTTGCCGTCGACATGACAGGTGCAGGCGCCGCACTGGCCCTGGTCGCAGCCCTTCTTGGTGCCGGTAAGGGAAAGATGTTCGCGCAGCGCGTCAAGCAGCGTCACACGCGGCTCGATATCGAGTTTGTGGCGCTGCCCGTTGATGTCGAGCGCGATATGAATGGTTCGTGTCATGATAAGCTCCTGCCATCGTCACGAAGATGAGACCTGCGGAATCTAGTAGAAACTATCCGTCGGTCTACCGGTTGCTATAGGTTTCTTTCAGGAAGACGAGGCCGATGGAATTCTGGCGTCATGGTCGGCTCTCATTTGAATTGGGAAGCGAAGGACACCACGAATAAACGGAGGCGCCTCCGTTTAAATTAATGCCTGGCTTATTTTCGTCAAGCCCCAACATCCGAGCGAATCTAGCTTTGAACCGATCGCGATAGAGGATGGGCAGGGGGTAGGGCCGAAAGAGCCCTGGCTATTTGTCCTCGATCGCGCACCACTGCGGGCCGGTGGGATCAGGGGATCGATCAACGCCATTCCCGGTCGGTAAAATCACTTGAGACATGAAGCCCGTTTCAGTTATGCTCAAATCGAGCAATATAAGTTCACGTCATCGAAGACCCATCTTAATTCGGCGCCAAAGGGAATCACAACCCGCTGTTATCGCTCAACTACTTTTAAGTCGGGTTCTCAGGGAAAGGCTCGGCCTGTTCTGAATTCGTCCAAGGAGGATTTTTCATGATCCATGAAATGCGCATCTATACTTGCTTGCCCGGCAAGCTGCCAGCGCTCCAGGAGCGCTTCGAAACGGCGACACTGGCGATCTGGAGCCGGCTCGGCATCCGCCCCCTCGGTTTCTGGACGACGATGGTCGGGTCCTCCAGCAACGACCTCATCTATTTCCTCGAATGGCAATCGCTGGAGGAGCGCCAGCGGAAATGGGCGGAATTCGTGGCTGATCCGGCTTGGAAGGAGGCTCTGGCAAGGAGCGAGACGTCCGGCCCGATCCTTGCCAATATCGCCAGTTCGATCCTGCAGCCGACTGGATTCTTTCGCCCCTTTGCCTCCGTCGAGGCCGATGGCTGAAGACGGATAGAAAATTGATCGATGAGATCTACGTCAAGATCCGCGGCAAGTGGTGCGATCGCCAGCTGCGGGGAGGAGGCGGCAGCTATCGAGAGAATCAGAAAGCCGGGACATGCCCGGCTTTCAAAATCTTTTCGACGCGTGTGCCTGCCGCTTTCCAGTCAGCCGTTCTGGTCGCCGCTATTGTCGGCGGCCGGCTCCTGCTCTTTTTCTTTCAGAACGTCCGTCAGCTTGTTGACGCCTTCGAAGCCGGCGACGGCAGCGGCGGCCTTCGTCAGGAAACCGGCATTCGGGTCGACGGCCTCAACGGCCTCGTCGGCAGCCACGGCACCTGCAACTTCTTCAATCAGCTTTCCGATACCCATTTCAAGCTCCTGATCTCTTTGCTTTGCCGCTGGCGTGCGGCGATCGAGCGTTGCAAAGACCTCGCTACGGATAATTAAAGGGCCGCTGCGAGCAGCCTTTTCCTCCCTGGAGCGAGGCATAGTTTCCCCCGGCTCCTGCCATTTAGGCAACGAAACTGAAAGCGACCTTAGCCGAAGATGAAGCGAGGCTGATATTGCTTAATCTCGACCGCGTGGATCGGCCCTCATTTGGCAAGGACCGCCGTCAAGCCGTCACATCAGCCTAATAGGCCTGTGCTAAGCCCTCCGGAATTTCGGAAAATGCCAAATCGCTTGAACCTGGGAAATTTCCTGTCATGACATACTCGCGTCGCGTCACGGCACTTGCCGCATCGTTCCTCCCCCTCCTTTTCGCTCCGGCCTTTGCCGACTCCGACGTGCTCTGGAAGATCGTGCATGACAAGTGCGTCGTGCAAACCGCGCCATGCCTTTCGGTGAACACGGCCGAGCACTATGCGATGCTGAAGGATCTGCGGGGCGTTGCGCAGGTTCTTCTCATTCCGACCGACAAGATCACGGGCATGGAAAGTGCCGCCCTCCTCGATCCCGCAACCCATAATTACTTTGCCGACGCCTGGGCCGAGCAAGGCGACGTTAACGCCCGATTGTCGCACGCGCTCCCGCGCGACGGCCTCAGCCTGGCTGTCAACGCGCAGCAGGCCCGTTCGCAAAACCAGCTGCATATCCATGTCGATTGCCTGAGCGCGGATGCGCGGGCTGCCCTCAAGGCCGATGCCGACAAGATCGGTGACCACTGGGCTCCGCTTCCCGATACCATCGCCGGCCACAAATTCTCGGCGATCCGGGTCAAGGGCGAGACATTGGGCGACTTCAATCCGTTCCTGGCGCTTGCCAAGACATTGAAGGACCCGACAAAGGAAATGGGCGATCACAATCTTGTGGTGGTCGGTGCGAATTTCGCCGATGGCCCCGGCTTCATCGTCCTGACCGACGTCGCCGCACCGGGCATGGGTGGCGAAGACGTACAGGACCACAGCTGCGCGATTACGCACTGAAATCATAAGCTTACGCTTGAGATAAAGGCCGCATCCCTTGCGATGATCGATGCGGCCTCCCTCTCTTCCCTGAAGAGACAGAGGTTTGGAAGCCGATTTATGATCCTGGCTTCTAACTTCTATCGCGATTCACACACTAATCTTTTTGATGCAGCGGGTTCAGTGTTATAGTCCGGGTTGTGAGCCTGAGCTATGCGTCATCCGATTGTCCAGCATTCAGATCATCGCGCAGCGTCTGGCATCGAAGGCTCGCCATCGAAAGCCTCAGGAGGCGCCTCATGAATCTTCAGATCAATAGCCAGTCCTATCAGGTCAAGTCGGATGGAGACACACCGCTCCTTTGGATCATCCGCGACGAGTTGGGCATGACGGGCACGAAATATGGTTGCGGACTGGCGCAATGCGGCGCCTGTTCCGTCCTTGTCGATGGCGAAGTGGTCCGCTCCTGCGTGACGCCGCTCGACAGCGTCGCCGGCCGCCAGATCACCACGATCGAGGCGCTCGAGGCGGACCCGATCGGCAAGCGGGTGGTTGCCGCCTGGGTCAAGCACCAGGTCCCTCAATGCGGCTACTGTCAATCGGGGCAGGTCGTGGCGGCGACCGCGCTCCTGAAACAAACGCCCAATCCTTCCGATGACGAAATTGCCGCGGCGATGATCAATCTCTGTCGATGCGGAACCTACAATGCGATCAAGGCGGCGGTCAAAGACCTCTCCTCCAAGGAAGGGGAAACGCTATGACCGAAACCGGCCGCAATCTCATTCCGGAAGATGAATTCCCGACCGGATCTCCGGTCAACATCTCGCGCCGGCACTTTCTTCTCACCTCCGCCGGCGCGGCGGCAGGCGCCTTCGTCCTCGGCTTTGGCGTCCCGGTCGGCCCCGCGCGCGCTCAGCAGGCCGCGGCAGGCGCCATGCCCCCGGGCACCCGCGTCCCCGCATTTCTCGAAATCCGCCCTGACAGCACCATCCGTTTCATGAGCCCCTTCGTCGAAGGCGGGCAAGGCGTGTTTACGGCCATGGCCCAGATCGTCGGCGAGGAACTCGACGCCGATCCGAAGACCTTCGTCGTCGAAAACGCCCCGACGGGCAGCGACTATCTGGTCGTGCATGGCAAGATGCGCATCACCGGCGGCAGCATGTCGGTGCGCACGAGCTATGAGACCATGCGCCGACTCGGCGCCCTGGCGCGCAACATGATCCTGCAGGCCGCCGCCAAGCGTCTGGATGCGCCCATCACCGAACTGACGACCGAGCCCGGCCGCGTGATCCACGCCGCATCGGGACGCAGCCTCGCCTATGGCGATGTCGCCACCGAGGCATTGGATCTGCCGGTTCCCGCGCCCGACAGCGTGGCGCTTCGCGACCCAAGCAAATTCCGCTGGATCGGCAAACCCGTCGAGCGGCTTGACGTTTACGACAAGTCGACGGGCAAGGCAGTCTACGCGATCGATTGCAAGGTCGATGGCATGCTGCACGCCGCCGTCCAGCATGCGCCGCGCCTCGGCCTGACCATCGGCAAGATCCGCAACGAAGACCAGCTGAAGGCAATGCCGGGCATTCATTCCGTCCATAGCCTGCCCGGCGCCGTCGCCGTCGTTGCCGAACGCTGGTGGAATGCCAAGCGGGCCGCGGAGGCCGCACAAGTCGATTGGCGCGAGCCCGGCGCCGACGCCAATCCCGCATTCCGCTATATGCCCGCAGATTTTTCGACCGCGGCCTTCAACGACAGGCTCGCCAACGAGCCGGGTCCCGGCAAGGATGCGGAGAATGTCGGCAATGCGACCGATGTCTTGGCCGGCGCCAAGACCGTCGTTTCGGCAACCTACAAGAGCCAGTATCTGCATCACGCGCAGCTGGAGCCGCCCTCTACCCTGGCCCGCTTCAACCCGGACGGCAGTCTGGAAGTCTGGATGCCCAACCAGGCGCCCGAACAGTTCCAGGCTGATATTGCCAAGCTGACGGGGCTCGATCCATCGAAGGTGACGGTCCACAGCCCGATCCTCGGCGGCTTCTTCGGACGGCACTTCCTGTATCCATCCGCCAATCCCTATCCGCAGGCCATCCAGTTGGCCAAGGAGGTCGGGCGGCCGGTGAAGCTCATCTGGAGCCGCGAGGAGGAATTTCTGCGCGATCCGATGCGCCCGATGGCGGCCGTGCGCTTCCGTGGCGCAGTCGATGCCAGCGGCATGCCTATCGCGCTAGAGGCCATCAGCGCTTGCGAAGGGCCAACGGAGGGCGTTTTCGGCCATAAGGAGGATTCGCTCGACCCGACGGCCCTGGAAGGTCTGACCGGCAAGTCCTATGCCATCCCGAATTACCGCATCGCGCAGATCTACGTCAAAAACCCGGCGATGCTGGCCTATTGGCGCTCGGTCGGCAATTCCATGAACGACTTCTTCTACGAAACGTTCCTGGACGAGCTGGCCGACAAGGGCGGGCAAGATCCTTATGAGCTGCGCATCAAGCTGCTGCAAAAGAACGAGCGGCTGAGCACTCTCCTGAAAGCGGTCGGCGATCTCTCGGGCGGCTGGAAACGGGGTCCGTTCACGGGAGACGATGGCTCGCGGCGGGCGCGTGGCGTAGCCATGGCATCTCCGTTCGGCAGCCATACGGCGGCGATCGCCGAAGTCTCCATCCGCAACGGCCAGGTCGTCGTCCATGACGTCTGGGAGGCTATCGATCCCGGCAGCATCGTCAATCCGGCGATCATCGAAGCCCAGATCAATTCGGCGTCCGCTCTCGGAATGTCGCAGGTGCTGATGGAAGAGGCCGTCTACAAGAACGGCGAACCCATCGCCCGCAACTATGACCTCTATCCGATCCTGCCGCCGGATCGCATGGCCCGTGTCCATGTCCGCATCGTCGAAAGCGGAGCCGAGATGGGCGGCATCGGCGAGCCGGGGCTTCCGGCCATCCCGCCGGCGGTCGCCAATGCGGTCTCGACGCTGACCGGCAAGCGGATACGCAGCATGCCTCTCTCCAACTACACCTTTGAAAGCTGAGGCGCAGCTTTCGCTGCGCCAGGCACAGATCCGGCTCTCGGCCCGCTCGGGTTCGAGAGCCGGCGTGGTTGGCTCCCTCCCTAGAGTCGGATGATCTCATCCGGCTCAAGAATCAAGGGAGTAGAGCATGATGTCGTCCGAAAACCGATCACACTTTTCGGCATCACGCTCTAGCCAATTACGAAATCCCGAAGCAAAGACGTGAGGGCACACCCTTGAAGAAATTTCTTCTGGTTCTTCTTTTGATTGTCGTGCTTGTAGCCGGCGGCGTCGCATGGTTCGTGACCCGCAAGCCGGCATCCCCTTTTGACAACGTCGCCGCGGTGCCAACCCCCTCGGAGGAGCTGCTGCAGCACGGCGAATATGTCGCGCGGCTCGGCGACTGCGTTGCCTGTCATAGCACGCCGAAGAGCGCACCCTTTGTCGGCGGACTGGAGATGGGGACGCCGCTCGGCTCCATCTTCACGACCAACATCACCCCGGACAAGGAAACCGGGATCGGCAACTATACGCTCGCCGATTTCGACCGCGCCGTCCGCCAGGGCGTCGCGCGCGACGGACATCGCCTTTATCCGGCCATGCCCTATCCTTCCTACGTGAAGATGAGCGACGACGACATTGGCGCGCTCTATGCCTATTTCACCAGCAGGGTCGAGCCGGTGAAGCAAGCGGACAGGTCCTCTGACATCAAATGGCCGATGAACATGCGCTGGCCTTTGGCGCTCTGGAATGCCGTCTTCACCGAGAGCGGAACCTATCAGCCAAAAGCCGCCGGTGACGATCAATGGAACCGAGGCGCCTATCTCGTCCAGGGGCCGGGACATTGCGGCAGCTGTCATACGCCGCGTGCCATCACCATGGCGGAAAAGGCGCTCGATGAAAGCAGCCCGCTCTATCTCTCCGGCGCTCTTCTCGACGGCTGGTATGCTCCGAGCCTGCGCGGCGACCCCAACACCGGCCTCGGCCGTTGGACCGAGGACGATATCCATGCCTTCCTGAAGACCGGCAGGAACGGCCATGCCGTCGTCTTCGGCTCCATGGCGGATGCGTTCAACAATTCGACACAGTTCATGACCGATGACGACCTCAAAGCCATCAGCCATTATCTGAAGTCGTTGCCGGGCGATCCCACCCGCGATGGCACGCCCTGGCAGTATGACGACGCCACGGCCCAGAATGTCGCTCTCTCCAACCGCCAACAGATTCCGGGCGCCCAGACATTCGTCGCGAAATGCAGCTTCTGCCACGGCATCGACGGACGCGGAAAGCAGCAATGGATTCCGCCGCTTGCCGGCTCCGCAGCCTCGCTCGCGAAGGAGAGCGCTTCGCAGATCAACGTAACCCTGAACGGCTCCGGCCGGGTCGTGGCAAACGGAATTCCGGATGCGTATCGCATGCCGCCGTTCCGCCAGCAGCTTTCGGACCAGCAGATTGCCGATCTCCTGACATTCGTGCGCTCGTCCTGGGGAAACCATGGTGGAGCGGTCGCGGCGGGCGATGTGAAGGCGTTGCGCGAGCATACAGATCCGGCAAGCAGCAGCCCGATCATATTGCAGATGCGGTAGCTTCCCGCTGCGCGCTGACCTTTGACGGCGGCAAGGCCAGGGCGGAAGCGTGCATACGGGATCTCAGGCAGTGAGCGGGTCGGCGTCGGACCCGCTCACTGACGTCAGTCACTCCTCCGCCATTTGTCTTCTTGTTGCGCTCAGCCGAGTTCTTGGGCGATCCCGATGAGAAGCCCTTCAGGCCCACGGATATAGCAGAGCCGATACACGTCCTTATATCGGACGACTTCGCCTACGAGCTGCGCGCCGCGCGCGCGGAGCCTTTCGAGCGTCTCGTCGATGTCGTCCACGGTGAACATGGCGCGGAGGTAGCCGAGTGCATTGACCGGGGCGTTCCGATGATCCGCGACGACAGGCGGCATGAGGAAGCGGGAGAGCTCGATCCGGCTGTGGCCGTCCGGTGTACGCATCATGGCAATCTCGACACGCTGATCGCCCAGTCCGGTGACACGTCCGGCCCATTCTCCTTCGATCATGGCCTGTCCTTCGAGCTCGAGGCCGAGTTCGCGAAAGAAATCAATCGCCACTTCGAGATCCTCGACGACGATTCCTATGTTGTCCATCCGCTTGAGCGCCATGTTTCCAATCTCCGAGGTGTTGTTCCAATCTATGCGGTCTCTTGGAGCAATTCCAGGAAAAGTGCGCAGCGGTTTTCCGTCCGGAATTGCGTGAAAACAAAGAGATAGAGCGCTTCAGAGATTCCACGAAAAACTGAATCGCTCTAGTGCTCCTGCCCGGCAAGCTTGAGCGATTGCGCACGCTTTTTTCGCCTGCTCAGCCGCGACGACGGCGTCTTGACCTGCCCTTCCTGCGGCAGGGAGATGATCGCCTTCAGGCCGGGATTGTTGGGCTGGAGCAGGATGTCGCCGCCATGCTGACGCGCAACGGCACGCGCAATCGACAGACCCAGGCCGACGCCGCCCGTACCCCTGTTTCTCGATGCTTCCAGACGGAAGAACGGCGCGAATACCTTTTCCTTCATATCCTCAGGTATGCCCGGGCCATTGTCTTCGACAACGATATCGATGGTACTGGCAGAATGGCAGACATAGACCTTGGCATGGCCGCCATAACGCGCCGCATTTTCTGCAAGATTGCGGACAGCACGGCGCAGCCCGTCGGGCCGGCAGCGATAGGTCGTCTTCGGTCCTTCGATGTATTCCACCGGCAGGCCGAGATCGGCGAGGTCATCGCAAATGCTACCGACCAGAGCCTCCAGTTCGATGGCCCGCGTTTCCTCTGCCGTGGATTCGCCGCGCGCGAAGGAAATGGCGGCTTCCGTCATGCTCTGAAGCTCGTCGATGGTCGACAGCATCTTCTGCTGGATGTCGGCGTCCTTGACGAATTCCGTTCGCAACCGAAGCGAGGTCAGCGGCGTCCTGAGATCGTGGCCGATTGCGGCCAGCATCCTGGTGCGGTCGTCGACGAAGCGGTGCAGACGCTCCTGCATCCTGTTGAAGGCTTCGGCCGTGCGCTTGATGTCGTCAGGCCCCTCTTCCGGCAGCGGTGGAAGATTTTCGCCGCGCCCCAGCGCCTCCGCCGAGACCGCGAGCCGCCTGAGCGGACGCGCGATGCGGCTGGCGATGAATACGCCGATCAGCGAGAGGATGAGCGCGGTGGTCGCCAGCGAAGTAAGGGACTTCATATCCCACCATCGGTCAGCGACATTCTTGTAGAATGCCGTGTTCAGCCAGACGCCGTCGTTGAGCTTGACAACCAGGCCGTATCCGTTGCGATCTCCGAAATAAACAAATTTTGCAGGCTGCGGCAGGCTCCAGAGAACAGACGGCGGAGTAACCCAGCCGTCGGCCGCATTTGCCGCCATGGCTTCCCCGGACGTCAGATGACCGATATCGGAGTTCGAGCGCATACCGTACTTCCCGGCAAGATCGATGAAATTTTCGATCGGTCGGGCAAGTTCGTTCGCCGCGCGGGAGCGCCATGCATTGGTATCCGTCGGCTCCAGCGGCGAGAGCCAGAAACGGGAATAGCTGGTCTCGCTTGCCAGCAGAGCCTGTTCACGCAATGGCTTCGGCATGGATTCCATCAACCGCGTGACGGAAGCGCACCGGCTGAAGAATTCGCTCTTCATGGCCGCATGCAGCGCCTTGGTGCGCTCATCCCAGGAAATCGAAAATGTCAGGGCCTGCGAGACGACAAGGGCAAGCAGGGTAAAGCCGATGAACTGGGCGGCAAGGCTCCTCCTCCACCAGTAGATCATTCGAACCCCACATCCGCCGAAAGGCTGTAGCCGCCGCCCCAATGCGTCTTGATGACCGAGGGGTTCTTCGGGTCCGGCTCGATCTTCTTGCGCAAGCGGCTCACCTGATTGTCGATGCTTCTGTCGAAGATGTCGGCCGTTCTGCCGACCGTCAGATCGAGAAGCTGATCGCGGCTCAGCACGATGCCCGGACGTTCGAGGAAGACTTTCAAAAGTCGGAACTCGGCTGTGCTGAGGGGAATACCGACGCCATCGTCGCCGGAAAGCTCCTGCCGCCCCATGTTGACGCGCCACTGGCCGACGCGAACGACCTTGGCCTTCTTCAGCGTTTCCCGCTGCTGCTGCGGCACGCCGTTGACCCGGCGCAGGACCGCCCTGATACGGGCCAGCAATTCGCGCGGGTTGAACGGCTTCACCAAATAGTCGTCAGCCCCCAGTTCGAGGCCGATGATACGGTCCATATCCTCGCTCATGGCCGTCAGGAAGATGATGGGGGTCTCCGTCGTCGCCCGCAGATGGCGACAGACCGAGAGACCGTCCTCACCGGGCATCATCACGTCGAGAACGATCAGATCCACGGCGCCGCGCTCCAGGATTCGCCGCAGGGCAAGCCCACTGTCGGCGACACTGATCTTGTAACCCTGCTGCTCGAGGTACTGGCCGACAAGGTCCCTTATGTCCGAATGATCATCGACGACAGCGATATGTGCAGCTTTTTGCATGACAGTTTCCATGATCTCAAGCCACTTTATAGAAGCTCGTTCCGGCCCGCATCGAAAAAAGTGTATCAAAGTTTCGCATAGACCGGAGGGTTGCGCCTCCTCCGGTATTGCCGACAGGTTGGCGACTTGACTGGAGCCGCGGCCAGTCGTGTCTAAAGGATGCGGATTTCATCAAAACTGTCCTCAAAACCCAATCAAGAATTCGGCGCAGGGCCCCCTGCGGCTGACAAACTATCGGGCGGCTGTCGCAGGGATGTGCCGCTCATCGGCAAATTTGTAACAAGCTGTCGCAACTCCCGCGCCGTCAATATCGACTGCCGCGACGGAATGCGGCGGAGAGATCGCACGACGCCAATAATGGTCAAATCCAGCCGTTCCCCCCGCAAAGCAGGCCGCTTGCGACAACGATCGCGCGGCCATCGCCGTGCTGGCCTGCTCTGGCGCTGATGGCTGATACCGCCATCCCCGGCGACAGGCTTTTACATCTTCGGCACAAAGCTGCGACATGACCGGCCTAACCTCTGGCTCGAAAATCACTTGCTCGGTCGAGAACGTCGAACCTGACAGGAGGATATGGAATTGGCCATAGAACTATCGCAGATCGCAACGCTTCGCCGCGTCCTCGAAATCTTCTGCACACGGCACGAACTGGAGTTTGCCGACCGGCCGGCGATCATCGCCGCCCGCGAGCTGATGAAATTCGCAGACGAAGGCGAAACCGATCCCGCCATTCTGGAACAGCGCCTCGATGAGGCGATGCAGACTTATGGCGAGCGCGCACCTCTGGCTTCAAGGGCCGTGGCATCGATGGGCTCTTCGCCTGTCCGGCATCAATAGCCGCCTGCGATCAAGATTGTCTCGTCATCTTCGGCATCCGAAAACCTCTTTGAAATCCGAAGGCAAGCCCATGAACCTTTCCCGCCGCACCATGCTGACATCGATGGTGGCCGCAGCCGCCGCACCCAGATGGAGCCTCGCCGCAGACGCGCGACGGGTTCTGGTTGTCTATTATTCCTACACCGGCCACACCGGGGCGGTCGCCGAAAAGCTCCGTGCATTTCTGGCGGCCGACCTTTACGAAATCCAGATGCGCGCGCCCTACCCACTCGACATGCAGCGCGCAGCCGAGCTATCGAAATACGAGCTGGAGACCGGTGAACTTCCCCCTTTGCTCGATAATCTTCCCAGGCCTTCGAAATACGACCTGATCCTCGTCGGCGGCCCGGTGTGGTGGAACACCATCACGCCGCCAGTGATGAGCTTCCTCGAACATACGGACTTCGAGGGACGAAAGGTCGCTCCCTTCGCCACATACGTGCTGGAGCCGGCGCATTACGAAAAGAATTTTGCCGCGCAGGCGCGCAGCGCTTCTCTTCTGTCGAGCCTGATGGTCAGCGAGTTCGAGCTCATACAGGGACAGGCAGACAAAGCCATCACATCCTGGGCCCTCAAAAACCTGCAGAAGGACGGGCCGCAAGCCCTCTAGGTTCGCCGACGCACTTGGATCACGTTCCTCCGCTGCCGACGCAGACGGCAGCCTGATGTCACGATGGCGCTGCTTTCACCGCGATACTGTGATGCCCCGGCTTCAATGATATCCTATGTTGCCGGAAGCCATCCACCGACGGAGATCCTCAATGGGCGAAGCATTTCCTGCGACATCGATGCCGGACCGCGACTGGTGGGCGGCGCTCTGGCCAAATCCGCTCTCCATCCTGGAAGCGCTCGGCATCATGCCCGGCATGACGGTTCTCGATCTTTGCTGTGGCGATGGCTACTTCACAGCGCCGCTGGCAAGACTCGTCGCCGGAAAGGTCTATGCGCTCGATCTGGATGAGACGATGATCGAAACGGCGAGGACAGAAGCCGCGCGACAAGGCGTCTCCGTGCGGAAATGGATACATGCCGATGCCCGCGACATTGCCGGTCACCTTCCCGAAAATGTCGATTATGTCCTGATGGCGAACACGTTTCACGGCGTTCCCGATCAGCCCGGCCTCGTCCGCGCCGTTCGTTCGGTACTCGCTCGCAAGGGATTGTTCGGCGTCGTCAACTGGGAGGCACGGCCGCGCGAGGAAACCACGGTGCTCGGGTTGCCGCGCGGCCCCCGGACCGAGATGCGCATGACGCCGGCAGAGCTCGCCGCGATTGCCGAGACCGGCGGCTTCAAGCCCCAGGCCGTGATCGAGCTGCCGCCCTATCACTATGGCATGGTTTTCGCCGCATCGTAGCCGAGCCGCAAAGCCGTCCCGCCGCCGCGCAACCTGCGGGCCACAATGAAGCGCCATCCCGTGAGCCAATCCTCTCTCAATACAACGCAAGGTCGGCGCAACTAGCCTCGTGCAAGCCAGGGGCGATAGTGCTTGCGTGGGTGAACGATTGCGGTCTTGCCGGGAGCGGCGAGCCGAGCTGTTCGAACACCGATGATCATTGGGGCAGATCGGAGATATCGGCATGGTAAACAGCATCAATTCGCTGCGGCTTCTCAACACGCACAACACGATGAGGACGCTGTACGGCGGGAATACGGCGGAGAGCGATACGTCGAGAATCTCGCGATCGGCAAACTCGCTGGCAAACAGCGCCTACAATTCGGTTCATTCGAACAGCAAGCTCAGCATCCTTCTTCAGGGGCTGTCGTCGAACAACGCATCCACGAAAGCCGGCACCGCACCTTCGGCTGCGAAGCCGATCGACAATATCTCATCCAGTGATTTCATGAAGGCGCTCAACGCCAAGCTGAAAGCCTCCTCCTACGATCCCGTCAGCGGACAGCAGTCGAAGGCAATGTTGAACGCGCTGAAGAGCGGAAATCTGTCCGTCTACGATCCGACCAAGGGCGTCGCGATCGACGCATGGAATCCGGATGACAAGACCAGCAAGGCCAGCAAGCCCGAAACGATCGAAAGGGGCACCTGGAACGAGTTCCTCAAAGAGCATCTGAAACGCGATGGCAAGGGAGCCCTGGTCAGGACGAGCGACGGCAGCTACCTCGACAAGGCTACCGGACAGAATGCGTTCTTCGGTACGATCAACGGCAAATACTATTATGCGACGTGGCCGTCGGCGACCGCAAGCGAGGGCGCAACGCCCGCAAAGACGAGCGGCTGACATACAAACAAAAATTGTACAGTGCTTTAGGCGGCCCCCAAAGCCAAATCGTGGGGACCGCCATACCATTCAATTGAACGCGACCGCGCGCATCCTGCGAAGCGAGAGCGCGATCAACAGGCCGATGAGCGCAGCGACGGTGCCGGCCAGGAAGACGCTGCCATAGCCGGCCCGGTCGGCCAAAAGGCCGGCGAAAGGCCCGGTCAGCCCGTAGGCAAGATCCTGGAAAGCCGAGAAGCCGCCGAGCGCGGTGCCGCGCAGATGCGGCTCCACCAGCCGAACGACTTCCCGGCCCATGGCGGGATAGATCATCGAGCATCCAAGCCCGGTCAAGAATGCACCCGCCAGCGCAAGCATCGGATCGGTGGCATTCCAGATCAGCAACTGGCCGACCGCTTCGACGGCCAGTGATCCGACCGCGACCCGCAGGCCACCGACACGATCGGGCAGATGACCGAAGAGCACACGCATCAGCACGAAGCCGACGCCGAAGGCCGTCAGGCCAAGCCCGGCATAGCCCCAGCCCTGGTCGAGGAAGTAGAGCGTGAAGAACGCACCGATCGCGGCGAAGCCTATGCCCTGAAAGCACACGACCGCTCCATGCAGCCAGATCCTGCCAATAACAGTCCAGAACGGCGGACGCTCCGCACCGGGATGAGGCGCGACACCGGGAACCCGCCAGATCGCCAGCAAGCCAAGGAACGGCAGGATGGCGCTGATGGCCATCGTACCGGCAAAGCCGAACCGGCTGAACAATGCCAGGCCGATCGGCCCGCCCACGGCAAGCGCCCCATAGATGGCGGCGCCGACCAGCGCGAGGACCCTGCCCGAACGCGCCGGGCCGACGAAGCCGATGCCCCAGGCGATAATGCCGACCGCAACCAGACTTTCGCCCAGCCCCAGAAGCAGACGCCCCAGAAGGAGGAGCAGGAAGGACAGCAGCGGCGTGTGGGTCGCAAGGCCGGCAGCCAATGCCGTCAAGGCACCGGCAACATAAAGGGCAAGGCCCCGCATGACCGCCACCTTGGCGCCGCGATGGTCCGAGAGGCTGCCAGCGTAGCCGCGCGTGAGGATGGTCGCGAGAAAGGCGATGCCGACGCCGAGCCCGGCCCAGACATTGCCGAACCGCAACTGCTCACTCACATAAAGCGGCACGATCGGAAACGACATGCCGATGCAAAGATAGGAAATGAAGAGAATGGCGCTCAGCAGCAGAAGGCGGCCGCGCGCCGGATCGGGTGTCGATTGAAAAGCCATGATGATCTCCAGGCTTTTCCTCGATCGGCGAAGGCATAAAAAAACGCACTCCGACCGGCGAGGATCGTTGAGTGCGTTGCTTGACGTCAAACGCTTACGGCCAGCAAGGCCGGCTGGATTTGCTTTAAGGGCTTGCCGAATGTCTGTCAACACGGCGCTGGCGAAGCTGAGACGTCAGTCAACGAAGCTTGAGGCTTTCGCTGAGGACATCGAGCTGCCCATGCGGCGCGGCTGGCACCACTCGCAACGCAAACGCGCCGTCACCTGGTCTGTAAAATCTTCAATTTATCCCGCATCCCGGCCGGATGCGGGGAGCGGATTATTCCGGTACAGGACCGCACCAACCCGGCAGGTAATCCGCGTCCTTGCCCTTGGCAAGCTCGTGCGCCTTTTCCAGCGCGGCGTTGAAATCCTTCTCCAGATCCTTGCGCTTGATGCGCCGGCGCAGGAAATCCGCCCAGAGAAATTCGCTGAACGGCGTCGTGTCCTTGGCGTAGCCGCCGACATGCCGCAGCTCACCGGCGAGCGAACGATAGGGATCGTCGATCAGATCCTTGATGCTCTTCGGAATGTCCTCATAGCCGCGGCGCTTCCCTTCGTCGTCAAAGGGGTGCATCCAGTCATGGCAGTCCATGACGAACCAGAAGGAGTCCCGGTCAAGCCGGGAAAGATCGGCGACGGTCGTCACCAGAACGTCCTTCACCCCCTCTTCGTAAAGCGCGAGGGAAAGATGGTGATGATCGATGACGTAATATTTTCCGCGCGGTCCGCGGATGGCCGGCACCATATGATTCCCGAGGAATTCACCGGCCTTGTCGCCCTCGGCTTCCGCCTTGAGGCGCCAGGCCTTGCGCTTGGCCTTGACCTCGCGCATGCCGACGGTGATCTGGGTGGGTTTCAATTCTTCGATCGGAACTGGATGCAGGATCGGTTCGCGCAGCGTAACCATTTGAAAGCTCTCCGCAAAGACAGGACGATACCAGCGTAGCACAAGCGGCCGATCCGGCAAGATCGGCGCTACGCGCCGCTTGTGAGCCAAATTGCCACGGCCATATGACAGCTGGCCGCGAGGAGCATACTCACACTTGCACGATCGGATCGCCCATCAGGCGGCCGTTTTGATTACCGTGAACTGCGAACGCCTGTAGAAGGCCATCATTTCCCGTTCAAAACTTTCAACGGCAAGTACGACCCATGGCTCATAATGGTCTTTGCGGGAGCGCATCCTGCGTCGGCCATCCATGTCGAGCATCCCACGCAACGCCCAATCTACCAACCCCATCCCATCACTCTCACCCTTGCCCAGGTTCCTGCGCCATCCGCCCTACCGGCCTCAATCGCGTCCGGCGGCATGGCCAACGGTAAATAGGTAACCCTTGATCGAAGGAAAGGTGAAGAAACGTTGTATTAAGGTTTGTAACATGCGTTTGCTTGGCACTGTCGCATTGCGGCGACACCCGGCGCCCGATCATGTCTCGTAAAGGTCGGAAAACAGAAGTGAATGAGGGTCTTCGCATAAACGCCGCGCACCATCGAGGCACGGATATTCGGAATTGCCGACGCCAGATTCCAAAGCAACGCATCATCGGAACATCAGGCGCGTGACATAACGATCGATCGCCCTCGAATTCATTTCGATCCAGCGCCAGATCATGGCCATGGCAAACATGGTCAAGAGCCATCCGAGCATCACATCGGACAGGAAATGAGCGCCGAAGATCACACGGTTGAATGCGACGAACAGCAGGCATGGCACCAGGATGACGACGGCAATCCATCTGCGCCCGGCAGGCACGAACACCAATAACGACAGCGCCGCAGCCGCAGCGGCGGCCTCGCCCGAAGGGAAGGAGCAATTGCGGGTACACGCCGCCGAGAACTGCCATACCGGGGTAAAATCGGCGGTGCCGCCGAATTCGATCAGGTCACGCGGACGCACGCGTCCGATCGCGACTTTCAGCGTCTGCACGACCAGCAGCGGCCCGGCGGCAAAGCTCAGGAGTACGAATAGCGGCTTGTGGGGAGCGCAAAACCGCAATCGCCGCGGCAGAAAGACATGCAGGACAATGATGACAGCCATGGTGCCGAGAACGTAGGGCTGGCTTTGGCGGGCGACGTCCCTGACGGCTCTCAGCCAGGGATTCTCGGCCAGCCAGAAGACATGTCCATGGGCAAACAAGCGCGCAACGGCCAGATCGAGTTTCGGAAAAACCACGAAGACGAAGCTGGTCCAGACGATCAGCATGCCGATGAGCGCCAGGTCTTCATCCGCCATTGCGTGCTCTTGCTGCCGGCGCGCTGGATCGGAATGAGAATTCCAAGACTGCGATGCAAACTTCCACATGCCATATCTCCAAAGGCGGAACGGCGCCAACCTGAGCCCCGATTGTCAAGAAATGGCGAAGATCGCATCAAGGCCGTGTTCAGAATCGGCCATCAGACGGTCCGAAAGCCGTTTGGAAATTGCGGAAGCCGGCTTTGTCCGCAATAGTAGGGTTCAGACGGCAAAGCCGAGCGGAAAAACGGAAGAAACACAGGGCGCTAGCGTGGACAACAGTCTCGTTCTCATCGTGGAGGATGAACCGGCAATCGCACAGATACTGGAGGGTTATCTGACGCGCGACGGCTTTCGCACGGTTCGCGCCAGCGACGGCGAAATGGCGCTTCAGCATCATGCGCTTCTGAAGCCCGATCTCGTGCTATTGGACGTTCGCCTGCCGAAACTGGATGGCTTTGGGGTGCTCGGTCGCTTGCGCCAGGCCGGCTCGACGCCGGTCATCATGGTTACGGCCGTCGCCGACGACATAGACCGCTTGAGCGGGCTGCGCCTCGGCGCCGACGACTACGTCGTCAAGCCGTTCAACCCGCAGGAAGTCGTCGCCCGCGTCAGGGCGGTGCTGCGCCGGACACAGGGCGATCGCACGGAGGCTATCAAACGTTTCGGCGCGCTGGAGGTCGATTTCAACAGCTACACCGTCTTCATCAACAAGGATGAGCGGCGCATTGCATTGCCGCTGACCCTCAGCGAATTCCGCATCCTCGCCTACATGATCCGCCATCCGACCCAGGCTTTCGCGCGCGCCGACATCCTCGATGCCTGCCTGCCGGAAAGCGACGCCCTGGTGCGGACCGTCGATACGCACATCTCCAACCTCAGGCGCAAGCTGGAGGAAATGGGGCAGATCGGCTTCTTTCCTGCCGTGCGTGGCATCGGCTATCGCTTTTCGGACCCAAGATGAAGAAACCAAGATTTCCGAGCACGCCGCTTGCAACGCTCACGGCCATCGTCATCACGATCATGCTGCTACTCAGCGTCGGACTGACCTATCTGGGGGTCAACTGGTATGCCACCTATCTGGAGCAAGGCATCACCGATACCCTGCCGCCCCAAGCCGCAATCGCCTACAAGATGCTGAGCGAAAGTAAGGTACCGGATGGGGATTCCCTCAAGCTCCTGGTCGAACATCTCAATTCGCTGACGGAACCGACGGATCTCAAGGTACAGCTTTCCGTGCTCGTCTTCGGCCTCACCTCGGCACTCCTATGCGCACTTATCGGGATCTTTCTGGCGCGGCGGCTTACGCGCCCGCTCGAAGACCTCACCGCCGCCGCCGAAGGCCTGAAGTCCGGCGACTTCTCCGTCCGCGTCGCCGCCTCCTACCGCAGCACGCGCGAAGTCGCGAGCCTTGTGGGAACCTTCAACGCCCTCGCGACCAGCCTGGAAACCATGGAGGAACGACTACGCTTCAACAATATGGCGGTTGCCCACGAGTTGCGCACGCCGTTGACCATCCTGCAGGGATCGCTGCAGAGCATGCTCGACGGCGTGTTTCCGATGGATCGGAAAATCATTTCCGATCTCCTTCTGCAAGTCGAAGGCCTAGGGCGGGTCGTCGAAGACCTGCGCACGCTGTCCCTGGCCATCGGCCAGAAGCTCGTGATGGATCGTCAGCGCGTCGACGCATCGCGATTGGTCGAAACCGTTATCGCCTCGGCAAAACCCATGCTGGAGGCGAGCAAGCTGCGGGTCGAAGTGGGGCTGAAGCCCGTCTGGATCTCGGCCGACTCGCCGCGCATCCGCCAAGCCGTGCTCGCACTTCTCGAAAACGCCTGCCGCTACGCCGCGGAAGGCGGCTGGCTGCGATGCGAAACCGAGCAGCTGGCGGACAATAGCGTCGTCATCCGCGTTCTCGATCGCGGCCCAGGATTTCCGCACGACATGGATGCCATTGCCATCAACCCTTTCTGGCGCGGCGACTCCTCGCGTTCGCGCGCGACCGGCGGCACCGGACTGGGACTATCCGTGGTACAGGCAATCGCTCTCGCCCACGGCGGACATCTGGAATTCGCAAACCGGCCCGAGGGCGGCGCCATGGTCGCAATCCATTTGACCGATAGCGGCATCGCGGGAGAGCCGCGCGGCTTGGCGCAGCAGGATGCCTTCTCCCGGCAATGCCGGCTTTGCTGACCAAGGCCATCGCCGCTGGAAGAGGCGAGCCGATGGACGCCGTCAAGGCAAGGTCAGCCTTGCATCAGATACGCCGAGTTGCCGGCAACTAGAAGAGAGCGTCCGCAAAAAGATCCTCGTCGCTGGCCGGAGCCGGCGCGCTTTCGACGACGGGGCTGACCGTGCCGAAGATGCCCGCATGTATCTCTCGTTCGGCGGCCATGGTGTAGATCTTGAAAATGCGCTCGGAAATGACCGCTAACGGCCCTTCCAGCCCGGTCGTATCGACGAATGCGCTCCGCGCGCTGCCGGCCTCCTTCGTGCAGGACGCCAAAGTCTCGCCGATGCCGGCGCGGAAATCCAAACCCTTGACGACATCGGTGACCTGCGAGGTCATGGTCTCGCCGCAGCGGCGCAGCTCCTGCACATTGAGATCCATCGATGCGCCGGCTTCACCAATATGGGCAAGGGCCGTGTCTATATGCGTGCCGAGACCGATGGAGTTTTCCTCCTCGCCGGCCTGTCGCCAGTCCTTGAGGCCGGTCGCCTGCGTTTCAAGTTTGCCGAGTCCGACGAGTATCTTCTCTGCTTCCTCATCGAGCAGCGATGCGAACGAGCGCAGCTCGCCTGCAACAACATTGATGGCCCGCCCTTCCTCGCCGAGCTTGCCGCAACGCAGGTTGGTATTGAGGGCCATATATTGGATGTCGCGCCGCACGAGCTGAATGGTCAGGATGCTGGTGGTCAGTTCCTTGACCATCTCGGACGTCTTCTCGCTGAGCCGATTGGCGCCGGCTGCGGCCACATCGATACGATCGACGACGACCCGGGCGGCGGAGAGATCGCCGCGCAATGAGTGGATCGGGCTTTTGCCATCCTGCCCGCTCTGCGACATCATCGTCCGGTATAGATCGAGCAACGTGCCGATATCGCCGCTAAAGCTGCGGATATTATCGACGATCTTGACGGTCTCACGGTCGAAGCTCTTGGTCGTCTCGCCGAGCAGCTCGAAGAGCAGCGTCATTGCCAGTTGCGACAGGCGCCGGCGATCGGCGGCGGAAAGCTCCACCGGGGCCTCGGAGGCAAGATACCCTTCGACAATGGCATGCGCCGTCTGGCAATGCTCGACCCGCTGCCGCGTGATATCGCCGATCTGCATGGCCGATAGCGTATGGGCAACCTTGTTCTGGATCTTGCGCGCAAGACCGGCGACCGTCTCCGCCAGCTCGGAAAGATTGCGGCGCTGGACCTGGATTTCCTCGGCGTTCGATATGAGGCGCTGGGCGATGGACGGGATGCCGTTGAGATGCTGTGCCAGAGAACCATCTTCATTTGCCGTGGCGGCTTCGATCTGCCCTTCGAGCGAACGGATCTGCAAGGAGAGCGCTTTGACTTCCTTGGCGGCGAATTCGATGCGCTCGACGATCTCGCTGGCGAAACTCGAAAAGTCAGGAATGCGCGCGCCCGCTATCTTTGCCGTCGCGGCAAAGGTCCTCAGATAGCGCAGCGTCTCCTCCATCGAGAGCACGTGCTCCGCGAGCCGCTGTCCGGCCTGCCCGATGGCGGCAACGCTGTCCTGACGCCGCGTTTCGGCTGGCGGCAGCTTGTTCAAAAGGTCCACCGTCTGGAGCAGCCGCGCCGTGGCTTCGCTCGCATTTTCCTCCTTCAGCGAATTGCCGATATGCTCCAGCAAGCTGACGAGTTTGGCGAGCGCTTCCGTGACCGTGATGAGGACTGCACCACCATCCAGGAAGCGCTGCTCGATCTGCAATCGGGCGCTTTCCAAACGGTCGACGAAGCTATCCGTCGAAGGGATAAATTGTCGGCTTGTCACTGCATACGCCATACTGTTCGGACCTCGCCCAAGACTGCTCCCGGCAAACTAAGGCGAACAGAAAAACACGGAGTTAACGCAAGGGACGAAACAGGGCGTCTGCCCGCAACCCCGGCCCTTCGCCGCCGCCGCGAAAGCTCTGGGCAAGACCCGCATCCTATAGCTGGCAATCAGCAAGTCTCGTCTTGGCGCAGGCCGCCGGCCGGCTCTGCCTGCAATCCCATCCTCAAACGAGTCCGCCAATGCTGACTGAAGTAAGATGAAGATAGCTACCGAGAAATACGCATGGTCGTCCTGCGAACCCGCCGAAATACGGGAAAGATTGAGGGACCTCGACATATCGGTCGTCTTCGACCGAAGGCTTGGCAATCCGCTTTTCCATGTCGACGTCACGCTGACGACGATCCGAAGGATGACAGCTTGGAAGATTCTTTCGAAAACAGGTTATGAAATCCATTATCTGTTTGATCCCGCCGACCGGATAGAGCTGCACTTCGTCGAAAGCGGCGTATTTCAGGTTGAAACGGAGGACCAGGAATTCACGGCTACGGCAGGAACCGCCTTCATGCTGCTGTCTCCCGGCTCCACGAAAATCATGGCATCCACGAATGCCCGCAAGATCGCGCTTGCCATACCCCGCATTCAATGCCTGCCGTTGATCGATATCGGAAAAGACGATCCTGAGTTGTTTTTTCGGCCCTTCGCCACAATGGCTAACATTGGCGAGAAGGGAATAGGAACGATCCACCGCATGACGGCCTTGCTGCTGGAGGCAGACGAACACCCCTTCGCCGGCTCCCCATTGGGTGCCTCTCTTTTCAAGGAGGCGCTCATTACGGCCTTTGTGCAATCATGGCCGCGATCGGCGCAGAAGACCGTGATCCAGAGTGCGCGCCCGCGCAACCTGAAGCGGGCGCTGGACTGGATTCAGACCCATCTGGGCGACGAGTTCACCGTACTCGACATTGCAAGAAATGCCGGGCAGAGCGTGCGCAGCCTGCAGCTTTCCTTCCAGCAGAACATCGGCATGAACCCCCTGAACTACGTGCAGCGCCTGCGGCTGCAGCAGATCCACTACGATCTGCTGCACGGCGATACCGACGAGAACATATCCGACATTGCCGCACGCTGGGGTTTCAGCCACATGGGATATTTCGCCGCGCGCTATCGCGCCATCTATGGCGTGTCCCCATCATCGACGCGCACCAGCCGTCGCGATTTCGATACGGCTAGCAATATTTAATATCAGAAAAACGCAATCTTATCATTTAATCGCAGTTAATTACAAAATCATCCACAGGTTGAGCAATAATTTAACTCACCGTTAGCCATTTAACGATTTCGTTACTTCAGCCAAGATTCACAATCATTGTGACGCGGCCCTTTCATGAGAAAGGCCTCCAACAACCCTCCAGCCGAAAATCGTGAGTAGATCCGCGGGTGTGCCGCGGGCGCTCCGCGGGGTAGCTATGCGCGTCTTCGTAATAGATGACAGTCCTTCCGTTGTGGCCACGCTTCGCCGGGTGGTCGAAGCCATCAAGGGCAGCGAGGTATTGTCGTTCCTCCATCCAGGCGATGCCCTAGAACGGCTCGACGACCGGACGCCGGATCTCATTCTCGTCGATTATATGATGCCCGACATGAACGGCATCGACGTGATCAGTCACGTGCGTAAAAACACCGTGACCGCCCATGTGCCCACGATCATGATCACGTCGCGCAGGGAGGCCGATATCCGATTGGCTGCCATGAAAGCGGGCGCCACCGAATTCCTGAACAAGCCGATCGATGAGATGGAGCTGACGCTCCGTGTCCGCAACATTCTCGACATCGGAGAAGAACGGCTGGCGCTGGCCGCCAAGGCCGCGACGCTGCAGCGCGATTTCGACGCCGCGATGCAAAGGATCGAACGGCATGAGGAAGAAATCATCTGGCGTCTTTCGAAGGCCATTGCGTGTCGCCATGGGGAAACGGCCGACCATCTGGACCGCGTCGCGATCGTTGCACGGATCATCGCCGAAGAAGTAGGTCTCGATGCCAGCCAGTGCCGCATGATCTTTCTGGCGAGCGCCCTGCACGATGTCGGCAAGATCGGCCTGCCGGACGCCATTCTCTCGAAGCCGGGGCCTTTGACCCCGGATGAGCGCCGACAAATGCAGCAGCATGCGGATTTCGGCGCCGAGATCCTGAGCGACAGCTCCAGCGAGCTGATCCAGATCGCGCGCAAGATCGCCGAAAGCCATCACGAAAGATGGGATGGCGCCGGCTATCCGAAGGGCGTTTCCGGCACCGCCATCCCGATCGAGGCCCGCATCGTTGCCATAGCCGATGTCTTCGACGCCCTTTGCTCGAAGCGGGCATACAAGGCCGCGTGGCCGATCGCCGATGCATTCCGCGAGATCGTCAACAGCAGCGGCACCCATTTCGATCCGGCCTGCGTTGCCGCCTTCTGCCGCCGCTGGGCGGATATTAAGGCTCTCTTTGAGTCCCAGAACAGCGGCGACACGGCCATAACGCTTCCCACCCTTCAGCTATCGCGAGGTTCGGCATGAGCGAACAATCCGAGATCTTGCATCTGCACGGACCATTGACGATCAAGACGATCACCAATGTGAGAGACATCGTTCAGGTCTACCTGCAGGAAGCGGCTTTGCGGAGCCGCGCCCTGGTCGTCGATATCGATGGCGGCGAGGAGATCGACCTCACCCTCCCCCAACTGCTTCTGTCCGCACGGCAAACAGCCAACCGCGCCGGCGTGACGATGGCATTGAGCAAACCGGCGGACGGCAATTTTCTGACCGTCCTGCAACGCGCGGGTCTCCTTTGCGGAGACCGGCAAAGAGACAGTTTCTGGCTAGAAGGAAAAGCAGCATGAGCGCCAATATTCTCACCGTCGATGACTCCGCCAGCATTCGGCTGACCACGCGCATTGCGCTTACCAATGCCGGATATTCCGTCACCGAAGCGGTCGACGGCGCCGACGGCCTCAGCAAGATGAAATCAGGCAGTTTCGACTTGATCGTCACCGATCTCAACATGCCGAACATGGATGGTCTGACGATGATCCGCAGCCTGCGGCAGCTGCCGGCCTACATGGGAACGCCGGTCATCTTCCTGACCACGGAATCGGACGGAGATCTCAAGCAGCAGGCGAAGGCCGCGGGTGCGACGGGTTGGCTGACGAAGCCCTTCGACCCCGAAACCCTCATCAAGATCGCGCGCAAGGTTCTCGGCAAATGAACGAACTCGATCCGATCGCCGTTTTCAGGACGGAGGCCGCCGAGCAGCTCGAGCTGATCGAGGCCGGCCTTCTCGATCTGATGCGCGACCTGAGCGACCGGGCTCAGATCGATACGGTCTTCAGGGGCCTGCATACCCTCAAGGGATCGGGCTCGATGTTCGGTTTCGATCAGCTGGCCGCCTTTACCCATCACTGCGAAACCGCCTTCGATCGGGTTCGCAAGGGGGAAGCACCGGCCACGAAGGAGCTGGTCGGCGCCGTTCTCGATGCGCAGGGCCACATGCAGGCGTTGCTGGAAAATCCGAACGGCGAATACGAGACCATGAGCTCCGTGCTCCTGGAAAAACTGCGACAGGCCGTCGGCGCTGCCGGATCGCCGCTTTCGTCGGCGGCATCCGTCAATGCACAGTCAACCGCTGCTCCCACCGCGAGCGCCGGTCACGCTAAGACATGGCATCTGAAATTCAGCCTGCCGGCCAATTCGATGGTCAACGGCACCAACCCGCTCGGGCTGCTGGACGAGTTGCGCGAGCTTGGCGAATGCCGGATCGAAGCCGATGCCGAGGCCATCCCTCTGCTCGCGGATCTGGAGCCGCGCGATCTCCACATCGGCTGGACGGTTCATCTGACCACCGATAAGCCGCGATCGGATATCGAAGACGTCTTCATATTCGTCATGGACGAGATGACGATGGAGCTGAAAGAGCTTACGGCGCAACAAGAACCGAGCCCGGCACCGGTCGCTGTGAGGCCGGAACAACCGATCGAGGACGAACCATCGAAGGCCGTTGCCCAGCCGATCGATACGGGCAAAGCGCAGCCTGTTGACGCCAAATCGCAGAAGCAGGCCGACAATGTCCGCGTTCCAGCCTTGCGCCTCGACGAAATGATGGACAGGGTCGGGGAGCTGGTGATCGCCCAATCGCGGCTGAGCCAGATGGCGAATTCGGCCGCCGATCTCGGCCTGCGCTCGGTCTCGGAAGAAATCGAGCGGCTCGCCGGCGAGCTGCGGGACACAATGATGGTCCTGCGCATGATGCCGGTCGCTAGCCTCTTCAGCCGCTTCCGCCGACTGGTTCACGATCTCGCCCGCGAGACCGGCAAGGATATCGAACTGGTTACCGAAGGCGAAGGCACCGAAGTCGACAAGACGGTCATTGACCGCCTGGCCGATCCTCTCGTTCACCTCGTGCGCAACTCGATCGACCATGGTCTTGAAAGCCCGGATGATCGCGTCGCGGCCGGCAAGCCGGTGACGGGGCGCGTCTTTCTCTCGGCGCACCAGACCGGCAGCGAAGTCGTCATCTCGATCAAGGATGACGGACGCGGCATCGACCGGCAGAGGGTGCGCGCCAAGGCGGAGGCCAACGGCCTGATCCAGCCCGGCGCCCAGCTTAGCGACAAGGAGCTGCTGCAGCTGATCTTCCAGCCCGGCTTCTCGACCGCGGAAAAGGTCACGAACCTCTCCGGCCGCGGCGTCGGCATGGATGTCGTCAAGAAGACGATCGAGACGCTGCGCGGGGCGATCGACATTACCAGCGAATTCGGCAAGGGTTCCGAGATCGCACTGCGCATTCCGCTGACGCTCGCTATCATCGACGGTCTTCTCGTCCGCGTCGGCAACGGGCGCTACGTGATTCCGCTCGCAGCCGTCGAGGAATGCCTCGAACTCTCGATCGAGCAGGATCTGCGCTCGCGCGGACGCAGCTTCATCTCGCTGCGCGACGATCTCGTACCGTTCCTGCGCCTGCGCGAACTCTTCCGCACTGGCACGGAACCCGATCCCTACCAGAAGGTGGTGGTGATCTCGACCGGCAGCGAACGCGTCGGCCTCGTCGTCGATCAGATCATCGGCGACCACCAGACCGTCATCAAATCGATGTCGAAGCTTCACGACCACGTCTCCACCTTCTCCGGCGCGACCATTCTCGGTGACGGCAACGTGGCCCTGATCCTCGACGTCGTCCACCTCATCGCCGCCGGACAGCATCAGGAGGCGCAATTGCGGGCAGCAGGATGATCGAAGCAGATGTAAAATCAGACCACCGCGCCATCTGGGAAGGTGCCGACGAGCTTTCGGTTCTGACGTTCAGCCTCAATGGCGAAACCTTTGCCATCGATGCCGTCGTCGTTCAGGAAATCCTCGATCTGCTGCCCGAGACCAACGTTCCCGGCAGCCTGCCCTTCGTCGGCAGCGTCATCAACTTTCGCGGCAAGGTCATACCTCTCGCGGACATTCGCATCGCCTTCGGCATGGAGGCAGCCGATGTCACCATCGACAGCCGTATCGTCGTGACCGAACTCGAACTCGACGGCGAGACGACCCTGATCGGCATTCGCACCGACAAGGTTCACGAGGTCACGCAGCTCCCACGGTCGGCGAGCGAGCCCCCCCCCATCGTCGGCATGCGTTGGCGTCCCGACTACGTACACGCCCTCGTGAAACGCGGCGGCGAATTCATCATCATCCCGAACCTGCAGGCGATCTTCTCTTCGCAGCGAGCAGGTGCGGTCAGAGCTACGGCATAATTTTACCGAGCAAGGAGGCCAACAATGCGGTTTACGATCAAGCTTAAGCTGCTTCTAACCTTTGCTGTCGTGATCGCCATGCTTCTCGGCACGGCTGTCTACAGCATCACAACCCTCGGCAAGGTCAATGATAACTGGTCCGACACCCTATCGGGGCCGGCGGAACGTCTCCGGCTCGCCCAGAATCTGGATATCGCTGTCCTGCAACAGCTGAGACAGCAGAAGAACATGCTGTCGTCCGGTTCGGTCGACGAGACCAAGGGCTACATTGCAAAAAGTGATGCCGCTCGCGCGGAGTTCGATGCGGATCTCACCAAGATCCTCGCCAATACCACGGATCAGGACATGGCCTTCTGGGCCCAGATCAAGACCCTGTCCGCCAACTGGCGCAGTGCGGACGATCGCATCCGGACCATGATGCTTGCAGGCGACAATGCTGGTGCAATTCATATCTCGACGACGGATGCTCGCGACACCAGCACCAAGATCGACGACGTATTGGCTCAGATCTTCAGCGCCGAGCGAGCGCGCCTGAAACAGGCGGATCTCGATGCCGCCGATACCTACACCAGCGCGCGTCTCATCCTGATCACCATTGCAGCAGCGGCTTCGCTCATAGCGCTCGTCTCGGCGATCTGGATCGTGATTTCGATCAACAGGGGCGTAAATCGTGCCGTCAAGACCGTCCAGACGGTCGCCGATGGCGATCTGACGGAATTCGCCGTCATCACCACGAAGGATGAGATCGGCGACTTGCTTGGCCACGTCAACTCGATGATCGAACGACTTCGCGGCGTGGTCGCTGATGCCTTGTCGGCCTCGGACAATGTCTCCTCCGGCAGCCAGCAGCTCTCGGCAGGCTCCGAGCAGCTCTCGCAGGGCGCGACTGAGCAGGCCTCGTCCGCAGAAGAGGCTTCGGCCTCGATGGAAGAGATGGCCGCCAATATCAAGCAGAATGCCGATAATGCGGCCCAGACCGAAAAGATCGCGCGTCAGTCGGCACGAGATGCCGAGGTCAGCGGCCAGGCCGTCGACCGCGCCGTCAACGCCATGCGCACCATCGCCGAGAAGATCTCGATCGTTCAGGAGATCGCCCGCCAGACCGACCTGCTCGCCTTGAACGCCGCAGTCGAAGCGGCGCGAGCCGGCGAGCACGGCCGCGGCTTTGCCGTCGTCGCCTCGGAAGTGCGCAAGCTGGCCGAGCGCAGCCAGGCGGCGGCCGCGGAAATCTCCAGCCTCTCGGGCGAGACCGTGACGGTCGCGACCGAGGCCGGCGACATGCTCTCGCGTCTCGTGCCCGATATCCGCAAGACGGCCGAGCTGGTCGCCGAAATCTCGGCCGCCTGCCGCGAGCAGGATATCGGCGCATCGCAGATCAACGAGGCGATCCAGCAGCTCGACAAGGTGACGCAGCAAAACGCCGGTGCTTCCGAAGAAATGTCGGCGACCTCGGAAGAACTCGCCGCCCAGGCCGAAGAGCTGCAGGCTTCCATCGCCTTCTTCCGAGTCGATCAGGCCAATGGCCGCAAGGCCCAGGTCGCCCATAGCCCGGTCCACGCTCCTGTCCATCATGCCGCAAGCCCGGCCAAGCCGAAGCCCGCCGTCAAGACATCGGCTGGACGAGCCCCTGCTGCACGCACCGACAACAGTGTCGCCGCCCAGCAGGCCCGCCTCAAGGGCTTCACCCTCGACATGTCCATGGGTGGACCCGATGCGGATGACAACGACTTTCGCCAGAGCGCCTGAGCGGCTGGCTGAACGTTAACAAATGCCGGCGCCGAAAGGCGCCGGATCAAAGGCCGGCAATGTTATCGCCGGCCTTAAGAACCGGTCCCGGTTCGCGGAAGGGTGAATGTATCGGTCTTCGCGCATCAAGACGGCTCCCCGTCTGACATTTCAAATATCAAACCCTTCATCTCCAGGAGCTTTTCAGAGATGCGCTTTACCATCAAACTCAAACTGGCCCTCGCCTTCGGCCTTCTGATCCTCATGTCGACCGGCATGTCGGTCCTCGCAATCATGAGCCTGTCCTCCCTTAACTCCGCCATCACCGACATCGTTCAGGGACCGGCTAACAATCTGCGCAATTCCGGTGACCTCTCCACCGCCGTGCTGGATGCCATCCGCAACGAAAAGAACGCCATCCTCAACACCGACCCGCAGGCGATCAGCGGTTATATCGACGCCGTTCACGAGAAACAGGCTACGATCGAGCAGCTCGTCCGGACGCTGGCGCAAGATCCGGCGATTTCAGACAAGGTTGCCGAGTTCTCCAAGCAGTATCCGGCCTGGAAACAGATCGACGATCAGATTCTGAAGCTTGCGACTGAGAATACCGACGAAAGCAACCGCAAGGCTGGCGCTCTCTCCATGGGCGAGGGACGCAAGGCAAGCGACCTCCTCCAGGAGGCCCTCGAGACCCTCAACAAAGCAATCCTCGCTGATCTGCACGCGACCGACCTCGCGACCAACGACCAGTATGCCTTCGCCCGCAATCTCCTGCTGACGTCGCTCGCAGTCATGTTCGTGCTGTCGACCGCTGTTGCCATCTGGATCGCTCTTGGCATCAATCGAGGCCTGAAGAAAATCCAGGCTGTCGCCGAAGGTGTTGCCATCGGCGATCTCGATCAGGATATCGAGATCAAGACCAATGACGAAATCAAGGATCTGGTCAACACCATCAACGTCATGACCGGCAACCTGCGCAACACGGCAACGATCGCCGACCAGATCGCCAATGGCGACCTGACGGTCAAGCCGAAGCCGATGTCGGAGAAGGATACGCTCGGCATGTCGCTGCAGTCGATGGTCGAACGACTTCGCGGCGTGGTTGCCGATGCGCTGTCGGCCTCGGACAATGTCTCATCGGGCAGCCAGCAGCTCTCGGCAGGCTCCGAGCAGCTCTCGCAGGGCGCGACTGAGCAGGCCTCGTCCGCAGAAGAGGCTTCGGCCTCGATGGAAGAGATGGCCGCCAATATCAAGCAGAATGCCGATAATGCGGCCCAGACCGAAAAGATCGCGCGTCAGTCGGCACGAGATGCCGAGGTCAGCGGCCAGGCCGTCGACCGCGCCGTCAACGCCATGCGCACCATCGCCGAGAAGATCTCGATCGTTCAGGAGATCGCCCGCCAGACCGACCTGCTCGCCTTGAACGCCGCAGTCGAAGCGGCGCGAGCCGGCGAGCACGGCCGCGGCTTTGCCGTCGTCGCCTCGGAAGTGCGCAAGCTGGCCGAGCGCAGCCAGGCGGCGGCCGCGGAAATCTCCAGCCTCTCGGGCGAGACCGTGACGGTCGCGACCGAGGCCGGCGACATGCTCTCGCGTCTCGTGCCCGATATCCGCAAGACGGCCGAGCTGGTCGCCGAAATCTCGGCCGCCTGCCGCGAGCAGGATATCGGCGCATCGCAGATCAACGAGGCGATCCAGCAGCTCGACAAGGTGACGCAGCAAAACGCCGGTGCTTCCGAAGAAATGTCGGCGACCTCGGAAGAACTCGCCGCCCAGGCCGAAGAGCTGCAGGCTTCCATCGCCTTCTTCCGAGTCGATCAGGCCAATGGCCGCAAGGCCCAGGCAACCCATAGTCCGGTCCACGCACCCGTCCATCATGCCGCAAGCCCTGCCAAGCCGAAGCCTGCCACCAAGGCACCGCTCGGCAAGGCACCGGCTGGACGAGCCCCTGCTGCACGCACCGACAACAGCATCGCCGCCCAGCAGGCCCGCCTCAAGGGCTTCACCCTCGACATGTCCATGGGTGGACCCGATGCCGACGACAACGACTTCAAGGAGAGCGCATAAATGGCTGCGACCAGCACCGAAGCGCAGTATGTGACATTCGGCCTAGGCGAGGAATGCTTCGCCGTGCCCGTCACCGTGGTCCGGGAAATCCTGGACCATCAGGATGCCTTTCGCATTCCGCACGGGCCGGACTATCTGCTCGGCCTGCGCGACGTGCGCGGCCAGGGCGTGCCGGTTATCGACCTGCGCCTACGGCTCGGCATGTCTCAAACGGCGAAGACGCCGCATACGCGCATCCTCGTCATCGACATTCCGATCGCCGACAAGGTTCTTACCCTCGGCCTCGTCGCCGATCGCGTCTTCGAGGTCACGACTTTCAAGCATCAATCGGTCGAAAGCGCCCCCGATATCGGGGTGCGCTGGCCGTCCGAATACATCGCCGGCGTCGTCCGTCGGGAAAGTGGCTTCGTTGTCATCATCGACCTCGCAAGGCTCTTTTCTTCGTCCGACAAGGTATCGTTGATGGGTGTCGGCATCGGCCAAAAGGCCACCGAGTTGGCCGCTGTTTGAGTGGGATGTCACGTGGCATTGCAGGAATTGAGAGACTACGGAGACAATGGGCTGAGCCGGCGGAATTTCGACCAGCTCGCCCGCTACATCTACGACTATAGCGGCATCAAGATGCCCCCCGGCAAGCGCACCATGCTGGAAGGGCGGTTGCGGCGCCGGCTGCGGGCAACGGGGATCGTCGATCTCGACGACTATTGCGACTATCTCTTCAAGCGCGGCGGTATCGATCGCGAGGCGATCCACCTGATCGACGCCGTGACAACGAACAAGACGGACTTTTTTCGCGAGCCGAAGCATTTCGAACATCTCGAGACGTCCGCCCTCCCCGAGCTTCAGGCAGCGGGGCATGGGCGCCTCAGGATCTGGAGTGCTGCCTGCTCCATCGGTGCTGAGCCTTATACGATCGCCATGGTGATGGAGGACTATCGCGACGCCCGCGGCGCACTCGAATACAGCATCCTCGCGACAGACCTTTCGACCGATGTCCTCAAGGTGGCGCGCAGAGGCGTCTATCCGGCCACGATGATCGATCCGGTCGACCGGCAACGGCGCCAGCGCTACGTCATGGAAGCACGCGACCCGGGACGAGACGAGGTTCGCATTCATCCCAAGCTGCGTTCGAGAATCGGCTTCGGCCGCCTCAATCTCATGGATCGCGCCTATGAGATCGGCGACAAGGTTCATATCGTCTTCTGCCGGAACGTGCTGATCTATTTCGACAAGCCGACCCAGGAGAAGGTCCTGTCCAGGCTTTGCGAAAAGCTGGTGCCGGGCGGCTTCCTCTATGTCGGCCATTCCGAGACGATCAGCGGGCTCAACCTGCCGGTCAGGCAGGTCGCCAACACCGTTTTCAAAAAGGTCTGACACGCATGGCCAAAAAGATCCGCGTGCTCATCGTCGACGACTCCGCCAGCGTCCGCCAGGTCATGACGCAAGTGCTGTCGGCAGATCCGGAGATCGAGGTCATGGGTGTCGCCTCCGACCCCTTCATGGCGGCAAAGAAGATCCAGGAGGAAATCCCCGACGTCATCACGCTTGATGTCGAAATGCCGCGGATGGATGGCATCACCTTCCTGCGCAAGCTGATGACGCAGCGACCGATCCCGGTCGTCATGTGTTCCTCGCTGACGGAAGCCGGCTCGGAAACCTTGATGCAGGCGCTCGAGGCGGGAGCCGTCGATATCATCCTGAAGCCGAAGATTGCCGCCGCCGACCATCTGGCCGAAGCCGCCGCGGCGATCCGGGAAACGGTCAAGGGCGCGGCGGCGGCACGGCTCGGTGGTACCCGCCGCCGCATCCTCGCGGCAGCCGAACCGACGGCCAAGCTAACGGCCGATGTGGTGCTACCGCCGCCGAGCGGCCGGGCCATGGCCAAGACGACGGAGATGATCGTCTGCGTCGGAGCCTCGACGGGCGGCACGGAGGCACTGCGCGAACTGCTCGTGGCGCTTCCCGCCAATACGCCGGGGATGGTCATCGTGCAGCACATGCCGGAAAAGTTCACCGCCGCCTTCGCCAAGCGCCTGAACAGCCTTTGCGAAGTGGAGGTCAAGGAAGCCGAACACGGCGATGCCGTCTTGCGCGGCCATGTGCTGATCGCCCCCGGCGGCAAGCACATGCTTTTGGAGCGGCAGGGCGCACGCTATGTCGTCGCGATCAAGGACGGACCCCTGGTTTCGCGACATCGCCCTTCGGTCGACGTGCTCTTCCGCTCGGCGGCTCGCTCGGCAGCGGGCAATGCCATGGGCGTCATCATGACCGGCATGGGCGACGACGGCGCGCGCGGCATGAAGGAAATGCACGACGCCGGCGCCTTCACCGTGGCCCAGGACGAAGAGACATCCGTCGTCTTCGGCATGCCCAAGGAAGCGATCGCCCATGGCGGCGTCGACAGGACCGTCGGGCTGGATCAGATCGCCCGCGAAATTTTGGCGGCCGACAAGCGGCACTAACCATTACCGAATTCCGGCACCGATTGCGGCTTCGCTCCCAATGGTTTGTTAACCATAAATGCGTAACCATTTCCGCAAGCCATGACAGCTGCTCGCCTAACCCATTGCGTTGCCATCCGATCAGCCCAGGGAGTTCCCATGGCCGTTTTGACTTTTGCCAACACCAAGGGCGGCGCCGGCAAGACCACTGCCGTCGTCATCGTTGCCTGTGAGCTCGCGCGGATGGGCTTTTCGGTGGCCATCCTCGACGCGGACCCGCAATTGTGGATCTCCAAGTGGTATGAACGGTTGAGCGTGAGAGCGCCCGCCTCGCTTTCCGTGGTTCCCTATGTGACGGCAGCCAATCTCGGCCAGCATGCGCGCAAGCTTCGCGACGAAGTCGATTTCCTTCTGATCGATTTGCCCGGCGCGCGCAGCCCGCTGCTTGCCCAGGCGCTTGGCTATTCGAACTATGTACTCATCCCCGTGCAGGGCTCGGCCATGGATGCGGAAGGCGCTACCAACGTCATCGAGCTCCTGCAATATCTCGAGGATCGGGCCGATATCCGCATCCCACATTCGGTGGTTCTGACCCGCGTCAATCCGATGGTTACCACGCGCGCGCTGCAATCGGTGAAGGAGCTGCTCTCCAGCCGCCGCGTCCATGTTCTGTCCACGCCGATCATCGAGCGCGCTGCCTATCGCGAGGTCTTCGGCTACGGCCAGACCCTCTACTCGATCGATCCCGAAAGCGTCAGCAATCTCGACAAGGCACAACAGAACGCCCAGACGCTCGCGCAGGAGGTTCTGCGGCGCATTCTGCCCTATAGCGGCCGCGTTGCCGGACAGACGAAAGCGGAAGGATTCAAGCTCTCGGCCTGATGAAAAGCGCCGGGCTGCTGAAAACAGGATCTGGCCGGCGACGACCGTGACATCGACGCCATCTCCGCGAAATTTATCTGAGAAAGATTTTTCATTGACGGGCTAAGACCACCTTCTTAGGCTCTTCATCGGCGGAGGCTTTCCAAGAGCCCGCCGATGGGAGGACATCTTGGGACAGAAGCTTGAAGGCAAGGTCGCGCTCATCACGGGCGCAAGTTCCGGTATCGGGCGCGCAACCGCATTGGCTCTCGGCGAGCAGGGTGTGAAACTCACACTCGTCGGCCGCTCCGCCGAAAGGCTGGAAGCAGTGGCCGACAAGGCAAGCGGCGATACGCTGGTGCTGCCGGCTGATCTCACCGAACCGGATGCCATCAAGACGGTCGTCAATGCAACGATCGAGCGCTTCGGCCGGATCGACATTCTCCTGCCCAATGCCGGCCTCTACATCCCCGGCGATGTCGCCGAAGGCGACCCCGATGCCTGGGACGAACTCATTGCCATCAACGTCAATTCGGTCTTTCGGCTGGCGCGCGCCGCGCTGCCGGGGATGATTGCGCAAAGCGGCGGCCAGATCGTCGTGACCTCCTCGGTGGCCGGGCATCAGGCGATCCATTGGGAGCCGATCTATTCGGCATCCAAACATGCGATCCAGGCTTTCGTCCACGGGCTGCGCCGGCAGACGATGAGGCACAATATCCGCGTCGGCTCCGTGGCCCCCGGCGTCGTGCTGAACGAGCTTTGGGGCTATACCGATCCCGCCGCCATCGATGCCAAGGTCGAGGCACGCGAGGGCCTGAGGTCGGAAGATGTGGCCGATGCTGTAATCTTCATGCTGACGCGACCGGCCAACGTCACCATTCGCGACCTCGTGATCTTGCCCCAAACCCAGGATATCTGAGCCTTGCCGGAGTTCGACTACATCATCGTCGGTGGCGGCGCGGCGGGCTGCGTGCTGGCCAATCGCCTGAGCGAAGATCCGGCCACCCGCGTCTGCCTCGTCGAAGCGGGCATGGATCGCAATGCACGCAAGGCGATCGTGCGCATTCCGCTTGCCATGGTGACTTTCATGGCGCCGGCGCTCGCCTTTCTCGGCGGGCCGAAATTCATGTCCTGGTTCGAAACCGAACCCGAGCCCGGCCTGCAGGGCCGCTCCATGGCCCTGCCACGCGGCAAGGGCACGGGAGGCTCGACGAATGTCAACGGTCAGATATTCATCCGCGGCCAGCGCGAGGATTTCGACCATTGGCGCGACCTCGGCAATCCCGGCTGGGGTTACGACGACCTGCTACCCTATTTCCGCAAGCTGGAGCGCTTCGAGATCCTCGCTGAACCGGGCTCGGCCAAACATATCCGCTTCGGCAACACGCCGCTCGAAATGCAGATCGATCCGGCCTATCACGGCACCGGAGGTCCGCTCAATATCGCGCCGCTGCGCAGCGTCAATCCAATGGCGGACGTGTTTCTGGAAGCCGCACAGCAGGCCGGTCATCCCTTGAATGCCGATTTCAACGGCGCGCGTCAGAACGGCGTCGGCCTTTACACGTTTACGCAGAGAAACGGCGAGCGTGTCACGGCCGAGGGCGGCTATCTCGATCCGGTACGACATCGCCCGAACCTGACGGTGATGAGCGGGACCGAGGCCACCCACGTCGTGTTCGACGGGCAGAAGGCAACCGGTATCGCGTTCCGGCGAGGTGGGCAGGACGGAATGCTGGAGGGTCGCGAAGTCATCCTCTCGGCCGGCTCTTTCGCATCGCCGCATCTGCTGATGCTGTCGGGTATCGGCAATGCCAACGAGCTTGCGCGCCACGGCATTCCTGTCGTCGCGGACCTGCCGGGTGTCGGCGAAAACCTGCAGGATCACCTCGACGTCACCATCGAATATCGTGCAAAATCCATCGCGCCCTATGGCGTCTCGTGGCGGGCCCTGCCGCGCAACATCGGCCATGTGCTCAACTGGATCTTCAACAAGCGCGGGCTGTTTTCCTCGACCACGGGCGAAGGCGGCGGCTTCATCTCGACGGACCCGGCAAGCGACCGGCCGGATATCCAGCTGTTCTTCTGCACCGGCCGGGCCAATACCCAGGCAGCATCGGGCTTCACCGGCCATGGCTTCCTCATGCATGTCTGCCAGCTTCGGCCCGGCAGCATCGGCCGCGTTGCCTTGAAAAGCGCCGATCCCGGCGAGAAGCCTTCGATCAGCTATAATTTCTTTCGCGGCGACAGCACGATGGACGTGCTGCGCAAGGGCATTCGGCTGGCGCGGAAGATTACCGCAGAGCCCCCTTTCGCGCCGCATCTCGACGCCGAAATCGATCCGGGGCCGGACATCGAAAACGACGGCGCGCTCGACGCCTTCATCCGTGAAAGGGTCGGCACGCTGTTTCATCCCGTCGGCACCTGCGCCATGGGACGCGGGGAGCGATCGGTCGTCGACCCCGTCACCATGCGGGTGCATGGTGTTGAGGGCCTGCGCGTCGTCGATGCCTCGATCATGCCGAGCATCGTTTCGGGCAACACGGTCGCGGCGACCTATTGTCTGGCCGAGAAGGCGGCCGATCTGATCCGCGCCACCGACAATACCAGCTCCATTGCCTGAGGGCATCACATCCTCATGCAAGGGGGTTGCGGCAAGCCAGCTATTGGAGTGCCATGCCTTGACACAAGCGGCATAGCCGCAAACATGGCGCTGCCCGTATTTGCCGATCGACTCAAATAGGTAGTTCTGAAAGATGCGCTTTTCTCTTCTGCTCCCGCTGCTCGTCGCCTTCGCCCCTCTCACAGCAGCAGCCGCGGAAGCGCCATGCGCCGACCTCATCGAGGGGAGCGCCGCGATCCAACGCGCGGACGGCTTTGCCATTTCCGATCTGCATGACGGCTGCGCTGTCACCAACGGGATTTTCAAATCCGGCACCAGAATGGGATGGACCTTCGATCGCGCCGAATTCAAGGGAGACGGCCTGGTCGACTTCCTCAAGTCCATCGCGAACAAACCCGATCGCCTACCGACCTGGGGACGGTTCTCCGTCGAGGGCGTGCGCTTCACGCCGCTGCTCGACAATGCCATGGCCAATTACATCACGACAGTCCAGCAATGGCCGATGGATCTGTCCGGCGCTTTCCGTTTCGACCCGAAAGACGGCTATCTGGATATTCAACAGCTACAGCTCACCAATCTACGCCTTGGCGAGGCCTCGCTCTCTGCCGAGCTGAACCTGCCCAAAAATGCCGGTGTGCCGGCGTTGACGCAGGAGGGGTCGGTTAGCCTCGCCCATCTGCGCTTCCGGCTCGATAATATGGGACTGTTCGAGGGCATGGCCGTACCGTCGCTTGCGGCTTTCCTCCAGCAGGTGACGGGTTCGGATGATCCCGCGCAAGGCATCAACCAGTTGCGTGATACCACGGTCGCGGCGCTGCAAGCCCTGCCCGACAACAGGATCGATGCGGAATCGAAAAGGGCCCTTCTCCGCTTCGTGCAGGATCTGCCGCACCCGACCGGCTTCTTCACGCTTGACCTCGCCTTTGACAAGCCATTGCCGATCGGGACCCTCGGCCTCGATGCTGCGCAGCTGGCACAAACCGCCCTGGCAAGCGCCAAGATCTCGGTCAGCTACAAGGCTCGCTAACCTCGCTCCCACAAATGCCGATCAGATGGACTTCACCTCGCCGCCGTCCATGCGCAGCGCCGAACCGGTCATCCAGTGCGCTCCCGGCGAGACCAGGAAGGCCATCAGCTCCGCGATCTCGTCCGGTTCGCCATAGCGGGCGATCCCGGCTTCCTGCGGAAACTTGGCGGTCGCGTCTTCGACAGTCATGCCGTGCAACGGCGCCCAATGTTCGAGATAGGATTGCCGCCGCCCGGTCATGACAGGACCGGGCAAGACGCTGTTGACCTGGACACCGTCGGCGATACCACGATCGGAGAAAGCCTTCGCCAAGGCTACAATTGCCGCGTTGATCGTGCCGACGGCCGCATAGGGCGCCTTGGGAAAAATCGCAGAGTTTCCAGACATCAGCACGACCGATCCCTGGACTTTCTTCAGTGCCGGCCAGGCCGCGATGGTGAGGCGGCGCGCGCCATGCAGCTTCAATGCCAGGCCGTCCTCCCATTGCTGATCCGTCATCTCGAAAAGGTCGATCTGCGGTACGGCGCCGGCAATGTTCAGCAGTGCATCGATCCGACCGAAGGCGGACAACGTCTCGTCGACCACATACTGAGCCGCCGCTGCCTCACCGAGATCGGCATCGATGACGAGCACTTGGCTGCCCGCCTCCCCGGCCGCTTTGGCCGTCTCCTCAAGCTTGGCCTTGTTACGGGCAACGAGGACCAGCGCGCCAAAATCCCGCGCAAGACGGATAGCGGTTGACCGTCCGATACCCTGGCTGGCGCCGGTAATAACAGCAACTCTGCCGGACATGATATTCCTCCTTTTCAAAAGATGCTGTCCGGACCGCGCCCGCCAATCGCCGGCGCGGTCCGGCTCGATATCAACCGAGGAAAGCGCGGATTTCGGCCGCAATCTCGGCTGCATGCGTCTCGAGGGCGAAATGGCCGGTATCGAGGAATTTAACGATCGCCTCCGGAATATCCCTGCGATAGGCCTCGGCGCCCGGAGGCACGAAGAAGGGATCGTGCTTGCCCCACACCGCCAGCAGGCGCGGCTTATGGGTTCTGAAATAGGCCTGGAATGTCGGATAGAGCGCGACGTTGCTCTTGTAATCGCCGAAGAGATCGAGCTGTACCCTTTCCGCGCCGGGACGGGCCAGATAGAGGCTATCGAGCGAATAGCCATCCGGGGAGACCTTCGAGATATCAGGGACCCCGTGGGTGTATTGCCAAGCCGTTGCTTCTGGCGTGAACGCCGCCTTCAGCGCATTGCGGTTTTCCTCCGAAGCGTCGCGCCAGTAAGCCTGGATCGGGCTCCACTCGTCGCCCAAACCCTCTTCATACGCATTGCCGTTCTGCGAGATAATGGCCGTGATCCGCTCCGGATGCTTTACCGCCAGCCGGAAGCCCGTGGGTGCGCCATAGTCGAAGACATAGACGGCATAGCGATCGAAACCGACGATTTCGGTGAAGCGGTCGATCGTCTCGGCAATGCTGTCAAACGTGTTGCTGCCCTTCGGCGCATCGGATTGACCGAAGCCCGGAAGATCCGGTGCGATGATATGGTAGCGATCGGCCAGAAGCGGGATGAGATCGCGGAACATATGGCTGGAGCTCGGGAAGCCGTGCAGCAGCAGGAGCTTGGCTGCGCCCGGGGAGCCCGCCTCGCGATAGAAGACCTTGACGCCTTCGACATTGATGGTGCGATAGTTGATATCAGTCATGATAAGGTCCTTTCATAACCTTTCCGATTTAACTTATTGAGTTACCAACCCGGGATTCAGAGGGTGGTGGCGGCTTCCCGGATGACGTCGATGACGGCGGCCGGCGCCGTGACCATCGGCATGTGATCGGCCCGGACGGAGCGTTGCTTCGCCTTCATGCGCGCCGCCATGAAGCGCTGGTTGTCGACCAGGATCATCCGGTCCTCCTCGGCGATCAGGAACCAGGTGGCACGATCCTTCCAGAGCGGACGACCGACAGGGACGGTGATACATGCCGGCGAGATCGGCCGCTGCGAGGCCGCCAGCACCGCCAGCTCGTCTGCCTCCGCGTTCTGGGCAAAGGCAGTGGCGATTGCCTCACGCGGAAGGTAGATCAGCCCGTGGCCGTCTGGCGCCAGTTTCGGCGCTTGCGGGTGGGGCTCGCCGCGATAGAAGACATCGGCAACCGTCTCGCCTTCCTCCGGCGCAAGTGCGGCAACATAGACGAGCGCCTTCACCTTTTCGCTGGAAACGGCGGCGATGACGGCACCGGCATAGGCGTGACCGACCAGGATCACCGGCCCTTCCGCCCGCTCCAGCGTGCGTTCAAGCGCTGCCACATCCTCGGCAAAGGAGGTCAAAGGCAAGGGAGCGGCACTCACCGAAAAGCCGGCGGCCGCCAACGGCGCGATCACCTTTGCCCAGCCAGACCCATCCGCCCAGGCGCCATGGACAAGAACAATACCTACGTTTCGCGACGACATCAGCTTTCTCCCTATGGCTTGAAGTTAGTAACCGTTTAAATGACACCAATAGGGTTACGCTCGATATGCGTAACTTGTCAAGCGGCATTTGATAGGTTATGTAAAGGCTGCATTTTCGAGCGGCCTTGCAGTATCCCTGTCGGCCGGAACAGGAGTAGTCCATGGACAACCATTCCCCCGCCATCTTCGTCGGCGACACGCTGGGACTGGATTTTCTCAATTCGGTCGCAACGCCCGTGGATGTGCCGATCGACTGGATCGATGATGGAGAGGGTCTGCTGCGCTGGCTGGAACAGGCGGGCCTGGTGTCGCGGGAGATACTGGCTACCATGCGCGAGCAGGCGCTTCCCGGCGAACTCGACAAGGTCGCCGATCAGGCCAGAAGCCTGCGCGAATGGTTCAGAAGCTTCGTGCTTGCCCGCAAGGGATCGCCGCTGACAACGGATGCCGTGAACGAACTGGAGCCTCTGAACCGCCTGCTGGAACGCGACGAAGGCTTCGGTCGGATCGTCGCAGCACAATCGGACAAGGACGAGGGGCTCGGCTTTCAGTCGATGCGGAAATGGCGCTCGCCGGAGTCGCTGCTGTTACCGATCGGCGAAGCGCTGGGACACTTCGTCTGCGCGGAGGATTTCTCCGATGTGAAGGCGTGCGAAGGTCATGCTTGCACCCTGCTTTTCGTCGACCACACGCGCGGCCACCGCAGACGCTGGTGCAGTATGGCAATGTGCGGCAATCGCGCCAAGCAGGCAGCCCACCGGCACCGGCTCAAGCAGGGATAGCTTGCCGCGTCGGGGAGTTTTGCGAGCCCAGTCAAAAATTGTGCCGGCGGAGCGAAAGCCCGGCCGGCAATTTGGTACAATCGGGTTGCAGCTTGGCTGCCTCAGACCGGATCTTCGCGGTGCAGATCGTGGATGGCGACGCCATCGTCGGTGAAGGGCGGCAGCAGCCATTCGGAATGACGCAGCGTGCGCTTGGTATCCTCGAGCCCCATGTCCCAATGTTCGCGCATCGAGGTGCCGGAGAATTCATAGTCCTTGGCGTGGCCTTCGTAATTCTTGTGCTGATAGATCAGATGCACGATGTTGACCACGCCGGCGTCGGAATAGTCGGCGATCAGCTCTTCCTCTGCGGGGGTCAGCTGATCCTTCGGAACACGCTTCAGCGCGCTCAAGAGCTTCATTTTCAGCCCGTGAATGCGCTTGAAGTTGTCGGTGTTCTGCCGCGTGCGGCTCGAATACATGATGTCCTTATGACGCGACAGCACGTCCGGCATGCTGCGCGGCAGGACGCCACGCGCGCTGAAGAGATCCACCTGGAACACGAGCGAGCTGCGGTCTTCTTCCTGATCGAGCAGATATTGCAGCGGCGTGTTGGAGACGATGCCGCCATCCCAATAATATTCGCCTTCGATGCGGATGGACGGCAAGGCGGGCGGCAGGGCGCCGCTTGCCATGATGTGCTCAGGGCCAATCCAGATATTGTCGGTGTCGAAATAGACGAAATTGCCGGTTCTGACGTTGACCGCGCCGACACTGAAGCGCTTCTTGCCATCATTCAGCACGTCGAAGTCGATCAGCATTTCCAGCGTCTTCTTCAGCTCGGCGGAATCGTAGAAGCTGGTCGCACCTTCGGCACCCGGCAGCTCGAGCCAGGGATTGGGAAAGCGCGGTTTGAAGAAGCCGGGCTGCCCCATCGTCATGGTCATCCATGAACTCGTGCGGTTGCGGATATCACGGAAGAAATCGCCTTCCGGCGTGTAGGCCCAGATCTTGCGGCCTGAGATGATCTGCCAGAATTGCTCCAAACGCTGCAGCCGCCGGCTCGGTTCGTTACCGGCAATGATCGCGGCGTTGACCGCGCCGATCGAGACGCCCGACAGCCAGGTGGGCTCGCATCCGGCCTCGGCAAGCGCCTGGTAGACGCCGGCCTGATAGGCGCCGAGGGCGCCGCCGCCCTGGAATACCAGGGCGACACGATCATATTGAGCGGCAATTTCCGGGATAGTCGGGGCTGCGGCCTTGGTGTTTCGTTCGAGCACGGTCCGTCTCCAGCATGAAAAGAAAATAGAGCCTTTGGCTATCGGCGCTCGGCGAGGTAGTCGTGAACGACTTCGCCAAGGCCGAGGGTCAAATCGGCAGTGAAATGAACGGCGGAAACCACTTCGAGAACGGGCAGCCGCGCGACATCGGCCATGACGTGTGGCCTCAGATCGAGGGCGGCAGGCGAGGTCCAGGCTTCCTTGATGGTGATATCGGTCAAATAATAGCGCACCAGCTCGCAGATGCGGGGCGTTGCATCGACATGCGGCACGATCTTGATCAGGAAATTCGGCTCCGACAGAGCGGACAAAAGCGGTCCTTGATCGACCGGCTTGTGCTTGTAGCCCATCGTTCCGGTGGCGCAGAGGACGCTGCCATAATGCAGCGTACCAACGATGACTTCGCCCTCGTTGACGATCTTCGGACTGGCAAGCTTCTTCGGAAAGCCCCAGATTTCACGGCCACCGGTGATCGGCGCATCGTCATCGAGATACATAGAGTGGACATAACCACCCTTTTGTCCGCGATATGTCACCGGGATGACCTGTCCGGTCTCGGTATAGTCGCCGAAGCCGGTGGAATCGGGCATGCGGATGAATTCATACTTTACCAGCGGCTCGTCGATCTCGAGCGGCGCGGGCACGACGGCCTCAAGGGCCTCGCGTGTCGTGCGGTAGGTAATGATGATGTATTCTCGATCGAAGAACCTGTAGGGTCCTGGGGGATAGGAGGGATTGGTCAGCGGCATTGCATAGGCATGTTTGAGAATGTCTTCGACCTTCATCATATTTTCCGTCGCTAGAGAAAATCGCCGGGCACCATTGCGGAAATTTGCACGGTTGCATGACAATGAAGTGTCAGGCGCCGGACGGTTGCGGCGCGGGGCCTGACCGCCACTGTAATCAAAGCGACATACGAGGCTGGCAGTGTGCGCTCATCTTGAGCATTTCCCTTTATCCAACCATGTCATAGCGATTGCGGGAGTAGCATAATGGGTTCGTTGACTTCGAAGAATGCGCTGGTCACCGGTTCGACGAGCGGTATCGGGCTGGCGATTGCCCGCGCCTTTGCCGCCGAGGGCGCGAATGTGACGATCAACGGCCTCGGCGATGCCGATGCGATCGAAAAGGAACGCGCAGCCATCGAAGCCGACTTCGGCGTGAAGTGCCGTTACTCCGGCGCCAATATGATGAACGGCGAGGAAGTGACATCAATGGTGCGCGAAGCCGAGGAAGCCTTCGGCAGCCTCGATATTCTCGTCAACAATGCCGGCATCCAGTTTGTCGCGCCGATCGAGGAATTTCCCGATGACAAGTGGGAAGCGATCATCCGCATCAACCTGCTGGCCGCTTTCTATGCCATCAAGGCGGCCATTCCCGGCATGAAGGCGCGCAAATGGGGCCGCATCATCAACACATCCTCGGCGCACGCGCTGGTCGCCTCCCCCTTCAAATCGGCCTATGTCTCCGCCAAGCACGGCATTACCGGCCTGACCAAGACCATCGCCCTCGAAACCGCGCAGAACGGCGTGACCGTCAATTCCATCGCGCCTGGCTATGTCTGGACGCCGCTGGTCGAAAAGCAGATCCCCGAGACGATGAAGGCACGCAACATGACGGAAGAGCAGGTCAAGCACGATGTGTTGCTGGCCGCCCAGCCGACGAAGGAATTCGTGACCGTCGACGAAGTGGCCGCCATCGCCGTCTTCCTGTGCGGCGACGCCGCGAAGCAAATTACCGGCACGACGCTTTCCGTCGACGGCGGCTGGACCGCCGAATAATGTCAAAGCCACAGCCGGCACGTGCATGAGCAGCGTGCCGGCTTTCTGCGGCTTCAGGGCTGCAGCATCAACATGAAAACAGAGCAGGAGGCGCACAATGACCGAAGAGACCCAGGACCCGCTCAGCCGTATCAAGGATGAGATCGTCGACAGCTTTGACGAAGAGCTGGAGCTGCAGCTCGAAGAGGACCGCCTCGACGAGCTGGTTGCGGAAGGCCTTATCAGCGAAGGCGAGGCAACGCTCGACCGCCGGCTCTATTTCCGCGAACTCTTCCGCCTTCAGCATGAGCTGGTGCGCCTGCAGGACTGGGTGCAGTACAAGAAGCTCAAGGTCGTCGTGCTGTTCGAGGGCCGCGATTCCGCCGGCAAGGGCGGCGCCATCAAGCGTGTCACCCAGCGCCTCAATCCACGCGTCTGCCGCGTCGTCGCATTGCCGGCACCGACCGAGCGTGAGCGGCATCAGTGGTATTTCCAGCGTTACACCGCTCATCTGCCGACCGCTGGCGAAATGGTACTGTTCGACCGCAGCTGGTATAACCGCGCCGGCGTCGAACGCGTCATGGGTTTCTGCTCTCCGGATGAGCTGGAAGAGTTTTTCCGCTCCGTGCCGGATTTCGAGCGGATGCTGGTTCGCTCCGGCATCATCCTGCTCAAATACTGGTTCTCGATCACCGACGAGGAGCAGGAATTCCGCTTCAACATGCGCATTCAGGACCCGCTGAAGCAGTGGAAGCTTTCGCCGATGGACCTGCAGAGCCGGGTGCACTGGGAAGAATACACCAAGGCCAAGGAAGAGATGCTGGAGCGCACGCATATTCCGGAAGCGCCGTGGTGGGTCGTCCACGCCGTCGACAAGAAGAGAGCACGCCTCAATTGCATCGCTCATCTTCTGAATCAGATTCCCTATGAAAACGTGCCGAAGCCGGAAATCGTCCTGCCGGAGCGCCTTCGCCACGAAGACTACCACCGCACCCCGGTGCCGCCGGAAATGTACGTGCCGGAGATCTACTGACCATATCGATAGGACGGGCTCGCCTTGGTGGGCCCGTCATCTGCCAAAGACTATGGCAAGCAGCCCCTCAACTGATAATATGATGCGAATCTAAAATTCGTGCCGTCGGCTGAGGAGACCGTCATGACTGCGCCGCATCCCTCGAAAACGCATATCGGCAACCACGCCCTCCATCCCGAAACCCAGATGCTGAATTACGGCTACGACCCGGAGCTTTCCGAGGGCGCGGTCAAGCCGCCTGTTTTCCTGACCTCCACCTTCGTCTTCAAATCGGCCGAGGACGGACGTGATTTCTTCAATTACGTCTCCGGCCGCACGGAGCCGCCGGCAGGCACCGGCGTCGGCCTCGTCTATTCGCGCTTCAATCACCCCAACAGCGAAATCGTCGAGGATCGTCTCGCTGTCTATGAAAAAGCCGAAAGCGGCGCGCTGTTTTCCTCGGGGATGTCAGCGATCGCCACCACCCTTCTCACCTTCGTCCGCCCCGGAGACGCAATCTTGCATTCCCAACCGCTCTACGGCGGCACGGAAACGCTGATCGCCAGGACATTCCTCAATCTTGGCGTCGCCGCCGTCGGGTTCGCCGATGGCGTCAGTGAAAGCTCCGTCATGGCAAGCGCCGAGGAAGCCATGTCCAAAGGCCGCGTCTCCGTCATTCTCGTGGAAACGCCGGCCAACCCGACGAATAGCTTGGTCGATATCGCGATAATCCGCCGCACTGCCCAGACGATCGGCAAGAAGCAGGGACATACGCCGATCATCGCTTGCGACAATACGCTGCTTGGTCCTGTCTTCCAGCGACCGATCGAGCATGGTGCGGACATCTCCCTTTATTCGCTGACCAAGTATGTCGGCGGCCATTCGGACCTGATCGCAGGTGCGGCCCTCGGCTCAAAGGCCATCATCAGGCAGGTCAAGGCATTGCGCGGCGCGATCGGCACGCAGCTCGACCCGCATTCCTGCTGGATGCTCGGCCGCTCACTGGAAACGCTGCAGATCCGCATGGAGCGGGCAAACAGCAACGCCCGGGCCGTGGCCGATTTCCTGCGCGATCATCCGAAGGTCGAGCAGATCCACTATCTGCCCTATACCGATCCATCATCTCCAACGGGCCGCACCTTCGCGGCCCAGTGCAGCGGTGCAGGCTCCACCTTCTCCTTCGACATCAAGGGCGGCCAGCCGGCATCGTTCAAATTCCTGAACGCGCTGCAGATCTTCAAGCTCGCCGTCAGCCTCGGCGGCACGGAATCGCTGGCGTCCCATCCGGCAACCACGACACATTCCGGCGTGCCTGTGGATGTACGCCACCGTATCGGCGTGCTGGAATCGACGATCCGCCTGTCGATCGGGATTGAGCATCCCGACGACCTGATCGCCGATCTGGCGTCTGCACTCGACGCTGCGTGATAGATAGCGAAGCCATAAGATTGGCACGCGGTAGTTCGCTCTTGCGAGCTACCGGCCGCCGTTAGTCATCCGGCCATACTTCGATATCCGAATCGAGACTATAGTGCGTGCCGTCGTGCCAGACATAGGCGATGACGAGGTCCTTCTTGCCGGAGCCCGCGACAACCTCGTAGCGACACATCAGGCGGTACGGCCCCTTCTTGTTGCGAAGCACGCCGCGTTCAGTGGTGAACGTGCCCGCGCCGTCATCGACCTCGCCCGTAACCTTCAGCTTCGCATCCCCGCGCAATTTTCGCAGCTCAGTCTGGGCGACATCCGGAGGTGCGCACGCGCCGTCGATTTCCGGAGGTGTTCCCGTTCGTTCCAGCACCACCTCCCATCGCCCGCCAGCCAGACGGAACGGTAGGTTCTGGATGAAATCGCGCCCTTCGGCAGTCAGCGAGCAAAGGCGAGTGGTCGCCGGTTGCCCGAAAGCAGGAACGCAGCCGACGAATTCACGGATTCGAGGAAGGCCGGGTTTCACCCGGTCGAGGGCTTGCTGCAACTGCTCCTTGGTCGGAGACAAAGCCGTTTCGGACGCAGCTCGCGCCTGTGCCAAAGCCATCCCCAAAGCGACAGCCACAATCGGCAGAAAGGCGCAACGCAGAAAGACATTGGTGTTCATAGATCGGACCAAAGCATATTTCGGCTCTCGAAACTATGCCGCGCCCAGTGACAGCAACAAGACATTCAGAGCCTGTGATCAACTCTCGAAATCGCCGAACACATCCTGCAGGCGGGTCAGCAGCTCGACGCGCTCATCGACCTTGCCGCGGAGCAGAACGAGGATGTTGCTGAGAAGCAGATCCATCACCGCGGTCATAGTCGCGGCCCCATCCCAAAGCGGGCCGTGCGAACCGGGTATGACAAGCGAGACATCCGACACCTCTTCCGCCCAGGGGCAAAATTCATCGGTCAGCAGGATGACCTTGACGCCGGCACGGCGAGCCTCCTCCGCCAGCGGCCTTGCCTTGGATGCGAAGCGACGAACATCATGAAGGAAGAGCACACGCCCATCCACGGAGCCGTCGAGCAATTCTGAATAGGTGCCGTTAAGGCCGTCCATGAAGGCGACGCGTGGCCGGGTATAGGAAAGCTGCGCGGCGAAGTATTGGGCGATGCCTCGAACGTTCTGATAGGCGGCGACATAGACCTCGCTCGCCGAAATCAAGGCATCGACCGTCTGCTGCCATTGCGGCGCGGTCGTCAGCTCGTAGATCATGCCGAGATTGTCGACCTGCTGCTGCAGCAGTCCGGCGAGAAACTTGCCATCGCGCAGGTCTTCCTGGAAACGGTCCAGCGACCCCTTGATCTGCCAGGCCGGATTGGAGCGGCCGCCGCGTCGCAGCGCCGCCTTGAGCTCGTCGAGACCGTCGAAGCCGAGCCGCCGCAGATAGCGGCCGACCGTCATCTGCGAGATTTCAAGCCTGGCTGCGATGGATTTGGCGGTCTCGAAGGGAAGCTCGGCGATATTGCGCTCGATGTAGCTGGCGATCAGCTTGTCGGATTTCGACCTGCGCATGTCGGCGCTCTGCACGAGCTTCAAGATATGCTTCGACAATCTTCCCTCCGGTGAAGCTCCGCCCGCGACCGGGCGGAGTATCGTTTTGCAATATTACTGCGCTGTTTTGACTTTCGTCCATGCACGATCGAACTGACGCAGACCACTGCCTAGATCCTCGAAGATCTGCAGGCGCTTCATGGTCTCGTCAGTCGGATTGATCTCCTTGCTATTCTTGATGTTTTCCGGCGTCAATTGGCGGGCCGGAACGTTGGGCGTGCCGTTGGTCTGCTGCGAGACATTGAGCGCGGCAATTTCCGGGCGCGTGTAGAATTGCTGGAACCTGATTGCGTTGGCCTTGTTCGGCGCGGTCTTCAGCACGCACATGTCTTCCTGATACATGGTCGCGCCTTCCTCCGGAATGACATAGCCAAGATCCTTGGGGTTGCCGAAGACGTTGATCATCGAACCGACGAAGAAATGAGCGGCGGCAATATCGCCGGATTCGACCATCGGGCGGGAGTCATAGGTAAAGGCCGCGACGTAGGGCTTCATGTCGATGACCGTATCGGCTGCCTGCTGCAATTCCTCCGGCTTGGTCGAGTTGACTGAATGACCATTGAGCATCAAGCCGACGCCCAACACCTCGCGCATGTCATCCAGCAGCGTGAACTTCAGGTGCTTGGCCTTGACCGTCGCGACCAGATCCTTCCAGCCGGTGATATCCTTGCCGAGAACCCTGCGGTTATAGAGAATGCCGACCGTGCCGAAGGCGTAAGGCAGGCAATATTCGCCCTTCGGATCGCTCTTGGCGCGCAGGAAGCGAGGATCGATATTCTTGAAACCTGCATAAGTATCGATATCGGTCTTCTCCAGCAGGTTCAGCTTGGCCATGATTTCCTGCATATGCACCGACGGGAAGACAATATCGTAGCCCGTCGCGCCACCCTGGATCTTGGCAAGCATTTCCTCGTTCGACGAATAGGTCGAGAGATTGACCTTGATCTTGGTTTCCTCCTCGAACTTCTGAAGGACGGCCGGATTGATGTATTCGCCCCAGTTATAGATGTTAAGCTCATCGGCTAGCACCGTTGTGGGCAGCAATGCGGTAAGCGCAAAGAGACCCAGGCGCCGGAACGCGCCTTTCAAAATCATCATTTCTGTTCCCCTTGGTAGGATTATTGTCCCTTCGGCGCGTTTGGTCCGGCCTTTCTCGGAAGCTGTAACCGACCGCACTGAGGGCGTTGACTTCGACGAAAAAATGATATCAACATATCTAAATCACGCAAGAGTTAATTTAATAACATTTCGGGGAACGACGAATGCGAGATGCGATCGTGCGGCTGGCCTCAGCCGCAAAGGCCTTTGCGACTCCCGAGGGTCGGCAGGTCAAGGCATTGGACGGCATCGATCTTGAGATCGGCCGCAATGAATTCATTACACTTCTTGGGCCGTCCGGCTGTGGCAAGACCACGCTTCTGCAGGCGATCAGCGGCTTTGTCGAACTGGATACGGGTCGCATCATGATCGACGGCGATGACATGACGGATCGACCGCCCTATCGCCGGCCGGTCAATACCGTCTTCCAGAATTACGCGCTCTTTCCGCACATGAGCGTCGGCGAGAATACCGGCTATGCCCTTGAGGCCGCCGGCGTCGGCAAATCCGAACGCATCGAACGGGTGCGATCGGTGCTGAAGATGGTCGGCCTGGAAGACATGGAAGGTCGCCTGCCGCGACAATTGTCGGGCGGCCAGCAGCAGCGCGTGGCGCTTGCCCGCGCCATCGTCGCACGGCCGAAGGTGCTGCTGCTCGATGAGCCGCTATCGGCGCTGGACCGGCATCTGCGCGAGACGATGCAGCTTGAGCTGAAGAACCTGCAGCACGAACTCGGCATCACCTTCATCTTCGTGACGCATGACCAGCAGGAAGCCCTGACCATGTCGGATCGCGTTGCGGTGCTTGCCGAGGGGAGAATCCAGCAGCTCGACACGCCGCTGGAGATCTACGACCACCCGACCAATACCTTTGTGGCGAGCTTTATCGGCGCCAGCAACCTCTTCGAAGGCAGCAGCGACGGTGAGAACTTCATGACAAGAGAAGGCACGGCGATCAGACATGCTCCGGGAATAACGCCCGCGAGTAAGGGGGCAGCCGTTGCGCTCATCCGCCCGGAGAACTTCTTCCTCTCAACCTCTGCCGACAGTTGCCCGGCAATCGACGTCACTGTCGAGCAGATCGTCTATGTCGGCTCGTCCTTCGAGGTCTTCGGTCGGATGGCGGGTGGGCGCAAGCTCATGGCACAGGTTCCAGCCGCGCAGCGGGGCGCTGTCGGCTCGCTTGCCGCCGGTCAAACGGCGCGCTGGCATTATGATCCAGCCAGCGTCCACCTGATCACCGCGAGGGAGGCCGCCTGATGACGATTGCCGCACGCCGGCGTTTTCAGCTCGGACTGTTGCTCGGGCCTGTGACGCTTTTCCTGCTGATCTTCTTCCTCGTGCCGCTCGGCATCATGGTGGTGACGAGCTTTCTTGCGCCTGGCCTCTATGGCGGCGTCGAATGGAGCTTCTATCCCGATAATTTCGGCCGCATCCTGGGCTTCGCCAATCCGCAATTCGAGGAATATGATCCGGTCTATATCGCCATCTTCCTTCGCTCGATCCGGATTGCAGCTTTGACTGTCGTGGCGACGTTTCTCGTCTGCTATCCGGCCGCTTTCTACATCAGCCGCTTGCCGGACAAATGGAAGAATTTCTGCCTCTTCCTCATCACCCTGCCGTTCTTCTCGAGCCTGATCGTGCGGCTCTTCGTCTGGGTCATGATCCTGCGTCCGACCGGGTTGATCAACAATACGCTGATGGCAACGGGCGTGATCTCGGCACCGATGGAGATGATCTACACCGATGGAGCGATCATCCTCGGCATGGTCTACGTCTTCATCCCGTTCATGTTCATGCCGATCTATGCCAGCATCGAAAAACTCGACTGGCGGCTCGTTCAGGCGTCGCTGGATCTCGGTGCTGGCCCCATCCGGACCTTCTTCCGTATCGTCCTGCCCCTCACCACGCCTGGGATCATCGGCGGCTCGGTCATCGTCTTCATTCCCGCGCTCGGCAATTTCGTCGTGCCTGCGGTGCTCGGCGGCGCCAAGGTGATGATGCTCGGCAACCTCATCGAGGGACAGTTCCTCTCGGCGCGCAACTGGCCCTTCGGCTCGGCGCTCGCCATGATGGTGATGGCCGTGATGCTCGTCCTGCTTCTCGCCTATGTCATGCTATCCGGCCGTCGCAATGCGACCGCAGCGCTGACGGCATGAGGAGGGTTTGATGAAGATTATACGCACCCTCTTCAACGGCGGCCTGGCGCTCTACACGCTGCTGTTCTTCGCCTTCATCTACATTCCACTCGTGCTGATCGCCGTTTATTCGTTCAACACCAACCCAGTCAATATGATGAGCTGGAGCGGCTTCACTACCGACTGGTACGCGCAGGTCTTCGGCTTCAAGACGGCAGTCTCGGAAAACGCGCTCTATATCGAATCGACCGACCAGCTCATTGCCGCCGTCTTCAACAGCCTGAAGATTGCCTTCACAACGACTGTGATCTCGACCCTACTCGGCACCGCCATGGCAATCGCGCTTCACCGGTTCAATTTCTTCGGCAAGCGCTTCTATCAGGTCGCCATGTTCATGCCGATGCTGATGCCCGATATCGTTCTCGGCATCGCTCTTCTGATCTTCTTCGTCAGCGCCGGTATCCAGCTTGGCCTGATGACCATCATCATCGGCCAATGCACCTTCCTGACCTCCTACGTCTTTATCGTCGTGTCGGCGCGGCTCGCCGGTATGGACCGGACACTGGAAAACGCCTCCGCCGATCTCGGCGCCAATGAGTGGATGACGTTCCGCCGCGTGGTGCTGCCGCAGCTGATGCCGGGCATACTCGGTGGCGCGCTGCTTGCCTTCATCATCTCGATGGATGACCTGGTGATCACCTATTTCATCGCCGGCGTCGATGTGACGACATTGCCGATGTTCATCTTCGCCATGCTCCGTCGCGGCATCAAGCCGGAGATCAATGCCATCGCCGTGATGATGCTGACCTTCTCCTTCCTCGTAGCCTCGCTTGGCCTCTATCTCCGCTCCCGGCAGAAATGACATGACAACAAAAGCAACCATCCGCAAACCGCGTGGCCGCGAACTCGGCCTGCCCTTTACCGGCCGCACCGGCACGAACAATGCCATCACCGATGTCGCCGGCATCGGCGTCGGCTTTCGCACCATCATCGAGAACGAGCCGCGTCCCGGCCGCAAGCGGCCGACGCGCACCGGCGTGACCGCCATCCTGCCGCATATGGACTCAGAAACTCCCGTCCCCGTCTATGCCGGCATGCACCGCTTCAACGGCAACGGCGAGATGACCGGCACGCACTGGATCGAGGACGGTGGCTACTTTCTCGGTCCCGTCGTCATCACCAATACACATGGCGTCGGCATGGCGCATCACGCCACCATCAGATGGATGATCGAGCGATATGCCTCGACCTACCAGACCGACGACTTCCTCTGGATCATGCCCGTTATTGCCGAGACCTATGACGGCGCGCTGAATGACATCAACGGGCTGCACGTCAGCGAGGCCGACGTACGAGCGGCGCTCGACAGCATTGCGGCCGGTCCGGTGCAGGAAGGCAATTGCGGTGGCGGCACCGGCATGATCACCTACGGCTATAAGGGCGGGACGGGCACATCCTCCCGCATCGTCGAGTTCGATGGCCGCAGCTACACGATCGGGACGTTAGTGCAGGCCAACCATGGCCAGCGCGACTGGCTGACGATTGCGGGGGTGCCAGTCGGCCAGCACATGCAGGACGGTACGCCGCAGAGCCAGCTTCAGGAGCGCGGCTCCATCATCGTCGTCATCGCCACCGATCTGCCGCTAGCGCCGCACCAGCTCAAGCGCCTTGCCCGCCGCGCATCCATCGGCATCGGCCGTAACGGCACGCCAGGCGGCAACAACTCCGGCGACATCTTCCTGGCATTCTCGACCGCGAATGCCCATCCGATGGCGCACAGAGCCAATGGCCACCTACCCCTGGAAATCGTCAACGACGAACCGCTGGACCCGGTCTACATGGCTACGGTGGACAGCGTCGAGGAAGCAGTCGTCAATGCGATGCTGGCGGCCGAGGATATGGGTGGGACGCCCTACGACCGTTTCCGGATTCAGGCCATTCCCCATGAACGGCTGGCCGAGCTTATCCGACAATATGGCCGGACGGGCGCGTAAAAATACCCTGCCAAGCGAGAGAAGGCTGGCCGTCCGCGTCGTGGCTCAATCACATACGGGCGGCATGGCGCTCAAACGGGCTCGATCGCCGGACGACCGTCTCCTCCAAAAGCGCCTGCAGCCAGTCGGCAAAGACCTGAACGCGACGGGAGAGATGCCTGCGGTGCGGATAAAGCAAAGTCATCTGCAGCGGCTCCGCGCGATAGTCCGGCATCACTTCGACTAGCTCTCCCGCCTCCAGATGCAGCCGCAGGTCATAGGCCGGATTCTGGATCAGCCCAAGACCCGCGACGCAGCAGGCGATATAGGCCTCGGCGCTGTTGACGGTCACGCGCCCGCGCATCGGCAGGCTGCGCGACGCGCCGTCCTCCATCCACTCCCAAGGCTCGATCCGTCCGGTCGAGGGCGACGCGTAATTCACGGCCCAATGACGGTCGAGATCTTCTGGCCTCTGCGGCGAGCCATGCTTCGCTAGATAGTCGGGGCTGGCGACATTGATGAGCGGCAGTTTTCCGATCGGCCGGGCAATCAGCCCGGAATCGACGAGCGGCCCGACGCGCAAAACACAATCGACGCTGTCCTCCACCAGATTGACGGCACGGTCTGTGACGCCGAGATCCACTTCGATATCGGGAAACTGGTCGAGAAATGATGGCAGCGCTGGCGCGATGATCAGCCGGCCGATGCGGCCCGGTACGTCCGTGCGCAGCTTGCCTGATGGTTTGGCGTCGCTCTGGCGAAACAGGCCTTCCGTCTCCTCGACGTCGGCAATGACCCGCAGACAACGATCATAGAAAGCCGCACCATCCTGAGTGGGCGATACTCTGCGTGTGCTGCGATGAAGCAACCGAGCGCAGACGCGTCCCTCCAATTCAATGACGGCCGCAGAGACCGAGGAACGCGGCAGGCCGAGCGTGTCCGCCGCGCGGGTGAAGCTGCTGCACTCCACGACGCGCGTAAAAATTCTGAAAAGGTCGATGCGATCCAAATCTAATCCACCATTGTCCGTCAATTCTGACAGATGATGTCAAATTAGCCCGCTTTATCGGAGAATTCCAGACGATAGATTTGCTTCAGGAAGGGCGGCACGGTGCCGTCCCACCTTCCGAAGGAGGCTCATCCATGACCGACCATTCCATCAAGGGAAAAACCGTCATCATCGCCGGCGGCGCAAAGAATCTTGGCGGCCTGATCGCCCGCGATTTCGCAGCGCATGGCGCAAAGGCGATCGCCATCCACTATAACAGCGCCTCAACGAAGGCCGATGCCGAGACGACGGTTGCAGCCGTCAAGGCTGCCGGTGCTGAAGCCGCCGCATTCCAGGCCGACCTCACGACCGCAGATGCGGTCGAGAAACTCTTTGCCGAGGCTGTCGCCGCTTTTGGTCGCCCGGACATTGCGATCAACACCGTCGGCAAGGTGCTGAAGAAGCCGATCGTCGACATATCGGAGGCCGAATATGACGAGATGAGCGCCGTCAATTCAAAATCGGCCTTCTTCTTCCTCAAGGAAGCCGGCAAGTCGCTCAATGACGACGGCAAGATCTGCACGCTCGTCACGTCGCTGCTCGGTGCTTTCACGCCGTTCTATTCGAGCTATGCGGGCACCAAGGCGCCGGTGGAGCATTTCACGCGGGCCGCTGCCAAGGAATTCGGCGATCGCGGCATCTCGGTGACGGCGATCGGCCCCGGCCCGATGGACACGCCCTTCTTCTACCCGGCAGAGAGTACCGACGCGCAGGCCTATCATAAGGGTGCGGCGGCACTTTCGAAGTTTTCGAAGACCGGCCTTACCGACATCGAGGATATCGTCCCCTACATTCGCTTCCTCGTCAGCGAGGGTTGGTGGATGACCGGGCAGACCATTCTGGTCAACGGCGGCTACACGACCAAGTAAGCGGACCGAACCGGCTTACCGGCCACAGGCGAGCCGTTCTATTCGGACGACTCGTTCAGCTTGGCGACGCGCAGAGCGTCGCTGAGCTCCATTCTGGCCGTGCCGATCAACTGCTCCATGGCAAAGCGGGCGGCATCGGGTCGGCGCATGCGGATTGCATCCAGAACATCCTGATGGCGGGCAATCGCATATTCATGCGACTGGCTGGCCCGGTTGGTCAGGCGGAAACTGGCAAGCAGGGCGGCCCGGATGGCGGTAGCGAACTGACGAAAGACCCAGTTGCCGCTGGCATTGATGATGGCGGTGTGAAACTCCAAATCCGCCTGGCTCCACGCCTCATTATCCCTGGCATTGGCGGCCACCATGTCCTCGAAAGCCTCGGCAATCTGAGCGAGCTGCTTTGCAGTGGCGTTGGCCGCCGCCTGGGCTGCGGCGGCGGGCTCCAGCACCTGGCGCGCATCGAGCAGGGAATCGTAGAAGCTGCGGTCGTTGCTGAGCGCGAGCGTCGCGTCGAGAACCAGCGGGTCCAGATAGTTCCAGTTTTCCCGCGGAAGAACCGTGGTGCCGGCGCGCGTGCGCGAACGCACCATTCCGAGCGCCGAAAGATATTGCATGGCCTCGCGCAGGCTGGTGCGGCTGACGCCATAGACCTCGGAAAGCTCGGCCTCGTTCGGAAGGATCGAGCCCTCGACAAGCGCGCCCGAAACGATCTGGCCGATGAGCTTCTTCAACAGCTCTTCGCGCACGGTGCGCCTTCCCTGTTCGGGCGCGGCCCCGCTCTGCGTCCGTAAAGATCCCACACGCGTACTCATCCCTTGCACTCCCTTCCGCTGCCCGGCAGCGATCATGAGCGGCACCATGCCCAGACATCAATGCGCAACTGCAAGTCCGGCAAACTTCTCCCGGGAAATCTGGTCACACGCGACTGCCACGCCCTGCCGCCGACGAACGCAGGTTGTCAAGCAGAACGGCGATCAACAGAATGCAGCCGCGCACCAGATATTGATAGAAGGCCTGGATATTGAGCAGGTTCATGACGTTCTCGGCTATGCCCATGATGAGGACGCCGACGATCACACCGGTCATTGCCGCGCGACCGCCCGCGAGAGAGACGCCGCCAAGCACGCAGGCCGAGATGACGGAGAGTTCGAGACCGGTTGCGGCGTTCGGCTGGCCCGACGTGATGCGCGAGGCAAGCAGAATGCCGGCAATGGCGCAGACGAGACCCTGCAGAGCGAAGATCCAGATCCGCATGTTGACGACATTGACGCCGGCAAGACGCGAGGCTTCGGGGTTGCCGCCGATTGCCAGCGTGTTCTTGCCGAAAACGGTGCGATTGAGCGTGAAGCCGAAGATGATGAAGAGCGCCACCATGATCCAGATCGGCGTCGGCACGGTGAGGAAGCGCGACAGTGCCAACTGATAGAAAGCCGGATCGTTGATGCCGACGGCGCGGCCGTCCGAGGCGATCAAGGCCAGACCGCGCACGATCTGCATGGTGGCGAGCGTCGTGATCAGTGCATTGATGCGGAACTTGGCGATGACGACACCGTTGACGACGCCGACGACGCTGCCTGAGATCAGCGCCGCGAGCAGGCCCAGCGGGATGGAGCCGGTGGAATTCGACACCATGACGGCAATCATGCCCGAGAAGGCGACGGTCGAACCGACCGACAGGTCGAAGTCGCGCGAGGCAAGGCAGAACATCATGGTGCAGGCGACGATGCCGATCGTCACCACAGACTGCAGCAGGCCTAGCATGTTGCGCTCGGTCAGGAAGCTCGGAACGAAGAGCGAGACGATCACGAAGGCGATCGCGAAGATCACCACCAGACCCTGTTCGCCGAGAAGGATTTTTTTCAACGAATTCATCACTACTGTTCCTGAATTAGATTGTGCCGGCGGCGTTCTTGTCGGGCAGGGCCGCGGTCAGAATGGCCCGCTCGTCGAAATCGGCGCGGATGACATTGGCTGCGACGCGGCCCTGGCACATGACCATGATGCGATCGGAAATACCCATGACCTCGGGAAGCTCGCTGGATATGACAACGATCGCCATGCCGCCAGCCGCCAGCTCATAGAGAATTTCATAGATTTCCGACTTGGCGCCGACATCGATGCCGCGCGTCGGCTCGTCGATGACGAGAACCTTGACGCCCTGCTCGGAAAGCCAGCGGCCGAGGATGACCTTCTGCTGGTTGCCGCCCGAAAGATTGACGATATCCTGCTTGCGCGAGGGCGTGCGAACCCTGAGCTTGGCGATGAACTGATCGGCGACCGAAGCTTCCTTCTTCGGGTTGAGGATGCCGAAGGGCGAGAAATGCCGCCGCGAGGAGATGGCGATGTTTTCCTCGATCGACCGTCCCTGAATGATGCCGTCGAACTTGCGGTCCTCCGGGCAGAGCACCATGCCGGCGCTGATGGCGGCCTTCGGGTTGTTCGGTGCAACGGCGACGCCGTCGATCGAGACGCTCCCCCGATGGCGATGATCGGCGCCGTAGAGGAGGCGAGCCATCTCGCTTCGGCCGGCGCCGATGAGACCGAAGAAGCCGAGGATTTCGCCCCTGCGCACCGAGAAACCGACCGGATTGCGCAACTTCGAGCCAGAGAGTTCTTTGGCTTCGAGACGCACCTCGCCGAGCGGACGTTCGCGCCAGCCCCAGATATTGCTGATCTCGCGACCCACCATCTGCGAAATGATCTGCTCGCGCGTCGTATCGGCAATTTTCGGATGATGTGCGGCGAGTTTGCCGTCACGCAGCACGGTGAGGCTGTCGCAGAGCCGGAAGATTTCATCCAGGCGATGCGAGACATAGAGGATGACCGTGCCATTGGCTCTCAGCCGGTCAATCAGGGAAAACAGGATTTCGCTTTCGCGCGAGGATAACGAGGAGGTCGGTTCGTCGAGCGCGATCACCCGCGCATCGACCATGACGGCCTTGGCGATCTCCACCATCTGGCGCGCGCCGATCGACAGCGAGGAGACTTTAGCTGCAGGATCGACGTCGATGCCGATTTCCTTGAGCTTGGTGCGAACGGTCTCGACCAGTGTCCGGCCGTCGATCACACCGGCCTTGCCGGGAAAACGACCGAGCCAGAGGTTTTCGGCAACGGTCAGCTCCGGCACCAATTGAAGCTCCTGGTGGATGACGATGACGCCGGCATGAAAGGCATCGCGGACCGAACTATAATGCTGCTCCACCCCATCGATGACGATGCTGCCCGTATCTGCCGATTGATCGCCTGAGAGAACGCGGATCAGCGTCGATTTGCCGGCGCCGTTTTCGCCCATCAGCCCATGCACGGCGCCTCTTTCCACATTGAAGGAGACGTCGGACAGCGCCTGGACGCCCGGATAGCCCTTGGAAATGCCCTTGAATTCAAGGAAAGCCATGATCGCTCCATCGAGAGAAGGTCCGGCGGCATCGACACGGCCGCCGGACGAAAATCATCCTTTGCGGACAATCATTCGATGCCGAGATCCTTGCGCACCTTTTCGTAGTCGCCGCGCAGCGCCAGGGAACCGGAAGTGAGCGTCAGCTTCGGCGGCTCCTTGCTGTTGGCGATCCAGTCATACATGTTGAGCGCCGTCTCGTAGCCATGGCGCTTCGGCGAGATGATGACCGTGCCGAAGAAGCCGGTCGCGGCGGGCTTCTTGAACTCGTTGATCGCCGAATCCGCGCCGCCGATGCCGACCCCGATCATGTTGGCTGCAGGAATGCCGACCGATTCCGAGGCGCGGACGGCGCCAAGCACGGCTTCATCGTTGAGGCCGAAGGCGACCCAGTACTTGATGTCGGCATGCTTGTTGAGAACCGTGGTCGCGGCGTTGAGCGCGGCTTCCGTATCGGTCTTGGCCTGCGGCGCGTCGAAGATGTTCGCAGCCGGGAAGCCCGCCGCCTTCAGCACCGAGATTGCGCCTTCGACGCGGTCGACGGCGGTCGGCAGCTGATCGTAGGAGACGCGGATCGCACCGACATTCTTCATGTCCCAGCCGCGCTTCTTGATTTCGTCGACAATCGCCTGACCGACCGTTTCGCCGATCTTGGTGGCGGAAATGCCCATATGCGGCACATCCTCGAGCGGCTTGCCCTCGGCATTCACCAGGCGGTCATCAACGGTCATCAGCTTCAGCTGGTTGGCAGCCGCCTTGGCGACGATACCCGGGCCGAGCTTGACATCAGGCGTGCAGATGATGAAGCCCTGCGCTCCCTGCGCACCGAGATTGTCGATCGCCGACTGAACCTTCTCACCATCCTCGGCACCGATCTTGACGAGGGTGAAGCCCTTCTCCTTGGCGGCCTGGTCTGCGAACTTCCATTCGTCCTGGAACCAGGGCTCTTCAGGTTGCTTCACGATGAAACCGATCTTGACGTCCTCGGCGAAAGCCGAGCCCGCCGCCAGAACGGCAAAGGTGCCTGCAAGGATTGCCGCTTTGAAAAAGCGCATGATCTCTCTCCCTTTGTTTGCGTGCTCCCTTCCATCTCCCGGGAGCTGCTCGACTTGCCTAAGATATATTGTAATACGAGTCAATTATTTGTATAATAATTAAATCGCATTCACAGCCCATCGGAGCCGAAGCCTTGAATATGAAAAAACATCATACACGTCAATATTTATGTATGATTATTTCTGTGGCTATGTGACCATCATCATTCAAATTTCATTTCAAGAGTGGCGATATTGAAGGTATTTCAGAAATTATCAGCAAAATGACTGCGGCGTCGCTAAAATAAATCGTATATATCCATTGACATGGAACAAGGCGAATATAGGCTGCCCAGCCATTCGACATCGGCCTTGATTGTGAGGGGAAGGCAACCGCCCAATGACCATCATCGATTTGCAGGACGGTTCGCTTTCGGCTCGCGTATCAACCTCTGGCGGCACGTTACTTGATTACTCCTGGGCGGTGGATGGCCACAGGATTGCACTATTGCGACCCGCTCCGGACGATGCCGAAGCATCCGCCTCCGCCTGCTATCCCCTCGTTCCCTTTGGCAATCGCATACGCAACAATCGCTTCGCATTCGAGGGACGCGACTACAAGCTCCGGCCGAACACGGCCTCAGATCCTCACTACCTGCATGGCGACGGCTGGCAGGCGGAATGGTCCATTCTTTCCCGCCAGAGCAACGAATTGCAGATCGGCTTTCGCCAGCGCGAGGGCGATACGCCCTATGGCTACGAAGCGAAGCAGACAATCGTGCTGTCAGCCGAAGGGCTGACGCTTCGGATGAGCGTGGAAAATACCGGCAAGGACGCTCTGCCCTTCGGGCTTGGCTGGCACCCCTATTTCCCGATGACCCCTCAAACGACGCTCTTTGCGCCGGCGCAACGATTTTGGACGGAGACGGAGGGCTGGCTGCCGGGAGAACATGCCGACATTCCGGCCGATCTCGACTTCTCCAAGCCTTCGCCCCTGCCCCGTCGCTGGGTCAACAACGGCTTCGAGGGATGGAACGGCGAGGCGGAGATCGTCTGGCCGGAGAGACATGCCAGCCTGCTCCTGACCGCCGATGCCTCGGTCAGGCACGCATTCATCTTCATTCCCGACACAGACTTCAACCCGGCCTTTCGCCAGGATTATTTCTGCTTCGAGCCGATGTCCCACATCGCCAATGGTCACAATCTTCCCGACCTCGGCGATTTGAAGATCCTGCAGCCGGGAGAGACCCTTGCAGGGTCGATCCGCCTGCGGCCACAAAGATATCCGCAATAACCCATGACTGGCTGGCTACCGGAATTTCCGCACCAGCTCAAAGAGGAACAATGAATGCCAAATCGCCTTTCTGGAAAACGGGTTTTCATTACCGGAGCCGCGCAGGGGATCGGGCTGGCCATCGCCGAGGCGTGCGCGGCCGAGGATGCGCGCCTCTTCCTCATCGATCGCGACGAAGCCCTGCTGGAACAGGCCGCCGGCGCGCTGAAGGCAACCGGCGCCCACCTTGGCTATCAGGCGGCCGACATCATCGACGCCGAAGCGATGCGCGCGGCCGTGGCTAGAGCTGCCGGCGAGATCGGCAGCATCAATGCGCTCGTCAACAATGCCGGCGTCAACGTCTTTGCCGAACCGCTGCAAACGACGGATGAAGACTGGCAGCGTTGCTTCGACATCAACCTCAAGGGTGCCTGGAACTGTTGCCGGTCCGTCCTGCCAGACATGATCGCCCGGGGTGGCGGCGTCATCCTCAACATCGCCTCGACCCACGCCTTCACGATCATCCCCCACACCTTCCCCTATCCGCTTGCCAAGCATGCGCTTCTTGGCATGACCAAATCACTGGGGATCGAATACGCGTCGAAGAATGTGCGCGTGAACGCTCTTGCGCCTGGCTATGTCGCAACGCAGAAGGCCATCGATTATTGGAACAGCTTTCCCGATCCGGAAAGGGCCAAGGCAGAGACGATGAAGCTGCATCCGGGCGGTCGCATCGCCACCCCGCAGGAGATCGCCATGGCAGCGGTCTTCATGATCTCGGACGAATGCCCCTTCATGAATGCCGCGAGCCTGACCGTGGACGGCGGCTTGAGCGTGTTACAGCATCAATAGCACGGGAAACGAAGACGCCGCTACGGTCACGCAACGGCGCTATTCTCCCGCGAAGGCGGGCGGAACGCCTATCGCGATCTAAGCTGGGCAATCGAGAGCATGAGGTCCGCGCTCATGCCCGTCCCGGAACCACGAGTGAGAATGGCGGAAGCGGGCGAGGTCGTGTTCGCGCCATTTGCCGCATCATAGACGGCGGAGAAGCGCTTGAGCAGATTGTTCACCTTGCCGGCATCATGCAGGTCCTTGATCGGGAAAAGCTTTTCCAGCATCGCCGCCTGGCGGGTCACGTCCATGTTCGACATGGATGCCGGCAGCGAATAGGTCGTCTTGATCACATTGTAGAGCGCCGGGTCGGACATGATGTCGTAGACGGAATTGACCTGCGGCGCCTTTCGCTGGAAATAGAGCGCAAGGCGGACGCCCTCGTTGGAGCCCCCCTGCTGCGTTTCCAGGGTCTGGTGAAGATAGAGATCGTTGGTGGCGAGGCGCGCGCCCTTGTTCTGTCCCGACTCGATCTTGGCTGTCGTCAGATTTCCCTTGGCGTCGAAGTTGAAGACATTCACCATTGCCTTGAACTGCTGGCCCGCCTGCGTGTTCAAGAAGCCCTTGGCATCCTCCGGGTCGGCGGTGAATGCCTTCTTCAAGGCGCTCTTGTCGACCGACTTCGGGTCGATATTGTTCGCGACGAGGATAAACTCCGTCAGCTTCTTGTCCGCCAGGAGGTCATCGACCGTCTTGACCTTGGCGATCGACTTGCTGAATTCGGTCGCCGCGTCCTTGGCATCCTTGACCGCCTTGTCCCGCATCTCGCCGGTCAGTCCGAAGGTTTTCGACTTCGAATAGGCGGAAATGAGGCTGTTGATCGAGGTCTGGGACAGGGCCGCGACCGGCTCCCGCAAATTGCCCTTGCTGTCGAAATTGAACGCCTTCGCAAGCTCGACGAATCTGTCGTCCTTCAGCGAGTTGACATAGCTCTTGCTGTCATAGGGATCGCTCTCCAGGATCTTGCGCAGTTGATCCCTGGAAACCTCGTTCTTGCCGATCCCGAAGGCGCGAAGCGCCATATCCTCGATGGTCGGAAGGTTCTTGCTCTTCGTGTCGTTGGCGGCAAAGAAGTCTTCGATCGTCTTTATTTTACCGACCGCGGTCTTGTAGTGCTTCTCGGCATCGCCGAACAGGGCCTGTTTCGCACCCTTGGTCTGGTTCATATATTTGGTGGAGATATCATCGATAGCCTGTGGCGTCTGCGCGGGCTGACCGGCCGGCAACGTTCCGTCGGAGGCGAACTTGAAGTGCGAAACCATATCCGTCATTCCGGTCACGGCGGCATAGTCGGCATTGGTAAAGGCGAGGTTGAACTGGACCGGCGTGAGCTTGGGATTGAGATTGAATGCGGTCTTTATGTAGGAAAACAGCCTGTTGTCGCCGGTGATGTCGCTGATCGACTGAACTTTCGTAATCGCCTGGCGATAGTATTCGTCATTGCTGGTGGCCGCAGCCGGGGTCAACAGGCTTGGAACCATGTTGTCATAGCGCGAGATGATGGCTTCCTTCTGCTGTGTCGTCTGCGCAGTGGCACCAGAAAGCGTTCCGTCGGCATTGAAGCCGAATTGCGACGCGATCAGCTTGTATGTCGCCTGGGTTGCGACGGAAGAGAAGTTGCTCGCCGTGTTGACGAAGCTGTTGGGATCGTTGACATCGCTGGTCAGAACCGACTTCATGAACGTCTTCGATACATTGTCCGAATTTAAGCCGTGCGCCCGTAGAATATAATCGGTCATTCTACTGCTGTTGACGATATCGTCGACATTCGACACCTTATCGATCCAGCTATCGTAGAACTTGCTTTCCTTCTTGGCCGAGGTCGTTTCATTGGCAAAGGATTGCTCATAGAGCCCGATCGTATCGGTTTTCTGAGAATCGCTCTGCGCCGATTGATTTTTGGACTTGCTGCCAAAATTGAAAGCCGCGGCGAATTGCCGATAGCGGCTGTCCGTCAATTTGTTTGCAAAACTGCTCGTGTCGCTAAGGTCGCTGGTCAGGACCTTTTTCATGAAGGCCTTGGCGTAGGTCATATCCTCGAGGCCATAGGCCTTCATCGCATAGCTGTAGAGCTTGTAGTCGCTCAGAAACTCGTCGACGTTCTTAACCTTGCCGATATGCGTATCGTAATATTGCTGATCGCTTTTGACCGTCGCCTGCTTGGCGATGCGCGCAAGCGTCGATGCCATGTCCTTTGTCGCGGACACATAGCCGAGATACGTCGAAATCATAGATCGCCCCCACAGCGCAGTTCATCGGTATTCGCCCCGCATGGACTATCGCAACCAGACCTTGCGCGAGGCTAGACCGGCAATCTATGGCCTATTTCGGTGGAACAGCGCGATGGACTGGATCGAGGAACTCCCGTCGACAATTCTTTCGGCCAGCACGCCTCTTGCCAGAAGATCCGGCAATCATGGCTCCGTAGGGGACTGTTGCGAGAAAAATGCGAGCGCGGCCGCCCCGACAAGCCCTGAATTCTGCCCGAGCGCTGCGCGCACGACCCTGACATCGCGAAATGCCGGCATTGCCCACTGCGTCACATACGCTTGAATACGCGGCTGCAGCCGCTCGAACTGCTCGGACAGGCCGCCCCCCATGATGACGATTTCTGGGCTGAAAATATGGATGAGATTTACAAACCCACGTCCCAGAATGTCCGCCTCCTCATCGACGAGCACATTGGCAAGCGGATCGCCGTTGTCCGCCGCGGCAAAGACGCTGCGGCTGTCGAGCGCTTCACCGCCACTTGCGAGGGAGGTTTCCTTACATTCGGCAATCCGCGCGCGCGCCCGTTTGGTGAAGGCGGTTCCCGACGCATAGGCCTCGAAGCACCCCTTGCCGCCGCAGGAACACACCAATCCATCCGGAACGATGGACATATGGCCGACATGGCCGGCCATTCCCTTGCGGCCGCGCACCACTCGTCCATCCGCTACGATGCCGCCGCCAATGCCGGTGCTGACCGTAACATAGACGAGGCTCTGGAAACCCCGACCGGCGCCGAATTGCCATTCGCCGATCGCGGCCGCTATACCGTCGTTTTCGAGGCGGACAGGAGGCGACAAGCGCTTCTGCAATTCCTCGCGCAAGGGATAGTTCGAAAAGCCGCGCAATGTCGGAATGTCCAGCGCCAATCCCAGCTCCGTATCGAGCGGACCCGGCGCCGATACGCCGATACCCGTAATGGCGGATGGATCGCAAACCGAAAGCAACGTGTCGACAAGACCGCAGATCTGGCCGAGCACCCGATCCGGTCCCGCCTGTGCGTCCGTGCGCTCCTCCATCCGTTGGTGAATGTTGCCGCGCTCATCCACCGCCGCCGCGCGGACCTGCGTTCCGCCCAAATCAATCCCGATCGCGAACCGGCTCACTCGTTACCTCATATCAAAGCGCATGAAGCCACGCCATCCTCTGCTGCAGCGAGGGGGCGTTGAAGGCCAGCGAGCCGAGGACAACAGTCTCGGCACCGGCCTGGCGAAGGAGCGGAACCGTATGTTCGCGGATACCGCCATCTGCGGCGAGAACGATCCTGTGCGTCGCACCCGAGGTATCGATGAGCCGCTTGGCCTCGACCAGCCGATCGCTCGCCCGCTCGTCGAGCCCCTGCCCCTTCACACCGATCGCCGTGCCGAGAAGCGTCAGGAAATTGAGCCGCGCGACGTATTTCCCGACCTGCGACACCGGCGTCTCAACCTTCAGCACCATGCCCGCCGCAACACCGCGGCGCTCCAAGAGATCCAGCGCCGCGTCGGCAACGGCTTCGTTTTCAAGATGAATGCTGATCAGATCGCTGCCGGCATCGGCAAACTGCTCGATCTGCGACAGGAGAATGTTGTCGGCCACCATCAGATGGACGTGGATCGGGCGCGCGGAGATCTTCCGGATGCCGGCGACCAGATCCGGGAAAAACAGCATGGCCGGAGCGAAGTGACCGTCGGCAACGTCTATATGGAGGACGTCGACATAGGGATCGACCCTCGAAAGATCGTCGGCGAGGCGCAGAAGGTCTGCGGACCAGACGGAAAATTCGCCGATCAATCGATCCTTGGGAAGGTTGGCGATCCAGTTCTTGCGAGCGTCAGTCATTGTTTTTGAGGTCCTTGAGAAAATCGCCCATCGCCTTGCGGAAATCGGCTTGATATTGCGAACGGCTTTCAGCCTTGGATGTGATTTTGACGAAGCGTGCGCCGGGAATTTGTTGCGCCAGATCCTGCGCATAGGAAAGCGGATGGATGAGGTCGCGGTCATGTCCGATGACCAGCGTCGGCATCGATATTCGTTGCACCTCGGCTTCAGTGACGCCAGGGCCATCATTGGAAATCGCGGTCAGCAAAGCCGCGGTGACATCGAGAGGCACGCGCGAAAAGAAGCCCAGCAACGAGGCCAGATTGTCCGGGGCATCCGTGGCCAGCCGCTGGCCGGCGCTGCCGCCAAGAAACGCCATCTTGCCCTCCTCCGCTGGCATCTGCCGCAACAAACGCCCGACTTCCGCGTTCGGGGCCATGTTGTCCGGCGCGGACTGGGCAAGCCATGCGGGCCGGGCAATGATGAGCGCTTTGATGAGATCCGGGCGCTTGACCGCCAGGCGCAGCGAAATTGCCGCGCCCATCGAGATGCCGCCGAGGACGACAGGCCTGGAAGCATGTCTTTCAATGTAGGACGCCACATCGTCGGCAAAAGTGGCGATGGAGAACCGATCGGGGTTGCCGGCCTCCGACCGACCGTGGCCTCTTGCTTCGACCGTTGTGCGGCAAAAGCCGGCATCCGCCGGAAAGACTTCCTCTGTCTGCGTCGCATCTCCGCACAAGCCATGCTGGAAGACGGCCGGAGCGCCCTCTCCGGACATGTCGACATTCAAGAGCGTACCGTCGCTCGTCCGAAACGCAGCCGTCTCGCTCATCGCGTCCCTCCTGTCGCAAGGAGATCCCGAAGAAACGCGGCGACGCCGGCAGCCTCGTCCGCCTTCAGGCCATGAGTGACCAGGTTGCCGCTGAAGCCGATCTGCTTCAGCCTGCCGAGATAGTGAGGATAATCGATGACGCCCTTCCCGGCGGTTGCGAAACTGCCATCCGGATTGCGATCCTTCGCATGAGCCATGACGATGTGCTCGGCCATCAGATCGATGGCGGAAGACACGATATGGCGCTGCTCGTCCAACGGAGCAACCTCGAAGAGATTGGCCGGATCGATCACGACCTTCAGTCTCTGGCTCTTGAGTTCGGCAATCAGGCGATGCGCCTTTTGCGCGGAGTTGATGACATTGGCCAATTCCGGCTCGATGCCGAGATCGACATCGTATCGCTCGGCGATCTCGATGGCGATTTCCATGGCCTCAAGCAGATCCCGCCACGCATCGGGCAGATCGTTGCCGGAATGCGCCCGCCATTGATCAAGGGGGTCGCGCGTGCCGGTGCATAGCGTGATCAGCCCCGTCGACATCGCGGCGCAATGCTTGGCAAGCTCTTCCAGCCTGCGATGTCCGGCCTCGCGCACGGCGATATTGGGGTGGATCATGTTATAGGTGCCGGAGACGGCGACGATCTCGACCTTGGAGACTTCTGCGGCGGCAGCGACTGCGGCCGCCTGCTCTGTGCCGATCGTATCGGGCATCGGCGCCAGACCGGAGCAGGCCATGTTGTATTGCGCTGAGGCGAAGCCTGCATCGGCGACCGATCTGAGGACCGCTGCCGGGTCTGATCCATCGAAGGTCTTGGCGAAGATACCGAGCTTCATCACACACCGCCCGTCACGTCGGCCAGTGCGACGGCCTTGCCGCCTTCGACGGAGCGGGCGATAGCGACCATGGCTTGCACCGAGGCGAGACCGTCGTCGATATCGGCGCCTTCCATGGCGGCACCATCGAGAATGGTGCGGGCAAAGCCCTCCACCTGTCGGCGATAGAAATGGCCGTCTGCGCCGAGCACACGATGCGTCATGCCGTCGGCCTCGCGGAAGATGTCGACCTCGCTCGTCTTGTAGTACCAAGGATTATAGGTCTTGCCGAGGATGCTGCCGTTGCGACCGTAGATCTGAAAGCCTTCGTGCCAGTCCATGCGCACCTGCACGGTCAGATCGAGATGACCGAGCGTGCCGGAGGCGAATTCGACATCGACGAACCAGCACCAGATGCCGGCGCGCTCCGACAGGCGGGCACGGACCGAGACGATGTCGCCGGCAAAATACCGAGCCGTGTCGATCAGGTGGCAGCCGTGCGCCAGCATATAGTAGCGACGCAGATCCGCCTTCGGATTGGTTGACGGCTTCCTCGCACGGGCGCTGGTGACGATCAGCGGCTGCACGGCGTCGGTCATCGGGTAGCGATGGGTGCTGTCGCAATACCAGGCCTTGAGCGCAACCATCTCGCCCATCTCGTCGCGGATGAAGCCCTTGGCCGCCTGCAGCCCGACATCGAAGCGCTTCATATGGCCGACCTGGAAGATCTTGCCCGATCGCTCAACGGCAGCCTTCAGTTCCAGGCACTCTTCGACCGTCACCCCGACCGGCTTTTCGCAAAGCACATGCTTGCCGGCTTCCAGCGCCTTGATCGAGGCCGGCACGTGGAAGGCATCCGCCGTCGCGATGATGACGGCGTCAAGATCCGGATCGGCCAGCATCCGGTCGTAATCGGCGTAGGTCTTCTCGGCCCCGTGGGTGATCGCCATCCGTTCCCTGAGATCGTCGGCCACGTCGCAAATGGCATGAAGGTCGGCATTCACCGCCTTGGTGCAGCTTTCAAAATGCGCCGCCTGGGCGATCTGGCCGGCGCCGAGCACACCGATGCGAAGGCGCCGTTCGTCTTTTACTGGCATCAGGAATTCCTTCGCTTGCGCAATGATCGAGAAACGCTCGAACGAGCGCCAGGACAATGGATTTCAGGAGTGGACGAAGTATGCAGCAATCATTCGGGCCGTGCCTCCCCCGGCAACGACCGATCTGCGCATGACTTCCAGCTTCTCCTCACTCCTTAGTTATAAATCACTTCTATAATTTTTTTACAAAAGAAATAAAATATATTTTGGAAAGATTTCGCGAAAGTGCTGCTAGTGATGCAGCCTGAAATCAAAAGCGGAATTGGATGGGTGGCCCTTGGCGGATCAGACGATCGCGAAATATCTGAACGAACTGACCATCCTGACCATGCTGCGCATTCAGGGCCAGGCCAGCCGCATCGAAATCGCCCGCCATCTCGCCGTCACCCCCGCCACCGTGACCCGCCTGGTCAACAACCTCATCGAGCGCGGGCTCGTCCAGGATGTGGAATTGCCCAATCCTGGCCGCCAGGCCAATCGCGAACCGGGTAGGCCGGCGACCAATGTCGCGCTCAACGCCGACGGTGCCTTCTTCTTCGGTGTCGAGGTCGGTGTCGGCATGCTGCGCTTCGCCCTGCTGAATCTCGCAGCAGCCGTTGTCGAGGCAAGCGAGATGCCATTCAACGGCCGGATGTCGCCCGAACAGGTCGCGGACGAGATCGCATTGCAGGTGAACAGGCTGAAAGACAACCCTGCCTATAGAGATGGCCTCAAGGGCGTGGGCATCGCCTTTCCCGGCATCGTCCGCTCTGACGGCTTCGTCGTCAACCTGCCGATCGTCGGCTGGCGCGACGTCGACTTTCCCCGGCTGCTCTCGCCGCTGATCGATCTGCCCTTCTTCATCGAGAACGACGCCAATGCCGGCGCCTTCGGCTGCGCCTACAACGACCCGTCGCTGCCCGGTACCTGCACCCTCTTCCTGAAACTCGACGCCGGATGCGGCGGTGCGGTCATCGTCGATGGCAGGCTGATGCGGGGCGCGAACGGCACGGCCGGCGAGTTCGGGCATCTGCGCCTGTCCGATGACGGCCCCTTGTGCGGATGCGGCAACAGGGGCTGCCTGGAAAGCCGGATCGGGCTTGCCGCCGTCGCAGAGCAATTTTGGGGAACGGCCCACCTCTCCGAGATCGAACTTGCCGAACTTCCCGGGCAGATCGTCGCGGCGGCACGCCGCAACGACGCCAGAGCCATCGAGACACTCGATTCCTTCGCGCACTGGCTCGTTCAGGGCCTCGTCTCGCTGGTCAATCTCTACAATCCGAGCGTCGTCTTCCTCGCCGGCCCGCTTGCCAAACTGGCCGAGGCGGCGATCGACCGCATATCGGAAGGCGTCAGCCGCGGTATCGTCACCGGCGTCCCTGCCCCGACCCTGATGCTCTCAAGCCTCAGACCGCAGGAAGGAGCCATCGGCGCCGCCGCCATCGCCCACCACCATACATTCGATATCTCCCGCGTCGCTGTCATAACACCGCGTTAAAGCGTTCACGGAATCGCCAAGCCGCTCCATCAATTTGCTTTTGCTCAATTCTAGATGGAAACTCGCCTGGTACTTTCCTGGAATTGCTTGGGGCATATGCAGCCGACCGACGCGTCGCATCGATCGAAGGCTCAGCTCGCAAATTCCTCCAATCGCGATTGATTGAACGACAACCGGACGACAAGGCCCGAAGGCGCGTTGTCGGCAAAGGAAATGGTTCCGCGATGACGGGATACGACATCGCGCACGATGGAAAGACCCAGTCCAAATCCGCTTCTCCCGATCAGCGATCTCGCATCGTCGGCAACATAGAAGGGCTCCAGCACCTTGGCGCGGTGCTCTTTCGGAATACCGGGGCCGTTGTCGGAAATCTGGATCTCAAAGCCGCCTTCCCCCCGGCTTTCAAGCAATACCACGACTTCCGTTCCATGCTTGATCGCGTTGTCGATCACGTTGGACAGGGCACGCCTCATCCCCAATTCCTCGCAGAAAAAAGCCATTCTGGCGGGACCGCAGTATCGTATATCGAAGCCCATATCCGCAAACTCGTTGCAGACGGTCTGAATGAGGCTCGGCATGTCTATGACATAGCCGGCGCGTCGATCATTCTGCTCGCGCAGATAGTGCAGCGTCTCCGAGATCATATTGTCTATGATTTCGATTTCATCGATCATGCCTCCCAATTCCGCGGATCGGACTCCGCGCTCAAGCTTCAGACGCAACCGTGTGAGGGGCGTGCGCAGATCGTGGCTGATCGCAGCCAGCATCCGGGTCCGCTCTTCTATCAGGGACTGCAGACGGCCGTGGAGATGGTTGAGGGCCTTCGCCACCTGGCTGACTTCCTGGGGGCCGGCATCGCTGATCGGCTGGGCCTGTGTCGACACATGACCCAGCGCATCGGCCGCCGCCGCGATCGATGACAGCGGCGCCATCAGCCGCTTGATGATATAGACGGCCAGGAAAAGCACCACGATCATCACCGTGACGACGACGAAGCCAAGCTGTATGAAGATGAACCGCTGCATCGGCGGACGGTGCGTCGTCTGGAAGATCAGCGCATATTGATCATTGATTTTGACGACAACGGAATTGCCCGCGGAGATCGAGATATCGGATGCCGGCAGGTTCCAGTGGGAAAGAAGCTCGTTTTGCAGCTCGTCGGCGAAATTATTGTCCGGCGCCTGGCGTCTCTCGGCAGAGGTGAATTCCCGGCTGGGGAAGAACACTGAGCTCGGGACGATTTCTATATGCATATCGAGCCACCGGGAGCCGCTCATAATCTTCTTTAGCTCCCTCACCGACGAACTTTGCCGCGCCTCCTCCGCAATAGTGGCTATGCGCGCAGCCGCCGAAACCGCCACCAGCTTGAAATCGCCTTCATTGTGCCATCCGTCGGAGAGAAAGAGGAACGCAACCGAGGTGCACACCGTCCCCAGAATGACGGCGGCCAGGACGACCGCGATCATCTGGGTGACGATGGACCGACGATTGATGAAACGAAGATACCCCGTCATAATATCTCTATGCGGGGCGTAAAGACGTAGCCTCCCAGGCGAACGGTTTTGATGAAGGTCGGGGAGCGCAGGTCTGGCTCGATCTTCTGGCGTATTCTGCTGATATGCACATCGACGCTGCGGCCAATCGGACCGGCCGTACCACTGTGCGTGAGCTCCAGAAGCTGCTCCCTTGTTAGAATGCGTCTTGAATTCTGACAGAAGGCCAGAAGAAGATCGAACTCCGTGCTTGTCAGCGTCACCCGGGCGCCCTCGGGACTGAACAGCTGCCGCTGCCCAGGCTCGACGCGCCATCCCTCGAAACGAAAGGCCGAATGGAAAGGATCGGTCGGGGGCCTGGTGATGTGCGAACGCCTGAGGAGCGCGTGGATTCTTGCAAGAAGCTCTCGATGGTTAAAGGGTTTGGTGACATAGTCATCGGCGCCGATTTCCAGCCCTATAATCCTGTCTACATCCTCGGAACGCGCCGTCAGCAGGATGATCGGGACCAACGAGGTCGCTCTCAACCGACGGCAAATACTCAGCCCGCTTTCGCCGGGCAGCATCACATCAAGAATGACGAGATCTGTCGTGTTGTCTTCCAGAAACGCATCCATCTCCTCGGCTGAGGGTGCCCACGTGCTGTTAAAGCCGTTCTCAGCCAGAGCTTCCGACAGTATCTTGGCGATCTCGCTATCATCCTCCACTAGGAGAATCGACTGCCTCTGTTCCTTGTTTGCAGTTCTAATGGTATTCATAGGCACCTTTACTGCCGCTCGGGTCAATTCGATGGCATCACAACATGTTCCAATGCTCTTTCGATCTTGCCGGGGTATTCCCGCACAAGATGTTGCGGTACATTAGGCAGCCTGCATCTAATTTTGTCGAGCTTGTGGCAAGTATCACCTACCACGCTGTCAATACCGTAACTTTATTTCGAAAATTACACAAAAATACATAGAGAAAAACAATATATATGCGGAAACATAGAGAAATATAACTTAACTCAACTTAATCCAAACTGTAGTCGTCTTCGTTTATTCCTTGCCAAATGGCAATGGAGTCTCAAATCGTGCGTCCAGCTACGCATACTGCTGCAATATCCGACTACCAAGATCGAACAGTTATAGACGTGAATGGCGGCGTGAAATCTCGCTATGAAGCACGAACAAATCAATCGCTTCCGATAGTACGGGACATGGATGCAGCTGAAATGGTCTCGCTGCTATCCGGATATCGGTCTGCAAACAGCACTCTGAAAGTGACCATATCCCTCCGTGTAAGAGCATTTATTCCTGACGGGAATACGCCTCAGAAGGAAATGGCGATATTTCCTGCTCGATCTGCGGAGTGTGGCATTTGAGGTGTATATTCATGCGGGGTTCCAACCCTGCCACCGTAGCTTTGTCCGTTATTGTTCTCTCCACGAGTACCGCCGGCAGTCATGTATTCGCTCAGGACCAGGCTCGGCAGCAACCAGCGGGACAGAAGTCCACTTTGCCGACCACAACCAATATAAAAATTCCGGACGGAGCAAAGCTGCTACTGCGGGCGAACGAGGCCATTTACAACAAGGATACGCAGATAATAACCGCGCTCGGCGCAGTTCAAATCCACTATGGCGGCTACAAATTGGTGGCCGACCGCGTCGACTATAACCAGGTGACAAAAAGGATGACCGCAGCGGGAAATGCCGAATTGATCACACCCGACGGTAACCGCACCTATGGTAACAGGATGGATGTGACCAATGACTTCTCGAGTGGATTCATAGATGCCCTGCGGGTTGAAATGCCCGACAATACGCGATTGGTGGCGATCAAGGGCAACCGTGTCGATGGCTCCAAGGTCATCCTGACCAAGGGCGTCTACACCGCCTGCGCTCCATGCACGGAACAGGGGCGCGCGCCGCTATGGCAGGTGAAGGCCGAAAGGATCATCCAGAACGGCATCACCCATACGATAAGGCTGGAGCATGCGAGGCTTGAACTTTTCGGCCAGCCGATCGCCTACATCCCCTGGATGACTGTCCCCGACAATACGGTGAAGAGGAAGTCGGGCTTTCTGTTTCCGACCTTCAGCGTCTCGCAGAATCTCGGCTTCGGCGCGGCAATTCCCTACTACTACGTTATCTCGCCGAGCATGGATGCGACGGTTACTGCCACGGGATACAGCAGTCAGGGCCTGCTGCTGCAGGGAGAGTTTCGTCAGCGGCTCGAAAGCGGAACCTACAGTCTGCGGGCGGCCATCATCGACCAGACCGATCCGGGTGCGTTCGACGCCGGCACCACCGACGCGAGCGCAAAGCTCAGGACGCTCATCGCATCCAAGGGCGACTTCAAGATCAATCCGCGCTGGACCTTCGGCTGGGATGTCATGGCGCAGAGCGACAACGACTTTGCCCGAACCTATAACATCGAGGGGCTAAACCAAAGCACCCACACCAATCAGGCCTATCTGACCGGTATCGGCAAGCAGAATTTCTTCGACATGCGGTTCGCCTATTACGACGAGCAGGACGCGACCACCGGCAGCACCTCGCAAAAGCAGCAGGCTGAAGCCTATCCGGTCATCGATTATCACGCGATCGCACCCAAATCCGTTTACGGCGGAGAATTGTCGCTGACCAGCAATTTCACCAACATCTCCCGAAGCGCAGCAGACGTCGTCGTCAATCCGGACAATACCGATCGCTTCCTCGGCCTTGAGGGCGATTACACGCGCCTGACGACCGAACTGCAGTGGCAGCGCTCCTTCGTGACGCCGCAGGGGCTGGAGCTGACGCCGCTGCTTGCCGCACGCGGCGATACCATGGCTCTGGGAATGGATGGGCCGAACTCCATCAGCCCGTCCTATGTCTATGCCGGCAACTATGACACCAATGGTGTCGCAGCGCGCGATATGCTGACCGCCGGACTGGAGGCCAAGTATCCGATACTCGCGACCACGGCGCATTCCACGCAGATCTTCGAACCGATCGCGCAGATCTATCTTCGGCCGAACGAACAACTCGCGGGCCAATTGCCGAATGAGGACGCCCAGAGCTTCGTGTTCGATGCGACCAATCTTTTCGACCGGGATAAATTCTCCGGGTTCGACCGCGTGGAAGGGGGAACGCGCGCCAATGTCGGCATGCGCTACACCGGCAGCTTTGACAGCGGCTACAAGCTGGACAGTGTCTTCGGCCAGTCCTACCAGCTCATGGGGACGAATTCATTCGCGACGCCGGACCTGGTCGGCGCCGGCCTCGAATCGGGGCTAGAGACGGCGCGATCCGACTATGTGACGATGTTCGGCGTGACCATGCCGCATGGCGTGACGCTCTCGACCTCGTACCGGCTCGATCACGACAACTTCGCGATGAAGCGCGGCGATACGACGATCGGTTACGTCACACCGATTCTCGATACGCAGCTGACCTATACGCATATCGAGGCTCAACCCGACTACGATATTCCGACAAATGAAGACGAGCTCCAGCCGCAAGTCAAATTGAAGCTCTCTGATCAATGGGCGGTAAACACGAAGCTCGGATATGATCTGCGCGCCAACGATCTCAGTGAGCACGACTTCGGCGTGATCTATTCCGACGAATGCACAACCGCCAGCCTGGATTACAACTGGAAACGGGACACGTCCAGCACGACTGGTGTCGACTGGTCGATCATGCTGCACCTGACATTCCGCACGCTCGGTGAGGTCAAGGTCGGTGGCAACTAGAGCAATTTCCGGAAAGGCGCATGGCGCGCTTCCCTGGAATTGCGTGAAAACAAGAGGATAGAGCGTTTTCGCTGCTCGAAGATGGGCGGAGACATGTCGGCTCACGTGCCAGATCGGGCGACGAGACCCATCGGGATGGTTCGTGCATATGTGTGACAATACCGAAGCCAGATCGAAATCTTACTTAACATTACTTAACACCGAGGAACGCGGGGAAGTGATAGTGCTCTTCCAGGTTCACAAGCAGATTCTCCGGCCGCGTGGACATTCATCTCTTTGAAAAAATCCGCGGAACAGCCCCAATTGGAAATGCAAGGTATAAGCGTAGATGAACTCTGATTTACGGCGGTCCAGATTAAAACGTTCAAATTCGACAATTGCCATTCTAGCATTCATAAGCACAGCTACAGTTGCGCCACTATCTGCACACGCAGCCATGGTCAGCGATATACATGTAGTGGGTGCCGAGCGCGTGGGATCGACGGCTGTAAAAGACAATATAACGATAACTCCGGGCAAGAACTTTTCGGATGCGGATATCGATCAATCAATCAAGCAGCTTTATGAAACTGGTTACTTTTCCGACGTCCATATCTCTGTCGAAGGGCATAGCCTCGTTATCTCTGTACACGAAAACAATCTGATCAACGCTGTTGTATTCAACGGCAACAAGCAGATAAAGGACGACAAGCTGGCCGGACTGGTGAAGTCAAAGGCCGCCGGCCCGTACAGCGAAAGCCAGGTTCAGGACGATATAAAATCGATCAAGGATGCCTATGCGGCGATCGGGCGCAACAATGTCGAGATCACGCCAAAAGTCGTCAATATCGCAAAGAATAGGGTCAATCTCGCATTCGTCATCAACGAAGGCGACCGCACCAAAATTAGCAAGCTGACTTTCTCGGGAAATCACGCCTTCAGCAGCGGCCGGCTCGCCTCCGTGATCAGCACGAAAAAATCCGATTTCATGTCGTTTCTGACGCGCAAGGATATCTACAGCGAAACGAAGAAAGGCGCCGACGAGGATGCGCTTCGCAAATTCTACTACGATCACGGATTTGTCGACTTCAGGCTGGTGTCCGATAGCGCGACCTTCGATAATGCAACGAACAGCTACGATGTCAGCTTCGTGCTGGATGAGGGCGAAAAATATCGATATGGCGATATTTCAGTCACGTCCACCGTCCAGGGCATCAATGCCGACGATCTGAAGAGCCTCGTCATCACGCGCAGGGGCGATACCTATAATGCCGAGGATATTCAGAAATCGATTGACGCAATCTCGAAGCGTATCGAAGCGGCTGGCTATCCATTTGCCAAGGTAACGCCCCGCGGCAATCGCAACCCCGAGGATCGCTCCGTCTCGATAGAATACATCGTCGATCAGGGCGAGCGCGCCTATGTGGAACGGATCGAAATTCGCGGCAATACGCGAACGCGAGACTACGTCATTCGACGCGAGTTCGACCTCAACGAAGGGGATGCCTTCAATGAGCAGATGATCGCGCGCGCCAAGCGTCGTCTGGAGGCACTCGGCTACTTCACCTCGGTTAAGATCTCGACGAGCCCCGGCACTGCTCCGGATCGGGTTGTCATCGTCGTCGATGTCGAGGACCAGTCAACCGGCTCCTTCGGTATCGGCGGCGGCTATGCCGTCGGCGTCAACGGCGGCCCTCTGCTCGAAGCCTCGGTGGAAGAGAAGAATTTTCTCGGACGCGGCCAGTATATCAAGATCGCCGCAGGCGCGAGCACGAGCGGAAGCCAGACCTATACCCTTTCCTTCACCGAGCCATACTTCCTCGGCGAGCGCCTTGCGGCCGGCTTCGACCTTTTCAAGAGCATAACGACCAGCAGCGATTACTACGACTACGGCGAGGAAGGCGTGTCGCTGCGGATCACGGCGCCGATCACCGAAAACCTCGCGACGACGCTTCGCTACACTTATAAGCAGATTACCTACACCGGCGAGAACGACTGGCAGGACAACCTCTCGACGCCTTACCAGAACCTGATTAACAACGGTCCCTGGACGCAATCGAGCGTTTCTCAGACCTTCACCTACAACACGCTCGATGATCAGAACTTGCCGCGCGACGGCTTCATCGCCAAGATCACGCAGGAGGTCGCGGGCCTCGGCGGTGACTCGAATTACTATAAGCTCAGCGGCAAGGCGCGCTATTACCATACCCTTTCGGACTCAAAGGACATCATCGGTTCGGTGACGGTTGGCGCCGGCTATATGGCTTCGACAACCGGTCAGAACTTGAATATCTTCGATCAATTCATGATCGGCGGCAGCGAGATCAGAGGGTTTCAGGACGGAGGTATCGGTCCGAGAACCTCGGATAACGATCCCCTTGGTGGAACGAAATACTTTACCGCCTCGGTGGAAACGAGCATGCCGACGCCAGGTATGCCGCAGGATCTCGGCTTTCGCAGCTCGGTCTTCGTGGATGCGGGAACGCTCTATGGCAACGAAGCCGATGTCGACGGAGATGTATTGCACGACGGGTCCGCGCTGCGCGCATCTGCCGGCATCGGCCTGACCTGGTCGTCTCCGTTCGGGGTGATCAATCTCAGCTACGCCGTGCCATTCCTCAAGCAAAACTACGACCAGATAGAAAATTTCCGGTTCGGCTTCGGCAACCAGTTCTAAGGCAACGCGGGTCGAGCACCGGATTGCCAATGCAAGCTTAGGAACGGTGCCGCACCATGGCACCATTCAGCGGCGGAGTTCCTGATGTTCCCTCGGCCTCGTGCGATGAAGGTCGCCCCGCCCGGCAGTCCATGCTGCCGGGCCTTCCCAATGACCCGCTGGCGCCAGGCAAACAGCGCAGGGTCGCCCTTTCGCATCGCACATCGCATATCGGCAAGGGCATGTGTCCACTGGCGGCGCCGACAGGCGATATCATCGTCATTTCGTTCCACCGCACGCGCAAGCACTATGGCTGCGCGTCTTTCGGCAGCTGGGCAACGCTCCAGTTGCCCCCAAGCGCTTCGATGAGGCTCGCGCTCGATGTCATCAGACCTTCCTGGATCTGCAATGCGGCCTCTTCGTTGGAAAGCGCGGTCGCCTGCGCCGTAACAACGCTGGTATAGGCTCCGGTTCCGGCCTGGTATTCGTTGACCGTTACGGTGACTGCCTGGCGAGAGAGGCGCACGGCCTTGTCCTGTGCGGCCGCCTGTTGTTTCAGAATGCGGAGATTGGATAACTGGTCCTCGACGTTCTGGAACGCCGCTAGCACTGTCTGGCGGTAATTGGCGACGCTCTGATCGTAGGTCGCCCGCGCGGCCTTGACCGCCGCAGAGCGATTGCCACCGTCGAACAGGGTCTCGCTGGCGCTCGCTCCAAGTGACCAAATGGCATTGGTCGCCGAGAAAAGCGGCGATGCGCCGGTATATCCGGCGAGAGCCGACAGCGAGACGGTCGGATAATAGGCTGCGACCGCCACACCGACGAGCGCATTCTCCTGTTGCATGGTGCGCTCGGCTTCGGCGATGTCCGGGCGGCGCTCCAGCAGGGAGGAAGGAATTGCAGCGGGAACCTCGGGCACGGATTGCGCAAGCCTGCCCGGACCGATCGTAAGGTCGGACGGAGGCTTGCCGACCAAGAGCGCGATGGCATGCTCATATTGCGCGCGCAACTGTTGGGCGGCGATGGCGGAGGCCTGCGTTGTTGCAAGCTGCGTCTGTGCCGTGATGACGTCCGAGCGGGCGGCGACCCCGGCGGCATATTGGTTCTCCGTGATCGCAAGGGTCGTCTGGTATGCCTTCGCCGTGGCGTTCAACAGACCGACCAGCGCATCCTGATAGCGCAGTTCGAAATAATCCGTCACGAGCTGCGCTTGCGCAGTGAGTGTCAGGTCGGCGAGTTCGGCGGCGCTCGCCTGCGCGCCCGCCTTGTCGCTTTCGATCTGCCGGCGCACCTTGCCCCAGAGATCGAGATCCCAGCTCGCACTACCCTCGGCCGTTCCGGTGGTCTCCGTCACCCCGGCGCTACGAGCACGAGTGACACCGGGCGTGATGGACAGAGACGGAAACAGGCTCGAGCGCGCCTCCGCGATAACGGCTTGCGCCTCGCGATAGGCCGCCTCGTAGGCCTTGAGGTTCTGGTTGTTGATGGCGACCTGCGGCACCAACTCGTTCAACAGCGGGTCCTTGTAGACGCTCCACCAGGCCCCCCGGTCGGCCCCGCTGCTCGGCTGCGCAACCTTCCAGCCCTTCGGCGCCTCCTTGAAGGCGACAGGCGTGGTAACGGGCGGCCTGAGATAGTTGGGGCCCGTGGTACAGGACTGAAGCATCGACAGGGTGCTACATAAGGTGCAAATTGCCCCGATCTTTCTCATTATTGCGCGGCTCCCGTAGCGGCTGGATTTGGAAAGACGCGGCTCCACAATCGCGAGGAGCTGGCGCGCAAGCGATCCAGGTAGAGATAGACGACCGGCGTCGTGTAGAGGGTCAGCAATTGGCTGACGATCAAGCCGCCGATGATGGCGATGCCGAGAGGACGACGCAGCTCCGAGCCCATGCCCTGATCGAGCACCAGCGGAACGGCCCCGAACAATGCCGAACAAGTCGTCATCATGATGGGACGGAACCGCATCAGGCACGCCTGCCTGATCGCCTCCACCGGAGGCAAGCCGTCGGTTCGTTCGGCCTCCAGCGCGAAGTCCACCATGAGAATGGCATTCTTCTTGACGATGCCGATGAGAAGAAAAACGCCGATCAGAGCGATCAGGGTGAACTCGGTATCGGTCAGAAGCAGCGCCAGCACGGCGCCGACGCCAGCGGAGGGCAAGGTGGACAAAATCGTTAGCGGGTGGACATAACTTTCATAGAGGACACCAAGTATCGCGTAGACGGCAAGCAGCGCCGCGGCGATCAGCAGCGGCATGCTCGCGATTACCGATTGCGACGTGCCCGCCGAACCGGCGAAGCTGCCGCGGACGGTGATCGGCATGTTTATGTCCCGCACCGCCTGCTCGATTGCGGCAGTTGCCTCGGCAAAATTATGACCCGGCCCGAGATTGAAGGAAATCGTCGTCGCGCTCGCCAGACCCTGATGATTGACCTGAACGGGGGTGGCCGCAGGCGTCAGTCGCGCAAAGGCAGAGAGCGGTATCATCGTGTCGCTGTCCGTACTGACCGCCGCACCGCTGGAGGCGCTGCCGCCGCTGCTATTGGCGATGGAGTTCGTGGCCTGGTTGCTTGCCGACGAACTACTCGATGAGCTTGTCGAGGTGCTGCTGGAGCTGCTCGTCACGGTATCTGACACGGCATTCGTGCTCGAGGTGCCGCTCGCCGATTCGCCTGACGTACTGACATAGATCTGCTTGAGAGTTTCCGGGTCCTGGAGATATTGCGGCGCCAGCTCCATCACCACGTGATACTGGTTCTGCGCCTTGTAGATCGTCGAGACCTGGCGCTCGCCGAAAGCGTCGTAGAGCGTCTGGTCGATGATGCTGGGGGTGAGCCCATAGCGCTGCGCCGTGGCCCGGTCCACGACGACGCGCGTCTCCAGCCCGCCCGTCTGCTGATCCGTGCTCACGTCGGCAAGCACGGAACTTTGCTTCATTGCCGTCACCAGCTTGTTTGCCCACAATTGCAGCTCGGCGGTATCGTCAGCCTGGAGCGTGTACTGATACTGCGCAAAGCTCTGGCGGGCGCCGACGGAAAGATCCTGTATCGGAAACATCATCAGCTGAGCGCCGGGTATCGCCGCAAGCTTGGGGCGCAGCCGCGCCATCACCTGGAACGCTGACGCTGCGCGCTCTTCCAGAGGCTTCAGCGTAATGAATACCTGTGCCTGGTTGGTACCGTGACCGCCGGTAAAACCCACCACGGCCGCGACGGCCGGATCGGCCTTCACGATGGCCTGGGCCTGGGCCAATTTCTTGCTCATCGCCTGAAACGAAATGCTCTGGTCGGCGGTGATGCCGCCGATCATCAGCCCGACATCCTGCTGCGGAAACAGGCCTTTCGGCACGATGGCAAACAGCAATACATTCAGCCCGACGGTGAGCAGCAGGACCACGACAACCAGAAGGGGATGCGCCAGAGCGCGGCGAAGAGACAGATCGTAAAGATTCTGCAATGCATCGAGCATTCTATTGGCGGCGCGAGCCAGCCGACCAGGCTTGTCCTGATACCCACGGCGCAGGAGAAGCGCGCACATCATGGGCGTCGTCGTCAGTGACAGAATAAGGGATACGCCGATTGCGATCGACAGAACAACGGCAAATTCGCGGAACAGCCGGCCGACGATGTCGCCGAGAAGCAGAATGGGAATGAACACCGCAATCAGCGACACGCTCATGGAAATGACGGTGAAGCTCACCTCCCCGGCCCCCTTCAGAGCCGCCTCGACACGCGGCATACCCTTTTCCAGATGACGGGAGATATTCTCGAGGACGACGATCGTGTCATCGACCACGAAGCCGGTGGCGATGGTCAGGGCCATCAATGAAAGATTATCGAGACTGTATCCGCACAATTGCATGACGCCGAAGGTGCCGAGGATCGACACCGGCACCGTGACGGCCGGAATGAAGGTCGCGCGCAAGCTGCGCAGGAAAACGAAGACGACGACGACGACCAGGATCACGGAAATGATCAGCGTCAGCTCCGTATGATCCAGCGCGGCCCGGATCGTGCTGCTGCGATCGCCCGTAAGCGTCATCTCGACATCTCCCGGCAGAGCTGCCTTCAGCTGCGGCAACTCCGCCCTGACGCGGTCGACGGTTGCGACGATATTGCTGCCCGGCTGCTTGAATAAGATGAGCAGGACGGCGGGCTGTCCGTTGATCCGGCCTTCGTTGCGCAGGCTTTCGACGGAATCGTTGACCTCGGCGACATCCCGCAAGAACACCGGCCGGGAGTTACGCCAGGCGATGACGAGATTCTTGTAATCGGCCGCCTGCAGCGCCTGATCGTTCGCATAGAGCTGATAGCGTCTGCCGCTGTCGTCGATGGAGCCTTTGGCACTATCGGCGTTCGCCGCCGACAGTCCGGCGCGCACATCCTCCAGACCGATGCCGTATTTGAACAGGGCGCCGGGGTTCAGCTCAACCCGAATGGCCGGAAGCGAGCTGCCGCCGATGTCGACATTGCCAATGCCTTCGATCTGCGAAAGCCGCTGCTGCAGCACCGTCGCAGCGCTGTCATAGAGCTGCCCCTGGGTTAGGGTTTTCGAGGTCAAGGCCAGGATCAGGATCGGAGCGTCGGCGGGATTGAATTTGTTATAGGTCGGATTGCTTCTAAGAGAACTCGGCAAATCGGCGCGCGCCGCGTTGATCGCCGCCTGGACATCGCGCGCCGCACCATCGATGTTCCGGTCAAGGCCGAACTGCAGGGTGATGTTCGTGGAGCCGACGCTGCTCTGCGAGGTCATCTGGGTCACATCCGCAATCTGACCGAGATGCCTTTCGAGAGGAGCCGCGACCGTGGCCGCCATCGTATCCGGGCTTGCGCCCGGCATTTGCGCCTGCACCCTTATCGTCGGAAAATCGACCGCGGGCAGCGGCGCAACCGGAAGCAGACCGAAGGCAAGCATGCCCGAAACGCCGATGGCGATCGTCATCAAGATCGTTGCGACCGGACGCCGTATGAAGATCGAGCTGATGTTCATGGCGCGCGCGTCTCCGGCTCAAGAGCCTCGCTGCCGCGCTCGCGCAGCCACTTCGCCAGGCGGTCCAGCGCCAGGTAGACGACGGGCGTGGTAAAGAGCGTCAGCAATTGGCTGACGCACAGCCCGCCGATCATGGCAATGCCGAGCGGCTGACGAAGCTCGGAGCCGCTTCCAGACCCCAGCGCCAGAGGCATCGCGGAGATCAGCGCGGCCACTGTTGTCATCAGGATCGGCCGAAAACGCAGAAGACATGCCTGATGGATGGCGGCGCGCGGCGCGAGACCTTCCTCGCGCTCCGCCGCAATGGCAAAATCGATCATCATGATGGCGTTTTTCTTGACGACGCCGATCAGGAGGATGATGCCGATGATCCCTATGATGTCGAGATCGGCGCCCGTGACCTGCATCGCCAGCAACGCGCCGATGCCGGCAGACGGCAGCGTCGACAGGATCGTCAGCGGATGGATGAAGCTCTCATAGAGAACGCCCAGCACGACATACATCACCAGAACGGCCGCGATCACCAGATAGACTTCGTTCGTCAGCGAGGATTGAAATGCCTCCAGCGCTCCCTGGAAGCTGGTCTCGAAACTCTGCGGCAGCCCGATCGCCTGCTCCGCATTCGTGACGGCGGTGACAGCGGTGCCGAGCGAGGCGCCGGGCGCCAGGTTGAACGAAATCGTCGTGGCGGGAAATTGCGCGAGATGGCCGATCTGGATGGGTTTGTGGCCGACGACTATGCGCGCGATCGCGCTTAGCGGCACCTGGCCGGTGCTCGCGGTCGCCGACGGCAGATAGATCGAATCGAGCGCCGGCAGTCCCTTGAGCAGTTTCGGCTGAGCCTCGAGGATGACACGCATCTGATTGGACTGGGTGAAGATCGTGTTGACGAGCCGCTGTCCGAAGCTGTCGTAAAGCGCGTTATCGATCGTTGCCAGCGTGATGCCGAAACGCGCAGCCGTCGCGCGGTCGACGTCGATCGTTGCCGAAAGGCCGCTATCCTGCAGATCGCTTGCCACATCCGTGAGCTCGGGGGCCTTGCGAAGCGCGTCGAGCAGTTTCGGCGTCCAGGCGCTCAGCTCGTCGAAGGATGGATTGTCGAGGATGAACTGGTACTGCGTCGCACTGATCTGCGTGTCGACCGTGAGATCCTGGACGGGCTGCATATAGAGCGTGATACCTGCGACGGAGGCCACCTCCTGCTGCAGGCGGCGAATGATCTGGCTGGCTGTCTGGCTGCGCTGATCCTTCGGCCGCAGATTGATCTGCATCCTGCCGACGTTCAGCGTCGTGTTTGTACCATCCACGCCGATAAAGGAGGAGACGCTGACGACATCCTGATCCTTCAGAACGGCATCGGCCAAGGCAACCTGCAGCTCACTCATGTGCTCAAACGAAATCGACTGGGAGGCCTGGGTGATGCCCTGGATAATCCCGGTATCCTGGGTGGGAAAGAAACCCTTCGGGATGGCGATATAGAGCCAGGCAGTGACGCCGACCGTTGCGGTCGCAATCAGCAGCGTGATCAGCTGATGTTCGAGCACCCGGCTGAGCGCCCAGTCGTAGCCACCGATCAGGTAGTCGAACCAGCCGTGCTTCTTTTCCTTTGCGGGCTGCTCCGCCTGATGCGGCTTGTTGCTCAGCAGCCGCGCGCACATCATCGGCACAAGCGTCAGGGACACGACGGCGGAGAGCACGATGGTGACTGCGAGCGTCACCGCGAATTCGTAGAAGAGCCGCCCGATCACATCGCTCATGAAGAGGAGCGGGATCAGCACCGCCAGGAGCGAGACCGTGAGGGATATGATGGTGAAGCCGATCTCGCGAGAACCTTTCAGCGCGGCTTCGAGCGGCGGCAAACCCTCTTCGATGTGACGGCTGATATTCTCGATGACGACGATCGCGTCGTCGACGACGAAGCCCGTTGCGATCGTCAATGCCATCAGCGACAGATTGTCGAGGCTGAACCCCCACAGATACATCGCCGAGAACGTGCCGACCAGCGACAGCGGCACCGACAGGCTCGGAATGAAGGTCGCCCGCAAATTGCGCAGGAACAGGAAGATCACCATGACGACCAGGCAGACGGCCAGCGTCAGTTCGAATTCGACATCGGCAACCGATGCGCGGATGGTCGTCGTCCGATCCGTCAGCTGCGTGACGCTGACCGATGAGGGCAGCCCGGCCGTCCATTGCGGCAGCATCGTCTTGATCCTGTCCACCACCTGGATGACGTTGGCCCCCGGCTGACGCTGCACGTTCAAAATGATGGCGGGCGTCGTGTTCATCCAGGCGCCAAGCTGCGTATTCTCCGGGCCGCGCACCACGTCGGCAACATCGGATAAAAGCACCGGTCGGCCGTTCTTGTAGGCGATCACGGTGTTGAGATAGTCGGATGGATCTTTGATCTGGTCGTTCGCATCGATCGTGTAGGAACGGTGCGGTCCGTCCAGCGTGCCTTTCGGAGTGTTGATATTGATATTGCCGAGCGTCGTGCGCAGATCGTCGATGTTCAAGTCATAGGCCGCCATCGCGCGGATATTGGCCTGAACGCGGACGGCGGGCTTGTAGCCGCCGCTCAGCGTCACCAAGCCGACGCCCGGAAGCTGCGATATCTTTTGCGCCAGGCGCGTGTCCGCGAGGGTTTGGACATCGGTCAGAGGCAGTGTCGACGACGTCATCGCCAGGGTGAGAACCGGCGCATCCGCCGGATTGATCTTGGCGTAGATCGGCGGAGCCGGCAGTCCGGACGGCAACAGGTTGCTTGCGGCATTGATGGCGGCCTGAACCTCCTGCTCGGCCACATCAAGCGAGATGGAGAGGTCGAACTCCAGCGTAATGACCGACGCGCCAGACGCTGATTGCGAGAACATCTGCCGCAGCCCAGACATCTGCCCCAGCTGCTTCTCGAGCGGTGCCGTGACGGCAGACGTCATCACATCCGGGCTTGCTCCCGGATAGAAGGTCTGGACCTCGATCGTGGCATATTCCACCGCGGGCAAGGCCGAAAGCGGCAACTGACGCCAGGCGATGATGCCCACAACGAACAGCGCCGCCATCAGCAACGTGGTCGCAACGGGCCGCAGGATGAAGATACGGGAAGGGTTCATTGCGCTTTGTCCGGTCTTTTCCGTGCAGCCGGCGCCGCTCCATCCTGCGGGGGTGCGTTTGCGGGAACGCTCACCTTGGCGCCGTCGCTCAGATGGTCGCCGCCATCCACCACGACCTTGTCTCCCTCGGCCAGGCCCGAGAGCACGGCCGTGTTGCCATCCGCCGATGGACCCGTCCTTATCTTGCGCAGGGAGACGGTGTTATCCGCGTTCAGCACGTAGACGAAGGTCCCCGGCGTGCCTGTATCGACGGCGGCATTCGGCACCAGCACGACATCGTGCAGCGTATCCACCAGCAGCGTCACATCGACGAACTGGTTCGGGAAGAGAGAGCCGTCGGCATTCTCGAACACTGCCCGCAACCTGAGCGTGCCGGTCGTCGTATCGATCTCATTGTCGAGCGCATCGAGTGTGCCCTGCGCCAGCTTGACGGTGCCGGTGCGATCATAGGCGGTAACGGCAAGGTGCGCGCCCGCCTTCAGGCGGCTCAAGACTTGCGGAAGATTATCCTGTGGCAGCGTAAAGACAACCGAGGTCGGCGTCGTCTGCGTAACGACGACGATGCCGGTGGTGCTGGATGCGGTGATATAGTTGCCGGCATCGACCTGGCGCAGGCCAACGCGACCGTCGACCGGCGAAACGATCCGGCAATATTCCAGATTGAGTTTCTGCGCATCGACTTGCGCCTGGTCGAGAAGGACGGTTCCCTCATCCTGCTTGACTGTGGCTTTCTGCGTGTCGAGGGTCTGGCCCGTCGTCGAATCCTGCTTGATGAGGCGCTCGTACCTTGCCAGGTCGACACGAGCATTGTCGAGCAGCGCCTGATCCCTTTCTAGCTGGCCTTGATACTGGGTAAGCGCAACTTCATAGGCGCGGGTGTCCACCTGCGCGAGCAGATCGCCTTTCTTGACCATCTGTCCCTCGTGGAAATTGACGGAGGTCAGGTACCCGCTGATCTGCGATTGGACGGTAATCGTCGCAAGCGACGTCACCGTGCCGAGCGACGACAGGGTGACAGGCATATCGCCTTTGGTGGTGGGCGCGACGCCGACCGATTGCACGATTTGCATGGGTGCGCCGCCGGGAGGGCCATAAGGCATGGCGCTATGCTTCCAGGGTTGGCGCCAGACAACGAGGGCAGCAACAGCGATGACGAAAAGCAGAAACCAAAGCCACCCGCGGGACTTGTGCGATCTGCTGGTCTGAACGTTCGATTCCTGGGGAGGTTTGACTCTTGTATCCATGACAACTGCAACAACGAAGATAGCCAGGCCCGGAGCTGGGCGCGGTTCCAAAGTCACAATGAAAGTCTACGGAGGCGTGGAATCAACTAACTTATTGGTAAGTTTACATATTTAAACATTGTGTGAATACTGACACAATCGATGTATTGCCTTTGTTTAACCTCAAATCTATCTTTTGAGAAAGTATAGCAACATACTGGCTGAGGGCAGATCAAGCGTCCTCCTCGCATATGCTGGCTCACCTGCCAGCATGAAGTTTCAGCTTTGTTCGACTATAATTCGCGTTGAATATATTGGTAATTGATCGAGGGTCGCTTGTCGGAAACCCATATCCTTATCGTCGAAGATGACCCGGATATCAGCGCGCCTCTGGCAGGCTTTTTGCGCGAGAAGGGCTTTGTCACCTCGGTATGTGCAGACACCAAATCCGCGCGCGCGATCCTCGCGAGCAACGATATCGATCTCATACTGCTCGATTTAATGCTGCCCGGCGAGGACGGCTTGACATTTTGCCGGCAGCTGCCCCCCACCAATCGACCACGCATCATCATGCTGACGGCGCTCTCCGAAACCATCGACAAGGTCATCGGGCTCGAACTGGGCGCTGACGATTACATTTCGAAGCCCTTCGATCTGCGTGAGTTGCTGGCGCGCATCCGGGCGGTGCTTCGCCGTGAGGACGGCACCCCTGCGCGGCAGAACTCCGAAATCGTGCTGCAATTCTCCGGCTTCGCCTTCCATCCGCATCGCCGTTTTCTCCGTTCGCCATCCGGATTGCGCGTGCCGCTTACGGGAGCCGAGACGGATCTGCTGTTGATCTTCTGCCAGAATGCGCAGCAGCTCCTCTCCCGCCAAGAGTTGATCAATCTGACGCGCGGCGACGATTTCGCCATATCCGCCAGATCGATAGACCTGCTTGTCAGCCGCCTGCGGCGAAAGCTGTCCGTCGATGATCGGCTGACGGACCCGATCCGCACGGTTCGCGCGGACGGTTACGTCTTTCAGGCGGAAGTTACCAGCGGATGATCTACCGTTTCTTCACAACGACGATAGGGCAGATACTCGCAATTATCGCGAGCTCGTCCATCATCACCTTTCTGCTGATCCTCTTTACCCTGTCGCGCCTCTATCCCGGCATGCCACCTTCCCTACCGTGGCCGTGGCAGATCACCGTGCGTGTCGTGGGCATTGTCAGCGGTTTGAAGCAGGCAGCGGAGGAGCAACGTCCCGCCATAATCTCGGCTGCTCGCCACGCGGACATGCAAATCAGGCTCATGCAAGTACCGATGACGTGCAAAGGCGAGACCATCGACACCCATGGGCTGGAAATGGTGCTGCGATCCGAAATGCCCGATATCTCGGATCGCGTTACCGTTCGAACATGCGGCGCCGGCGATGATACCGACCGTATACAAATCCTGGTCGGACTCGGCGATCAGACCGTTGACATCCGCACCGACCAACCGATCCGTTCTCACTGGCTGACCATGCCTGTCATATCGATGTTGCTCTTTCTCTGCGTGGCTGTGACGGGCATGTCGACCTGGGCAGCATGGCGCGTCATAAGGCCGTTGAAACGCCTGTCCGCAAAGGCGGATGCCTTCGGCCATGAAATCAATGTCACACCTCTTGAGGAGGAAGGCCCCGTAGAGGTCAGGCGCGCGGCCCGAGCTTTCAATCTGATGCAGGAACGCATCAGCCGCGCGATGAGCGACCGGACGCGTACCCTCGCGGCCGTCAGCCATGACCTCCGGACGCCGTTGACCCGAATGCGCCTGCAGCTGCAAGCCGAGCAATCGGAACTCAAGCGCGACACCCTCTTGCGCGACGTGGACTTGATGCAATCGATGGTGACTTCGGCTCTTGCGTTCCTGAGCGGCAGCTTCAACGGGGAGCAAAAGGAGTGGCTGGATCTTGGCGCGCTTCTGTCGACGCTCAGCGACGAATACGAAGATAGAGGCGCAAACGTCACGTACGAAGGTCCGCAGCACATGCGCTTCTTCTGCAGGCCGAATGCGATCAACCGGGCGCTGACCAATCTCGTCGACAATGCGATCCATTATGGCGATGCCGTCAACATCGTCGCATCCGAAACGAGCGACGCCATCATCATCGATGTGATGGATGACGGCCCCGGTATTCCACACGACAAGGTGCGGGAAGTCGTCGAGCCCTTTGTCCGCCTCGATCCATCCCGCTCCAACCGTCCAGGAAGCGTGGGTCTCGGCCTCTCCATCGTAAAGGAGGTTGTCGCTGCCCACTTCGGTACGCTGGAACTGATACAAAGACCGCCGAAGGGTCTTATTGCCCGGATCAGCTTCGCGAACCAACGCTGACGCTCTTAGCACCAGCCGGAATGGCGCAGCCTACGCTAACTCTTCGACGCAGCCGTATCCCTCGATATGGCCTGCCTGTCATCCGGCAGCATCAGAAGAAGCATCGACGCGGCCATCGTCAAAAATCCGCCGACGGAGAGGCCGACTGCAAGAGCGACGCGATAGGCGTCGAGAACGACCGCCTGTATCTGCGGCGGCAATTCCTTGATCTGCTCCACATTGGCTACGATCATCGCACTAGCGTTCATGGTCAGGCCGATTGTCGCGAAATCCTGCGTCAGCCACGCGACCATCATCCCGCCCGCGAGCGTCGCACCGACGGACCCGGCAAGCGATCGAATGTAGGAGATCGTTGCGGTGCCCATCCCGATATTGCCATCCCCCACGGAGTTCTGGACGACGACGGTCATGCAGGGAGCAACCATTCCCATACCCAGGCCAAGGCAAATCAACGCCGAAGAGAACGCAGCGCCATTTGCTTGGATGGCAACAATTATCGACAGGGATATCAGCGCTGCTGCTTCCAGCAGTATCCCGAGAAGAACGAAGGGCTTGAAGAGACCGAAGCGGGACGACAGATAGCCGCTCGCAATAGCTCCAATCGCCATCGCCGCAGCTTGCTGCATCAGCATGATCTCGACCTGATGCGGATCTTGAACGAGCGCTATCTCGAAATAGCGCGGCAGGAAGACCAGCGCTCCGAGCATCGAAAAGGTCGTGACGCCCGTTACCGTAACGGCGACCGAGAATGCACGCAGACGAAACAGACGGAGATCGAACATGGGATATGCGGCGTAGCTTTGCTGCAACAGGAACAGCATCCCGATCACCGCAACAATGCCGGCGATCGCCACCGTTATCGGCGAAGTCCAGGCAACAATCGACCCGATGTTGGCAAGCAGAAGCAACAGTATCGTGCTTGCTGCCGAAAATAGCGATGCACCCGCGATATCGACCCTTTGACCAAGGCGCCGTGCCGAGAAACGCAATCCTGACAGGATCAATGCCAGCGACAATGTGCCTAGCGGTAAATTGGCGTAGAATATCCATTGCCAGGACAGATGCGTCGTTAAGAAGGCGCCGACCGTGGGACCTGCAGCGCTCGACACCATGAAGACGCAGACCAATATCCCCTGATATTTGCCGCGCTCCCGGGGCGGCGCCAGATCGGCGATCACGATCTGCGAAAGGATCAAGAGGCCGCTACCTCCGAGCCCTTGGAGCGCGCGCGCCAGTATGATCTGCGCCTCGGACATCGCCAATGAACAGATTATCGAGGCAGTCAGAAAGAGCGCGAAACTCGCTGCAAAGGCGCGTCGGCATCCATATATGTCGCTGAGCTTGCCATAGAGCGGCGTGGCCGTCGTCATGGCTATCATATATGCAGTGATCGTCCAGCCTATATGTTCCGAGTTACGGAACTCCATGGCCATTTGCAGCAATGCACCATTGACGATATTCATATCGAGCGCGCTGAGAGCCGTCGCGATCACGGCGCCGACGCAGACAACTCCCAAACTGTTGAGCCCGACACTGACCGGGCCATAAGGCTTGATTTGATTGAATGTATGATTATCCATCTTGGACTATGTACCCGTCGGAACGAAGATATTAAATATAGTTCCTATCAGCTCCTCCGGATTCCATATGTTAATTAATATTATTTCTTATTTCAGTTCCATATTCATATCTGTTGTTTTATGGGATAATTGGTAATACTGACCTTGATAGCCGCCCATGGCGATCCGCCGGATCGAACATTGAAGCCGGCGGAAATCGAACCACTTCCGCCGGCTCCTGTCCGCTTGCATTGTGGGGGACAAGCAGAATATCTATCAGTCACCACATCGATGACGGAATTTTGTTACGAATGTTTCTGATAATATTGATGCATTAATTATTGTATCGATTATAGCACCTCAGCTTTTACATCCGTTGTCTCAATTGGTCATCCTGTCTTACGTGCAGTCTTTGACGATGATTGGGATAGCGTCTGTACTCCACTATCATCATTCTCTCCCGCAGGTGCTGCCTTGCATAATGCGATATAGTGATCGGCCTGATCCCTCACTGCCTGCGCCTGGTTCTGTTGTGCATCCAGATAATCGCGTTCGGCATCGAGAATATTGAAGAATACGCCCGCACCCAGCTGGAAGTTTACCCGACCAAGCCGCAGGGCTTCTCCCGATGTTGCGACGAGCTTGTCCTGGGCGGCGAGGTTGCGAGAATCTCTGTCATAGGCGGCGAGCGCCTTCTCGACATCTGTAACGCCATTCAGGACGGCCGCTTGCCAAGCACCCTTGGCTTCCTGCAGCTGACCATTCGCGTAGGCCAGATTGGCCTTGTTCGCACCGCCGTCGAATATCGGGGCTGTGAAATTGGCAGCCATGTTCCAGATATTGACATTAGGTGCGTTGACGACGGCGGTTGGCGTCAAATAGCCGCTCAGCTGGAGGGATGGATAGAATGCAACCTTGGCCACGCCGACATTTTCGGCTGCGGCGACGAAATTGTCCTCGGCCCTGCGCACGTCGGGGCGATTTCTGACCACGTCCGCGGGAATTCCAACCCCGACCTTGTACCTCGGTTTCGGCTGACCCGCCGACGCGAGAAGTTGCGATCGCAGCTGCGCAACGGGCGATCCGGTCAGATTGGCGAGACTGTCGATGGAATTCTCCAGATCGACCTCCAGGGAAGGGATGTCGGCTTCGGCTCTCGCAACGAGCTGCTCGGCTTGAACGAGCTGCAGCTGGCTGCTTTCGCCCGCGCCCTCGCTGTCGCGCATCAGCGAGAGATTGTGCTTTCTGTTGTCCACGGTCCTCTTCGCCAGCGCAATGCGCTCTTGGTAGTAGCGCACGTCCACATAGGTGGAGGCAATGGAGGAAAGCACCGTCAGCCGCGTGTCTTCGGCATCGGACACCGCCGCTTCGTAGCGCGCCTCCGCGGCGCGTTTCTGTGCGCGCGTGCCGCCGAATATATCGACGAGCCAGCTTCCCGATGCTGTTCCATAGCCTCCCGAGCTGGTTCCGATCCCATAGGGATTGCCGCGCGAAGCGCCGACACCGCCGGAAACGCTCGGCAACAGGCTTGCAGCCGCAAGATCGACCTTCGCCTTTGCCTGCTCGATGCGAGCCTGGGCCTGCCGCAGTTCGGGATTGTTGGTCTCGCCGGTCTCAACCAGGCTCGTAAGCCTGGAATCGCCGAAAGCGAGCCACCAATCCTTGGAGACATCCCTGGCTTTCGAATTGGGTATCGCGCCGACAAAGGCCTTCGGCGTTTCCGCCACCGGCGGACCTGCCGGTTCAACCACACATCCGGAAAGGGCGGCCGTTGCGGCAAGAAACGAGGAACCGACTACGCTGCGATAATTCAACATGGATCAGACTTTCAATGAAATCGTTCGTTAGACAGGCAATGTCATGCGGACCAGCAGCCCGCCGCCCTCGGCCGGCTGGGCTTCGACTTGCCCTCCATGGCGCTCGAAGGCACGCTTGGTGATCGACAGGCCGAGACCAAAGCCCATAGCCGTCGCAGACAGATTGTTTCCACGTTTGAACGGCTGGAACATCGCATCGAGCGCGACCTCGGGAATCCCGGGACCTTCGTCTTTGACATTGAGACAGAAGGATTGCCCCGTCCTTTCGCTCCACACGCGAACATGCGAATTCGACGGTGAATATTTGACGGCGTTGCGAACGACATTTTCAATGGCTCTGTAGATCAGCTCGCCATTGACTGATGTCACGAAGGATTCAACGCCGCTATAGAATACGGAAATATTGTTCGGAGAGGCTTCGAACAGGCTGTCGTCGACGATCTCACGCACGAGATCGATCAGATCGAGGGTCTGCCGTTCCAGCGGCTCCTTGCCGGTTGCCGTCAGCCTCGCCATGGTGAGGATTTCGCCGACGAGATCGTCCATCTTTGCGATCTCGCGTTCGAGGCGTTCTATCATCGCCTCCAGGCGCGTGGGGTTTTGATGGAGAACTCCGAGCGCGGCCTGGAGCCTCGATAGCGGAGACCGCAACTCGTGGGACACATCATGAAACAGCCGCCGCTGCACCTCCTGAAACTCCTGAAGGCGAGCCGCCGTCATGTTGAAATCATCGGCAAGAGCCGCAATCTCGTCACGCTTTCGATCCTCCTCGTTTCCGATTCTGATGTCGAAACGACCTTGGGCCAATGCTCGAAGCCCATTCCGCAATTGAGCAACGGGCCTCGTCAGGTAGCGGGCAAGCCAATAAGCCGCTGCGGCCGCCGCCAGCATTGCCGATAGCCATGGGACGAGCCGCGGCAGGTTCCGCGAAAGAAATGCGACCCTCATCGCCTCCCCGTTGATGAGAAAGCAACGTCCCCGATTGACCACATATCTTTCATAGGCACCCTCGGCTCCCACGGAGCAGACTTGAGCATCACCGATCGCGGCAAGGTTGAGCTTGATCGGCTGGGGTGCCTGCAATGCGGTTGCGACAAATTTTTCCGCACTCTCGGGGCCATCCGTCGCGAGCAGGCGGGCGGCGACGTCCAGCGCGAACGATACCTGCTGGTTGTGTACCTCGATCGGAAAGGGGAAGAGCTTGAAAGCGTAGCTTATCGCGAAGAGCAGGGCGATCGAACAAGCCATCGTCAGCCAGACGATCACGAATATTCGCCAGAAGAGCTTTTGCATCATGGCTCCTGCACGAGCTGATATCCCTGGCCGCGCACCGACCGTATCCATGATGTGCCGTCGGCACGCGTGCCGAGCTTGTGGCGAACGCTGCTGATATGGACATCGATACGGCGATCGAACGGCGTCAGAGGACGACCGAAGGCGCGGCGCGAAATATCCTGCTTCGAGACCAGTTGACCCGCGCTGCGGGAAAGCACTTCCAGGATGTTGAATTCGGCGCCGGTCAGCTCCAGCGCGCTGCCGTGCCAGCGCGCGGTGCGACTGGTCGAATACAGGATCAGACCGCCGATCTCCAGGGTGCTCTCGCCCTTGAGCTTGCTTCCGGTCCGCCGGAGGATTGCGCGAATCCGCGCAACCAGTTCGCCGGGCGAACAAGGCTTGGTCACATAGTCGTCGGCACCGAGATTGAGGCCGGATATCCGATCGGCATCGTCGCCTATGGCGGTCAGCATCAACACCGGCACGCTGCTGACCTGACGAATGAGCTGCAAGACGTCAATCCCATTCATGCGCGGCATCATGATGTCGAGGACGATGATATCAGCGGAGTGCTCGATCGCGTCGGCAGTTCCTAGATAGCCGTCATCCGAAGTCTCGACCTGAAAGCCCTCTTGCGAGAGATATTCACTCAAAAGAGTGGTCAGTTCCGTGTCATCATCGATCAAGAGTATCTTCGGCATATCGAATTCCACTCGCACTTTCCGGCAGGCTTACACCCTGCAACGGCGATCGGAAGAATTTTTACACAACTTTACACTGGCAACCAGTTGAGCTGGTCACCGTCTGGTATGAGCGATCGATCCGCCGCCGAGGGCATTTTGCTTGAAATGCGATCGTCTCGACAGGTCTTCGCCGCGACGCGGCTACGGCTTCGAAGCATGCTGCCGGCTTTGCCGGTTTCTCTTTCAGTTCCGCGGGCGGGGCGCGTATCTCCATCTTAGTCGCGGCTGGAGCAAGCCCTTCAAAGGCAAGTGCTTTTGTCATTTTCCTCTGCTACAGTCCACGCAGCAGCCGCCGTCGAAATGCAGCCGGATGATGGGCAAGATCCCTTGGCGCCGATCAATTTCCGAGCAGGGCGATGGTCGTTGCGATGTTGCATACGTCTCGAAAACCGGAGTGGGAGGCGACTGAATGTGGCGCATGGTTCGTGTTCTGATTGGCATCGTGATCCTCGCTGGACTTGCTGTCCTTCTATGGTTTGCCACAAGGCCGCCACCACTTATCGTTCAAGGTGAAGTATCCGCCAACCGCGTCGACATCAGCCCGCGAGTCTCGGGCCGTGTGGCGAAATTGAACGCCGACGTCGGCGACAATGTCGAACGGGGCACCGTCATCGCGGAACTCGAAAGCCCGCAGCTGACGGCTGCACTTCATATGTCGGAGGCCGCACTTGCCGTTGCCGAGGCGGATCTCGTCAGGGTCAACAGCACCAGGCCGGAAACCATCGCGGCGCGCCAGGCCGAGCTGGCAGCGGCGGATGCCGACGTCAGGCTCTATCAGGAAGACTCGGATCGTCAGGCAAAGTTGATTACGACCGGGGCATCGACCCAATCGCGCGTCGACGAAACGACCCGGAACCTCGAAGCCGCCATTCGCAAGCGCGAGTCGGCTCAGGCCGATCTCCAGCTCGCCGTCGCCGGCGCCAGTAAGGAAGAAAAGGCGCTCGCAGCGACGCAGGTCGAGCAATCAAAAGCTTCGCTCAACCAGCAGCAGACGGATGTTCATGAATTGACCATCGTCGCACCGATTTCAGGGCAGGTGACCACACGCGTCGCCGAACTCGGCGAGAATTTTTCGGCAGGCGCGCCGATCTTCTCGCTCATCGACCTGCAGAACCCGTGGTTCACCTTCAATCTTCGCGAGGACCTGCTGAAGGGCCTCAAGGTTGGCGACAATTTTGACGTCACCGTGCCGGCGCTCGGCGACAGCAAGATCACCGTCAAGACGACCGTGATCAATGCCCAGGGACAATATGCGACCTGGCGCGCCACGCGGGCGACGGGCGATTTCGACCTTCGTACCTTCGAGGTACGGGCAACCCCGGTCCAGCCGATACAGGGCCTGCGTCCCGGCATGAGCGTCATTGCGTCCTGGCCGCCGGCGGGGCATTGACATGATGGCGAAAGGGCGGTTGCGCCCCGGCTTCCTGACGGTTTTCAGAAGGGAATTCGATCGTCTCTGGCGCCGTCCCTTCCTGCTGTTCCTCACGACCATCCTGCCTCTTCTCCTGATGGGAGTGCTGGCAACCGTCTTCAGTGCCGGCCTCGCCACGCGGCTGCCGATCGCCGTGCTCGATCTCGACAACACCGATCTTTCGCGAACGATCATCCGCACGGTCGACGCCACGCCGGATACCGCCGTCTTCCGCAATGTGAGCGACCTCACGGAGGGCAAGCGGCTGATCCTGTCCGGCCAGGTGCATGGCCTGTTGATGCTGCCGCTCCATCTTGAGCGCGATGTCCTTTCCGGTCGCCGCCCCGAAGTCGTCTTCTTCTACAACACCCAGACGATGACGACAGGCAATCTGACGCTGCGCGGTGTCAGCGCCGCGGTTCCCTCCGTTGCGGCCGGCATCCGCCTGTCGCTCAGAACCGCCGAAGGCCAGCCGGTCGACGCTGCCGAAGAGGCGCTCGCGCCCATACCAGTCCAGGTCAATCCGCTCTTCAACCCGACGCTCAACTATGCGCATTTTCTGCTCGCCGCTCTGCTGCCGAGCGTGTTGCAGGTCATCATCGTGACGACGATGGCCTATGCCGTCGGGCTTGATGTCGAAACGACGCATCGCCTGCGCATCCTGAGACGTCTCGGCGGAGGATTGTGGCCGGCGATGGCTGGCAAGATCCTTCCCTATATGCTGCTGTTCCTGGTGGTTCTCGGCATAGCGGACTGGGTTCTTTTCGGCTTCCTGGGCATGCCGCTGCGCGGTGATCGCTATCTGCTGGTGCTCGCCGGCATCCTGTTTATCCTTGCCGACCAGTTCATCGGCGTGCTGCTGGCTCTGTTGATTAGGCCGATGGCGAGCGCCATCAGCATCGGAACGCTATTGATGGCGCCTGCCTTCGGCTTCATGGGGATTGGCTTCCCGCGTATCGGCATGAATGACTTTGCCTATTACTGGGGGCAGATCATACCCGGCACCTGGTATCTGATGGCGCGCATCGACCAGACCATCCGCGGCACGCCGCTCGATCTCTCCTGGAAGCCGATTGTCGTACTGCTCTTCATGGTGCTTCTGCTTGCAAGCCTGACGGCATTGCGCCTGGAAGTGATCCGGGCACGGCGGCAACGCCATGTGGAGCGGGCGACCGCGGACGGGAGGGTCGCGGGATGAAGTCAGTTCTCACCGTCTGCCGTATCGAGCTTGGCCGCGTCCTCACCCTGAAACCGGCCTTTTCGGTATTGATCATCGCCACCCTCATCTATGCCGCCTTCTATCCGCAACCCTACCGCACGGAAGCCTTGCGCCATGTGCCGATTGCCGTCGTCGATCTCGACGGCACGAACAGCAGCCGCGAGCTTGCCCGACGCGTCGATGCCTCGGCGGATGTCGCGGTCGCCGCCGTCCTTCCGGATCAGGCGAGCGCTGAGCGCGAGGTCCATGCCCGCAATCTCTTTGGCATTCTCGTCATCCCGCAATATTTCGAGCGCGATCTTTTGCATAACCGGCAGTCGCCCGTCGCGCTTTATGCCGATGCCAGCTATTTCCTGATCTACCAGCGCATATCCGGCGGCGTGAGCGCCGTTGCAAAGACCATGGGAGCGGAGGTCGAAACGGCAAGATTGATTGCCGCCAAGGTCGATCCCAGGATTGCCGCCGCAGCCTCGGACCCCATGCCCTTGACCACCGTGCCGCTCTTCAATCCGCAGGGAGGATACGCGACCTACATCCTGCCGGCCGCCTTCATTCTCATCATGCAGCAGACATTGCTCATCGGCGTCGGATTGCTCGGCACCTACAGGAACGATGCACTGAGGACCGGGCCGGCGGCCTCGATCGGACCGATTTCCGTCGTTGCCGGAAAGCTGCTGGCCTACCTGATCCTCGAGGCGGTTGTCGCGCCCTTCTACCTGATCGTCATCCCCTATCTTTATAATATCCCGCGTCTCGGCACGCCGCTCTCGATCTTCACTTTCGCACTCCCCTTCGTGCTTGCCGTCAGCGCTCTGGGGCTGGTTATCGCCAGCCTCTTCCGCAGTCCTCTAACGGTGCAGCTCGTCTCCGCCGCGCTCGGCATACCCTTTCTCTTCCTCGCCGGCTTTTCATGGCCGATCGAGGCAATGCCGCCCTTCCTGCACGCCATCGCAACGGTGTTGCCGAGTACCTCGGCCATCAACGGCATCGTTGCCGTTTCGCAGCTCGGCGCTCCCCTTCCCTATGTTCGCCAGGCGTTTCTGACGCTGTGGATATTGGCGGCCGTCTATGTCGCCATCGCCATTCTGCTTGAAAGCAGAAGCAGGCGGCGCCTGGCTGCCAAGGCCTAAGGGATGTCCGGCAACGGTGCCTTCCACGACATGCCGCGCGGAAGCCCTAAATCCTCCGGCAGGAATTGCCAGGGACGAATTTTGGCGTCAGCACGAAATCCTGTGGCGGCTCGACCGCGCCCTGCGGACTGGCGATGCGCTGCATCAGGCGCCTTGCGATGATGCTGCCGAGCGCCAGCGTGTCCTGCACCACCATCGTGATGCGCGGCGTGATGACCGAGCTCCATTGTACGTTGTCGATCATGGCAAGCGAGATGTCTTCGGGACAGCGGAAGCCCAGCTCCTGCATGGCCTGCAGCGCCGAGAGCGCCACGGTGTTGTTGGCGCCGAGGATCGCGGTCGGGCGCTCGGGCTGGATCAGCAGGCGCATGGCCGCCTCATAGCCGGCCGTGCGCGTGAACTGCCCATCGACGATGAAATTCTGGTTCACCTCGATGCCGGCATTGGCCATGGTCTCGGCAAAACCGCGATATCGCTCGGTTGCCGTGTGCATGTGGCTCGGCCCGGTGATGAAGGCGATGCGCCGGTGGCCGAGCTGCAAGAGATGCTCCGTCAGCATCGCGCCGGCGAGATAGTTGTCCGAGCCGACGAAATCACGCTCGATGCCGGCGACCTTCTGGTCGAAGCAGACGATCGGCACGTTCAGGCCAGCGATGAAGTCGAGATAATCCCGGTCGTAGCCCGAAGGCGCAAGCGCAAGCCCTGCGGTCTTGAGGCCGATCAGATGCTCGACCATCGCCCTCTCGCGATCCGTCTTGCCGGAGGAGTCGGTGACGACGACGAAATGCTGGTGGTCGAGCGCATAATTTTCCAGCTCGCGCCGGATATCCCCGAAAAACGGATTGCCGACATTGCCGACGACGAAGCCGATCATGCGGCTCCGCCCGCGCGCCAGACTTTGCGCAAGCGGATCGGCAACGAAGCCGACAGCGGCAATCGCCTGGCGAATTTTCTCCAGCGTCTTCTGGCTGACACGCGCCGGATTGCTCAAGGCCAGCGATACCGTCGAAACGGATACATCGGCGAGTTTGGCGACGTCGCGAATTGTGGCCATGAATTTTTCGAACCGTTTCTATCGCCTTTGGCTTTCCGATCGAAGGTGCTTCCTTCGATGAATCGCTGTCATAAATCTAACATTTGTCGGCCATGAAGCAATATGCGGAAAGAGATTTCAACAGCACACTTGACATATAAGGCAAGTAGATCGATGATTAAATCGAACCGGTTCGATGAAGCCGCAACCCTTGGGAGGATAGTGTGAGCGACGCAGCGATCAGTGGCGGCCAGAATGTGGCCGATGGCAAGACATGGTTTGGACACGACCGCTTCGGCATGTTCATCCACTTCGGACTTTACGCCCTCGGCGCACGCCATGAATGGCTGAAGAATCGCGAGGAATTCACCACCGAAGCCTATCAGAAGTATTTCGACAACTTCGATCCCGACCTTTACGACGCCCGCGAATGGGCACGCCGCGCCCGCGAAGCCGGCATGAAATATGTCGTTCTCACCGCCAAACACCATGAGGGCTTCTGCCTCTGGGACAGCAAGGTCACCGACTACAAGGTCACCAACACGCCCTACGGCAAGGATCTGATCGGGCCTTATGTCGAAGCGCTTCGCGCCGAAGGGCTGAAGGTCGGCTTCTACTATTCCTTGCTCGATTGGCATCATCCGGATTTTCCGATCGACGCGCATCATCCGCAGCGCAACCATCCCGATGCTGCCAAGCTCAATGAGGGCCGCGACGTCAAGCGTTACGCGAAATACATGCGCGACCAGGTGACCGAGCTTCTGACAAACTTCGGCAAGATCGATGTGATCTGGTTCGACTTCAGCTATCCCCGCCGCGTTTACAAGGGCCTGCCCGGCAAGGGCCGCGCCGATTGGGAGAGCGAAGACCTGATGAAGCTGGTGCGCCAGCTGCAGCCCGACATCATCGTCGGCGACCGCCTCGACCTGCCGCGCGACGCCGATCACATGCCCGATCTCGTCACGCCGGAACAGTATACGCCACGCGTCGCTCCGACCGTCGCGGGCCTGCCGGTACGCTGGGAAGCCTGCCACACCTTCAGCGGCTCCTGGGGCTACTATCGCGACGAGACGACCTGGAAGGATGCCGGCCAGCTCATCAACATCCTGATCGACACGGTGTCTCTCGGCGGCAATCTGTTGATGAATGTCGGCCCGACCGGTCGCGGCACCTTCGACGCCCGCGCCATCAAGGCGCTCGACACCTACGGCGAATGGATGCGGCTGAACGGCCGCGCGATCTATGGCGCCGGTCCTTCCACACATAAGGCACCGAACGGTTGCCGTTTCACCCAGAAGGGCAACCGGCTCTATCTGCACATCCAGACCTGGCCGTTCCGCCACATCCACATTGAAGGATTGGGGCGCAAGGTGAAATATGCGCAGTTCCTGCACGATGCCAGCGAACTCCATTGGCTCGATCCGGATGCCGAGGTCGATTCCAATATCGGCGTTGCAGTCGGCGAGGGTATCCTGACGCTCGAACTGCCGGTTCTGAAACCTGACGTCGTGACGCCGGTCATCGAGCTGATCCTCAAGGACTAAAGGAGATCGTGGAACCCAGCAGCCGGTGCCGTCATGAGCCGTGAAGCCGAACTCATTGCCGCGATGACCCCATTGATCGCCGATCTGGCCGAAGACGGCAATGGCGCCGTCGCGCTTGCCGGATCGCGCGGCAAGGGATGGTCGGATGCGCAATCGGATTTCGACTTCCGGGTCTATGCCGATGCCTATCGGGGGCCGGAGGCGCGCCAAACCACGGCGTGGCGGCGTTTCGATACCGCGCTGCGGGGCTTGCAGGCAGAGGGCATCCGCATGGATGGCGTCTGGATGCGGCGATATGCTGGCGTCCAGCGCGATCTGGACTCCTGGCTTGCCGGCATCATCGTGCCCAAGAGCTTCGAATGGACGATCTGGGGCTATCACCTGCCGACCGATCTTGCCAGCCAGCAGATCATCGCCGATCCACGGGGTTTGCTGGCTGGCTGGAAGCAGCAGCTGGCGCAGTATCCAGAAGCGCTGAGGGCCTCCGTCCTCCGCCAATACATGGATATTCTGCGCTATTGGGCCAGGGATTATCATTATGAGAGCAAAGTCGTTCGCCGCGATCTCGTCTTTCTTGTCGGGCTGACGGGCAAGCTTGCCAACGCCATCCTGCAGACGGTCTTTGCCTTCAACCGGGTCTATTATCCTGGCGACGGCTGGAACCTGCCGATGGCGGCCGAACTGGAGCGGCTGCCGCCCGACTTCCTCCAGCGGATGACTGTCATTCTGGAGCCGGGACACGGCCTGGATAGATGGCAGCGCCAGCGAACGGAATTGATCGGCCTCATCGCCGACCTGGAGGCCATGATCGCGGCCTGAACGGGCCACAAAACCAAACCGGAGGGGAGCGTCCGGATAGTGATGAACGTCACTGCAGTCAAAATCATTAAGGAGGAGGAACCATCATGAAACGTTCATTGATTTTCGCCGCCGCCCTTGCGGCGAGTTCACTGCCCGGCATTGGCGCGCAGGCGCAGGATGCCCCCGTGACCCTTACCTGGCAGATGTGGGGTCAGCCGAACGATGCAGAACTCTGGCAACAGCTAGCCGACCTCGTCAACAAGCAATATCCCGATATCAAGGTCAAGCTGCAGCTTTCGGGCTGGACGGATTACTGGACGCGCCTGCCAGTTCTGGCGGCATCGGGGCAGGTCGCCGATATCGTCTCGATGCAGTCGATGCGACTGCCGAATTTCTATTCGATCCTGACGCCGCTCGACGATTATGTGAAGAGCAGCGACGTGAAGGTGGCGGACTTCGAGACGTCGATCATGTCCGGCCTTTCGCAAGACGGTAAGCTTTACGCGCTGCCCTACGATGTCGGCCCGTGGATGGTCTTCTACAATCGCGACAAATTCGCCGCCGCCGGCTTGAAGGAGCCCGCCAAGGACTGGACCTTCGACGATTTCAAGGCCGACGCCAAGGCGCTGACGAAGGACGGAACCTACGGATACGGCACCCAGGCCTTCGATTTCATCGCCGGCCCCGTCGCGCTCGGCGCCGACTATTTCAATGCCGACAACGAATTCGACCTGACCAATGCCGGCTTTGTCGATGCGTTCAGCAAATATGCCGACCTCACCGCCAAAGAAAAACTCTCGCCGGTCTTTGCTTCCGCTGCCGACGCTTCCGCCGCAAGCGGCCGCTTCGCCTCGGGCAATGTCGCCATGTATATCGACGGCCCCTGGTCGCTGATTACCGGGCAGGCCAATGTCAATTTCAAGATCGGCATTGCACCGCTGCCGCGCGGCGCGGGCCCGTCACGCTTCATCACAGCCGGTTCGGGCTGGGGCATTTCCGCCAGCAGTCAGCACAAGGATGCCGCCTTCAAGGCACTGCAGGTGCTGACGGGTCCGAAGGCTGCCGAAATCCTCGGTTCGGCCGGGCGGGCGCTGCCGGCGCGGCTTGCGCAGCAGACCTCCTGGTATGACGGCGCGGCCAAGAATGTTGCCGGCACGCGCGACACGCTGGAATATATGTTCGCCCACACCACACCGTTCCGCATAAACGAGAAATGGAACCAGTTCGAGAATCTGGTGATGCAATATGTGCCGCTGGCACTGACGGGGGACTCGAAACCAGAAGGTGTCTTGAGCGACATTCAGAGCCAGCTACCATAAGCCAGGCACCCGGCCGGTCTGCGGTCGGGCCATAGGCTCGACCGCAGCGCCCTTGCCGAAAAGGAGAGGCCCATGATGCTGGGCAAGCACACCGACATGATCGCAAGACCAAGGCCACGCTCGCGCAAATGGTTTAGAGGCGAGGGATGGACGGCCCTGTTCTTTCTGTTGCCGGGCCTGATCGGCATCGTCCTTTTCCTCGTCCTGCCGATCCTCGCCTCGATCGCGCTCAGCTTCACGAATTGGCAGCTGCTCGGCACGCCGCGCTTCGTCGGCTTCTCCAACTATGTGCGCCTGTTTACGACCGACCCGCAATTCTGGACGGTCATGCGCAACACGATCTTCTTCACGGTCGAGTATCTGGTGCTCAATATCGTCATCTCGCTCGGGCTGGCGACCTGGATTTCGAGCCTGAAGATCGGGCAGCGCTGGTTCCGCGTGATCTTCTTTCTTCCGACCTTCACCCCTCTCATCGCCGTTGCCATGGTCTGGATGCTGATCTTCACGAGCGGCGGCCTTTTCGACAGCCTGATGGCTGCACTGTCCCTACCCTTCGCCGGCGTTCTCAACGATCGTACGCTTGCCATGCAGGCGGTCGTCCTCACCTCGATCTGGGCCGGCGTCGGTTACAATACGGTTCTCTTCAACGCCGCTCTCGACATGGTGCCGGCGACCTACCTCGAAGCGGCGCGGATCGACGGCGCGACAGCCTGGGATCGGTTCTGGAAAATTCGCCTGCCGCTGATCTCGCCGACGCTGTTCTTCGGCACGGTGATGACGGCGATCACCTCGCTGCAGGTCTTCGACCAGATCTACGTCATGACCAAGGGCGGGCCGGGATCGTCGACGGCGACGCTCGGCTACGCCATCTACCAACGCGGCTTTCAGAACTTTCAGATGGGCTATGCCTCGGCCATCGCCTGGGTGATGTTCGCGCTGATTATGGCACTGACCGCCCTGCAATTCTGGTTCCAGCGCAAATGGGTGCATTATGACGCCTAGATCCGAAAGCAGAGCACGCCGCAAGCTGGTGCTCGATATCATCAACCACGCTGCCCTTGCGCTCGTCGCACTCGCCTTCCTCTTTCCCTTCTTCTGGATGATCTCGAATGCCGTACGTTCCAATGCCGAGGTGACGGCGATACCGCCGCGCATCCTGCCGGAGGTCTTCGAATGGGGTAATTTCGCCGCGGCCTGGACCCAGCTGCCCTTTGGTCGCTTCTTCCTGAACAGCGCCATCATCGCCATTTGCGTCACAGCGATCACCGTCGTCGTCTCCTGCCTGTCCGGCTATGCCTTCGCCCGGCTGAAGTTCCGAGGACGCGAAACGCTGTTGCTCGGCTATATTGGCACGCTGATGGTGCCGCCGCTGATGCTGATCATTCCGCTGTTTCTGATCGTCAACAAGCTCGGTCTGGTCAACACCTTCCCCGGCGTGATCCTGCCGATCTCCTTCGGCACCTTCGGCGCGTTCCTGATGCGGCAGTTTTTCCTCTCCATCCCGATGGAGCTTGAGGAGGCAGCATGGATCGACGGCGCGTCGCGTCTGCGCATCCTCGTCAGCATCATCGTGCCGCTGTCCATGCCGGCGATCGGGCTTCTGTCGCTCTTCACCTTCATCGGGCAGTGGAACAATTTCCTCTGGCCGCTGATCGTGATGACCGGCGCCGACAATGCCACGCTACCCGTCGGCCTCACCATGTTCCAGACGCAGCAGGGCACGCAGTGGAACTACCTGATGGCCGGCGCCACCCTTTCCATGCTTCCAGGCATCTTCCTTGCGATCATCCTGCAGAAGCTCATCTACAACAGCATCGCCCTCAACGCGGGCATGGGCGGGCGCTGAAGCGTCGCCCGACACCTTAGGAGCAAATCAATGGCGAAACTGACCATTCGCAACGCCATCAAACGCTACGGCGCGCTCGAAGTGTTGCATGGCGTCTCCGTCGCCGCACAGGACGGCGAGTTCATGGTGCTTGTTGGACCTTCGGGCTGCGGAAAATCCACCTTGCTGCGCATGATCGCCGGGCTGGAAGGTATCAGCAACGGCGAGATCGAAATCGGCGACCGCATCGTCAACGATCTCGAACCCAACGAGCGCGATATCGCCATGGTGTTCCAGTCCTATGCGCTCTATCCGCACATGACCGTGCGCGACAACATGGCCTTTTCGCTGAAGCTCGCGCGCCGCAGCAGGCAGGAGATCGAGCAGAAAGTAAACGATGCAGCCGCGATCCTCGATCTCGCCGCCCTCCTCGATCGCTATCCCCGGCAATTGTCCGGCGGACAACGCCAGCGTGTGGCGATGGGCCGCGCCATCGTCCGCAACCCGGCGGTTTTCCTGTTCGACGAGCCGCTGTCCAACCTCGACGCAAAGCTGCGCGTTCAGATGCGCACTGAGATCAAGACGCTGCACCAGCGGCTCGGCACCACCATGGTCTATGTCACCCATGACCAGATGGAAGCCATGACCATGGCCGACCGTATCGTCGTCATGCGTGGCGGCCATATCGAACAAATCGGCTCGCCGCTCGAAATCTACGATGCACCGGCCAACAGCTTCGTCGCCGGCTTCATCGGATCGCCGTCGATGAACTTCATAGATGGCACAGTCGCCGACCGGAACGGGAGCTTGGGGCTGCAGGACGCCGAAAATCTGCATTGGCCGCTGCCGGAAAGCGCCCGCCGCTATCTCGGCCGATCTCTCCAGCTTGGTATCCGTCCGGAACACATCGCCGTCGATGCCGCTGGCGTGCAGGCCAAAGTCATCATCATCGAGCCGACTGGCTCGGACACGCATCTGCAATTGCAGGCCGGCGCTCAATCCATCGTGGCCGCCGTCAGGGACCGACCTTCGGTGTCTCCCGGCCAGCCGATCCAGCTCAGGATCGATCCGGCGAAGGCACATCTGTTCGATCCATCGAACGGCCAGCGCCTGCATTGACTATAGGACCTTCATTCTCCGGTCTGCTGCAGCGGATAAAATCTTCTGTCTGCAGCGCTTTTGGGTTTCAAAACCTAGCCATGAGCCGAAGTCCGGCCTAAAGACAGGGCACGTTTTGAATAGCCTGGAGAGAAAGCCGATGAGCCAAGAAGGTCAGAAGACGATCGCCACCTGGTATGTCGACCCTGATGCCGAGGACAGAATGTCAGACGGCCATGCGCCGATCTGGAGACATCTGATCGACCTCATCGTCGAGCGCGATCTGTCCGCCAAGAGCGTCGTCGACTTCGGCTGCAATCAGGGCGGCCTGCTGCGGCATCTCTATGCCATCAGGCCGTTCCGTAAGGCTCTCGGCATCGACATCGCCGAACAGTCGATCGCCAAGGCCGAAGCCTTCAAGGGCAACCTGCCGGTCCAGCATGCCGTCGGCGGCACGCTCGACGGCTGGGTCGAGGAGTTCGATCTCGCAATCAGCCACGAGGTCATATACCTCGTCGAGGATATCCATGTGCACGCAGCGGATATCTGGAAGGCATTAAGGCCCGGCGGCGTCTATTATGCCGTCACCGGCTGCCATACGGACAACCCGCTTTGGCCGAAATGGCGCGATCTCGTCGCCAAGCGCACCAATACCGTCGTCCAGGATCGCTCGATTTCCGATTACGGCCGCGCCTTTGCCAAGGCAGGCTTCGCGGTCTCCGGCCGCAAGCTGGAATATGACGGCTTCATCCCGTTCGTCGAGGATGGCTGGACGCCTGACTTTGCCGATGCGCTCGACTACTACACGCAGACGAAAATCGTCTTCCGGCTCGTCAAACCCCTGGCTGGCTAAGCCGCGTCAGCTCGACATCGAAATGCGGCGGCGCGTCCGGGCTGACCTGGACAAACCGCCCCTTCACCCGGAAGGTCTTTTCGATCAGGCCGCTTTCGGCGAGTGCTTTCGGCTCGCCGTCGAAGCGCAGCTCGCCTTTTTCCAGCAGCGAGATGCGGTCGCTGACGGCGATCGCCTGATTGATATCGTGGATCGCCATGATGATGGTGACGCCCCTCTCGCGGCTGAGCCGATGGACGAGGTCCAGCACCTCGACCTGATAGCCTATATCGAGAAACGAGGTCGGCTCATCGAGCAGCAATATGCCGGCTTCCTGCGCAAGGGCGGCGGATATCCATGCCCGCTGCCGCTCGCCGCCGGAAAGTTCCTGCAGGGTGCGGTCGGCAAGGCTCGAAAGTCCCGTGCTTTCCAGCGCCCATTCGATCGCCTCTTCATCCTTATGATCATAGCTGCGGAAAAGCCCGACATGCGCGAAGCGACCCTGCCGCACCAGCTGCGCAATGGTCATCTCATCCGGCGCCGACGGCTGCTGCGGCAGGAAGGCGAGCTTCCTGGCGATCGCTCGTCGCGACATGGTTGCGACCGGGACATCCTCGATCGTTACCTGACCTTCGGCTGGAGCAATCAGGCCGGCAAGCGCCTGCAAAGCCGTGCTCTTGCCCGATCCGTTCGGGCCGATCAGCGCCCGGATTTCGCCTTGCCTCATGGAGAGCTTGAAGCCGTCGAGCGCCTTGCGACGACCGTAGAAGACAGAGAGTTGCGAACAGGACAGCGGCATGGCGATCTCAGGGGATTTTTCTTAGGAGGACGAGCAGCACGGGCACGCCGACAATGGCGGTGACGACCCCGATCGGCACTTCTTCCGCCTGCCCGGCGAGGCGGCCGATCAGATCGCCCAGCGTCACGAAGATGGCACCGAGGACAACTGTTAGAGGCAGAACCAGCGGGAAGTGCCGGCCGGCGAGGAAGCGGGCCAGATGCGGAACGACGAGCCCGACGAAGACGATCGGACCGACTGCACCGACCGCACTTGCCGCAAGAGCGCAGGAAACCAGCAGCACGGCGGAAAACTGCCGGCGATAGGCAAGCCCGAACGAGCGGGCGACCTGCGCATCGAATTGCAGCATGACCAAGGGCCGATAAATCAGCGGCAGGACGAGCAGGCCCGCGACCGTGAACGGCAGGAGGAAGAGCGCATGATCCCAGGTGCGCGCGTAGAGGCTTCCCGAAAGCCATTCGAGAATGATCTCGATGCGCGCCGATCCCCAGCCGGCGATCAGGCCGACAGCGAGCGCGTGCAGGACCGCGCCGACCGCAACGCCGCAGAGCGTGATCCGCAGCGGGCTGAGCTCAAGCCGGAAGGCAAGCATGTAGATGATGCCGCCGGCGATCATTCCGCCCGCAAGGCCCGCGACGGGTAGCCAGGCGATCGGCAGCTCCGCCACCGTGTTTTCGCCGGGATTGAAGATATAGACCGTGAAGAGCAGGAACAGCGTGACGGTCAGCGTCGCACCCTGCGAAACCCCCATCAGGGAGGGATCGGCAAGCGGGTTTCGCGTGATCGTCTGCAAGAGCAGGCCGGCGACGCCGAACTGGATGCCGGCAAGGATACCGGTGACGATGCGCGGCAGCCGGATATCGAGAATGATCGACTGCGCCTCGGGCGAACCCTTGCCGCCGACAACGGCGAGTACATCGGCCGTCGGCAGATCGACAACGCCGAGGAATGTCGCAGCAACCAGCGAAAGAACCGCGATGCCGATGACGATCGGCAACATGCCCCTTCGCGGCAGATGAGGAATGGGGGCGTCCACAGTCATAGGCCCTGCCCCCTAAATTGCAGGCGGCCGCGTTGGATGAGGTAAATAAAGACCGGCCCGCCGATCAATGCCGTGATGATGCCGACGGGAAGCTCCTTCGGAATGGCGACCGTGCGGGCGATGAGATCGGCAACGGTCACGATCAGCGCCCCGATGGCGGCAGAAAGCGCGATCTCCCATGCCGCGCCGAGCGGCTTCAGCAGGCGGGCGATATGCGGCGCCGCCAGCCCGACGAAGGCGACCGGCCCCGCAACGGGAGCGATACCGGCAACGGGACAGACCCCGAGCACAAGCAACACGGGCTTCCAGAGATTGAGCTGGACGCCCATGCCGGCGGCGGCGTGATCGCTGAGCGCGAACATACCGATAACGCGATGGAGCGCCAACGCGCCCGCAACCCCAACGATGACCCAAGGAAGCATATAGGTGAGATGCGACCAGGAGCGCCCTTGAAAGCCGCCTGAGAGCCAGAACAGAAGGGAGGTCGCTTGCGGCCCGGTCAGCAGCAGCACGTAGATCGTGATTGCGCCGAGAAACAGTGAGACGCTGACACCGCCGAGCGCTAGATGCAGTGGCCGCCCCTGCCCGCCTTTCGAGACCCAGAAGGTAACGGCCGCAGCCGTCAGGCCGCCCGCAAGACCGACGAAGGGATAGTAGGCGGATGAGAGCCAGGGCAGGAAGACAAAACAGCAGACGATCGGCGTGACCGCGCCGGCGGTGACGCCGGTAATTCCGGGGTCGGCGAGCGGATTTCGCGTCAATGTCTGCAGGAGATAGCCGGAGACGGCAAGTCCGGCGCCGGCAACGGCTGCAGCAAGGCTTCGTGGCAGGCGCAGCGTCCAGACAAGGATGGAGTTTACCTTGCCGTCCGGCTCAAGGAGGGCGCGGCCGGCGTCCGCAATCGTCAAGACCTTCGCGCCGGGCAGCAGGCCGGCTAGGACTACCAGCATGGTCACGGCAACAAGGAGTGCGATCACCGCCAGTGATCTGCGCGCATCCATTGTGGCCACGGCCCGAAGCATTTACTTCTGAATGTCGGCTGGAATGATCTTCGCGGCTTCCGCCCTCACATCGACGGCCGGAAAAGCATCTGGGTAGAGATAATGCGCGGCTTCACGCAACACGATCTCGCGGGCGATCGGACCGTTGGTCTCGACCCACTGGTCGCCGACATAGAAAACCCTCTTGTTCTTGACTGCGGTCAGTTCCTGCCAGATCGGGTTGTTCTCATGTGGACGATCCGGGCCGGAGTCGTAGATGAACAGGACTTCGGGGTCTTTCTCCAGCATGGTCTCTAGGCTCAAATCGATGCCGAAGGGGCCGCCGGGTGTTTTTGGTCCGGCAATATTGTCACCGCCGATGGCGGCAACAATCGAGGCTGAGGTGTTTTCCGTATGAAAGGCGAAGGGCGTCTCGCCGCCCCACATGATCGCAAAACGAGGATGTGCATTCTTTGGCGCCTTGGCGGCGATCTCATCAAGGTGCTTGTGGAAGTCGGCGTTGAGTTGCAGGCCACGCTCGGGCTTGCCGAGAATCTTCGAGAATTCCGCGATTTCCTTATCGCTCTCGGTCAAGAGCTCCATGTTGTAGGCAAGATAGGGCGCGATCTTCTCAAGCTGCGGCGCGTTGCCGACCGTATAACGGCGGATCGCGACGATGAGATCGGGCTTGGCCTGCGACAGCAGTTCGAGATTGGGCTTGGCGCGCTGGCCGATCTGCGCCATCTGCGAGGTCAAGCCGAGGAGAAAGTCCGGCTGCCGGCCCGCCGTCATATAGGTGCTCGCGACCGGCTTGATGCCAAGAGCAAGCGCGACGTCATCGGCAAAATAGGAGATCGCGGCAATCCGCTTCGGCTGTACAGGCACCTCGACCTTGACGCCACGGTCATCCGTCACCGAGACGGTTTTCGCGTCCTCCGCCGCGGCAGTACCGGCAACCAGCAAGGCGAGCAGGCCGAACATCGACGCGAGTTTACCTACATTGTTCGCCATCACGAGATCCTCCGTCAGATGCGCGAGATGGCTTTAGTCAATAAAGAAGAGTTTTGCAATCCAGTTTCGGTTCGACTTTTACGGGTACCGCGTCAGGCGCGAAGCGCCGCGGCCGGACTGGAACGCAGGGCGCTGATCGCCGGAACGATGGAGATGATCGCCGCGACGGCTGCAAAGCCTCCGACGAGCCATAGATCCCCGATAGTAAAGCCGACAGGCAGGCGCACCGCCGTCGACGCGGCAAGCCGCGCGGAGATCGTCAGCGCCGCCAGATAGCCGAACGCAATGCCGAGCGCGATGCCGGCGGCAAACAGAATGAAGAGCTCGCCCCAGACAAGCGCAACGATCGAGCGGACCGGCGTGCCGAGCGCCCGCAATGCACCGATCTGCCTACGCCTGGAGCCGACATGCATGATCGTCACCAGCGCGATCGCGGCGATCACGATCGCCTGCGTTCCCAGCGCAATCGCCAGCAGGAGACTGCGGACATCGCCGAGCGTAGCGTAGAGTCTGGTCAGCACCTCCGCCGGAAAGACGCCGAGCGTCGTACCTGTGCGGTATTCCTGGCGCAAGCGATAGGCATCGGCAATCGTTTTCGGCTTGACGAGTACGGCCGGAACGCCGGGCGTCTGCGCGTCGAAATGTTCATCGATCGGGGCATCCGCATCGACGTGGCCATGCTCGTGTTCATGGTCTTCTTGATGATCCGGTTCCGGACTGCCTGCGCCATGCGCACCGGCCTCGTCGCCATCATGGTCGTGATGGTCTTCGCCATGCATACCGTGCAACTGCCAGACGGCGCGGATCGGCACCAGGATCGCGCGATCCCAAGCCGTGCCCGTCGGCGCCATGCGACCACTGACCTTGTAGGCAATGGTCGTGTGAGTTTCGCCACCGGTTTCGGCCGTGCCGTGCATCGGCTTGATTTCCGCGCCCGCCGACAAGGCGACATCGGAACCGACCACCGCTTCGCCGAGGCGCGCAAACATGGCGCCCTGCGACAGCGACGGCGAGAGGGAGGAGATCAGCCCGGTCGTCGTGCCGACAATCGGGTGCCCATAGGCGGAATCGCCGAAGCCGACGGGGGCGGCCAGTTCAACGCGCGGATCGCTGGTAAGGCGGGCAAGGACGGCACCGTCCATCAACGGCAGCGGCGCCGGCTGCAGGAAGACGGCTGAAAGCGCCAACTGGGTTTCGCTGCCGGCAGCGCCAACAAGCAGATCGAATTTTTCGGCGGCGCGCGCACTGCCGAGGCGAACAGCGCGCTCCTGCAACGTAACCGTCACGCTCAAGGCAACCGACAGGGCAATCAGCACCGCGACGGCAAGCGCCCCGCTCCAGAAACGCCTGAGGTCGGCAAGGATGAAAGTGATCATTGCGCGGCAACCTCTTGGCTGTCTTCTTCGATGCGTCCGCTCGCCAGATTGATGCGGCGGCCAAGCCGCTCCGCAAGCGCGATATCATGTGTCACAACAACGAGCGTCGTCCCTTCTTCTGCTGCCAGCTGCAGCAGAAGTTCCGCAACCTCATTGCCCGCCTGACGATCGAGGCTAGCAGTCGGTTCGTCGGCGACGACGACGCCGGGACGAGACAGCAACGCTCGGGCAACGGCGACGCGCTGCATCTCGCCGCGCGACAGGGTCTCGATTTTCTGCTGCGGGCGCGCAATGCCGGTCACGGATAACAGGTGGAGCGCGCGTTCCCGCTCGTCGGGCGTGAGACGTCGCGTCAGTTTGACAGGAAGTATGACGTTCTCGAAGGCGGACAGACCGGGAAAGAGGTGGAAATCCTGCATGACAAGGCCGATGTTGCGCGCCCGAAAGGCATCACGCCGGCCGGAGGAAAGATGGGTAATTTCGGTGCCGCTCCAGGAGATGCTGCCGCGCGTCACCTTCTCAAGGCCGGTAACGGCGTTGACGAAGGTGCTCTTGCCGGAACCGGATGCACCGGTGATCGCAAGACTGCCACCCGCCGGCAGATGAAAGCGCTCAATGGCGAGCACGGGCTGAGCCAAGCCCGGAAACTGCATTTCAAGACTGGAAACATCAAGAGCGAGCATAGCGATCAGACAGTCCTGAACGACGCGTCCCGAAGACGCAATTGGCTGATGAAACCGGTTTCAGGGTCTGTCCACGAGCCGAACTCCAGCACGCCCCGCGCCGTGATGGGCGCATTGAACTGCACGAAGGTCTGCTTGCCGGAGAGATAGACAACCATGATATTGTCGGGCCAGTCCGCATCGGAAGAGCAGAAGGGGCAAAGCGACATCGGGATCTCAGTCAGAACGAAGAAGGCGGCCTCCGCCTTCAACGGCGGTGCCATGAAGCCGTTGATGGCGACATCCTTGCCGTTCAACTGTTTCACCTTGTCGGAAAATTCGAGACCGAGCGGGCCGAAGCTCTTGTAGAGTTCGCCGAAGCCGAGTTTTTCGGCGGCGTTCGCCCGCATCGCGATACCCATGATCGGCATGGCCGCGGCAGCGGCCAGAAAGCTCCGGCGATTGATTGTGGCGATCTTGTTCTTCGACATCGCATACCCCCATAAGAGATGGAGAAAGACAGGCGGCTTTGATACTGCCTGTCCATGTTCACAGGGCTTGTGACGACTTACATCTTTTCGGCGCCGAGCGCGAAGGTGTCGGCCAGCACACGGTAGACGTCGCTCTGTTCCATGTAACCGCGGAAGCCTTCGGCACCGGGGCCTGCCGCCTGCAGCACGATGTCGTCTACGGCGTGAACGCCGCTGTCTTCGTCCTTCGGAAGGTTGCCCTGTACGAAGACGGCGCCGGGCACGTCCTTATAGGCTTCGTTGGCTACATATTCCTTCTTCTCGTTCTGGATCGCCGGAACGAAAGGACCATCGAGCTTCGGACGGAAGGTCTCGTAGTGGTCAGGACCGTTGTTAGCGGCTATGAACAGGCGGCGGGAAACGTCGACGCGATCCGGATAGCCATCGCCATCCTTGTCCTCGTAGTTCGGGAAGCCGGCGGCCGCATAGGTGCCGACCTTCTCGCGCATTTCTGTGCCCGGCTTGTTGTCGTCAACCGTGCCGATGATCGAAACGCCATGCGTATGGTCACCGGTGACGACGATCAGCGTGTCCGGGTTCTTGGCCTGGAATTCGCGGGCAACGGCAACGGCCTTGTCGAACTCGATCGTGTCGACCAGAGCGCGATCCCAATCCAGCGGATGGCTCATCTTGTCGATCGATGCGGCCTCGACCATCAGGAAGAAGCCTTCCGGGTTCTTGGCGAGCTTGTCGAGCGCTACCTTGGTCATGTCGACCAGGCCCGGCTGGTTCGGGAATTTTTCGACGGTGCCTTTCTTGAGGAATTCGCGATCGAGCGTGACGTCGAGATTACCGGTGTGGAAGAGGCCGAGTAGCTTGTCCTGGTTCGAGCCGGCGGCTGCCGCCAGTTCGTTCTTGTCGGTGGCAACAGCGTAACCGGCATCCTTGAAGAGTGTGATGTAGTCCTTGTCATCCTTGCGCTTCGAGCCGGGCACGCTCTTGGCCAGGAAGTAGGCCGAGCCGCCGCCGAGCAGGACATCCGGCTTGACGTCGTACATCATGCCGACGATGTCGGCCTTGTCCGCACGCTTGCGCGTATGGGAGACCAGTGCGGCCGGCGTCGCATCCTCGACTTCGGAGGTGGTCACGATGCCGAGAGACTTCTTGCCGGTGCGGCGAAGCGCCTCGCCGATCGTTTCGACCTTCGGATCGTCGAGGCTCGCCGGCGTGCGGTCGGCATAGACGCCGAGTGCGTTCACGGCGGACTTGTGACCGGTCATGTAGGCCGACATAGTATTGGCGCTATCGGTCGCGATGGCAGAGGTCGAGGACGTGCCGATGAAAGCGACTGGCGGAATATCGTCCATGGCGAGGCGGCCATTGGCTTTGCCTTCCGTCATACCCTTGGACATGATGCGGGCGCCGGTGCGATGAGCAACGGAAAGGCCATCGCCGAGCAGGAAGATGATGTTCTTGGCCTTCGGCGTAGCCGACGTGGCGTAAACGTCCCAGTTGACCGACTTTTTCTCGTCGCCGGCCGAAACCTCGACCTTGTACTGGCCGGCCTTCGCGAGCTTGACGCCGCGCAGGATCAGAGCAGATCCGAGAACCTTGTCCTCGGCACCCTTTTCCTCGGCGACGAAATCAGCGGCCTTGCCGAAAACCGCGTCATAGCTTTCGCCGTTGACCGTGACCTTCACGTCTTCCGGCTTTACGACCTTGCTGAACTCCACCTTGAAATCGAAAGGCGAGCCCGCGAGCACCGTTGCCCGGTCCAGCGGATAGACGGTTGCAGCATTGGCGGCCCCACCCAATACGGTTGCCGACACCATAGAAAGAAGAAGTTTACGCATTTTATACCCCCTGCGTTGGTTGCTTCCCTCTCCCCACTTATAAAAGCCAGATGACAATCACGTAAAAAGGAGTCAACTTTCTGCAACCGTGAATTCAGAAGCGACAATCAATAAGGAAGCCTGATTGTATGTGCGACATCTAAAAAGGTGGCGCGAACACGGGTGGCGGCACGATCTTTTTCCGTTTCATTATGCCGAAGGGCGTCAAACGTCGCCGAACTCGATCGCGCAAGATATGGCCGGAAACTCCGTTAGCCAACTTGTAATTCTCATGAGAAATGGCAAGCTTGTACAAGCTTCGTGAGGATTTTGAGAGTTTTGCGCAATGGATGAACAGCTCGACAAATTGGATCTGCGACTGCTGGAGGAGCTCCAGAAGGACGGCAGATTGACGAACAACGAGCTCGGCGAGCGCATCGCGCTGTCTCCGTCGCAGTGCTCGCGCCGACGCACGAGGCTGGAGGCGGAAGGCTATATTCGCAGCTACCAGGCCAATCTCGACCGGCAGAAGCTGGGGCTGGACATGCTGGTGGTCATTTCCGTGACGCTTGCCACCCACAACAGGGACAATGCCCGCCGGTTTTCGCAGCTCATCAATGGTCTGCCGGAGGTGCTGGAAGCCTATGCGCTGACGGGCGAAATGGATTACCACCTGAAGGTAGCAACCCGCGGGCTCGCGGGCCTTTCGAGATTCGTCAACGACGTGCTGCTGCCGCACGAATCTGTACAGCATGTGAAGACGTCGATCGTGCTTGACACGCTCAAGACCTTCGAGGGATTTCCCGTACCGACTTCACACAGCTGGCACGGCGACCGGTAAACGGCTGCCTCGCCCGGTTCCAGATCTCCCAAAGGCCCGGTTCGGGTGGCTGCCGACGATAAAGCTGTGATTAGCGCAGTCCATCAAGGACAGAGGGCGGGTGAAGCACTTACTTTGCGGCTATGCTCGCTTCCGACAATTCGGAAGAGTATATCTCCAGCGAGGACGGGTTTGCATGACATATGTGGACGTACAGGCGCGGCACCTCGAAGGTTTTGTCGAGACACTTCTAAAGTGTAATCATCTCTATCACCCGAACAGCGACTCCATTGCTTTGCTCAATGCTGTCAATAGCCGGCGACAGATCGAGATATTCGATTATGGTCGCTCGGCCGATGCTTTCACCCGCGCGTTCGGAATGCGAAATTCTCTGAAGTGCCTGCGAGCGCTTTCCAGCCTCGGAGGGACTATCCACCAATATGAAAGGGTGTGCGATCTCGGCTGCGGCTCCGGCGCTTTCAGTCTCGCCTTTGCCTATCTGGCCGACAATCCCGATCTCGAGCTTCGAGGCCTGGACGCCTCGGAAAGTCAGCTTCTGCTGAGCCGGGAACTCATGTCGACTGCCGGACTTCCCGGGCGCTTTGCCTTCGAACGACGAAACCTGCCGGCGCAGATCGGCTATCTCCCCGATCTGACCATTGCCTCCTACTGGTTTTGTGAAAACGACTACGTGATTACCAATCCCGCATTGTTTGATCTCATGGTCGGCCGCGAGATGCTGATCGTCGACTATGAAAAGATCATCGAGCGCATTGCTATTTGCCTTCCAAGAGGATTCCGCATCTTGGCGCGAAACAGCGCCCTTGTCGAAATCCCCGTCGCACTTACCAATTTCGTCGCCCAGGAATGGGCAAGCGTCTACAGCATTCACATCAGCCGGACGGCAGATTAGACGGGCGCGCAAAATTGCCGCTCTTTCGCAAAGTGGTCGCGGGCCCCTTGAAACACAAACTGTCGCTTCCCAGCTATAGGCCAACCCGCTGGTCCGGGCCCCTCTGGTGAGAGCCGTCGGCGTTCTCGCGATGTCGGACCTTTCCGACACCGCGCCGACAGAGGTTTTCCGTCATGGAAACGTCTTTGCTCTTCGTCGAGTGGCTGGGAAAGCCGCTCTGGATGTGGGCGAGCTTCCTTGCGCTCGTCATTGCCATCCTCTCCTTCGATCTTGGCGTCCTGCATAAGGAAAACAAGGAAATCGGCGTCGGCGAGAGCATCAAGCTCTCCGTGCTCTATATCACGCTCGGTCTCGCCTTCGGCGGCTGGGTATGGTGGTATCTCGGCGCCGATTCCGGCCTTGCCTATATGACGGGCTTCGTCGTCGAAAAGACGCTGGCCCTCGACAATGTCTTCGTCATCGCCCTTATCTTCGCCTTCTTCGCCGTACCTCGCCTCTATCAGCACCGCGTGCTGTTCTGGGGCATTCTCGGCGTCATCGTGCTGCGCGCGATCATGATCGGCGTCGGCGCGACGCTGGTGGCCGAATTCTCCTGGCTTCTCTACGTCTTCGCGGCCTTCCTCATCATCACCGGCATCAAGATGCTGGTCGTGAAGGATACGGAACCGGACGTGTCGAAAAATCCGCTCGTCCGCTTCATGCGCAGCCGTTTCAACGTCACCGATCACCATCACGGCGAGCGCTTCTTCGTCAAGCAGCCGCATCCGCGGAACGGCAAGATGGTCTGGTTCATCACGCCGCTCTTCATGGCGCTCGTGCTGATCGAAGTGGCCGACGTGATCTTTGCCGTGGATTCGGTTCCCGCGATCTTCGCGATCACGACCGACCCGTTCATCGTCTACACGTCGAATATCTTCGCGATCCTGGGTCTGCGTGCCCTCTACTTTGCGCTGGCGGCGATGATTCACCGCTTCCAGTATCTGAAGCCGGCTCTCGCCATCGTGCTCGTCTTCATCGGTTCGAAGATCTTCGTCGCCGATATGCTCGGCCTGGAAAAATTCCCGGCTGCCCTCTCGCTGGGCATCACCTTCGCCATCATCGCAAGCGGCGTCGGCTGGAGCCTGCTGAAAACCCGCGACAAGGCCGAAAGCGCCTGACGCCGTGAGGTGCCCGCACTTTGTGGGCACCTCCCTCCCCCGCTTCAAACAGATTTCCGACAAGGTACAAATATGATCTCCAATCTCCTCGCAGCCCTTTTTGCAACCTTCGCCCTTGGTCCGCTTCAAGCCGAGATCGAGCGGCATGCCGTTGCTGCCGGCCAGCCGGTCGAGACCGTCAGGCAGTCGCAGGCATGTCTTTCGTCAGAGGTCCCGGCGCTGGCGAAACGCGCATCGGAAGACACGTTCTGGACGATCTCCACCGTCATCGGCCTGTCGACCGGCTGGAGCAGCCCCGCCGACCTGCTCGACAAGAGCAATCCGGCCTGCGCAACCGTCATCAAGCTCATCCAAGGAAAGGGCGAAGGTGCCGATGAAGCCTGAAGCTCTATCCAGGCAGACCGGTTCAGCAGCCGTGTCCGGTGAAATCGGATGACGCAACAGACAGCCGGCTCGGCTCGGCAAAATGACAGGGCATCCGCTCGCCTGCACGATCTCGCCAAGTTGGCCCATGAACAGGGCGGCATTTCCATCGGCGAGGTGCTCTCAGGCCTCGGGCATACCAGCATGGCCTTTACCATCCTCTTTCTCGCACTGCCCGCCCTGATCCCGATACCCGGACCATTCGGCGTCGTGTTCGGCAGTGCGCTCGCCCTGGTGGCGGTGCAGATCGCGGTGGGCCGCCGGTCGATATGGCTGCCGGCCTTTCTCAGCGGGCGCAGGCTTTCGCCCTCCGTCGTGGAACTCATCGTGCGTTACAGCGCGCCGATCCTCGCGAGGATCGAAGCCATCGTTCGCCCGGGCCGCCTGGCAATTTTCACCGGCGGCACCATGCAATGGCTTTTGTCCTTTCCGATCTTCCTGCTGGCGGTGGCCATTGTCCTGCCGATCCCGCTCGGCAACTATATGCCGGTCTTTGCTCTGGTTGCGATCTCGGTCGCCTTGATGGCAAGAGACGGATTGCTGATCCTGGCGGCGCTGTTCTTCTCCGCGCTGGCTTTCGTCGCGACGGCCGGTCTCATTCAGGTGGCCTTTGCCGGTTTGAATGCAATCGGCGCGTGAGCGCGCCATGGGATAAGGAGGCGCGCTGTGATTTCGCTTTGCGGCCAGTTGCCGCGCCTGCCCGCAAGAGCATTTCAGGCCTTGCCAACGACGGCAGGCCTGCCATCTATGCCCAAGGCGCACCGGCAAGCCATAAGGTTTCGGCTCGTAAAATCAGTCCGCGCGGAGGATTCCATCGCATGCCATCAAAGTCCCCGTCTTTCGTCCGCATGATCGCCCTCGGCAGTTCAGTCGCCATTGCGCTCGGCGCGCAGACGACGATGGCGCAGGAGATGTCGGCTGCCTCTCAGTGGCCCGATACGCCGACGTCGCGTCTCGAGGCGCTCGCGATCCTGCAGACCTTGAATGCCGATCTCCTCAGCAATGCCAGCGCCACGCTGACGCTCGACCGCTGGTGCGCCGCGCACAGGCTGGCGCCGGAAGGCGCGAAGATCGTTGCCCAGCGCGTACGCGGTCAGGACAAGCCGGCCGATGCTTCCATCCGGAAACTGCTGGCGGTCGGGCCTGACGAACCCGTCGCCTATCGCCGTGTTCGCCTCGCCTGCGGCGATCGCATCCTGTCGGAGGCGGATAACTGGTACGTGCCGGCAAAGCTCACAACCGAGATGAACACGGCGCTCGATACCAGCGATGTCGCCTTCGGCCGCGCCGTTCAGGCCTTGAATTTCACTCGCACGAACCTCTCGGCAAAACTGCTTTGGTCCCCTCTCCCGCAAGGATGGGAAACAGGCGCCGCTCTGCCGCCATCCGGAAGCGAGCCTCTCACGCTGCCTTCGTTTCTCCTCGAACATCATGCCGTGCTGAAACTGCCCGATGGCACACCCTTCAGCGCATTGATCGAAAGCTATACAAGCCGCGTGCTGGACTTTCCGGCCCCGTATCTGCCTTCGCAATAGGTAGTACGAAAAGCTTTTCTCGACTTCGCGACACAGGAAAAAACCAGCTTCACACAAGTCACCCTCGCTATCGTACCGACATCAGCAACGTGCGAGGAACCAATGAGCATCTTTGGTAGCATGAAAACGGCAGTTTCCGGCATGAACGCGCAGGCAAATAAGCTTAGCACGGTGTCGGACAACATCGCGAACGTCAACACAACGGGTTACAAGTCGGCGAGCACCAGCTTTTCGTCGTTGATCCTGCCTTCGGGCGGCGGCAACTACAATTCCGGCAGCGTCGAGACGAATGTCAGCTATTCGGTGACGCAGCAGGGCGACGCCATCTCCACCAACTCGGGCACCGACCTGTCGATCCGTGGCGCCGGCTTCTTCGTCGTGCAGGCCGCCGATGGTTCGACGGTTCTGACGCGCGCCGGCGATTTCACTCCGGATGCCAACGGCAATCTCGTCAATTCCGCCGGCTATACGCTGATGGGTTATTCCTACGCATCGGGTGCTCCCGCCGTCGTCGTCAACGGCTTTGACGGCCTCGTGCCGATCAATGTCAACCAGAGTGGCCTTGCCAACTCACCCTCGACGTCGGGCAGCTTTACCGGCAACCTGAATTCGGCTGCGACAGTTGCGACTAGCGGGCTGCCAAGCACCGCCTACACGGGCACGGGTGGCACGGGTGCGGCAGCTACGACCGATACCCAGAAGAGCTCGGTCGTAGCCTACGACAAGCTCGGCAACACCGTCATGTATGATATCTATTATACTAAGACGGCTGATGCCAAGCCTGCTGATAACACCACCACCCCAGTGACCCCCGCGACGTCAGGCACATGGGAAGTCGCTGTATACCGCAATGCCGATGCGAACACGTCCGGCAGCGGCTCATCCTTCCCGTATTCGTCCGCCCCTGTTGCCACCAGCACGCTGACATTCGATACAAGCGGGAATATGGCAAGCGGTGGCAACTTTACCATCACCGACCCAACGACGGCCGGCTCGATCACGATGGATCTGACCAAGATGACCCAGAAAGCATCGGCTTTCGCCTCCACTGGCTCGACCAATGGACAGGCGGCAGCCGCGGTCACAGGCGTCACCATCGACAAGAACGGCGTCGTCTACGCCAACTATGAGAAAGGCGATCCGAAGGCGATCTATCAGATCCCGTTGGCGACCGTTGCAAGCCCGGACAAGCTGACACTTATGAGCGGCAACGTCTATCAGGCCAATGCCGATTCCGGCGTGACCATCACGAGCTTCGCCAACAGCAACGGCCTCGGCTACATCCAGTCGAACTCGCTCGAAGCCTCGAACGTCGACCTCGCCGGTCAGCTCACTGACATGATCCAGGCGCAGAAGAGCTACACCGCCAACTCCAAGGTCTTCCAGACAGGTTCCGACCTCCTGGACGTTCTGGTCAATCTGCAGCGCTAAGTTTCGCTTCGATCTATCACAAGGGCCCTTCGGGGCCCTTTTCTGTTTCCAGGGCCGCAACGGGGACAAAGCGCCATTTGCAGACATGACCTCGAGTCAATACATTCGTTCCAAGAGCTTCCCAGACAGATTTCAGCAAAGGATAGTTTCATGGCGCGACTTCATACCGGAGGATGCCGGTGCGGCGCGATTAGGTTCGAGGCTTCGTCAGAGCCGTTCTACACCAGCTACTGCCATTGCGGCGATTGCCGCAGAGCATCCGGCGCGCCGGTTGCGGCATTCGTGGGCTTCCTGACGCAGGACGTGAATTTTCAGGGCACTGAGGGGACGACTTGCGGTCAGTATCCCGTCAAGCGAAGCTTTTGCCCAACCTGCGGAGCGCCGATTGCCTACAGGGACGCCCGCATCGACCATCAGATATTCCTGACGCTGGGCGCGATGGATCATCCGGAATTCTACGCGCCAGTTATCCATGCCTATGTGAGCGAGCAACTGCCGTTCTTTCATTTGGAAGACGGCTTGCCCCGCTCGCAGAAACACACCGCACCGCGACCCGATGACGCGACATAGGCGCATGCAGGGTTTTCTCCGCGCCCTGATTGCCTGAAGTCCGCCATATTTGCGCCGTGATCGCTGAGGAATGCTGACGTGAAACGCGGGTGGAAAAAATCGGCGGTAGACGAACAATGATCCGTGGCTGCCAGGATTTCCCGCCCCTGTTAGGGTCTCGTTCAGCAAAGCAGCGCACTACTATGATTTCTGGATCTGAGTGCAAGGCAGCCGGGCTTGTGGGGCAGGCAGGTTGTCGACGTCGCTTCTGCCGGTAGCGGCGCGTGCGGACCTGGAACATTTGATAGGAGAACTAATTCCGTGCGGTTGAGATATGCCCTTCGAAGCGTCACCCAGATGCTCAGCCTTTGCTCCCTCGCCCTCGTTATTCCCGCAACATCGCAATCCCTGGCAGCGGCACGGCAGCCGGATATTCCGGCCTGGCTCGGAGCCTATGTCGGTACCGGTGATGGGCAGATTGCCCAGCCGATCCTGCAAAGAGCCCGCGCGCTCTACATGCGAAAAGTGAGCGAAGGCACGGTGAGGAATCCCTGCTATTTCGCCATGGACGCGACCCGCCCGAACACCCCGAATGATGGTTCGTCGGCGGGACGCTTCTATATTGTCTGCGAGGCGACGCAGACGTTTCGCGTCGTTTCATCGGGCCACGGCAGCGGCCGCGATCTCAAAGGCGTTGTCGATTTCGGCAATGGGCGCATGTGCGCCAAGAACTTCGGCAACGCGATGGACTCGAACCTGACGACGGGCGGCTCCTACGTGACGGAAGAGACGAAGACCACCTTCAAGGGATACTACCATCTCTCCCAGACCAAGGAGACCGCCTACCTTCGCACGTTCCTGCAGTTCGACGGTGAGGGCGAGACCGCCAATGCGCGGCAACGGGCGATCGGCGGACATGCCGCTGCCAAGGTTGCCGGCATATGCATGAAGAAGGACCCGCAGAGCCCCTATGCCAACCGCGATGGATATGTTCCGCTCGGAAAGCTGGTGGAATATGCCGGCGGCCGCAGTGACGGCTGCACAAGCTGGTCCGCCTCGGACGCCAATCAGATCATCTCCATGGTGAAGGATAATCCGACAACGCTCTACATCTATCCGGAGTCCTCGGACATCAAGGCGATCGCCAAAACTGTCGCAGCCGGACGCGCTCCGGCCCAATCCGGATTGTATTGGAACGACTCCTGCCTGAAGGAGATCGGGACACCTAAATTCTGGCCGAAGGAAACTCTCGAGCCCATCATCGTCCAATATAAGAAGGACCATCCGGCACCGCCTGCGCGGCCGATACCGATCTGCGACCAGCAGTGACAGGGCTGAGTGCCAAACCCGGGAATTAGGTAAGCAGCGGTCAAGATCGTCGCTGCGCCTGTTTATGCTGGCTGCGGATACGTTTCTCTTACCGCTGGCGGCAGAGCGGCCGTTCTCTATTCCTGCCTGTGGATACAACAGCACTAGTCTGAGAGCTCAGACGCGAAAACATATGGACATTTGCCGGCAAAAACGGCATAAAAACCTGGTATCGGCGGGTGGCAAGAGCCCTTACCATTGTTCATTTGGTCGCTCAGGCTGAATTTAACGCACTCTCTAGTCGATTGATTTCATTAAAATAAAATCCCAATCAGAAGCTATCTCTCTTTTTGCTGCCGTCAGCTCTGCATGAGGTCGCGCGCTACCATTCGCGAGAACGAAAACTATCGTCGACGCGCCTAGGCGACCTTCAACAAGTCTGCCAATCGTTCAGCGCCGCGGATTGAGGGCGGACGCGGAACTGGATATCAAATTATTCGCATTGATAATGGAACCAGCTAGGCCACCTTTCGCGCTGTTGTGGTGGTGTTTGCCCGCAGGAGGCTCATGAGCATGGGTCCGATCGCAAACTCGCCCTTTTTCGTTCGGCGCGTTAGATTGCGAAGATAGCCGCCGGCAGAATTGATGTGTGGAGCGCGCTGGAGGATGCAGGCGACCACGGTGGCGGCATTTTCCGTTCCCATGATCCCACAGGCCTCCTGATAGGCGCCTGGGCTGATATCAAGCATTGATCTAACGATGATCGAGGCGGAGAGCAGGTCACGCCAGTTGCTGACCCTGCCTGCTGGTCCATAGGCCGAAATATCAGGGCAAGCGCGCAGAACGAGATCCAACGGGAAGGATTTCAGTTCCGCCTGAACTTCCCTGGCCATCGCGGAGCTTGGGCTGGTGGATGAGAAGGATGCCGGTCCAGGGCTTTTGGGAGATATTATCGCTTCGACACCTGCTGGAGTGGTCCGAGGTACAGTCGCATCGTCAGATGATGTTTTCTGCTGTTCTGCCCCGGTTTCAGATTCAATTTGAGATTCGGAGTCTGAATTCTGTATGTGCCGCTCATTTTGATAGGGATTGCCGCTTAGTTTCGAGACTTTTACATGTGTTTCCAATCGGTTGATGATCTCGTTATGCAGGCGGCTGAGCTTGTCCAGGAGCGTTTCAAGCTCAGTCGCGCTGGGAGACCGCTGGACACCATCGATCAGCGCGCGGAAACCGATATAAACGGTTTCCCAGGGGCCTTGGACTGCTTCGGCAAGCGCAGTTTCGATCAGCTTGGCGATATCGCGTCTGTGCAGGCTGATGCGCTCGCGTAGGCTCTGGACGTGGAGGCGCTCAGCAGCGATATGGGCGGCGAGATGTTCGATCTCCTCCGCTCGCGCAAGAAGAGGCGCCAAGGAGAAGCCATAGGCCTCACTGAGGTCCCCTGCCCTGCTTCGGCGGACATAACGCTTGCCGTTGGGGCTATCCCTGCGCACCAGAAGACCGGCAGCGATCAACGCGGCCAGATGGCGGCGAATGGTCTGCTCGGCCATCCCATGGGCGCGCAAGGACAATTGCGCGTTCGAGGGAAATACGATCAGGTTGGCATCATCCGATAGCTCGCTCTTCGGATAGAAGCTCAGGAGCGCATTGAGAACTGCAAGGGCACGATCCGTCACGCCGAGAAGAGGCTTGGCTTCGCAGAGCGCACGATAGATTTTCCATTTGTCGACGGATCTGATGGGCTTGTCATGTTCAGCTCGTCTCTGAGCCATCAACATGGCAAGCGTCATCGACCGCCGCCCAAAAGGCGTCGTCACATATTCGGCTTCCATTTTTCTTTCACCTACGTTGTGGCAAAAGAAATCTGCTCACCAAAACGGCGTCAAAGACTCTTGACTGTGATTCGGGGAAATGCGATTCTCGATTTGCTTAAGATCAGAGAAGGGCTTCCACGACGACGTCGTTTGGGGGCCTTTTTCTTTTGCTGGTTACGTTTCCTTTCCTTGATTAAACTCGTTGAAGAGAGATTGCAGTCTCTCTTGCACGAACTCGTCGAAACCGGGCGCAGCCTTGCTGTCGAAAACAAAAGTGGCGCGCGCCGGCGTTCGCTTAAGGGTCACCGGAATTCCGGTTATGGATGAGGCGGCAGCGGCAGGTTTTGCGGATGCCGGCTTGCCTATTGCCAGAATGAGAGCACGCTGAAAGCGTTCATCGCTCGGCATCGTCCGGTAGTTGTCCGCGGACAACTCGGCGATGATCGGTTCGGGCGCCGCACTCTCAAGACGCTCTCCCAGTTCCAGCCAGCGCCTGCGGCCGATTTCGGGAGCTGGACCGATGGCGCTGATGAGGGGTAGAGGCACCTGCCTCGTGACGATCAACATCTTGGAGAGCGCCGCCTTATCCACGCCAAGTGCTGCCATGATGATATCGCGACCGAAGCCGCGCTGCTCGAGACGCAATCCAAACAAGGCCCGTTCGATATAGGACAGATTGGTGCGCGCGCTGTTTTCCTGACCCTGGCTGACCACCAGCTGGTCGTCCGTGAGCTGACGCACCACGGCCCGCACCTTGATGCCAAGTTCCTTTGTCGCTGCCAAACGGCGATGGCCGTAGGCAACCTGGAAACGCCCCTTGGACTCCGGATGCGGGCGTACGAGGATCGGGACCTGCTGGCCGTGTTCACGTATCTGTTCGACGAGCTGGCCGAGTTCGACCGGATCTATTTCAAGACGGTCAGTGACAAAGGACCCATCGACGAGATCGGGATCGATGTCGACGACGGTTTGCCCTTCGGCGAGCTGCCGTTCGAGGTCGCTGGCGCGCTCCATCTTCTCCGTGATGTTGCCGAGCGTCCTTGTAATGCCGCCCACGGGACCTGCGCCTCGCGCCTGCGGCAGGAAGCCGGCGATCGGACGATTGTCCTTTGTTGCGGGCGCATCTGTACGCGCCGTGCTCGGCGCCGAGATTTCAAGGAGATTTTTGCGCGCCATCTATCTATTTCCTTCCCCAGGTCAGGCGGAGATGCGTCTCGATCTCGCTGTTGACGAGATTGAGCGAATCCAGAGCGCGGTCGTAGGTGCCCCTGGTGAACTGGGCACGGTCGACCTCGTAAAGGGTTTGCTTGGTCACACCGGCATCGGCTACGGCCGTTGATTTGACCATGGCATTCTGCAGCATGCGATTGCCGAAGATTGCCCGCATGAAGCCGGTCATCTGGCTTTGCGGCCCGTCGTTGGGCTCGAAACGTGTAACGAGATAGCGCATCCAGTCGTAGCTGGTACGCCCACCCGCATTCTCGACCACGGACATGAGTTCGCTCGTCATGGTGAGAAACTGCGACATCGACATGACGTCAAGCATCTGCGGATGAACGGTAATGAGGATCGACGTTGCGGCGCAGAGCGCCGACATCGTCAGGAAGCCGAGCTGCGGCGGGCAGTCGATGACAACGACATCGTAGAAGCTCTCGATCTCGGTCAGCACCTCGCCAATGCGCGCAAAGAACATCGTTTCGGCGCGGCCGGCCGCCATTGCGCGCGGGGTCTCGTGCTCGAACTCCATGAGTTCGAGATTCCCGGGGATCAGATGCAGGTTCGGCGTGTAGGTCGAACGAACGATATCGGCAATTGGCCGCGGTGCTTCATAGCGAATGGCGCCATAGAGCGTTTCGTTTTCGCCGACATCGAGTTCGGGCTGATGGCCGAAGAGAGCAGACAAGGAAGCCTGCGGATCGAGATCGATGGCGAGCACGCGATAGCCCCTCAGCGCCAGATATTGCGCGAGGTGGGCAGCGGTGGTGGTCTTGCCCGAGCCGCCCTTGAAATTCATGACGGAGACGATCTGGAGTTTCTCGGACCCTCTGCGCCAGGGCACATATTTGGGTGTGCCGTTGCGTTCGTCGAGAACCTTGCGGATGCGGTCCATGTCTTCGGCGGCGTAAAGCCGGCGACCGTTGGAAAGAGGGTCCGGCCCATGGCCTTCGGCCGCGATCTGGCGAAGATAGCCCTCGCCTATGCCGATGAAGGCAGCAGCTTCGGCCGGTGAAAACATCCGCATTGTTTTCTGTGACTGAGGCGGGAAGATCTTTGCCTGATGTTGCTGGAGCTGATAAGACAATTCCTGCGCATCTGTCGCCAGAAGCGTTGGAAGGTGCTCTTGATCTTCTTGTAGCACAAGACTCGGCTGCATGGTTGTTTTTCCCGATTAACTGCGCAATTGTGACGGAATGCTACTGAACTACGCAGTTACAATATGCTCCGATTCGTGTCCGTTTTACAAATGCTTAGATAAAAGGCAGTTTTTGGCGCGTTTTTGTGCGTCAACAGGTTCTGGCTGTGCTTGATCGAGCATCACTTTACTATCGCGACGATTTACTTCAGGCCGACTTGAGCAGTGATTCGCAAGGGTGAGATTCCAGCCCTGGGCAGAGTAGTCCGCGGACAACACGCGCCGCGAAGTGACACGAGAGGGATGATCGCATCATGAGGCTGTTGCGCCGCGAATGGACGTGGGCTGGCCTGTAGTCCGCGGACTACAGGAATATGTTGCGAACATTCCCTGTCGATATTCGGAACCGGGGCGCATTCGTCCTTGGCAAGGATAACGGTCGATCAGGGGCAGGGTGTGGCCGGCAATTGCCTTTGGCCGGATTGTCGCAATTTCATGGCAATGGGCATGCGAAGCGGCGAGGCTGCCGAAAGATGCGCCTCTGGCGCATCAGCGGGCGGCGCGATCGGAGCGTCTGCCGAGGAGGGAGGCTCGGATGAGTTCTGCTTTGTTCAATGCCGGCGGCGGGGTCGGCTCTTCGCGTTGAACGGTCGCCTTGGCCTGCGTCTGGCGCAGCGTGATCAGGCGCTGCTGTGCGGCAAGCCTATCTTCGTCTGAGAGAGGTTCGACTGGATTGCCGGCGAGATCATGCCGCATCGAGCCGGGTTGGGCGCAGGCGTGGTAGTATCGCTTGGAATGGAGAAACGCGCTCGTGGAGCGACGAAGCGACATGACCGGCACGTCAGGCTTCAGGAGCGGGCGGATCTCATTCCAGAGACCAAGTGCAAAAGGACGGATCGGGTCGCCGGCCTTGGCGGGCAGGATGTCGATGGGGCGAAGTAAGAGCGTGTTGATCGCAGCCGCCTTCTTGACATCGAGCTCGGTTGCCACGATCGGCTCGCGATTGGTCGTCCGGGGTTCTTCCATGAAATCGTTCCTCTGCGTGCAATTCCATTACGGATTGATTGTGAAGTGATTTTGACGGGATGGCAAAGAAATCCGCCCCTGCTCATTCGCCCTCACGCCAAGCCGACGTTCATATATGAGGTGGCGCATCCTGCAGCAAGTTTTGGTTAACGAGATTTTCATGGTTGGGCGGATAGCTTTCGCACGGCCGCGAGAGGTAAAGTGTACGCGGCGCATCTTCCCTCAATCTCCAGTTCGTAGCAAGCTGCCGGCGAAAATGTCGCAGGGCTTGAGCCTCGCCTGTACCGATTGTCCGCGGTCGATGTCGGTAGCCATTCGCAGTCGGCATCGCTGATCCGGCGTTGCCGTATCAGCCGCATCCGCCATCCGTCGAGCTGGGAAGACCTGTTCCCGATCGAACGATGCCGGAGGTGGAGCGGGGAAAGTCATGGCACGCTCTCGGCAGTCGGACCGAGGCTGGTCGCTTCAAAGCTGTCGAAGGGCAGGGGCCGCAGCGGCAAGGTTCGTTCAGGCCGGATCTATCCGCGGGGCTATAGGAAGGAACCATCGGGTCAGAGAGGGCGACACGCCCCACTCTCCATTTATGCCGTCAAGCAAAGCCGCGACCGCCTGGCGCACCGAGACGAGGCGGCTCGATATAAAGGGAGGGCATCTCGGTAGGTTGGAGCAAGTTCCGCGGCGCGCGATACGCTCTTTCGTCGTGATGAAAAATCTGGAGACAACTGTCATCGGCGGCTTGGCTAGCGGCGGCCGTGGCGATACATACAGCGGCATGGTCGAGAGAATCCAAATTCGAATGGCTCATTTTCATCTGGAGAAATATCAGTGAATATAGCTGCATCCTTGTCACTGGGCGTCGTTGTTTCGCTCACGCTCGGCTCGAACGCATTGGCTTTCGACAACTCGTCCTTCTTCGATGCTGCACTTTGCAAGCCGCCCTATTCGACCGCCACTGCGACAGAGATGTATGACGAGGCCGAAAAGCTCGCGAAGGCGGATACTTCGCTCATGACGGCCGCTGTTTATAAAATGTCCGCGGACTTCGGCAGACAAGGTTTCAAGACGCGTGAAATCGTCTTCGCCGGCACGAGCTTCGGCATCCTGGTCGAGGGCCTGCGGGCCGATGATCTGGCCAAGACCTATCACCTGACGTCGGATGGCCTTGGCAATCTCTTCGGCACCGCGACAAAGTCGTATGGACGCGCCTTGTCCAAGGGCGAGCAGCCTGCGGCCGAGATGGGAGTGGTGTCCGTGGTAGCCCGCGAATCTGCGGCCTTTCCGGGTAAGACACTACTGGCCTGCGAGTTCGTCTCGCATGAAGACCTCGAAGCCATGAAGAGCCTGCAATCGCTGCCGAAGTAACGCGCTCGCGCGCAACGTTGTTCTTTCTGCGGTGATTGGGAAGCACGCGGCGTGCGCACCTGCTGCAGAAGGGGAGGCCAGGGGCCTCGCTCTCTGCCCTGGGACGACTGCCAGGCCAATATTCTACATTCCTAACCTCGGTATCATCCGAGGCTGATCGCGGATATAGCTATGGGTGGCGGAAGCAAAGTGCCGGATAGCTTCGACTAGACGAAGCGTTAACCATGATCTCAAGCTATTGCGGAACCCGCTGTTTGACCTCCTCGGGTCGTAACAGGGGTAACGGGGGCTGATCTGGAGGCAGTGCTGAAGCGCTGGGCAATTGTGCCGTCGATGCTCCTCTATCATAATCGGCTGCGGAGCATAAGGCGCCAATGAGACCGGAAACGCGAAGCGGCACAGTGCACGAGATCGACTTCGAGGGGCTCGACGAAGCTGCGCTTATGGCGCCGCACGAACGGATCGTCGAGCGGCTGCATTTTCTGCATCAGCAAAGAACGACGGCTGCTCTCCAAGAGAGTAAAATCGGCAGCGAGGTGACCGTCGAAAGCCCAGATGGAAGAACAATCAGAGGCAAAGCCCGTTCGAATTTCTCCGTCCACCGTCGGACGGTCTGATGTGAAACGATTACACCGCGAGCAGCCAACATGTCCTCGACCATCTGCAGGCTAAGAGGAAAACGGAAATGAAGCCAGACAGCGTAGGCAATGATCTCGGCAGAAAGCGATGGTGGCGATAGAGCGGGTCACGATCGATCATGGCCCGTCATCTCATATCGAATCCACGCTTCGTTGAGTTGACTGCCTTCGAGACCATTGACCATTAAAGCGCCATTAGAGAGCAGTCTGCTCATTGTTAATTCCTCAGCGGCGCCCGTTTCTGGCGGGAATTTGCGCTGTTGCCTCGATCATCGTTGGGGAATTTGAGGCGGAAGGGCTTTATAACAAACAGGGTCGCCATTTCAGCTCCCTTCAAGAGCAGCCGACCATGATCCCACTGTGAACTTATTCGGAAAGCCAGGCCCGCTTCGTCCTACAAGGCAGCTCTTACGATTGGCGAACCGTAAGCCCGAATGCGGGCACGACGGCGAACTGCTCTTGCCGCGCCAGTTCACAAGACCGCCTTCCGATCGTATGGACTCGCTTTTCCTTGATGAGATTGAGCTAGCGCACTGATAGTCATCCGCCATCAGGTTGCGGAAAGTGTCTTTGTTATCCGCTGCAGCAGCTGAACCCCGGAATGGGTAAGACAGATGTTGAGCCCGACAATGGCTGCCAAACGCGTGAAGAACCCGACGGTGGATGCGTTGAAGTCCCAAAAGTCCATCGTGATCCGCATCAGCAGCTTGTCTGTGACGCCGAGGTCAATCCAGCTCTTTATGCCGTAAATGACAAGTGCCAACGCCAGCACCCTCAGAACCAGTGTACGGGTCGGGCTGCCGGGATTGATCCCGAACAGGCGCCTGATAGCGAGCATAACCACGGACCAGCGAAAGCCGATGTGAAGGGAGACAATCACCAGTAGCCAATAGGCCGCGGCGATATGGATCTGCTTCGCGGTGAACCCACCATTGATAGGCAGGAAATCGAACACCAAGCGTGAGATCATCACGCTGGTGACGAAGAGGGTCACGACAGCGGCAATCAGGACCATGTTGAGGATGATGTAGGTCACTGCTTTGGTCTGGCGCGGTGTCTGGGAGAAGGCTGCCCACCAGTGGCGATTGAAGACGTTATGTATTGCGATCAGCAGAAACAGACCCGTTCCAGCGAGCTCATGCACCGTGTTGCCCAGCCAGTAATAGGCAAGTGCCAGCAGGAGCAGGCTGGTGGCGGTAACGTCGATTGCCAGGCGCAGAAGGAAGACGCGGTTCATGACGTCAGTTTACCGGCATGCCGTTGAATGCCTGAATCTCGCCGTGAGTGAACAGAAAATCGCTGTCGCTAGCGCCTTGATGACAGGACTGGCAGCGATTGGTGTTCTCCGCCATATTGACCGAACGATCGGCCCAGAACCACTGGAACTGCCAGTCTCCTGTGCGCCGGCTTTCGTCGTAGTCGGTACCCCAGTTCGCACCTTTTTCCATGACGAAATAGCGGTAAAGTTTACCGTCGCGGTAGTCGATCAATACGAACTGACTGCCGTTCGGGATGGGCTTGCCGGCCTTGATCAGATCGATGACGCTCTGTGTGGTCTTGATGTGGGTGACGGAGTTGCCGCGCTCACGGCCGGTATAGTGAACCAGGTTATCGAGATTGTCGGGAAACCTCACCCGGTTGGTTTCGGCCTCAACCTGAAAGGCTAGGATCGTGACAGCGCAGATTATCACGGCGGCAAGCACCGTGCGTGAAAGAAAGGATTTCATCGCATAGTCCTAAAGAAGAAGCTGTTGGATTGCTGAAGCGGGGAGGGGCAAGGCCGATTGCTGATCGGCCTTCCGGCTCGCTGATTTTATCCGCGCGTGTCTTCAAGCGTCCGCCTGTAGAAGGGCGTGAGCTTGCTCATAGCGGCGTTCACATATTCAGGGACCCAATAGGTCTCGATGTGCGTGGCGCCATCGATCTTGAACAATTCTTTGTCGCTAGTACCCGTTGCCTTGGCGAAGGCGTCCTCGGTCATGTAGAGGCTGTCGGCCTTGCTGCCGGCGATCATCAGCAGCGGTTTGTTGATGAGTTCAATCTGGTCCGTGGCATCGAAGCGCATCAGGTCCAGCAGGCTGCTCAGCGTGTAGCGCGCGGAGGAGCCCGGGTGCGCATTGGTCCTTTGGTAATATTCGGCGCCCTGGCGGTACATTTCGAACGGCAGCTTGGCGATCTGCTCATCGGTGAGCGGAGTGTCGTTGGCGTAGATAATCTTGCCGCTGGCCTCCTGGGCGCGTGCGTCGGAAGCCTGCTGCAGGCGTTCCTGAATGCTGCTCAGCTGTGAATCCTCAAAACCGTTGCGGCGTACCCGACCGGAATTGAACATGCTCAAGGTAGCAATAGCCTGAAAGCGCTTGCCGGTCTTGGCGGCCGCCAGCGAATATCCGCCGCCGCCGCAGATGCCCAGCAATCCGAGGCGAGACGCATCAACGCCGGCATAGTGGGTGATATAATCAGCCATTCCGCTGATGTCTTCGATGCGGTTGGCCGGCTTGTCGACGTTTCGGGGTTCGCCACCGCTGGCACCCTGGTAGGCGGCATCCGCCGCAATAGTCAAATAGCCTTGCTCGGCCAGACGTTGTGCGTAAAGTCCGGCGGTCTGTTCCTTGACGCCACCGTTCGGGTGGGCCACGACGATTGCGGGATAGGACTGGCCTGGATCGTAGCCGGGCGGTGTGTAGACGTTTGCCGCGATTTCCAAGCCGTTCAGCATATACTTGACGGGATGGATGTTGACTTTGCCTGCTACATTCTCGGTGATGGCGCCGTCATAGGTAAGAGTGAACGGATTTTTCCGATAGTCGGCTGCGCCGACTTCGCCGGCGGCCAGGGCGACAACTGCCGCGAGGGCGAGAGGCTTGAGTTTGGTGATATTCAACTCGGTGCTCCTTGCTTGTTCATTTGCTCGTCGGACCGCGCGTCATCTCGTCAGAAGTCACAGTGATACGGCTCCAGACCGGCGGCGGCTTTGACTTCGACGGGGTTGTTGTCCTTGGGAGGGAGGACCAGCCGACATCCGGAAGTGTAGGCTGATGCAGACTTAGCCATTAGTGAGCTGAATGCGATAGGGTTTATACTTTTGAATCACGAATGTCCCGCAGGCAGGGCTTTATCGATCAATTACAAAGAGATGGAAGAACAGCACGTCCCATAAGAGGCCTGTTCACACCGATATAAACTAAAGGTGATGGAATTAACTGCGATAACGCAGTGCATCGATCAGGAGCGAGAATGCCGGTGAGGCTAAGCGTCTGCTCGGATAGTAAAGATGATATCCAGGAAATGGCGGCGACCAGTCCTCGAGCACGGGCACGAGCCTTCCTTCACGGATCAACGGCAGCAAGTAATCGTCCGGCAAGCACGCCAGGCCCAAGCCGTCCAGCGCCGCATCAATGATCATCGGGACGTCGTTGCAGATGAACTGGCCCTCCACACGCACATTCAACGGCTTTCCGTCTTTTTCGAACTCCCAGACATATAGACCGCCAACGGTCGTCAGCCTCAGATTAATGCAGCGGTGCTGCGTCAGCTCGTGGGGTGTTATTGGCTTCGGGTGCCGTACGAAATAGCCCGGAGAGGCGACGACGAGCATTCGCATTTCCGGTCCGATCTTGAGTGCGATCATATCCTTTTCAATATGCTCGCCGAGCCGAACCCCGGCGTCGAAACGCTCGTTCACGAGATCGGCAAACCGGTTGTCGACGGAGATCTCGATGTTGATATCGGGGTAGGATTGCATCAGTCGCTTGACGGCGGGCATGAGAATGCTGTCTGCCGCATGCCGGATCGAAGTGATGCGGATCGTACCCCCCGGCGCGTGACGCATGGCGCCAAGCGCGTCCAGCCGGTTGCGGATATCGTTGAAGGCGGGTCTGAGCGTTTCGACCAGTTGCTCTCCGGCTTCGGTCGGGACGACGGTTCGCGTGGTACGCGTCAGGAGGCGAATCCCCATGCGGTCCTCCAGCCGGCGCACGGAATGGCTAAGCGACGATTGCGACGTGCCAATGAGCGCGGCTGCCCGCGTAAAGCTACGCTCTTCCGCTACCGTCAGAAAAGCCACCAGATCGCCCAGTTCGTCCCGTCTCATTCATGAATTTCCAGTATAGGTGTTTTCAGATCTTAGCATCTGGTCGAGCCAATCAGCCAGTAGTATTTTTTTCTCAGTGTCAAGCACTCCTCGGTGAGGAACGATCCCGTGCGAGCGAAGCCCCCGGGCCGCACACCATGCAGACGTTGTCAGGCCCGTAACGCTAGGTTCGTGCGCAAGCGCAGCCTCCAAGTTAATGGATAGGAAAATGGCTCAGAATATCAAAGACAAAGTCGTCGTCATCGCCGGCGCCAGCAGCGGTCTCGGCGCCGAGACGGCACGCCAGCTCGTCAAGGAAGGCGCGCGCGTCGTGCTCGGCGCGCGGCGTATCGACCGGCTCAAGGAACTTGCCGCGGAGCTGTCGCTCAGTGACGAGGCTGTTTTCCAGGTCGATGTCACCGACCGCAACCAGGTAAAGGCGTTCGTCAATCATGCGGTCGCCGTTCGCGGACGGATTGATGTGCTACTCAACAACGCCGGCCTTATGCCGCATTCCCCGCTTGAACGACTTAAGATTGACGACTGGGAACGCATGATCGACGTCAATCTCAAGGGCGTGCTTTTCGGCATCGCCGCCGCCCTGCCGCACATGCAGAACCAGAAGAGCGGCCATATTATCAATACGTCGTCTGTCGCGGGCCACCAGGTGCGTCCGGGCGGTGTGGTCTATTCCGCCACCAAGCACGCCGTCCGCGTCATCTCGGAAGGTCTGCGCCAGGAGGTAAAACCTTACAATATCCGCAGCACGATCATTTCGCCGGGCGCCGTCAAAACGGAACTTGCCGATCACATCAGCGAGCCTGATATCGCCAAGGGCATCAAGGATTTCTACGAAAACTATGCCGTTCCTGCCGACAGCTTTGCCCGCTGCGTGATGTTCGCGATCAGCCAGCCGGAGGATGTAGATATCAACGAGATCCTGTTCCGCCCCACGGCGCAGCAGCTCTGATGGAACGGTGCCGGCACCCGTAAGCCGGCCCTTTCATGAATGGAAAACATAGGTCTTTTCGGTTTGAGGAGCCTAATCCAGTGACAGGTCTTTGCCTATCTCGGTTCCACCGTCATCGTGCCAATCAGGAGAACCATTGTGAAGAATCTTGCCGCCAGCATCGCCATTTCGGCCTTCGCAACAACCGGCGCTGAAGCCCAGCAGAACCCGCGCGTGGCGCCGCCGGCCGTCTATGAGGTGGCGCCGGGTCTCGGCCATTTCACCGATGATGTCCTGTTCGGAGAATTCTGGAAGCGCAACGATCTGACCCCGCGCGACCGCAGCCTGGTGACGATCTCGGTACTGATTTCGACGGGCAAGGGGCATGTGCTCGTCAACCATGTGAAGCGCGCCCTGGAGAACGGTGTCAAACCTGAGGAGATCGGGGAAGTCATCACGCATCTGGCCTTTTATTCCGGATGGCCCAATGCCATGTCGGCGGTGGCCGAAGTGAAAAAGGCTTTTGACGAGCTTAAGATTGCACCCGTTGCAGACAGTGAGGCGGAGCGCATTCAGTTGGACCCAGCTGGCGAAACGGCTCGCAGCGCCTCCGTTGATGCCAACGTAGCACCGATTGCCCCGGCGCTTGCCGATCTCACCAACCGCGTGCTGTTTGATGATCTCTGGCAGAGGCCGAACCTGTCGGCCCGGGACCGGAGCCTGGTGACAATGGCGGCACTGGTCGCGATGGGCCAGCCTGATCAACTGGTGTTTCACGCGAACCGCGCCCTGGACAATGGCCTCACACCTGCGGAGGCGGCTGAGGCCGTTACCCATGTCGGATTTTATGCGGGCTGGCCTCGGGCCATGTCGGCAGTCGCGCCCCTGAAAGCCGTCCTGGAATCCCGTCAGGCCTCGGCCGGCACAGCATCCGGCAACAGCGACATCAAGATCGTCCGGCGCGGCAGCCAGCCCGTGACTGGGCCGATGGAGCGCTTTACCGGCAAAGTGCAGGTATCGGGCGCCTACAAGGGCGAAGGTGCCGCACGCATCGGCGGCGCGACGGTTTCCTTTGAGGCGGGTGCTCACACCGCCTGGCACACACATCCTCTGGGCCAGACGCTCTTCGTTGTTTCCGGCCGCGGTTGGGTTCAGAAGGAAGGCGGCCCGGTCGAGGTCATGGAGCCCGGCGATGTCGTCTGGATTCCGCCGATGGTCAAACACTGGCATGGTGCTTCGTCCGCTGAGGCGATGGTTCATTTTGCGGTATCCGAAGCCCTTGACGGCAGCACGGTGACCTGGATGGAGAAGGTCTCGCCCGAAACCTATAAGAGAGGTGAGGAAGCCGCGATCCGCCCCTGATGGGATCTCAAGACCAGGGCATGGTCGGCGCCCAGTAGTATCCCAGCCAGCCGGTCTTCTTTTCGAACGCATTGGCGATCGAGCCTTCCATTCCGGCGGCGGACCCGGTTTCGACCAGATCGAAGCCCTTTTCCTTCGCGCCGAGCGCCCTGTAGAGATTGCTGGTGACGATTTCACAATTCCACCCCGAAGGACAGTTCATGATGCCGCCGTGCGAGGGGTTCTCGGGGGCGGGAAACAGTTCGGGATGCTTCAGCGCCTCCTGCACGGTGGTCATTTCTGGATGAGCATCGGCGATGAACTTGGGAATCCACCAGCCTTCGACGCCGCCGTCGCTCAGGATCGGGGCGAGTTCAATGAGGCGGCCTTCCTTGACCGCTGCGTCCAGCGGAGCACGAACCGCATTGATCCAAAGTTCCGGAGCCACATCCGGCTCGGCCTTCTCGTTCATCGATGTGAAGGTAGGCATCGTATCGCCGGTGACAAGCGACACGTGGCAGCCGTAGCCGTTTTCCAGGATGATCTTGTCCACGTGGGCGGCAACGCCTGCCGATCCCCAGTTCATTTCGGCAATGGAGACGTTGCCGCCTAGAGGGTAATGAATTCCGGGTTATCCGGCATTCATTTAGCAACCGTATGACGTTGACGCTTTCGCATCACGGTGCCCATAAAATGAGCCACGAAGCCGATGAACGGCGATATCGTGGAGGATGTCGCCGATTTTGGAACGTGTGCGCTAGTCCGCGTGGATTGAGGGCTTGAAGTCAGGGCGGTGACTCGCCTGATGAACGACTTGGCGTCAAACCTCTTTGGGGTGTCATCTCGCCGATGATCGACCGCAAGATCAAAAAAGACCTCGATGTTGACGACGGGGATTGTCTGGATGTGCCGAACGAGATCGATGTTGGGGCGCGTGGTGACCGCCAGCACATAATCACAGGAGCACATTGCTGCATGCAATTGGGAGAGGGTCTGCACGGACGTTGCTTGATATCCGCTCTGCCTCAAATTGGCGGCAACGAACTCGGCGGCTACCGCCGGCAGAAAGACGATGGTCTTGAGTGGGGCGTGTGGCATTGCTGCTCTCCATGTGCATGACATGGCGACCACTACCACATGGCTCCATGGCACGGTGTTCAGTCTTGTTGAGATTTATGACGAGGCATATTCCCTTATCTCGTGACTCCGGTCGCGGAGATAATTCGCAACAAAACGCAACATCTTCGAACATAGTATTGCAGTTCATCCTGATATCAGTGCCTCTCTCCGAGAGAAGAGCTCACGCCAGATGTTGAATTACGACCCGCTTTTATTGAAGCGCTCCAGCCGTTATATCGAGAGAGACTGCCTCGGCTTCGACGATTTTCGCGGAGGAGGTGAGAATAGTGGCATGGCTTCGGAGGATGAGACCTTGGAAACGAAAGCTCATATGCTCGTGGTCGAAGACGACCAGGAGATCGCAAGGATGCTGCTGGAGCTTGTCAGGGAGAATGGCTTCGATGCGACTGCGGTCAACAGCGGAAGCGAAATGGATCGAGCCCTTTCCGGCAGGACGTTCGATCTCGTCATCCTCGACGCCATGCTGCCGGGAGAAGATGGGTTCAGCATTTGTAGAAGACTTCGGGCATCGAGCCGGACGCCTATCCTGATGCTCACCGCATTGAGGGAAGATATCGACCGTATCATCGGACTTGAGCTTGGTGCGGACGACTACGTGACGAAGCCGTTCAATCCCCGTGAATTGATAGCTCGGTTGAAGGCACTGTTGCGCAGAGCTTCATACATGCCCGAGCAGGCCGATGGCGACGATCTTTCGAAGGTGACATTTGCCGGTTGGGTCGTTGACCCTAAGAGCAGGCAAGTCACCGATCCGGATGGGGCTGAGGTCTCAATGACGACGGCCGAATTCGATCTGCTGGTGGCGTTATGCAAGAATCCCAACAAGATACTGAGCCGGGAACAGCTCCTTTCGATGACACATGCAGGGGCCGCGGGACCGGTGGAGAGAAGTGTAGACGCACATGTCAGCCGCCTTCGACAAAAGATCGAGCCCAGTCTCAAGGACCCAACATTGATCAAGACTGTCCGCCTCGGCGGCTACATGTTCGCCGTCAAAGTGGAACCGTTGCCGTGAACAGATTTCTAGCAGCCTCGATCCAGACGCAGATCGCGATCCTGACCATCGCGCTTGCAATAACGGTTACCCTCGTTTCGGGTGTGATCGAGGCATTCATACCGGGGCGATATGAAAGGGCGATGGATATCGGTGTTCTCGCCGGACGCATCCAGACTATTACGGAGGCTTTCGAAGCAGCGCGGACGGCCGCAGCTCGGGATGACGTCCTCGCAGAGGCGGGAAACTCCGGGCTGCAAGTGCAGCAAGCCGCACCTGGGCAGCCCGTCGAGGCTGCGGTATCCCGGCGCGATATTCCGTCTGCCATTCGAGGTTTGCTGAGTATCGACCCGTTTCACAACCCAGCGACCATCTTTCAAACCGGCGGCTCCGCGACGCTTCCAGTTTCGGTCGGCGAACATGGTTTTCTTTTATTCCGCATGCCCCCATCCCTTGCCGAGCAGGGGATATTCTCGGCGATTGTAACGGGCCTCGGCCTGATACTCATTCCGGCTGTCATCCTCGCATTCATCTGCGCGTGGATGATCGGTAGGCCACTCGTCCGGTTTGCGGCAGCGGCAGAGCGCGTCAGCATGGACGACGGTCTCGACGAGCCTTTCAGGGCGGAGGGCGCCGCTGAAATCAGAAGCCTCGCCGCGTCCCTCAACACCATGCGGCGGCGAGTGCTCGATCTGGCGGGGCAGAGGACGAGGATGCTAACATCGATCAGCCACGATCTGAGGACGCCCCTGACGCGGTTGCGAATGCGAACGGAGCGGTGCGAACCGCAAGAGCTTCGCGACCAGATGCTCAAGGATATAGAGATGCTGGCATCCATGATCGATGACAGCCTCGCCTACCTCAGCAACACGTTAGAAGCCAGGCGAAAGGTGGAGCTGTCGAGCCTTCTTCAGACCCTGACTGACGACTTCGCCGACACAGGCGCCAATGTCACCTTCAACGGCCCGAGACGATTGACGTACGAGTGCAAGCCGAGGTCGATTTCTCGCGCGGTTTCCAATCTGATTGACAATGCCTCGCGCGTTGCAACCAAGATCGATGTCACCCTCGCTACCGAGGCGGATGGAACAGTTGTCATTACGGTCGCGGATGATGGTCCAGGTTTGAGCGATCAGCTGAAAGGCCAGGTCCTGGAGCCCTTTTTCAAGGCCGACGAGTCTCGTCCTTTGGTCAAAGGGAGTGGCTTCGGGCTTGGATTGCCCATCGCACACGGAATTATCACCATTGGGCACGGCGGCACGTTCGAGCTGCTCGACCGAAGTACTGGAGGACTGGCTGTGATCATGAGATTGCCCGGCGTTCCGACCGACAAGTTGACGACAACATTTATGTAAAAATCAGAACACAACGCAACAATTCGACGTTCTAGTGAACACTCCGGATCAATTCATTTTCGGAGCCTCTATGAAATACGCCGCCAACCTCGCCGTTCTCGCACTCACCACAGCTATCGCAGGGTGTTCGACGGCCGACCCCGTAGTTTATCAGGGACTGGCATCAGCCGCGCAATTGCGGCCGGACCCCTCGGATGTGACGGGCCGAGCGCCTTATAGTTACAAGACGGCGGCGGATTGGAAGCAGTACAGCAAGGTGCTGATGGAGCTGGTGGTATATGCAGGCTCGGACAATCAATTCGACAAGATGCCCGACGCCGATCGGAAGGAACTCGCAAATTACATGCATGACAGCTTCCTTCAGAAGCTAAAACAGCGTTTTGCATTGGCGAAGCAAGTTGGCCCCGGTACCCTTCGTGTCCGCATTACGTTGGCCGGGGCAAAGGCGACGAATGCACTGATGGGGCCGGCATCACACCTCGATATCGCGGGCGGCGTCTATAACACCATCCAGGCAGCGCGCGACAAGCAAGGTTCCATGACCGGCTCCGTCTCGTATGCGGTCGAAGTATACGATGCCTCTGCCGGTCGCCTCTTGCTCTCCTACGTTGCCAAGCAATACCCTAGTGCCTTGAATGTGGGAGCCAGCTTCGGGGCTCTACAAGCATCCCGTATTGCCATCGACAAAGGGGCTGATGACCTGTTGACGCGCCTGCGGTAGACCCCTTTGTAGATGTGCTTCCGGACCATCTTCGTATAAGTGGGCATTTCAGCTGCCGCCGTCATCTCATATCGAAATCCACGCTTCGTTAAGTTGACGTTGCCGGACGTAAGCCTCCGACCTTTGGAAGAGCGCTTTCGGCTACTCGCTTCCCGTTGCAGGCGATCGGCAAATAATTTCCCATCCTCCTTGTCGGAATCATCTTCGGTTGGTCGTCCTTGGAGCATCAACCGCTTCAACCTGGAGAGATATCATGGAAAACGCTCAATCAGTTTGGCAGACCGCCGCCATTCTCATCGCTCGCCTGATCTTCGCCGCCGTCTTTGTGATGGCCGTCTCATTCAAGTTTATGGATATGGGCGCGACCGCCGGCTACATTGCCGCTGCCGGCTTCCCGTTTCCATTGTTCTTGGCTTGGTGCGCCGCGATCCTGGAGGTGCTGCTGGTCATTGCCTTCCTGACCGGTGCTTTGTTCGTGCCGGCGGCGCTCGCTGCAGCCGTTTACGTCATTTTCCTCGCATTCTCATTCCATGGTCCGGCGCGTTGGGCCAGCAACCAAGCCGAATTTGGCTTCTTCATCGATCACTTCACCTTCGTAGCGGGATTGTTCTTCGCCGCCGTACATGGGCCTGGCAGTGCGCTTGCCGTAAAGTGGGCGCCCTGGTCGGACAGGATATGATGCAGCTTCATCATGATCTGAGGTCTGCCGTATCATTCCCCTTTCAACGGCGCATGGGTAACGCGCCGTGACAGCAGCCGGGAGCGATAGACAATAAACATCGGTATCGGCTACGATCGACGCTAAGCCTCGCCCGTTGGCTTTCTCCAGATTGAGCATTGAATTGAAGACGATGTCGGTGCGCGCCCTTTCCACAATGATGATCATGGCGCTCCCGCCGCTGTTGCGATCGCTTGGCCGCAAGGATGGGAACTGCGGGACTCTCCGGTACCCAAATCAAACTCGGGGAAACGTTTGATGGATCGAACCAGTTGGCGGTGAAGGTCGGCAAACAGGGTCAAATCCTTGCCGTGTTGAACCTCATCGTGCTTGCAATCAAACAGGGTGACAGGCCGACGCTGGAAACCCAGACGGCATCAATGGTCAACAACACGCGTGCAGCCTATGGGACGAAAGGAATGACGTCGTCGTGTAGAGAGCCCGAAGAAACGGTGCTCGGCGGTTTCCTGGCCCGACAGGTGCTGTGCATGGCGCTGAAGGATAATGCCGATATCCTGCAACAGCTGTTGATCGCTACGGTCGGCCGACACACGGCGCAGGCGTTAAGCTTTACCGTGTCGCCCACGAATTTCGCAACATATAAGCCGGATTTCGCAGCGACCCGCGACAGTCTGCGCATCGATTGAGATTCCCGTTGTCCGCACTTGGCAGTGCTCGGTAGACATCTTTCGGAGACAAGCTCGCTCGGCTCCGTCGTTGCTACGGCGCGCCAATGGGTATGCTCTGTACAGCAATCGCGACTGCTATAGGTCGTCGTTCTCGCCAAAAATTTAGCGCAGAGCCCGCGTTTTCAAGATCTTTGACGGTCGAGTTCGCAAATTCTTTAAATGGTTCGGAGTATTGCAGCCAGTATGCTTTCTGGTGGCTTTGGTAGTGTTCGATGATCAATGAATTAGATATGCCGACGGTGCTCTTTCTTCAAAAGACGTCCTATATCGCCGGTGCCGTGACCTTGGGTTATTTGAAATATAGCTCGAATGAAAGCCGTGGCGTGGGTTTGCTTGCTTCGAGCTTCGTAATTCTCGCGACGGCATCGACATTAGCCGGATATGCTGAGACCCACCCCGCGCTTTACGGACTTCTCAGCCTGATAAATCTCGTGTGTGCCGTGCTTGGATACTCGTTGCTCGGCTCATCTTTTATGGTGATCAGCGACCCCGGCAGAAAGGTGACGCCTGCTCTTGTGTTGCTGCCTGCAATGCTGACCTTGCTTGTCGGAATTCTCACGCCATTTCATCTGAACAATACATACCGCGCGGCAACGTTCAATTTGCTCGCCTGCGTGACACTTGCGGCGGCGGCAGTCATCGTATTCAAGGACGCCTTTCGAGAACCGTTGCCGATCCGAAAATTCGTCGGCGCAATATTGTTCGCCTGCAGCCTTCTATCCCTGATAATGGCGTTCGAGTTCTCGTTCCACGCATTCGTCCTTCTCGATGTGGCGAGCGGCTTCTTCCTGATGATCCTCTCGAAATTCGTGCTGGCGCTGTCGATCGTCATTTTCATAAGCGAACGGCAGCAGGTCAAACTCAGGCAAACAGCCGAACGCGACGGGCTGACCGGTCTCTATAACCGGCGATTCTTCAACGAGAATGTCTCGAGGCTGCTCCGAGATGGAGATGCCATTCTTTATCTCGATATCGATCACTTCAAGCATCTGAATGACCGATGGGGCCACGCGGCGGGAGATGAAGTTCTGGTTGCCGTTTCGCGAGCGGTAGAGGCGATACTGCCAGCGCCGGCCATATTTGCGCGGCAGGGCGGGGAGGAGTTCATTGTGTTCCTTCCCGTGAAGGCAGGAGACCCGCTTGCCCAGGCCGAGCGCATTCGGAAAGCCGTTCAGCGGACAAGGTATCCGGGTCTCGGAGCCGATGTGGCCGTGACGACAAGTATCGGCATTTCGAGGGCAAGCCCGGAATGCGGATCGCTGTCCGAGCTTTGCCGCGAGGCGGATCGAGCGCTCTATCTGGCGAAGGCCGCCGGACGAAATCGGGTCTGCGCCGCCGGGGCCGACTTCGCCGCCGAAAATTATGTTCGCTCCGCCTAATTCCCGGACGATTTTCCAGGTCGTGCGGGCTGAAGGCGCGGCTGGTACGGAGGCTACTGCTTACCCTAAACCTTGGTCTAGCTTGATAAGAACCTGAGCGTTTGCCAATGTTCCGCCAAGGTTGTGATGCGAAACATTCTCTGCGCCATCGATCTGGTTGAATTCTGGGGTGATGACCGATGCCTTTCGGGTGCCTGTCAGATCGCCAATTCTCGGTTGCCCGGCTTGAAACGCTTTCCGCTGCAAACAAAAATGGGGTTTGCCGCCGGGAGGTTTTCGATCTTTTGCATCTTCGAGAGACGCATGTACATCATGGTTGTAGCGACGAAGGTCGACCGGATACCGGCCGATCTCGCGCCGTTTGGGTAGGTCCGGAATAAATGGTCAACGATATATCTGCATCCAATGTAGCTCCCGATGTCGGTGCGTCATCGGCTTCGTTCAATGTTGCTGCTTCCGAAGACTTCAATGTTTTTTGGCGATTTCCGCTCGCCGTCCTGTTCGTCGGCGTTTTCGCCGGCTTATCGGGGATGTTGCTGGCGCTACTCCTGCATGTCCTGCAGCATGTCGCCTTCGGGTATAGTTTGGATGTCATCATCGGCCATGTAAGCTTTCTGGAAGGCGTCGAGGCATCCTCTTCTGTAAGACGGGTCGCGGTGCTTCTGGCTTGCGGTGCGATTGCTGGCGTCGGATGGTGGGCGGTCTATACGTTCGGTCGTCCTTTGGTCTCCATCCGCAAGGCTGTCGCCAACCCGGATGCGCCCATGCCTGTTGTTGCAACGACCGGGCATGCGCTGTTGCAAATCATAACGGTGGCGCTCGGGTCGCCACTAGGGCGGGAGGTGGCTCCCAGGGAGATCGGCGCGCTCATTGCCGGATTGCTGGGAAGAACGCTGGGGCTTTCGCGCGACGAGCTTCAGATCCTCATCGCCTGCGGTGCCGGGGCCGGCCTTGCTGCCGTCTATAATGTGCCGTTCGCCGGTGCGCTCTTCACCCTGGAAGTGCTGCTCGTGACCTTCAAACCGAAAGCGGCGATTGCGGCTCTCTTCACCTCGGCAATATCGTCCTATGTCGCATGGATCGGCCTGGGCGACGAGTCGCAGTATGTCTTGCCGCCTTTGGATATGGGCTTTTCCCTTGTCATCTGGGCCGCAATCGGCGGACCGGTTTTCGGTTGCGCCGGCTTTTATTACCGGCGGCTCGCCGCCTGGGCTCGTGAAAATGCCCCGCGCGCATCGGTCAAGATCATCCCTTACAGCATTGCCGCATTCGGTCTTATCGGGCTTGCATCGATCGGCCTTCCGCAATTGCTGGGGAATGGCAGGGGTCCGATTCAACTCGGACTGAACGGCAATGTCACGATCGGCCTTGCGATGGTGCTGCTCCTTTTGAAGTTGATCGCCACGACGCTAAGCCTGAGGGCTGGCGCCGAGGGCGGCCTGCTCACGCCCGGAATGACGATAGGAGCCCTGCTTGCGATCATCCTCGGTGGAATCTGGAACGCTTTCGGCCTGCCGCCCATTGTGGTGGGAGCATCCGCGCTGATCGGCGCAGGGGCATTTCTCGCGGTGTCGATGAGCATGCCTCTCACAGCCATTGCATTGGCTTTCGAGTTCACCGGAGCAAATCGCGACTTTTATATTCCGATACTGGTTGCCGTATCGCTCGCGGTGGCCGGCGCAAAGCTGCTCGAAAATGCCGAACTTGCAAGGACGATCCGGCGCAAAGCTGCAATCGGGTGACGACGGGAGGCAAGTCCGGGAAGCGCCGTTGATTTAGCTGGCCTGCCCCTTTATTTCTCACGCTGAAAGAAGAGGTCAGCTAGCCATGGATAATGAAACGAGCCTCCGAAACGAGCGCAAGCGCGGCTCCGGCGTGAAGGTGGTCTATGATATCTTGCGGGATGAGATTCTGGACCTGGAATTGCCGCCGGGCAGCCCCATCGACGAGGTGCAGCTTTCCGAACGCTTCGGCATGTCGCGCACTCCGATCCGCGAGGCGCTGGTGCGGCTTGCCGGCGAGGGGCTGATCGCTACGCTGCCCAACCGCTCGACCATGGTGTCGCAGATCGACTTCCTCAACATGCACAGCTACTTCGATGCGCTGGTCCTCATGTATCGCGTCACGACGCAACTTGCGGCGAAATATCACCGTCCGGAGGATCTCGAGGGCGTGCGGGCGCTGCAGGCGGACTTCGCCGAGGCTGTCGAGGCGCAGGATGCGCTTGCCATGATCTCCACCAACGCCGCCCTGCATCTTGCGATCGCCGAGGCTGGTCGCAATCCCTATTTCACCAGCCTCTTTTCGCGGCTGTTGAACGAGGGTCGGCGTTTGCTGCGGCTGTATTATCAATCCTACAATGATCGGCTGCCGCGCCGCTTCGTCGAGGAGCATGATGAAATCATTGCCGCCATCAAGGCGCGCGATATGGAACTTGCCGAGCGTCTGGCGCGCGAACATGCCGAGCAAATCGTCGCCCAGATCCAGAAATTGCTGGTGCGCGGGGACCGGCTCGAAGTTGGTCTTTAGTTTGCATATTTCTTGTCGACAAGATAAATACAAGAGTATATCAATGCTGCAAAGACGGTGAGGCGTGGCGGCGGATGCGGCTGGGCTGGTTGCCGATCCACCCCCGATCCAAGAGGATAGACAGATGACTGCAAGTATTTTCTCCGGCGTGATCCCCGCTTTGATGACGCCCTGCAAGGCCGATCGCAGCCCCGATTTCGATGCGCTTGTGCGCAAGGGCAAGCAATTGATCGCCGAGGGGATGTCGGCCGTGGTCTATTGCGGCTCGATGGGTGACTGGCCGCTGCTTAGCGATGCCCAGCGCATGGAAGGCGTGGAGCGGCTGGCCAAGGCGGGCGTTCCCGTCATCGTCGGCACTGGCGCCGTCAATACGGCATCGGCCGTTGCCCACGCGGCGCATGCGCAGAAGGTTGGCGCCAAGGGTCTGATGGTCATTCCGCGCGTGCTGTCACGCGGTTCGGTGATCGCTGCCCAGAAGGCGCATTTCAAGGCGATCCTGTCGGCAGCGCCCGATCTTCCGGCGGTCATCTACAACAGCCCTTATTATGGTTTCGCGACGCGCGCCGATTTGTTCTTCGCGCTGCGCGCCGAGCACGCCAATCTCGTCGGCTTCAAGGAATTCGGCGGCCCGGCCGATATGCGCTATGCCGCCGAAAACATCACCAGTCGCGACGATGACGTGTCGCTGATGATCGGCGTCGATACGGCGGTGTTCCATGGCTTCGTCAATTGCGGCGCGACGGGTGCCATCACTGGCATCGGCAACGTTCTGCCCAAGGAAGTCATCCATCTCTGCAATCTCGCCCGGGCGGCCGCTGCCGGCGACGTCGATGCGCGCCAGCGCGCGCTCGAACTGGAAAGCGCACTCGCCGTCCTCTCCTCCTTCGACGAAGGTCCGGATCTGGTTCTCTTCTTCAAGCACATGATGGTGCTGAAGGGAGACAAGGAATACTCGCTCCACTTCAACGAGAGCGACGCCTTGAACGACAGTCAGCGCGGCTATGTCGAGGCGCAGTTCAAGCTGTTCAACAGCTGGTATGTCGAGTGGAGCAAGCTTCCCGGCGCGGTTGAAAAGTACCAGGCCTAAGCTGCTGCAATAGCATAAGCCCACAATGCGAGAGGCCCCGAAAGGGGCCTCCTTTTATTATCTTATGTCAACATTCACTTACATGTCGGTGTCGTTCAAGCCACGACGTCGAGGCCGTGTTGCTGCAGGTGGTCGAGCTGACGGATTTCTTCTGCGGTCAGCGGGATACCATCCTTTTCCGCACGAGCGCGGGCGGCGAAGCGACGCTGCGAGGGGAGGCGGGCGCCCTGGCCGGCGATCGCTTCGAAAAGCGCTTCGGCGCGGGCAAGCGGATTTCCAGGCCGGCCGGCCGCGAAAGCCTCCGGCGAGAAGGCAACGATGAGTTCGCCGTGCCGTGGGGCAAACGCCGTCGAGCCGAGATAGTCGAGCGCTTCGCGGCTAGTGAAATCGCCGATCATGACGCCGGCCAGAAGCTCGATCATCGTGCCGATGGCCGAACCCTTGTGACCTCCGAACGGCAGCATCGCGCCGGCGAGCGCCGCTTCCGGGTCCGTGGTCGGCTGACCGTCGGCATCGATCGCCCAACCTTCCGGCAGCTGTTTGCCAGCGCGGCGATGCAGTTCGATCTCGCCGCGCGCGGCAACGGAAGTGGCAAAGTCGAAAACATAAGGCGGATTGTCGAGGCGCGGCCAGCCGAAGGCGAAGGGGTTCGTGCCGAGGAGAGGCGCGGTGCCGCCGGCCGGGGCTACCGTGGAGTAGCTCGGGCACATGGCAAAGGCGGCAAGACCTCGATCCGTCAGGGCCTCAACCTCCGGCCAGAGGGCGGCAAAATGCGTGCAGTCGTTGATGGCAAGCGCGGCGATGCCGAAACGGCGCGCTCGCTCGGCAAGCGCGGACACGCCGAGTTCGAAGGCGGCATTGGAGAAGCCGCTCTTGGCGTCCACCCGGACGATGGCGGAATCGTCCTGTTCCTCCAGCACTGGCACGGCATCCGGCCGCGCCTTGCCGGCCTTGACCGCGCGCAATACGCCTTCGATGCGGTAGATGCCGTGGGATTTGCAGGCGTCGCGCTCGCCGGCGACGATGACCCGGGCGATCGCGGCGGCCTGCTGCTCATTCAAGCCGGCTTTCGAAAGGATCGCCATGACGCGGCCTTGTAACGCGTCTGGTGTCAGGGTGGTCACGTCGCTCATCTGAATTCTCTCCCGTTATTTCGCTTTGCTAGCATCATAGATACGAAAATTAAAAATACAAAAAGTATACAAAAAATCGACATGAGAACAAGCGCTACCCTTGGGCATTTCAGCGCCTCGGTTACCCAAAGGGAAGACCACTGCTTTCACACTCCACTGAAATCGTATTCTCGGCCATTCGTCGATAAAGCCAAACCTTCGTTTTCGCTTCCGTTCCGAGATCGAAAACGCAAAGCCCGCTGCGTTCTCCGGCATTTCTGAATTCTTTTTGTATACTACATGTATTTTCAATTTGATTTGCGTCGGCAAAAAGCGTTTATTGGCCACGGCCGCGAATGGCCGACCAAACTGGGAGAACAAATTCTAATGAAAAAAACGGTCATCGCATTCGGCCTTCTGGCCGCTGTTACAGTCATCACGCCGGCCAAGGCCGACAAGCTTGATGACATCATTTCTTCGGGAACGCTCCGTTGCGCCGTCGTGCTCGATTTCCCGCCCATGGGCTCGCGCGACGCCAACAACAATCCGATTGGCTTCGATGTCGACTATTGCAACGATCTGGCGAAGGCGCTCGGCGTCACGGCCGAGATCGTCGAAACGCCGTTCCCCGAGCGCATTCCGGCCCTGATGTCCGGCCGCGTCGATGTTGGCGTCGCCTCGACGTCGGATACGCTTGAGCGCGCCAAGACCGTCGGCATGACCGTTCCCTATTTCGCCTTCGAAATGGCAGTTACCTCCAACGACAAGTCGGGCATCAAGTCCTTCGAGGACATGAAGGGCAAGACCGTCGGTGCGACCGCCGGCACCTTCGAGGCAATCGCGCTCGAAAAGCAGGTCAAGGAATGGGGCACCGGCGAATTCCGCCCGTATCAGACGCAGGCCGACGTCTTCCTGGCGCTGAGCCAGGGCCAGCTCGACGCGACCGTCTCCACCTCGACCGTTGCCCAGGCCACCGTGAAGTCGGGCAAATTCCCCGGCATCTCCGTCGTCGGCAAGGCGCCGTTCCAGACGGACTATGTTTCTCTCTTCACCAATCGCGAAGAGTACGGCCTCATCAATTATCTCAACCTGTTCATCAATCAGCAGGTCCGCACCGGCCGTTACGCCGAGCTCTATGAGAAGTGGGTCGGCGGCGCGCTGCCGTCCCTGACTGTCAATAGCGTCTATCGCTAATCGGATCGCTCTCAACGACGGCGTGGCCATCATGGCCGCGCCGTTCGACCTTCCGAAAGGTGGACGTTCATGTTCAGCTACACCTTCCACTGGAACCAGGCCTTCAAGGTATTGCCGCAGCTGCTTGACGGCGCGGTGGTCACCCTGCAGATCGCGATCCTATCGATGGCGCTCGGCCTTGCCTGCGCGATCGCGCTGACGCTCTTCAGGCTTTCCGGCAGCCGGCTGCTCTCCGGCATTGCTTCGGCCTGGGTGGAAGTCGCCCGCAATACGCCGGCGCTCTTCCAGATTTACATGGCCCATTTCGGGCTCGGCAATTTCGGCATTCACCTCAGCCCGTATACGGCTCTGCTTGTTGGTATCGCCTTCAACAATGCCGGATACCTTGCCGAGAATTTCCGTGGCGCGCTCAAGGCTATTCCCGATACGCAGACGCGTGCCGGCCGCTCGCTCGGCATGACGCCGCTGCAGGCCTTCCGGCTGATCGTTTTGCCGCAAATGTTGCGCATCGCCTTCCTGCCCATCACCAACCAGATGGTCTGGGCGATCCTCATGACGTCGCTCGGCGTGACCGTCGGCATGAACACCGACCTTGCCGGCGTGACGCAGGAATTGAACGCGCGCTCGTTCCGCACCTTCGAATTCTTCGCCCTGGCCGCGGTGATCTACTACCTGATCGCCAAGCTCGTCACGCTCGTCGCCCGGCTCGCCGCCTGGCGCATGTTCCGCTACTAAGGGGGTGAGAGATGTTTGATACCGCACTCACCTTGAATGACCTCCTGTTCCTCGCCAAGGGCGCTGGAATGACGCTACTGGTCACGGGCGTATCCGTCCTCGCTGGCACGATCCTCGGCATCGTCTTTGGGGTTCTCCGCGTCCAGGCTGGTCCCATCTGGTCCGCGCCATTGACCTTCCTGCTCGACATATTCCGCTCGGTGCCGCTGCTCATCCAGCTGGTTCTCGGCAATGCGCTGCAGGCGATCATGAAGCTCGGCTGGCCGCCGTTCACCACCTCCTGCGTGGTGCTGTCGCTCTATACGGCTGCCTATTGCACTGAAATCGTGCGCGGCGGCATTGCCGCCGTCCCGCCCAATACCCGCCGCGCCGCTCGCTCGCTTGGCATGAGCTGGCGGCAGGACATGTGCTACATCGTGGCGCCGCTCGCCACGCGTGTCGCGCTTCCCTCCTGGATCGGTCTTTCGCTTGGGGTCATGAAGGATTCCGCCCTGGTCCTATGGCTTGGGCTGATCGAGCTCTTGCGCGCCTCGCAGGTCCTCGTGACCCGCCTGCACGAGCCGCTGCTCATCCTGACGATCTGCGGCGTCATCTACTTCATCATCAGCTTCCCGATCGCCCGCCTTGGCGGTTATCTCGAAAAACGGTGGTCCCCCAATGATTGAGATCGAAAATGTCCGCAAGTCCTTCGGCCCGCTCGAAGTGCTGAAGGGGATCGACCTTACCGTCAACAAGGGCGAGGTCGTCACCATCATCGGCGGCTCCGGCTCCGGCAAGTCGACGCTCCTGACCTGCATCAACGGTCTGGAGCCCATCGATTCCGGCCGCATCCGTATCGACGGCACGGAAGTCCACGCGAAATCGACGGACCTCAACAAACTTCGCCGCAAGGTCGGCATCGTCTTCCAGCAATGGAATGCGTTCCCGCATCTGACCGTGCTCGAAAACGTCATGCTGGCGCCGCGCAAAGTGCTTGGCATCAGCCGGCAGCAGGCGGAGGAGATGGCGGTCAAGCAGCTCACTCATGTCGGTCTTGCCGAGAAGCTTTCCATTTATCCGACGCGTCTGTCGGGCGGTCAGCAGCAGCGCATGGCGATTGCAAGAGCGCTTGCCATGTCGCCTGAATATATGCTGTTTGACGAGGTGACATCGGCGCTCGATCCCATGCTGGTCGGCGAGGTGCTGGATACGCTGAAGATGCTGGCGGAGGAGGGGATGACCATGATCTGCGTGACGCATGAGATGGCGTTTGCCCGCGATGTCTCGGATCGCGTCGCCTACTTCCATCAGGGCGTCATGACCGAGATCGGCAAGCCGGAGCAGATTTTCGGCGCGCCGCAGCATCCCGAAACACAGAAATTTCTCGCGAGCGTGCGTTGATGGCGAGACCGGACGTTATCGTCATCGGGGCTGGAGTTGTCGGCCTTTCCGCCGCGATCGCGGCCCAGTCCCGTGGTTTGAGCGTCATGGTCGTCGACCGCGAGGGGCCGGCCGCCGGCGCTTCGGCCGGCAATGCCGGCGCCTTCGCCTTCACGGATATCCTGCCGCTTGCGTCTCCCGGCATTTTGAAAAAGGCGCCGAAATGGCTTCTCGATCCGCTTGGGCCGCTGTCGGTGCCGCCGGCCTATGCGCTGCAGATCGCGCCCTGGATGCTCCGGTTCTGGCGAGCCTGCCAGCCGTCGCGTGTTGCGGCTGCAACGGCGGCGCAAACGAAGCTGATGGATCTATCTAAAGCGGAGCTTGAACCCTTCCTTGCCGCGACGGACACGCTCTCGATGCTGCGCAAGGAGGGCAACCTCCAGGTCTATGAAAGCGAAGCGGAATTTCGCGGCTCCCTGTCCGGCTGGGAAGTACGCCGCAATCACGGCATCGACTTCCAGCATCTGAAAGCCGACGAGATGGCGGCGATCCAGCCCGGGCTGGCATCCCGCTTCACACTCGGCACGTTTACGCCTGGGTGGTATTCCATTGCCGATCCCAAGCTTTATACGCTGGCGCTGGCCGAGCATTTCCGCAGCCGTGGCGGCGCTATCGAGACATCGGAGATTTCGGCTCTCCGAGCGATCTCTGCTGGAGTCGAGGTAATTGCGACGGATGGAAAGCTACGTTCGGCCGGCAAGATCGTTCTGGCTGCTGGCGCCTTCTCGCACCGGATCGCCACGACGCTCGGCGAGCACATCCCGCTTGAAACGGAACGCGGGTACAACACCACGCTTCCGGCCGACGCCTTCGATCTGCGCACGCAGATAACCTTCGGTGGCCACGGCTTCGTCGTCAGCAAGCTTTCGACCGGCATTCGTGTTGGCGGTGCGGTGGAGCTGGGCGGGCTGACGCTTCCGGCGAACTTTCGCCGCTCCGAGGCCATGCTGCAGAAGGCCCGGACCTTTCTGACCGGTCTCAAGCCGGAGGGCGGCGTGCAATGGATGGGTTTTCGGCCGTCGCTGCCCGACAGCCTGCCCGCCATCGGCCGCGCCAAGGCAACATCGGATGTCATCTATGCCTTCGGCCACGGCCATCTCGGCTTGACCCAGTCCGCAGGTACGGCGCGTCTCGTCGCCGATCTGTTGACGGGGCGCGTGTCGGCAATCGATCTCGCGCCATTCTCGCCGCAACGCTTCTGACGCAAACAGGTACGCTTATGCAGGCTCCCGCATCGGCGCTCACGACCTTCTCGCATATGGATCTATGGTGACATGAACGACATAGCATCGGCCCGCAGCATCATGGGCGGCACGGCAGAAGGCCGTGTCGTCGCCACGCAGGAAGCACTCAGCTTCTGGGGCGGGGTCGATCCCGCCACCGGCAAGGTCATCGATATCCATCATCCCTTGCATGGCGAATGTCTGACCGGTGCCGTGCTGATGATGCCGTCGAGCCGCGGCTCCTGCACCGGCTCCGGCGTGCTGCTTGATATGGCGCTGACCGGCCGCGCACCGGCGGCGCTAGTCTTTTGCGAGCCCGAAGATGTGCTGACGCTCGGTGCACTTGTCGCCGCGGAAATGTTTGATCAGCAATTGCCAGTCGTGCGGCTCCAGCCGGATATTTTTGCTCGACTGTCGCAGGCAAAAACCATCCGGATCGAAACCGCTGCCATCGTGGCGGACGGCGAGGCGATCCCTCTTCTGCCGCCGGCCACCTCGGCTCTCTCGCTGACGGACACCGACCGTGCGATGCTTGAGGGCTGCGAAGGCGTCGCGGTCGCCCAGGCCATGCGGATATTGACTGCCATGGCCGCACAACAGGGTGCGGTCTCCCTGATCGACGTGACGCAAGCACATATCGACGGATGTATCTATGCAAGCCCGGCTAACCTGACTTTCGCGGAAAAAATGGCGGATCTCGCCGGCCGCGTGCGCGTTCCCACAACCATGAACGCCATTTCCGTCGATCGCGCCAACTGGCGGTCGCAGGGCGTGCCGGAGGATTTCGGCGATCCGGCCGCGCGGCTGGCGGATGCCTATGTGCGCATGGGCTGTCGTCCGACTTTCACCTGTTCGCCCTATCTGCTCGATAGCGCGCCGGGCGCCGGCGAGGCCATCGGCTGGGCCGAGTCCAATGCCGTCATTTTCGCCAATACCGTGCTTGGCGCACGCACCGCCAAGCACCCGGATTTCCTCGACCTCTGCATCGCGCTGACCGGTCGCGCGCCGCTCTCCGGTGTCTATCTGGATGAAAATCGCAAGGCGGTGCGTATCCTCGACGTGGAATTGCCAGAGGATCGCGACGATGCTTTCTGGCCGCTGATCGGCTATCTCGCCGGCAAGGCTTCCCCGGATCGCATTCCGTTGCTGCGCGGCCTTGCCGCCGGAAATCCGTCGCGCGACGACTTGAAGGCGCTTTGCGCCGCCTTCGGGACAACGTCTGCTGCGCCCATGCTGCATGTGGACGGCGTGACGCCGGAGGCCGTCGACGCGATCCATCCGACTGCCGATCGCCTCACCATCACCCGCGCCGACATGGCTGCCGCCTGGACGATGCTGAACGAGGGGCCGGAAGCCATCGAGCTTGTCGCTATCGGAAGCCCTCATGCTTCGCTCGCCGAATGTCGCGCACTCGCCGACGCTTTTGCCAGCCGGCGCCGTCTGCCTGGGGTGATGGTCATCGTGACTGCGGGACGTGACGTCATCGCCAAGGCCGGGGAGGACGGGACACTGGAGCGGCTGCGTGACAGCGGCGTGCAGGTATTGCCCGATCTTTGCTGGTGCTCGATCTCGGAGCCGGTCTTTCCGCCCTGCACCCGGGCGGTCATGACTAATTCGGGCAAATACGCGCATTACGGGCCAGGGCTCAGCGGCCGCGCCGTGCGTTTTGGCAGCCTTGCCGATTGTGTGGAGGCGGCTGTCGCAGGGCGCGTGGCTGCGGGTCTTCCGAGCTGGCTTTGAGGAGGTGAGCGCTGGACGATCCGGCGCGAAAGACGTCTTCACTCAGATGCGCAGAAGGCATTCCGGTAAATGCCTTCTGCATTTGTCTTCCCCCGTTCAGAGATCCATCGGCCAGGTGTCTGACAGTCTGTAACCAGCAGGGAAGGGATCGTCCGGATCGACCATCAGCTGATGCGTGCCGACGATCCAGGCACGACCGGAGATGATCGGGCTGATCGCCGATTTGCCGTTAAGATCGACGGCGCTGTCGATGCTGCAATGGAATTCCGTGTCAATGAGAGAGGTCCCGACGAAACGATCGCTGATCTTCATCTGACCCTTTGCATGAAGAACGGCCATGCGCGCCGAGCAGCCCGTACCTGTCGGAGAGCGGTCGATCTTGCCGGGGCGAATGGCGACAGCATTCTTTCCCCACAAAACGCCATCCTTCATTTGGACTGGATCGGTAATCTGGCAAAAGGAGATGTGGTTCCAGTCATTGACGGGATGGCTAAAGCCGAGCTGCTCATTGGCCGCTTCGGTGATTTTCACGCCGAGGCGGGCTATTTCGCGCGCCTGATCGGGCTGAAGGCTCACACCAAGCGAAGCCGCGTCCACGAGCACGAAACTGTCTCCACCATAGGCGGTATCCACAGTGATTGTGCCGATGCCCTCGACTTCGAGCTTCGCGTCGAGCTTGTCGGCAAAGGAGGGGACATTGCGCACATGGATACGCTCGGCCTTGCCGTTGCGGCATTCGGCCTTCACCTCGATGAGACCGCCCGGCGCTTCCAGCACCATGCGCGTGATCGGCTCCTGCATCGGGATGATACCGGTGTCGAGCAGAACGGTGGAAACGCAGATCGAGTTCGATCCGGACATGGGCGGCGTATCGGCCGGCTCCATGATGATCCAGGCCATCTGCGCTTCGGGGTTCTTCGGCGGAACCAGCAAGTTGACGTGTCGGAAGACGCCGCCGCGCGGCTCGTTGAGAACGAAATTCCGCAAGGTTTCGTCCTGGGCGATCCAGCGCGACTGTTCCCAGACCGTCGCGCCGGGGGGAGGGGCAACGCCGCCGACGATGACATCGCCGACCTCTCCCTCTGCGTGGCAACTGACGACATGAACGACTTTCGATGTGCGCATTTCTGTTTCGGTCCTTCGGATTTTTAGGCAGTAAATGGTCAATCCTGGCCGAGCGGGCTTGTCGCCATTAGCTCAAGATCGTATACGTTATCCTATGATTTCAGATAACGTATACGATCTTGAGTGGCCGTCAAGCTTCATGGCCACCTTGCGCCGCGTAAGAAGATCAAGATATTGAGGAGATAGCGCGGCTCCGACTTTCGATCAGCTTTTGCCGTTTCCGGGGAATAACGACTGAATGCCTCTCAATGTCGAAGAGATACCCAATCTGGGAAAGGCGCCGAGCACATCCGACGTGATCCTGAAATTCATCCGGAGTTCCATTGCGGACGGCTCCCTCAAGGAAGGTGAGCCCATTCGTCAGGACGATGTCGCGCGCCTCTTCAACGTCAGCAAGATCCCGGTCCGCGAGGCACTGAAGCGTCTCGAGGCCGAAGGGCTGGTGGAATTCCACCGCAACAGGGGCGCGATCGTCACCAGCGTTTCGGAGCCGGAGATCGCGCAGATCTTCGAGGTGCGCGCCATTCTGGAATCGAACGCGCTCAGACTGTCCATGCCCTTCATGACGGATAAGACCTTCGAGAAGGCTCAAGGCTATTGTGACGCCTTTGCCAGGGAGGTCGATGTCGCGCGCTGGTCGGAGCTGAACTGGCAGTTTCACAGCTGCCTCTATGAAGACGCACAGAGACCCTATCTCGTCAGCACCATCCGTTCGGTCAACGACCGGCTCGAACGCTATTTGCGGGTGCAGCTCACTTTGTCGCACGGCAAGGAAACGGCAGATCGCGAGCATCGCGAATTACTGACCATCTGCAAAACGGGCGACGTGGAAAAGGCCACCGCATTTTTGACCGATCACATTATGCAGGCCTGTCAGTCGCTATTGCATCACCTGCCCGCCAAGCGACGCTGACGACCGGCGGTTGTCCCGTTTTCAACCGCGCAATAGGCTAGACGACCGTTTCGCCGCCATCGACGACGAGGATCTGTCCCGTCATGTAGGAGGAGCGGTCGGAAACGAGGAAGAGGATCGGTTCGGCAATTTCCGAGACGTCGGCCCAGCGTCCGAGCGGCACCTTCTCGGCGATATAGCCTTCGATGGCGCTGCGTCCGCCCATCTGCGCGATGAAGGGTGCGTTGAAGGGCGTATCGACCCAGCCCGGGCAGAGCGCGTTAACGCGGATACCGAAGCGGGCATAGTCGCCCGCCATCTGCCGGGTCATGGCGATCACGGCGTGCTTGGACGTGGTATAGGCGATCATCTCGCGGTCATAAAGGACACCCGACGACGACGAGGTATTGAGGATGACACCTTTGCCGGCCTTCTTCATGATCGGCATGACGAAGCGGGATGCCATGAAATGCGCCCGGACATTCAGGTTCCAGGACGTGTCGAAACCGGAAACCGCGACCTCTTCCAGATTGCCCGCCACCTGCGAGCCTGCATGATTGTGCAGGATGTCGATGCGGCCGTGACTTGCAACAATCGCTGTTATGCCGGCTTCGAGGGCCTGATCGTCCATGACGTCGACAACGAGGCTTTCGGCATTATTGCCTGCCTCGGCAATCTGGCTCACGGTCTCCTCGGCATTCGCCAAATCGATGTCCGCGACGATCACGTGCGCGCCTTCGCGCGCCATGATCAGCGCGCCGGCGCGGCCGATGCCGGAGCCGGCTCCGGTGACGATTGCGACCCGATCCTTGAGTATCATGTTTTTTCCCTGGTCAGTTTGTCGTTGTCTTTTCGCGCATCAGGAAACGCGCGATGAGAATGAGGCAGAGCGAGGCGATCAGCACCATCGTCGCGATCGCATTGATCTCCGGCGTCACGCCACGGCGGATGGAGGCGAAGACGTAGATCGGCAGCGTCGTGTTCGATCCAGCGACGAAGAAAGCGATGATGAAATCGTCGAAGGAGAAGGTGAAGGCGAGCAGGAAGCCGGCAAGGATCGACGGCATGATCTGCGGCAGGACGATCTGCCGGAAGGTCGTCAGTGGAGTCGCGTAGAGATCGCTGGATGCCTCGACGATATCGCGTCCGAGGCTGGCGATGCGCGCCTTCACGATCATGGTCACCAGTGCCATGGTGAAAAGACCGTGTGCGGCGATGATCGAGCCGTAGCCGAGCGCGAATTTCGGCGGCTGGTCGCCCGGCCACACCGCCGCGATCAGCGGATTGATGACGCCGAAAACTTCGACCAGCGCCACCAGCGTCGCAATGCCGATGACGACGCCCGGCACGACGATCGCGGCGGCAAAGAGCCCATCGAAGATGGCTCGGCTGCGAGCGCCGAGCCTCTCCATGCCGATCGCCGCCATCGTGCCGAAGATTGCGGCGAGTGCTGCGCTGGTGAACGCGATGATGAGACTGTTTTGCAGCGCTTCCATCAGGAAGGTGTTGGACAGTGCCCGCCCGTACCACTGCGTCGAAAAGCCGGTGAACTCGCTCGCATTGCGGCCCGCATTGAAGGAGAACAGCACGACGAGCGCGATCGGCGTATAAAGGAACAGATAGACGAAGGTAACGAGCGCGCGCATCAGACGAGATCCACCTGGCGGGTGCCGGCGACGCGCCAGGCGATGCGCATCGCGACCAGCAGGATGATGACGACCACGGCAACCAGCGTCACGGCGATGGCCGATCCGAACGGCCAGTTGCGTGATTGCAGGAAGAGGTCGACGAGCGCATTGCCGATGAAGAACACCTTGCCGCCGCCGAGGAGCTGCGGAATGAGGTATTCGCCGAGCAGCAGGATCGTCACCAGGGCGACGCCGGTCATCACACCCGGCAGGGACAGCGGCAGCGTGATGCCGAAAAAGGTCGAAATGGGCTTGGCACCGAGGTCGGCGGATGCCTCCAGCAGCCGGCGGTCGAGCTTTTCGAGGCTGACATAGATCGGCATGATCATCAGCGGCAGGTAGCCGTAGACGATGCCGAGCAGCACGGCGCCCGGCGTATTGATGAGCCTGACATTCTCGATCCCGAAGAATTCGAGCAGATGCGGAATGCCGCGCGCGCCGAGCAGGTACATCCAGGCATAGGTGCGCACGAGCAGGCTGGTCCAGAAGGGAACGACGACAAGCGACACGAGCAGCAGGCGGCGCTGCGGGCTCGCCTTGACCGCCAGATAATAGGCGACCGGATAGGCGACGAGCAGGCACGCCGCCGCGCCGATCGGCGCCAGGATCAGCGTATTGACGAAGGCTGTCGCCCGCGCGCCGAGATTGGCGAATTGCTCAAAGGTGAACGCCGCCTGATATCCGCCTTCCGGCGCACGCTCACCGAAGGCAAAGACGATGATGGCGACGAAGGGCAGCACCAGGAAGACGAACAGCCAGATACTGGCCGGGCCGACAAGCGCTGCGGTGACGAGGCGCCGTTTGGTGGCAGAGGTGAAAGGCATCAAGAGGTTCTTATCCACCGGTTCGGAACGCGAGGCCGGCCCCTCGCCGCCAGCACGGCGGGGACCGGAGTTGAAGGAGGGCGATCAGGCCGATTTGAAACGCGCCATCAGTTCCGCACGGCTGGGATCTGTAAGCGTGACGGCGGCGCCGAATTCGAGCGGCGTCAGCGCAGCCTCATCCGGATAGACGATCTTGTTCGTTGTGATCTCCTTCGGCAGCAGCGCGATGACGCGGCTGTCGGTGGTCGGCGCACCGTTGGCGATATGTTCCTTCACCGCATTCTTCGGGTCCATGAGATAGTTGAGCAGGGCGTAGCCGGCCGCCTTGTTCGGCGCGTCCTTCGGGATCGCGTAGTAGTCGGTCCAGATCTCGCCGCCATCCTTGCCGAGCACATAGGCAAGCTCCGGCATGTCGCGGTTCAGCTGCGCGCCGTCATTGGTCCAGCACATGGTCATCCAGGCATCGGTCGAACGCATGGACGGCTGATAGTCGGAATTGATGGCGAAGAGATGCGGCTTGACCTTGATCAGCAGCTCCTCGGCCTTGGCAAGCTCTTCCGGCTTGATCGAGTTGAAGTCGTAGCCGAGGGAAACCAGCGCGCTGCCGATCGTCGTCAGCTGATAGTCGTGCACCATGGCGCGGCCATCGGCCTCGGTCTGGGCGATCTCGAAGAAATCCTTCCAGCTCGCAAGCTTTGTCTTGATCTTCTTGGTGTTGACGGAAAAGCCCGTCGTGCCCCAGTTCTTCGGCACGGCGTAGGTCTTGCCTTCGATCTGGCCTTCCTTGGTAAAACGTGGGCTTTCCGTCGCCTGGCTGAAGTTGGGGATCTTCGAAAGATCGAGTTCCTCGATCAGGCCGAGCTTGTGGTAGGTCGAGATCGTGTAGTTGGTCGGCACGTAGAGCGACCAGCCGGAGGCGCCGGCCTGCAGCTTGGCGAGCATTTCCTCGTTCGAGCCGAAGACGTTGACTTCGACGGCGACGCCGGTTGCCGCCTTGAAGTTCTCAAAGGTCTGGGGATCGTGATAGTTCGGCCAGGTTGCGATCGACATCTGCGTGCCGAGTTCGCCCGCGGCATAGGCTGGCGTGGAAAGCGCGCCCGGAAAGCGCGACAGAACCGCCGTCGCAAGGCCGAGGCCGGTGATGCCGAGGAAGTGGCGACGGCTGACGGAGCCGCGCTTCAGGCGCATGAATTCGTCCATGAAGCTTTCGGCAGAAATGGGGAGGTCGTCCTTATGATCCTTGCTCATGATGCTGTTCCCTTTTTGGCTTATGCATTCGATGCTTGAAAGACATGTAAGGCTGTGGGGTCGAAACCGAGAAAGACCTCTTCGCCCGGACCCACGAGATCGCTTTCGTTCATGCTGCGGCGATCCGAGGTGATGAGGAAATCGCCCAATCCGGGGACTGTGACCGCGTATTCGGCGGACGAGCCCAGGAAGATACGGTGGGTCACCGTGCCCTTGAAGGACATGCCGGCTGCGGTCATGTCGCGGCTGAGCTGGATCGCCTCAGGGCGCAATGCCGCAATCGCTGCTCCCGGTGCAAGACGCTTGCCGGCGGAAAGCGCCGAGCCGTCCGCAAGGCGCAGCGTTTCGCCATCGGCTTCCATCGTCGCCTCGATGCGGTTCGTCTTGCCGACGAAATCGGCGACGAAGAGATCGGCGGGGCGGTCGTAGACTTCCTGAGGGGTGCCAAGCTGGCGGATACGGCCGGCGCTCATGACGCAGACGATATCGGCCATCGACAGCGCCTCTTCTTGATCATGCGTGACGAGAACGAAGGTGATGCCAAGCTCGCGCTGCAGCGTCTGCAGCTCGATCTGCATGGCCGAGCGCAGCTTCTTGTCGAGGGCCGCCAGCGGCTCGTCGAGCAGGAGCACGGAAGGGCGGTTTACGATGGCGCGCGCCAGCGCCACGCGCTGCTGCTGGCCGCCGGACATTTCATGAATGCGGCGCTTGGCAAAGCCGCCGAGGCGCACCATCTCGAGCGCCTCGGCGACACGCCTGTCGATCTCGGCACCACTGATCTTCGGGCGCATCTGCTTCAGCCCGTAGGCGACGTTCTGCGCGACGTCGAAGTGCGGAAACAGCGCATAATGCTGGAACACCATGTTGACCGGCCGCCGGTAGGCCGGCACGCCGTTCATCTCGCGCCCGTCGATCAGCACGGTGCCTTCGCTCGGCTGTTCGAAACCGCCGATCATGCGCAGGCACGTCGTCTTGCCGCAGCCGGAAGGGCCGAGAAGCGCCAGGAATGCGCCCTTGGGCACATTGAGGTTGATGTCCGTTACGGCGGTCACGGCGCCATAGTTCTTCGTGACCGAACGGAATTCGATGTCGTTCGTTGAAGCGGATGCCACGTCTGTTCCCTGCGGTTGGTCGGCAGTCTTTGATCTGCCTTATTGCCACCGTCGTTAAGGAAAGAGTAAGCCTGAGCTTCTTGCGAGGTATATACCCCGAAAGAGGTATTTCAGCACAGAATGCTTCGTGGAAGGTATATATAGGGGCTGCACTGAATTGTGCAGGGCGGCAAAGGGAACCCGTCATATGAGCACCGACCTTGAAGGGCTTTTCGCGGCCTTCAACGCCACGATCGGCAGATCGACGATGGCGGATCTGGAGTTCGGAGAGACCTTCCGTCAGATGATGGCGGCGCTGGTTCGCTTCGACTATGTCGTCGTCTTCGCCTATCGCGGCAAGGAACGGCCGATCGATCTCTACAGTACCTTCGACCGCGAGGAGCATATCGTCTTCGTCACGCTCTATCAGGCCGGCCCCTATCTGCTCGATCCCTTCTACCACACGGCGCGCGAGCGCCGCGAGGGCGTGCTCAGGATGCGGGAGCTGGCGCCGGATCGCTTCTTTTCCAGCGAGTATTACCGGACCTACTATGTCCAGACCGGGCTTGCCGAGGAGATAGGCTTCTTCGTCAATGCCGACGATGACGTCACAATCGTCCTGTCATTGATGCGGCGCGAAAAGACTGGCGTTTTCCCGCCGGCGGAATTCATGACGCTCAAGAAGGTCGAGCCTCTCGTCGCAAACATGGTGAGACATTATTGGTCCGGACTTGCTTTGCGCTTCGACGCGCAACTGGCTGCCGGCGGCAGGAGCCGGCGCAGGCAGGGTCAGAACGAGACTGTCCCGCCAGCCGAAGCCGTCTGGCGGGACCTTAATCTGACAAGCCGTGAGACGGCTATTGTCGAACTTGTGTTGCAGGGGCATTCGTCGGAATCGATCGGCCTGAAGCTCAATATCTCGACGGGCACGGTGAAGGTCCACCGGCGCAACGTCTATCGCAAGCTTGGCATTTCCTCCCAGACTCAGCTGCTGTCGCTCTATCTCAAGAACCTAGCCTAGCGTTGCCGAGATCTAGCCCGACATACGAGCACCGCTTGCCTCTCTTGCAAGAAGTCTGAGCCATGGCCCGCAATGGAAGAGGCTCATGAGCAGATACATCGGCACCATTCCGCTCAACATCGAACTGTCTTGCGCGGAGCAGATCATATCGCCGGTTGCCCCATAGGCAGTCAGCACCGTCATCAGAGCGAAGCTTGGCGCTGCTGCCAGTGCCAGGAAGCGGCCGGCGATGACGGGCAGGGCCGGGACGGCCGTTTGCCCGCCCGCCCTCTCACCGATTTCGGATGTGCTGGACATCAGCTTGCTCCGTAGCGATCGTGGTGCCTCCACCACACGCCGGTCTCGTTGCGGCCGAGCGGCGCGCGGTCGAGCCACTGGTACATGCCCCAGAGCCCGTCGAGTCCGCGGGCGTAGGACGAATAGGTATGATAGATTTCGCCGTCCTGCATTGCGAAGGCGCTGACGCCGGGCCGGTCGCGCGTGTAGGTTGCGACGTCGGTTCCGGTCATCGATGCGATCTGTGACACCGGACCTTCGCTGCCGCGCAGTTCCCATTGCTGAACGGTCTTGCCGGCCAGCGGCTCGGGCATGGGCGGCTCGCGCCGGTAGTTGTATTCGATGCTGCCGTCGCGTTGCTCTTCCGGGGTGAACCAGACATTGAAATCATGGTTGAAATCGCTGTTTGCCGAAGAGGCCCAGTCGAAGGTCCAGCCCATCCGCCGCTTGAATTCCTGCAGTTTCATCAGGGGTGCCCGAGAAATCACCGAAAAGGCGACATCGTGATTTTCAAGATGGACGGCGATGCCGTTGAAGCCATCCGCGATCGACGAGCAGGAAGGGCAGCCGGCGGTATAGTCCGGCCCGAACATGAAGTGATAGACGAGAAGCTGCGAGCGACCCTTGAAGAGCCCCGAGAGCGGAACCACGCCCGTCTCGGTCTCAAGCCTATAGTCCTTTTCCACCTTCACCCAGGGCAATTCCTGGCGGCTGGCGGCAATCTCGTCGCTGCGGCGTGTCAGCTCCTTTTCTTGTTCCAGCAGGGAAAGCCGTGCCGAAAGCCACTCTTTGCGTGTTCCTGTTCTATGCATCGTCATGGTTGATCTCCTCTTGTCTGCGAGGTCTGTCCTGTCGGCGCTGCGTCTTGCCTGCCGATGTGCAATAACTTACGGCTGGAGGCCCAAGGGGTGGGAGTTACAAGTGTGACGGGATTTCGATGGACTCGCTGATCGTCGCGGCTGCCCAGGCGCTTGCCGCTGGCGATGTGCTGGGGGCGCTGAAGCGCGTGGCGCTGCGCGACGATGCGCCGGCACTGGCGCTGCGCGGCATTGCGATGGCCCAGCTGGGTGATCTCGTTCGCGCCAAGGCGCTGTTGAAGGGTGCTGCGCGCGCCTTTGGTCCGCGCGAGGCTGTCGCTCGCGCCCGCTGCGTCGTGGCCGAGGCCGAGATCGCCCTTGTCTCGCGCGATCTCGGCTGGCCGGAAAGGGCGCTGGAGACGGCGCGCATCGCTCTCGAAAAACATGGGGACCGCATCAATGCCGGCCATGCCCGCAATCTGCAGATACGCCGCCTGCTGCTGATCGGTCATCTGGATGAGGCCGAGCGGCTGCTGGCGAAACTTGATCCATCGCCGCTGCCGCCTGCGGCAAGGGCAAGCCATGAACTGGCGGTCGCCGGCATTGCCATCCGCCGCCTGCGCATCGAGCCGGCGCGCGCCGCTCTGGCGCGTGCGGCGGAGGCGGCCGGCAAGGCCGGTATCCCTGCGCTTGCAATCGAGGTGCGTGATGCGGCGCGCGTTCTCGATGAGCCGGCCGCGCGTCTGGTCGCGCGGGGGAGCGAAAAGCCGCTGTCGCTCGATGAGGTCGAGGCTCTGCTGTCGTCCGGAGTATTGGTCGTCGACGCCTGCCGCAATGTCGTGCGCAGCGGCGGTGAAACCGTATCGCTTGCGAGTCGACCCGTGCTCTTCGCTCTGGTACGTGCGCTCGCCGAGGCGGCGCCCGCCGACGCGCCGCGTGCGCTGCTGCTTCATCGCGCATTTCGCGCCCGCCACGCCGATGAATCCCACAGGGCGCGGCTGAGGGTCGAGATCGGGCGGCTTCGCGCCGCGCTGGAACCGCTTGCCGAGATCAGCGCGACGCCGGAAGGTTTTGCGCTGACGCCGCGGGGGAAGCGTGATGTCGTCGTGCTGGCGCCGCCCGTCGAGGTCGAGAATGCCCCGCTGCTTGCCTTGCTCTCGGATGGAGAATCCTGGTCGAGTTCGGCATTATCGATTGCGCTCTCGACAAGCCCGCGTACGGTGCAGCGCGCGCTCGACGCGCTTGCTGCGGTCGGAATGGTGCAAAGCGTCGGCAACGGCCGGGCGTGCCGCTGGATGATGCCGCCCGTCGTCGGCTTCCCGACAACATTGTTACTCCCCGGACCGCTGCCGAGCGACTAGGCTTTCGCATCATCGACAACAAACCAATCCCGATCGGAGGATGGATCTATGAAAAAGTCCCAAGCGGAAATCATTCGCGAATACGGTCCCTTCGACAATGCGCCGCGGGTGAACGGCGTCACCTTCGACGGACAGCATGTCTGGTTCGCCTCCGGCGAAAAACTGCATGCTCTCAACCCCGAGAGCGGCGAGCAGGTGCGCACGATCGATGTCGCCTCTCATGCCGGCACGGCTTTCGATGGCCGTTACCTCTATCAGATCGCCGAGGATCAGATTCACAAGGTCGACCCCGGAACCGGCAAGATAGTCTCCACCATTCCTGCGCCGGGTAATGGCGGCGATTCAGGCCTCGCCTGGAGCGACGGCAGCCTGTGGGTGGGGCAGCATCGCGGCCGCAAGATCTACGAGATCGACCCCGAGACCGGCGCCATCCGGCGTACCATCGAATCCAACCGCATCGTCACTGGCGTCACATGGGTCGACGGGGAATTGTGGCACGGCACCTGGGAGGGCGACGAAAGCGAGGTGCGACGCGTCGACCCGGTTACGGGCGAGGTGCTGGAGCGGCTCGAAATGCCCGAGGGCACCGGCGTTTCCGGCCTTGAATCCGACGGCAAGGACCGCTTCTACGCCGGTGGTGGCGGCAGCGGCAAAGTGCGGGCGATCCGTCGTCCGCGCTGAGCGGCTTGCAACGAGCGGTGTGCCGTCCGCGACCGGTAGATCGGGCTCCGCTGCGAAGTTTTCCGCCCATCGGTCGAAGGAAGCCGTTTCGCAGAAGCGGCCGACCGTCTATGGGGAAGGGGTTGTTACCCGATAGGCGGTTTGTCCGATGAAACCTCTCCCCGAAGACGCCTGGAATGCCTGGCAGCCGGCCGATCTGATGAAACGACTTGGCTTGGACATTCACTGGTATGTCGTCGGCGGATGGGCGCTGGACCTTTGGCATGGCCGGCAGACCCGAGATCATGAGGATCTGGAATTTTCCGTGCTGCAGGAGGATGTCGATCGCGCCCGTTCGCTGCTCGGAGAACTCGTATTCTTTTCGGTCGCTGACGGCCATGTCGAACATCTTCCGTCGTCGGTGCCGCCGGCTGAGCACGTGGCGCAGCTTTGGGGCGCCGATCCGAAGGAGGGGTGCTGGCGCGTCGATATGATGCCGGAACGTGGCACTGCCGCGACCTGGGTCTATAAGCGCGACCCGTCGCTCACCGTTCCGCGCGGCGATCTCATTCGCAGGACCGCCGAAGGCCTTCCCTTTCTTGCGCCCGCCGCAATCCTTCTTTTCAAGGCGAAGCACCGGCGGGAAAAGGACGAGCGGGATTTCGATCTCGCCCTGCCCAGGCTTGCGGCTGCGGAAAGAGCCGACTTACGTGGATGGCTCTCGAGGCTTCATCCTGATCATGACTGGATAGCACGGCTTTAGAATCTGCGAGCGCCGAAATCGCGATATCGTGGAGGGTGACCGGCGACATCGATGCCATGCGTCTCCGGCATGGAAGCCATGCCTTGCCGGTTCGGGTTTTCATTGCCATATTTCACTTACCAATCGCATTTCAATCATTTCCAAGCTGCGAGCTGCGCCGGTCCCGACTGATGTCGTGGATATTCGCGCGCGCCAAGGAGAAGCCATGAATGAGATCACGAAAAGTCTTGGTGAAATGAATCTGCAAGAGCGTGCCGACCTAATGGCAGCTGTCGCGGATGTACTGCAGGCCGCCGCCGAAGAGGCGGAGGAGAACGGCGATGCGCTGGCCGTCACCAACTCCCTGTTCCTGGCATGCAATCTTCGCGGCTGTTCGTCCGGTCTCGGCCCGAATGATTTGAAGGTCGCCGAGCTTCTGCTGGAGCAGGGCATCACGTTCATTCATCTCTTGAACGGACGCAGGAAAAATGGGGCGCTGGTTCACTAGCCACGCGACAGAAAGTCTACCGCAGCGCGTGATGGCGCTGCGGCATCTAAGTTTAACGAGGCATGATTCCCGGCTGGTCCGCCGGGAACTTGGCGATGTCGGCAAGGCTGACATTGAGATGCTGCGCGACGAGCGCGGGCGGCGTGTGGGCCAGCCAATCCGACAGGCTTATTTCCTGATAGTCGGCCACCTTGAAGACGGCAACGAATTGCAGGTCCGTCTTGCCGGTATTCTCGATCACGTGCCCCTGGCTCTTTTTCACATAGCCGACATCACCCGGCCGGAAATCGGCGGTCTGGCTGCGCGGACCGGCATCGAAGACCGTCATGCGCCCTTCGCCCTTGATCCAGTATTGCCATTCATCGGCGTTCGGGTGCCAATGCATCTCGCGCACGGCGCCGGGCTTGATCGTTTCGAGAGCAGCGGCGATCGTCGTGGAGACTTTGAAGGTGTTGCTGTCGGCGAGTTGGATGATGCCGGAGGCGTTCTGCTTCAACGGTGCCGTTGCGCCCAGCTTGAACGTGAAGGGGTAGGGCGGCAAACCGCCCGAGGCAACGGCTTCTTGGTCCGCCGAAAGCGGGCCGGGTTCCTTGCCCTGGAAGATCCAGAGATCCTGCAGAGGGATGTTCTTGAAGGCTTCTTGCGGGAGGCCGAAATTCTTCGCAAGCACTTCTGGCGGCGTATGCGCGAACCAGTCGGTCACCAGCAGCGTATTGTATTCGGATTGGTCGCCCTGGTCGAAGACGATCACGAATTCGCAGCCATCGGGACCGAGACCCTGCAGCGAGTGCGGGAGACCGGCGGGAAAATACCAGAGATCGCCCACGCCCACATCCTGCACGTACGCGCGTCCCTGGGGATCGAGAACGGTGATGCGGCAGCTTCCATTCGTCATGATCGCCCATTCGGCGGCGCGATGCCAGTGCAGCTCGCGAACGCCACCCGGGCCGAGACGCATATTGACGCCCGAGACGGCCTCAGAGATGGCGAAATCGGATTTGGTGAGCTGACGCGCCCAACCGCCGTTCTGAATGCGCTTGGCAGCGTTGTTGAAGGACCCCCAGAACAGCTGCATATCGCCAATGTCGGTGGCCGGTGGGCTCTCGAACGAAGGGAATTGTTCGTAAAGCGCCGGGTTCTTCGGGCCAGGATCGGAGAGGCCGGCCGGGTTGGCGTTAATGGCGCCTTCGGCAGGCTGGTCGGGGTTGCCGAAGGTGGCCGCTTGAGCTGCACCCGTCGCAAGTGCCGCGCCTCCCATGGCTCCAAGGGCCAGAACTGAGCGTCTCGATAGAGAATCCATTGCTATCACTCCTTTGACGTGGATGGATTTATGCCGCTGGAGCCTGTGCGCCGGCGATCACATGTCGGGACCGACAGGTGAAGTCGCCCCGTTTCCTGGGGCGCCGATGGGCAACGGCAAAAGGCGATGTCACAATCCGGTCGACAGGTCGTTGCTCAACAACCGTCGGAGAGCCAAATGGCCGGCAGGACTTTGCGATACCTGCCGACAAGGCGGCGTCGCGAGGATGACGTCCCTCACGGACGTTATCCTCGATCCCTCCCAAGATGGAGGGCTCCATGTAGAAGCCGGACATCGTACGCTCCCATCGCCGAATGTGACAATTGAAGGCTACAACTGAAGCAACAGGTGCACAGCTATACGTAGGTCTAGGCTGCTTTCGCGAAAGGTATGTGCTCGCGTTGCGAAGCAGCCATTCCTCTTGCCGGCGGAGCGTGCGAACGTGCTCGCCGCCGGGCGTCCGGCAGGTTTGATGATCGTATGGACGATGATCGGTGGGCAGAAGGCCCCGAGATCAACGGCAGAGGCGTGGCGCTTCAACGGTCAGTGACCGAGTGCCGACTCCAGATAACCGATCAGCTTTTCGATATCGACTGGCTTGCCCAAGAAGGCGAAGGCCCCCCCGCTCATTGCCTTCCTGCGTGTCCGTTCATCCCTGTGGGACGTTATGAAGATTACCGGCGGGCGTTTCGAATGCTTATTGAGCTCGGCCTGAAGTTCGATCCCGCTAAGACCCGGCATCTTCACATCGATCAGCATGCAGTCGATCGTCGATGCCTGCCCAAATGCCAGGAATTCCTCTGCCGACGCGAACAGACGGCACTCGTAGCCGCAAGACTTGACGAGATCGTCCATCGCCTCACGAATGGCGTCATCGTCATCGACGATGGCTATGGTGGGAACGGGGGGCAACAATGCTACCTTTTCTAGTGGCCTTTCAATGCTTGGTAAGCTTTTATGCGCCTAAGCTTGGTCCAAGGGTATCATACTAAGATACAGGTTTAGCACGCGTCTGGTCGCCTTTTGTGTTCCGGACAACACGAACCGACGAATACATTTCCATAGTTCACATGAGTTTGTCGCATCATCGTCTTATCCGATCTTGCCAATACAGCGTTTGTATCGGGTCTGTTTGCCGAGACGTCGGCTCCGCATGGGATGGTAGAGACGATCATACGGTCTGCAACGGATAGACGGCGGGAACATCATCGATGTCCCGCCGCTCGTATTCAGTCTGGCTTGTCTTGGGAGAATTCTCCCGTTGCACAGATTATCTCAATCTTCCTGGATGGCGCTGTTTCTGGCTGTGTCGCGCATGAAGAGATAGACGATGAGCGAGATGCCGATCATTGCTGTCACATACCAGTAGAAGCCCTGTTCCCAGCCGCTGCTCTTGAATTTCAGCGCTACGAATTCGGCCGTGCCGCCGAATAGCGTGTTGGCGAGGGCATAAGGCAATGCGACGCCGAGGGCGCGGATATGAGCGGGAAACAGCTCCGCCTTCACGACCGCATTGATCGACGTGTAGCCGGTGACGATAACAAGCGCGCCCATGACCAGCAGCCCCGCGATGAGTGGGTCCCTTGTGGTTTCGAGCGCCGAGAAGATCGGATAGGTGAACAGCACGCCGCAGATGCCGAAGCCGATCATCAGCGGCTTGCGGCCGATCTTGTCGGAAAGCCCGCCTGCAATCGGCTGCAGGAGCATGAAGATGAACAGCGTGATTGCGTTTATCTCGCTCGACGTCTCCCGGCTGAATCCAGACGTGTTGACCAGGAATTTCTGCATGTAGATCGAATAGGCGTAGAAGGCGAGTGTGCCGCCGGCCGTCAGCAGCATGACCAGTGCCGTTTCCCTCGGGTGCCGGGTGATGAGCATCCAGAAGCCGGACTTCTGTGCGTCGCTTGCGCGCACATTCTTGAAGCTCTCGGTTTCGGCAAGGCCGCGACGCAGCCAGAAGACCACGACCGCAAGCGCTGCTCCCATAAAGAAAGGAATGCGCCATCCCCAGGCGTTCAGCGCTTCCGTCGTCATCACGGCCTGCAACAGGATCAGCAGGGCGATGGCAAGCAGCTGGCCGGAAATCAGCGTGACGTACTGAAACGACGAAAAGAAGCCGCGCCGCTCTCGGCCGGCCATTTCGGAGAGGTAGGTCGCCGAAGCGCCGTATTCGCCGCCAACGGACAGGCCCTGCATCAGACGGGCGAGGACCAAAAGTGCCGGTGCCGCGACACCGATGGTTTCATATCCCGGTGTCAGCGCGATAATCAGCGAGCCGGCGCACATCAGCGTCACCGAAAGGGCGAGACCGGCTTTCCGGCCCTTGCGGTCGGCATAGAGCCCCATGATCCAGGCTCCGATCGGCCGCATGACGAAACCCACGGCAAAGACCGCCGCCGAATTCAACAGCTGCGCCGTCTGGTCGCCGGCAGGGAAAAAATGTGGAGCAAAATAGAGCGCGAATGCGGCATAGACATACCAGTCGAACCATTCGACCAGATTGCCGGTGGAACCGCCGATGATCGATTTGAGACGCTTGCGCCGCTCGGCCGCTTCCGCCATTGCCGTCGTCGTGATGGGATCTTGTACTGTCTTCAGCATTATGCCTCTCCTCCCGTTTCTGCTTCTGATCGCCGCGGCGCAGCGAAAGGCGCTGCGGACGACGGGTTCGCCGGGAGAGGCCGTATGCGTGCGGGTTGCCGCCGCCGGTCTCTTCGAGACCATATCGGCTATGCCGGATATCCGGCCGGCAACCAGCCTTTTCTGCGTATCGAGGACCACTCTCCCAGTGGCTGCATTGATACGCATGGAAGGCGCGAGGGACGAGATCTAAGGATCTGTCGGGATACGATATTGATATAGTTCAATTTTCTTGCGATCGCATGTCGATCTTCGGAGCGGTGCGCGCAAGATTCTGCATGGCTATTTCAAAGCTTGTGCAATATCCTGCACAGATGAGTGGATTGGGCCTCAGGCGAATTGTACTTTTGGCGGCGGCTGGTTTGGCCGTCGCCGTTGGCATTTGGTACGCGGCGCTCTCGTTTTCGCGTCAGGATGCGCTTGGGCGGCTGGGCGGCGAGGCGGAAGGGCTTGCGGTCCAGCATAGCCGTTTGCTCGACAGCGAGCTTTCGCGTTTCCGGCTCCTGCCGATCGTGCTTGGCGAATATCGCGATCTTGGCGAGGCACTTGCAAGCCCGACGGCGGATGCGGCCCGCCGGCTTGATGAAAAGCTTGGCTTCCTGGCCCATGAAACCGGCGCCTACATCATCTACCTGGTCGATCAAAAGGGACTTGTCATCTCCGCGTCGAATGCGGGGACCGAAGACAGTTTCGTTGGCAAGAATTTCAGCTTCCGCCCCTATTTTTCCGAGGCGCTGAAAGACGGGACGGCGGAATATTATGGCGCCGGAGCCATCAGCGGCCGGCCGGGCCTGTTTCTGGCCCGCAGGGTCGGCGCTGCCGCGGCTCCAGCGGGGGTCGTGGTCGTCAAGTTCGAATTCGATGCGGTGTCGCGGATCTGGGCGAACGATCCCGGCGAAACGCTTGTCGTCGATGAGCACCAGATCATCCTCGCCGCATCCGATCCGTCTCAGGTGCTGACAGCGCTTGCGCCGCTGTCGCCCGAAGATCGGGCCGGCATCGTTGCAAGCGGCCAATATCGCGACGCGGCGCTGGGGCCGGGAAACTATCGGGCCGAGGACGCCGGCCGCATACGCGGTCCGCGACAGCAGATCATGATTGCGGCGGAGCAGCCGGTGGCCGGCACGCGTTTGCGCCTCCTGCATCTTCTCGACACCCGCACGGCATTGCAGGACGCGCGGGTGGAGGCCTGGCTCCTGGCCCTGCCCGCGATCCTGGCATTGGCGGTCATCGTAGCGGCGATCTGGTGGCGAATGACCCGGGCAGCGAGAGCTGCGGCCGACCGGCGCGCGCTTGAGGAGGCCGTCGCCGCGCGCACGGCCGAGCTGCGCGCCGAGATGGCCGAACGCACGCGCGCCGAAGATCGGTATCGCGACGCCCGCGAGGAGCTTGCCCAGGCCAACCGTCTCGCCTCCGTCGGTTCGATCACGGCGGGGTTGATGCATGAAATCAACCAGCCGGTCGCCACCATCCGGACCCTCGCCGAGAATGCCCGCCACCATCTCGCAGCCAATCGCCTCGATCGTGTCGGCGCCAATCTGGACGCGGCGGTCGAGGTGACGGCGCGCATCGGCACGATTACGCAGGAGATGCGGCGGTTCTCACGCCGGGGGCGACAGGCGGCCGGATCGGAGCCGCTCGATGCTATGATTGCCGGTGCCTTGCTGTTGGTCGGGAATCGCTTTCACAAGGCGGGCGTGCGGCTGGATCTTCCGGCAAAGGGCCAGCCGCATGTGCTTGCCGAACGGGTGCGGCTGGAGCAGGTTATCGTCAATCTGCTGCAGAACGCTATCGATGCGGTCGCGGAAATCGCCGATCCGCATGTCGCCCTGCTCATCGACGCCGAGGGAAGAGACATCGTGCGGCTGACCGTCGCCGACAACGGCCCCGGTATCGATCCTGCACTGGCCAAGGAAATATTCCGGCCCTTCATGACCGGCAAGCCAGACGGGCTCGGTCTTGGGCTCGGGATCGCGCAGGACATCATGAACGATCTCGGCGGATCGTTGACAACAGGCCCTTCGCCGCTCGGTGGCGCGGCTTTCATAATCACGATGAGGCGGGCATGACCCTACAAGCGCCGGAGAAAGTCCTCCTGGTCGAGGACGATGGTCCTTTTAATGCCGCACTCAGCGATTCCTTCGCCATAGCGGGTTTCGACGTGGAAACCCATGGCGACGGGCAGTCGGCGCTGGCAAGTCTTGCGACCGCATTGCCAGGCGTGATCGTCAGCGACATCCGCCTGCCGCGCATCGACGGACACGATCTGCTGGAAGCCGTGCTGGCGCGCGACCCGGACTTGCCCGTCATCCTGATGACCGGCCACGGCGATATCGCCATGGCGGTCGGCGCACTGAAACAGGGTGCCTATGATTTCATCGCCAAGCCCTTTGCCACCGATCATCTGATCGCATCGGTGCGCCGGGCGCTGGAGACGCGTCGGCTGGTGCTGGAGAACCGCCGTTTGCGGCAGGCCGCCGCGGAGGCTGAGGATGCGTCGCCGCTTCTTGGCCAGACTGCGGTCATGGCGCGCTTGCGCGAAACGATCCGCCAGGTCGCAAGCGCCGATGTGGATGTTCTCGTCGAAGGAGAAACGGGCACCGGCAAGGAGCTCGTGGCCCGTCTTATTCATCGCTGGAGCAGGCGACGTGCCCGCGGCTTCGTCGCGGTCGATTGTGCAGCCCTGCCGGATGCGATCGCCGATGAGACGCTGTTTGGAAACCGCGTCCGGCGCGGACGCATTGCCGAGGCGGATCGCGGCACGCTGTTTTTCGACGAGATCGACAGCATGTCGCCCATGCTGCAGGGGCGGCTTCTGCGTGTCGTCGAGGAACGCGAGCTACCCTCGGCAACAGGCGAGCCGGTCCCGGTCGATCTCCGTATTGTCGCGGCCACCAAGAGCGATCTGCACGGCGCGGTCGTCAAGGGCCGTTTTCGCGCCGATCTGCTCTATCGGCTGGAAACCGTAAGAATCCGCATTCCGCCCTTGCGGGAGCGACGGGCTGACATCGGCCTGTTGTTCAGCGCCTTTCTCGACGAGGCCGCGCGCTCGCACGGCGTGCCGCGTCCACACATCGATGCCGCGATGGAGGCACGGTTTTTGACGGATGATTGGCCGGGCAATGTCCGCGAGCTGCGCAACTATGCAACGCAGGCAGCGCTTGGCCTCGCCTCTGCCCGCAACGCGCCTCTCCTGGAACTTGGCCTCTCCGATCAGATGGATCAGTTCGAGGTGAATATTCTGAAGGCCACGCTGGAACGCTTCGAAGGGGATATAGGCGAGGTCGCACAGGCGCTCAAACTGCCGCGCCGCAGCCTCTACGCCCGTCTGCAGCGTCACGGCATCAATCCGTCAACCTATCGCAAGTGAGATGGCTCGCATACCGAGAGCCAAGGGAGCTAGATGAATAGGGTTCATCCGCTCAACTTCTGATCCGGTTTCGTCATTCGTTGCCGTGCGTGACAGCGTGGAGGCGCGTCCAGACAAACTACGAGGGCGGCAAATCGAGGCCGTTCGGCAGTGAGATCCAGATGACGGTTTGCGCCTCTGCGGAATGTCGTGACAGATGGCCCTTGCCGTGCGTGTCCTGCACTAACACGAAGCTACCCGCCGGAATGTGGCGCACCTCTCCATCGCTTGTCTCGTATTCGACCGAACCATCCAGCCTGACCGTCAGCACCGGCTCCGGGACGGTATGCCAGGCAACCTCGCGCATGCCGGCTGGGATGTGGGTGAGGCGGACGCGGGACGCCTGATAACTGGCCGAAACCTCGAACGGCGCGGCATCGGGATGCACCGACCCTTTCGTGGTCGGCAGTTCGACTTCATCGAAATGCGATTCGCCATCCGGGGTGGCATAGATGCGTAGACACTTCACTGTCGCGGGCTCCTTGTGGTTCTGCATGCCGAAGCGAAGCATGCCTACCATGAAGGAAGCGGGGTAACATCATGGATCTGGTGCGAGAATCCGGTGCGGATCGTCAGCGGAACCTCGCAGTTCGAACTGTAGAATCCAGAATCCCAGTTGTAATGTAGCTCAGCATAAAGGATTCATGTGACGTATAAATTCGATTAACTATGCGTTAATCATAATTAATGCTGTGTGATAATAGAGGATAATTAATACATCTCAAGATATTGAAGCTTGTCTGCATGATGCAGCAATTAAATTAGAGAGCTATGATATGCTTGATTTACCTAAATTGATGCAGCTATTACTATTTGCGGCCGTTATATTGTTATTTTTCCGCTGGGTGGTCGAGGACATGAACAGGTAGCCGCCTTGAGCGCCTGAAGATCCCAGCATCGCAGCAATTTGCTTCTTCGGCTCACTGTTTTCCTATCGTCCGGCGAGGATGGCGCGTGGCTTCGGCTCGTGCATGGCGCAAGCTGATCGTGGTGATCTGCTATCGCCTTTCTGTCTCGGGCGGCAGGCCTAAGGGGAACTGAATAACGGCGCCCGGGAGTTTCCGGACGCCATTGAGGCACATTGCTCTTGCAGATCGCGGTACGGCTTGCGCGTGAACCCGCATGGTTCAGTGGGCGCCTGCGCCGCCGCCGGTTTGTGGGCGCTTGGTGAACAGCATGGTGATCGCGGCAATGGCGAGCACGACGCCGATGACGGCGAAGGTGTCGCTGAAGCCCATGATCAGCGCCTGTCTCTTGATGATCTGGCCGAGAGCGATAACCGCTTTTTGCTGGGCGACCTGATGGTCCGAGACGCCGTGCGACAGGAAGTAACCAGTCATCTGGTCGATCCGCTCGCGCACCTCATCGCGGGCAAGGGTCACGGATTGGCCGATGATGTTGGAGTGAAACTGCTCGCGCTTCGTCAGGATGGTCCCAAGCGAGGCTGTGCCCACCGCGCCGCCGAGATTGCGCAGCATGTTCGTCAGGCCCGAGGCGGCGGCCGCGTCCGCTGGAGCAATCCCGGCTGTCGTGATCGCGGTGACGGGCGTGATGACGAAAGCCTGGCCGATTGCACGGACGATGTTCGGGATAAAGAACTGGTCTCCGGCATTATCGGCCGAAAGCGTGACGTTCATGAAACAGCTGAGCGCAAAGACCGCGATGCCGAAGAAAGCGAGCCAGCGCACGTCCACCCGCTTCATCATCAGCGGCACCAGCGGGATCAGCAGCAGCTGCGGCAAGCCCGTCCAGGCAAGGACGTTGCCGATCTGCTCGGCGTTGTACTTTTGCACCTGGCCCAGATATTGCGGCAGGATATAGACTGTCCCGAACAGCGCGACGCCGACGAGGATGTTCGCAAGCACGCCGAGCCCGAAGTTTCGCTGTTTCAGCAGCTGCAATTTCACCAGCGGCTTCGAAACTTTGAGCTCGATCACGATGAAGAGGGTTAGGAATACGGCTGCGATGATGCTGAGCCTGATGATGAAGGGCGAGGAGAACCAGTCGTCCTTGTTGCCTTCTTCCAGCACCGTCTGCAGCGCCGACAGACCGATCGCCATCGTCACGATGCCGGCCCAGTCGCCTTCGCGCAGCAGTTTCAGCTGCATCGGCTGCTTGTCCAGCGTCAGCGCCAACGCCACCACCATGACGGCACTCGGCACGGCATTGATGAAGAAGATCGTCTGCCAGCCATAGTTTTCAGTCAGGTAACCGCCGATCGTCGGGCCGATGGCCGGCGCGAAAGTGACCGACAGCGCAAAGAGCGCCAACCCAAGAGGCTGCTGCGGCTTCGGAAGCTTCGTCAGCACCATGGTGAAGGCCATCGGAATCAGCACGCCGCCGGCAAATCCCTGCAGGCCGCGCAAGACGATCATCGTCCCGAGATCGTGTGCGAAGGCGCAGGACAGGGAAAACAGCGGAAACAACACCGAGTTCACCAGTATGTAGCGGCGAAACGAAAAGACGCCGCTGAGATAGGCGGTGAGCGGAATGACGACGATCTCGCCGATCAGATAGGAGGTCGAGATCCAGGCGCCATTGTCCACTCCAGTTCCAATGCCTCCCTCGATATCGAGGAGGGACGCATTGGTGATCTGGATGTTCAGGATCGCCATGAACGCGCCGATCATGCCGGCCATGACCGCGATCCACTCTCTTGTCGATGCGCGCGGCTGTGCCGCAGCGGCCGGCATCGGACGGCCATCGATTGTAATCGTCGACATTGTGGGGGCTCCCGCCGTCAGTTCTGCTGCGCGGCGTCTGCTTTGGTGTTGATGCTCGGCTCGACGGACATTCCGGGGCGCAGTTCGCCGCCGTTCATGGTCTGCGGGTCTAGCGCTATTCTTACCGGAATTCGCTGAACGACCTTGGTGAAGTTGCCGGTCGCGTTATCGGGCGGCAGGAGCGCGAATTCCTGGCCGCTCGCGGGCGCAAGGCTGTCGACGCGACCATGGAAGACCTTGCCCGGGAACATGTCGACTTCGATATCCACCGGTTGACCGGGATGGACGTCCGTCAGCTGCGTTTCCTTGTAGTTGGCGACGACATAGGCCTGATCGGTCGGCACGAGCGACATCAGCTGCGTTCCGGCCTGAACATATTGGCCGATACGCAGCGTGCGGTTGCCGACGGTGCCGTCGACGGGGGCGACGATCGTGGCATAGGAGAGGTTGAGCTCGGCCTGGTGCTGGACCGCCTGGTTTTTCTGCAGGGCGGCGGTTGCCTGCGAGATCTGCGCTTTCAGGAGCGAGACCTGTTTGACGGCGCCTTCCAGCGTCGCGGTATCCCTGACGATCGAAGCCTGGGCTGCGGCGATCTGGGATGCCGCCTGTTGCGCCGTCTGCACGGCTGCATAGCCGTTGGAGGCGAGGCTCGCATAACGCTTGTTGTTCTGTTCGGCGAAGGTCTCGTTTGCCTTGTCGACGTCCAGCGTCGCGCGGGCTGCGGCAATCGTCGATTGCTGAATATCCAGCGAGGCCTGGTCGGCCTCTATCGTTGCCTGCGCGGCGGCGACGTCAGCCCTGGCCTGGTCGAGCGCCGCGCGGAAATCGCGGTCGTCGATGCGGGCAAGCGGCTGGCCGGCCTTCACGGTCTCATTATCCTTCACAAGGACTTCCGCGAGATAACCCGAGATCTTCGGGGCGATCGAACTATTGTCGGCCTGCACATAGGCGTCGTCAGTCGACACCTGGAAGCGGCCGTTTTGCCAATAATCATGTCCGTAATAGCCCGCGGCGGCAATGATGACGATCGCACCGACGCCATACATCAGGCGGCGAGGCGTCCTGCTGCGACCAGTCGTGGCACCGATGCCGGCGTGGCCCTGGGGCGCTTCCGGACGGGCTTCGGAGACCGCGCCTTCCTTGACTTTCAACTCGACATCTTCCTGCGCTTCAGCGGAAGCGTCTTCGGATGTCACGACATGCAGATTCTTAGCCATATGCTTGCTCCTGACAGAAGGTCGCTGCCGGGCAGGGGTAGCGGCCAAGTTTTATTTGGAAACTTGATATTTTCCAAAATAGGCGCTATATAATCCAAGTCAACTAGATTTTGGAAAATAACTATGGTCCTAAATCAAACAACCGTGAAACGGCCCCGAGGCCGACCGCAGGTTCGCGGTGACGACGAGACCAGGGCGCTCGTGCTTTCGTCGGCACGAAAGCGGTTTCTCGACACGGGTTACGCATCGGCATGCGTCAACGATATCGCGCAGGATGCGGGGGTATCGACCAAAACCGTCTATCGACTGTTTGAAGGCAAGGGCGAGATCTTCAATGCCGTGGTTACCGATCGCATTGCTCGTTTCAGCGTGGAAGTGGACCAGGGGCTGCTCAAGCATCCGGACCTGCATCATCAGCTCGAGCAAATCCTGATTGCCTACGGCCGTCTGGCGCTGGACCCAGAAACGATCGCGATCAATCGCCTTGCGGTGGCCGAGGCCGATCGCTTTCCCGAAATCGCGGCGTCGTTCTATCAGCGGGCAATTGTCGCCACGACCACCGTCTTCGAAACGTGGCTGCGCAGCCAGCGCGACAAGGGGGCAATCACCATTGCCGATATCTCCCGCGCTGCTGGCTTCCTCAGGGGAATGATGACCATGGAGCCGCAGCGGGCCGTCATGCTGGGCCAGCGACAGGCGCCTGATGACGAGGAAATCAGAATTCGCGCGACGGAGTGCGCAGCAATCTTCCTGAAAGGCTGCATTTCCAGCTAGCCCTGAGCCTGCGACCATCCGACGGCACACGCCGCGTCAAGCCGGCGCTTGGGACCAGCCTGCAGCTAGGGGGAAAGCCGCCCGCGCGATCGCGGGCAGCTTCCGGGTCGGTCAAGGCGAAACGGTGAAACTATAGGTTCCGTTGGTCTTGTGGCCGTCCGTGGAGAGTGCATGCCATTCGACCGTGTATTTGCCGGCGGACAGCTTGTCGGTCACGGGTACCATCAACGTGGTGTCCTTGTTCATCAGCATGCCTTTGCCGGTCTTGACGGCCGCCTTGTCGGGTCCCGTCACCTTGATGCCGCTGAATTTCAGATTGAGACCTTCCGAGAAGGTCAGGTCGAGTTCCGATGGTGCGGTCTTGACCGTGCCGTCGGCCGCCGGGACTGCCGACTTTAGATGAGCATGCGCGATGGCTTGACCGGCAAAGGCGAGGCTGATTGCGCCGGCAGCGAGGAGCAATTTCTTGATAGGGGGCATTTTGATTTCCTTATCATGTTGACGACCAGCAGCAAGGCTGCGGATCGGGTGATGGCGATCGCTCGATCGCCCATATCCGTTGGCGGCTGAGCCGGACGGAATTCTCATTTTCCGATGGTGCTCGGGCGCCACGGAATTAGTTCTGCTGCAGCAGATTTCGGATCTTCTGCAGTGCGACATCGTCATTTTCCTGATAGGCGATCGTGCCGCTGAGATTGCCGCCGGCATCGACCAGCAGCACGGATGCGGTGTGATCCATGGTGTATCCGCCGTCCGGACTAGGCACCTTCTTGGCATAGATGCGCCAGCCCTTGATGGCCTTTCGCATCTCGCCGGGATCGCCCGTGATACCGGTGATCCGGTCGGTGAAATTGCCCGTATAGCTGTGCATGATCGCGGGCGTGTCGCGCTCCGGATCGACGCTGAAGAAATAGGCCTTCAGTCTGTCGGCCTGCGGTCCGAGCGTCTTGAACCAGCCCGCCATATCGTAGAGCGTGGTTGGGCAGACATCGGGGCAATGCGTGTAGCCGAAGTAGACAAGCGAGGGGTGGCCCGACAGGGCCTTTTCGGTGATGGGCTGACCGCGATCGTCCGTCAGTGTGAAGGCTGCACCGAAGCTGCCGGCTGCCCGGACCTGCGGCGTCATGAGGAATGTTGCGTAGCCGATAACGCCGGCGCCGACGACAAGCGTCAGGGCGACGGCCATCGTGATGAACCGCTGCCTATTTGACATGGAGTGTCTCTCCTTTCGCCGCAATCGATCCGACCGGGAAATCGACTTCGATCGATCCGGCCTTTTCGAACTTGAGCGTTGCCCTCACCGTCTGGCCCTGAAGGAAGGGCTCGGCGACTTTCAGGAACATCACATGATAGCCGCCAGGCTTGAGCTCGACGGTCTTGCCGGCCGGTATCGGCAGGCCGTCGGAAAGCTCGCGCATGATCATCACGTCATTGTCCATCTTCATCTCGTGAATCTGGACTGTCGCGGCGCGTGGCGAGCTTGCCGCGATCAGCCGGTCGTCGGTGTCGCCGGTATTGGTGATGGTCACATAGCCGCCACCGACGGGAGCGCCAGGCACCATGGCGCGGACATAGGGAGCGGAAATGGTGAGGTTGCCGACCTTGACGTCGTCGGCAAGGGCGATGGAGGACAGCAGGGACGCCAGCCCGAAGGCGGCAAGAGCAAAAGCGCGTTTTAACACGATCGATATCCTTGATCCGGAAAAAGGGGGCGGGCAGAACCATCGGCTCCGCCCGATCTCGTCAGGAAAAGAAGCGCCGGAGCGGCGGCACGAAACGAACCACGAGCTGATCGAGGAGCAGCATCACGACGATCGCTGCTCCCGTCAGCGGGAAGGCCGCGCCGAAGACGATGGCGATGAGCCAGAGGCCGATATAGACGGACTTTTGCGGCGGCATCGGCGGCACGCCGAGGCGGCCGGCAGGCCGTCGCTTCCACCACATGGTTGCAGCCGAGACGCAGCAAAGGACGATCGCCAGACAAGCAGCCAGCATCAGCAGCTGGTTGAAGAGGCCCCATTCCTGTCCCTGATGGACATTGATGCCCCATTCGATCGCCTTGCCGAGCGCCGGATACTGATCGTAGGAAATGTCGACGAGCGGCCTGCCGGAATATTGGTCGATATGAACGGTGCGTTCCTTGCCGAGATCGCCGAAATAGTGGCTTGCGGTATAGACGCCAGTTTCATCCCCTGGGATCGCAAGGTCGGAACCGGCGATCATGCCAAGCCCATGGATGATGTCGACGGCCCTGTTCAGATCGATCGGCCTTGCCGATTGCGCCGCCGCGATATCGGACAGCGGAACGGGTGCGTTTTCGACGACCCAGCCGGCGCGGCTGACGACATCCTGCGTGACCTTCGTCGATTTCGGCACGTCGTCCCAGACCGCCGCCGGTGTGCCGAGATTATTCGCGGTCAGCCAGGCATTGACGTTGGCGCCCCAGTAGCCGGACCAGGGCATGCCGCTGAAGGCCAGGAAGAAGATGAGGATGCCGGCAAGCGCTCCCGTCACGGCATGCAGGTCACGCCAGAAGACGCGCCGCGATGGATTGCCGCGAACGGTGAGTATGCCGCCGGTCTGCTGGCGCGGCCACCATAGATAGATGCCGGTGACCACGAGGACGAGGGCAAAGCCGGCGACGATCTCGATGAGGCGATTGGTCCATTTGCCGAAATATTCGAGACTGTGGATGCGCTTGACGACCCAGCCGAATTCGTCTTTCGCGTCGACCGAGCCCAAGATGCCGCCGTCATAGGGATTGACGTAGACGATGGTCGATCGGCCGTCCTTGGACAGCGTCACCCAGGCCGAGCGGTCTGCGGCCGATGCCTCGTGATAGGAGGTTGCGCGTGCGCCGGGAAAGGCTGCGAGCGCCGCATCGGCAATCTGCTGCGGCTGCAGCATCGTGCCGGCCTCGGCGACGATATGGCGGTGCGTATAGAAGGTATCGGCAATCTGATCCTTGAACAGGTAGAGCGATCCGGTGATCGCCAGATTGAGCATGAAAGGAATGACGAGAAGACCGGCGAAAAAATGCCAGCGCCAGATCGCGCGATAGAGCGATATATTATGGGTTGCTGCGACTGCGGGCTCCGCAGCGGTTAAGGCAGACATGAAAATCCTCCGAAGATCGGTGGGCAGCCGCAAGCGGACGATCCGGGGAGAGCGGCGATGGCTCGCCGTTTGTCGTGAGCTTCTTCACATGACCAGCCGGACCACTCGGCCCGCCTCGTTCGGTAAAGTTCAGCTGGGAACACCCATCTTCGGATCTTACGACCCGAGGGTCGCGCATGACGGCAGCCGTTGACGGCGGGCGTCACAGCGAAAGCTGCAACGCCGGTTCAGCCAACGATGTCGAGGATGGGGGGCGCTCTTGGGCCGGTATTCGGTGGATAAAGCTGTCGATGGAAAGCTTCCGACCTCGCGACGACGACCTCTCCGCGCGGGGAGGCGAGGCGCTCGCAAATCTCGGTAGGAGGTGTGGGCAGAACCGCAGCCGACGCGATCCGGCAGGCCTCACATCCGGGCGCATAGGCCTTTCCATGCACCTTGCCGTCGGCATCTTTGTAGGTGATGCAGAGGATCGGCAGGGACCCATCCGGCAGCCGGTATTGGGCAAGCTCTATGGGAGATATGTCATCCGCTGTCGCAACGACTGGCTGATGGGCGAAGCCGACAAGCAACAGCGCCACGGCGCAGACGATGCGCGCGCTCCACTGCCATGTTCGCGAAATTGTCTTCCGCATTCTTGTCCCCACCACCGCATCCGCGGATAAGGCTGCAGTCATAGGGCAGGCCCATTGCGAGCGCAATGCGTCAATTCGTGCCGAGCCGAAGTTTGCGGAGGTGGGTGTCTACCAAGCGGCTCTGTCTTCCAGGGCACGCCGCCGACGCTGGGGAATGGCAAATTGGCGAACAGCCCTTGATCGCTCCACAACGGACGCCAAATAGCGTTGATCATTCGGATCTGTAGATTGCGCTCGGCGGAAAGGCGATCATGAGCAGCTTTGGTAACTCGCCTCCCGCCCTGTACCGGCGATCTCTCGATGCGTCGGCTTTCATCATTCGTTTCCTTCGATGGCCTATGATCCCTGAAGGACACATGGCTCCATCTGGCCTGGATTACAGGTTCCGGACCCAGCGATACTGAGACACATTGCTTTAGAAGTTCGATTGTGACGATGATCTTCAATCCCCGTTCCCGCTTGGACGATATTGCCACACCGCCCATCAGCGAGAGGCTTGGTAAACCATTTTGCGGAGATCGCGTGGTATCCCGCAGCGACTTCGATTATGCCGACGAAGGTCATTCGTTGCGGCTCGTTGCGAGGACTGGGAATGCCAATGGAAATTGAAACACATTTGGTCTCGCTGATACGCGTCCTCGGCCAGGTGGCAATCATTGTCTATGCCTATTCCTGGGTCATCCGTATCGTCGAGCGCGGCGCTTTGAAATCGGTCGCCGTCGGTCTGTTGTTCGGGCTGGTCGGCATCCTGTCGATGGGCGATCCGATTCAGTGGATGCCCGGCGTCATTCAGGACGGCCGCTCGATCCTCCTTGTTCTCACGCCGATCTATGGCGGCCTGCTGGGAACCATTGTCGCTGCGGCGATGATGGCCCTGTTTCGGTTTATGGTCGGCGGCATGGGCGCGGTGGGCGGTATTGCCGGCATCGTGATCGTCGCGACCGCGGGCTATGCGCTCAGCCTTTTACCGCGGCAATGGACGGGCACGGGGTGGAGACGCTCGGCCCTGTTCGGTCTGGCGACCTGCTCTTCGCTCGTGGTTCTCTTCTTTCTGCCGTGGGCGGTTGCGCACGCGCTTCTCCTCTCGGCGACGCTTCCGGTAACGATCGTCAATATCCTTGGCGTCATGTTGCTGTCGGACCTGCTGCAGCGGGAACAATATCGCATCGGCATCCAGCGCGCGCTGGAGAATGAAGCGAGCCTCGACCCGTTGACAAGGCTTCCCAACCGTCGCGTGTTGCAGCGTGAAGGCGATCGGTGCAGCAAGGAAGCGGGCGTGCGGCGCATCCCCTTTTCGATCATCATGCTCGATATCGATCATTTCAAGAAGATCAACGACAGCTGGGGCCATTCCTTCGGCGACACCGTTCTGGCGCGGGTGGCGGATGTGATCCGGCAAACGGTGCGCAAGACCGATATCGCCGCTCGTTATGGCGGCGAAGAGATCGTCGTCCTGCTGCCGAACACGGATATGAGGGCGGCCGCTGCCGTCGCGGAGAAAATTCGCAGGGACATCGAGGGCACAACCTTGATGTTCGATCAGGACGCCGTCCATGTCACCGTCAGCATCGGTATTGCCTGCTCGCTCGAACCGACCACGGATTTCAAACATGTGCTGGAGGCTGCCGACAAGGCGCTCTATCGGGCAAAGGCGGGCGGAAGAAACCGCGTGGAACTGGCAGAGGCTGCTTAGGCAGCCATGTGGCCTCCGGCGATAAGTATGTGCTCGCGCCTTTTTGCCCTTCATGCGTCCTTGACGGAAAGGGGTACTCCGGAATAACTGGACGCGACGGTTCCCCAAGGAAGACTCCGCGGGGATTAATAGGGAACACGGTGAGGACGACCCAAAAGGGACCTAGACCGTGGCTGCCCCCGCAACTGTAAGCGGAGTGCCGATCATCCGGGGGCGACCATTTGCCGGTTCGCTCCCGAGGCTTTGAGCCATGCCACTGCAGCGAAGCTTGCGGGAAGGCAGATGATTGTCAGATATTCGCAAGCCAGGAGACCTGCCGTCGATCACGATCCAATCAGCCGGGCGGGGATGCCCGGAAGGGACAGACAATGATTGACCTGCGCCTTCGATATTATCCGACCTCTATCGGCCTTGATTGGGATCTTCGCAACCGGCGGCGGCCTTTATCAGCGCGATTGCGCTGACACCGCCCAGTTTCCCTATCCTATAGAGATCTTTCATGCGCCATTTTTTGACGACCATTACATTTGCACTGGGGCTGGCCGGCTTTGCCACCTCCGGCTTGGCCGCTACCCAATATCCCCTCACCATCAATAATTGCGGCCAGAAGGTCACGTTCCAGAAGGCTCCGGCGAAGATCGTTTCGATCGGGCAGGGCATGACCGAAATCCTGCTGTCGCTCGGCCTGGCCGACAAGATCGCCGGAACGGCCGTTTGGGTCGGCCCGGTATTGCCGCAATATGCCGAAGCCAATGCGAAGATCCCGCGGCTTGCCGATAATGATCCAAGCTTCGAATCCGTTGTCGGCAAGGAGCCGGATGTCGTCGCCGCCGAATTCGAGTGGCATGTCGGCCCGCAGGGCTCCGTCGGCAAGCGCGAGCAGTTTTCCGAGCTTGGCATCAACACCTATATCGCGCCGACGGACTGTGTCGCCAAGGTCAACACCGATGGCGGCGACGGGGTGCGCAAGGAACTGTTCTCGATGGACCTGGTCTACCAGGAGGTCCATGAACTCGCTGAGATCTTCGACGTCAGCGACCGCGGCGATGCCTTGATCGCAGACCTGAAGAAACGCGAAGCGGATGCGGTTGCCTCGATATCAGGCGCAAAGTCCAAGGACCTGCCGATCGTCTTCTGGTTTTCCAGCAAGGAAGTCAGCGGCGATGCTTTCATCGCCGGCAAGAACAGCGCACCGGCCTATATTCTGAAGACGATCGGAGCCAAGAATGTCGTGACGACGGAAGAGGAATGGCCGCTCGTCGGGTGGGAGACGATCGCTCAGGCCAATCCGGCCGTGATCGTCATCGCCACGATGGACCGCCGCCGCTATGCCGCTGACGATCCGAAGGTCAAGGTCGATTTCCTTGAAAAAGACCCGGTCACCAGCCAGCTCGATGCCGTCAAGAACAAGCATTTCGTCATGATGGATGCGCAGTCGATGAACCCGACCATCCGCACCATCGACGGCATCGAAATCCTGGCCAAGGGCATCAAGTCCTTCGGCCTGGCGCAGTAACGATATGCGCCTCGTTGCAGAACGACGGTCATGGTGGGCACTTTTAGCGCTTGGCATGGCGGCGGTCGTCCTTCTCGCCTTCATGATCAGTCTCGCCGTATCGATCGGCGAGATTTCGATCCCGCTGTCGACGACCGCCAAGGCGATCGCGAACCGGATGTTCGGAACGAGTTTCGAACTGAGCCGGATTCACCAGGGTATCGTCTGGGATTATCGACTGAGCCGGGCGCTTGTCGCCGCCAGCACGGGTGCGTCGCTGGCGCTGAGCGGCGTGATCTTGCAGGCCCTGTTGCGCAATCCGCTGGCCGAGCCCTATGTGCTCGGCATCTCGGCCGGCGCCTCGACCGGCGCGGTCTGCATCATGATCCTCGGACTTGGCTACGGCATTCTGGGGCTTTCCGGCGGCGCCTTCCTCGGCGCGGTCGTCGCCTTCCTGCTTGTCGGTCTGCTTGCGGCTGGCGTCGGCGGCACGAGCGAGCGCATCATTCTCTGCGGCGTCGCCGGCTCGCAGCTTTTCAACGCGCTCACCTCCTACATCGTCACCACCTCGGCCAACGCCGAACAGGCAAGGGGCGTCATGTTCTGGCTGCTCGGCTCGTTGAGCGGCGTGCGCTGGCCGGATGTCTATCTTTCAGGGCCGGTCGCCATTGTCGGCTTTGCCATTTGCATGGCACATGTCCGCGTGCTCGACGCCTTCATCTTCGGCACGGACGCGGCTGCCTCGCTTGGCATTGCGGTCAGACGCGCGCAGATCGTTCTGCTCGGGGTGACGGCGTTCATGACGGCAGCGGTCGTCAGCATCGTCGGTTCCATCGGCTTTGTCGGATTGGTCATCCCGCACGCCGCCCGTTTCGCGGTGGGGCCGAGCCATGATCGGCTGCTGCCGGCTGCGGCCCTGGCCGGCGCCATCTTCATGGTCGGCGCCGATATCGTTTCGCGGGTCATCATCCCCCAGCAGATTCTGCCGATCGGTGTGGTTACTGCCCTTTTCGGGGCTCCGGCCTTTGCCATCATTCTCTATCGCGCCCGGAGGACGGCATGAGCATCGCTGTGGATACGGTGACCTTCGCGGCCGGCAATACTCTGATCGTCAACGGTGTCAGCCTGGCGGTGGAAAAGGGCAAGGTCCTTGGCCTTCTCGGGCCGAACGGTTCCGGGAAATCCAGCCTGCTGCGGCTGATCTGCCGGTTGAGGAAGGTCAGAAGCGGCGTCATCCGGCTTGGCGGCAGCGATATCACCTCCATCTCGCGTGGCGATATCGCTCGCCGCATCGCGCTTGTCGAACAGCAGGCGACGACCGATACCCAGGTGACCGTGATGGATGTCGTGCGTCTCGGCCGCACGCCGCATCGCGGTCCGCTGTCAGCCTGGAGCGCTCACGACGATACGGCGGTTTCGGATGCGCTTGCGCGCGTCGGCATGCAGGGTCGTGCCGGGCAGCTGTGGCAGACCCTTTCCGGTGGCGAGCGGCAGCGCGTCCATATCGCGAGAGCTCTTGCCCAGACCCCGAGCGAACTGCTGCTCGATGAGCCGACGAACCATCTCGATATCCAGCATCAGCTCGATATTCTCGGCCTGGTCTCCAAGCTCGATGTGACCTCGATCGTCGCGCTGCACGATCTCAATCTGGCAGCGATGTTCTGCGACAGCCTTGCCGTGTTGCAGAAGGGCGAGGTTGTCGCGGCCGGGCCGCCGGAAGAGGTATTGACGCAGGAATTGATCGAGCGGGTTTTCGGCGTGCGTGCGCATGTGCAGAAGTCCTCGGTCCATGGCCGCTGCAATATTCAATACATGGCGGGCTGAACCCATGGATGGCGCCAATTTCGATCTCAAGGAAGAGATCCGGGATTATTGGTCGAAGCGCTCCGAGACCTTTGATCTCGCATTCGGCCATAAAATTGCGCCCGGGCCGGAGGCTGACGCCTGGCAGGAGCCGATCCGCGCCGCGCTTGGCCCTCGGCCGAAGCGCGTGCTGGAACTTGCCTGCGGAACAGGGGAGGTAACGCGCCTGATCCACGATCTCGGCCATGAGGTGACTGCACTGGATTTCTCCGAGGCGATGCTTGCCGTCGCACGTAGGAAGCACGCGGGCAAGCCGCGCCTCCGGTTCTTGTTCGCCGATGCCGAACAGACGATGGAGCCGGATGAGACCTATGATGCCATCGTCTGCCGTCATCTGGTCTGGACGCTGACGCGGCCGGAGGAAACTCTCAAGGAATGGTTTCGGCTGCTGAAGCCCGGCGGGCGCCTGGTGATCTTCGATGGCGATTGGGCAAAGCCGAAGCCGGGCGGCCAGATCGCGACACGGTTGATCGCGCTGATCGACCGTTTGATTGGCGCAGACAAGAACTATGACGGAGCTCTCAGCAGCCGCCACGCGCGCATCATGGAAGCGCTGCCTTTCGGCGCCGGATTGCGCGCGGATGCGCTGGCCCCGCTTCTAAAGGCTGCCGGCTTTGCCGACATTCAGTTGCAATCGCATGCGCCCATCGCGAAAGCGCAGCGGAAGAATGCGAATTTGAGAAACAAGCTGCGGACCTTCGTCTATCGCCGCTTCATCCTCGTCTGCTCGCGCTTATTGACCTAATCAAATAAACATATAAAGATTTGTTTATATCTATTGACTTTGCCGCGCCATTGGTGAGAATTCACCCGTCATGGTTCTCTGGGATGGTTTGACCGTCTCAGGGCTAAGAGGGAATACGGTGCGCCGACATGTCGGCTATGCCGGAGCTGCCCCCGCAACTGTAAGCGGCGAGCCACTGTCCATAATGTCACTGAGGCGATGAGCCTTGGGAAGACGGACAGAGGCGCCGACCCGCAAGCCAGGAGACCTGCCAGGACAAAATAACGTCCACGGGCGGGGTGTCCCGGTGGTTGCTGCGACGGTCTTGAAGGACCGTTTTCGCACGCGTCCGCTTTACCCATGCCCCCACAAACCAATGGGGTATGACAGTGTCACAGAACAGCATTCCAGTTGCATCGCTCGGCTTTCCAAGGATCGGCCGCCACCGCGAACTCAAGTTCGCGCTCGAAGGCTTTTGGTCCGGAAAAATCCCTGAAAACGAGCTCATCGAAACGGCCAGGAGGCTCCGGGCCGAAAACTGGTCGCTCCAGCGCGACAAGGGGATCACGCGCATCCCTTCCAACGACTTCTCCTTCTATGATCACGTGCTCGATACGGCCGTGATGGTCGGCGCGGTTCCGTCCGTCTACGGCTGGAAGGGCGGGGATGTCTCGCTGTCGGCCTATTTCGCCATGGCGCGCGGCAGCCAGGGCGACGGCCACGCCGATTGCGGCCATGTGCATCAAGGCCACGGCGTCCCGGCGCTTGAGATGACCAAGTGGTTCGACACGAACTATCACTACATGGTGCCGGAAGTCTCCGAGGATCAGGAATTCAGCCTGACGTCGCAGAAGCCGGTCGACCATTTCCTGGAGGCAAAGGCGCTCGGCATCCACACGCGTCCGATCATCCTCGGTCCCGTCACCTTCCTAAAGCTCGCCAAGGCTCGCCCGGCAACCTTCAAGCCGCTGGACCTGCTGGCGAAACTCCTTCCTGTTTACGCGGAATTGCTGCGTCGTCTCGCCGCTGCCGGCGCCGATTGGGTTGAGATCGATGAGCCGATCGCCGTCCTCGATTTGACCGAGGGCGAGCGTCATGCCTTCTCCGTTGCCTATAAGGTGCTGACGAAGGCCGTGCCGGGCCTGAAGATCATGCTAGCGACCTATTTCGGCGGTCTTTCGGGCAATCTTGCCGCCGTTGCCGACCTGCCGGTCGCCGGTCTGCATGTCGATCTGGTCCGGGCTCCGGAGCAGCTCGACGATGTTTCGAAAGCCGTCCGCAAGGGGCAGGTCCTGTCGCTTGGCGTCATTGATGGGCGCAATATCTGGAGGGCGGATCTTGCCTCGATCATCAACCGACTGCAGCCGATCGTCACTGCCCGCGGTATCGAGGGCGTCGAAGTGGCGCCGTCGTGCTCGCTGCTGCATGTTCCGATCGATCTCGAGCTTGAGACGGCTCTCGATGCCGATCTGACGAGCTGGCTGGCATTCGCTACCCAGAAGCTTTCCGAGCTTTCGGTGCTGGGTCGTGGCCTTGCCGAAGGAAAAGCTGCTGTATCGGCCGAGGTCGAGGCAGCATCGAAGGCTATCGCCGCCCGCGCCGCTTCTCCGAAGGTCACCGATCCGCTGGTGCAGGGCCGCATCGCGGGCATCGATGCCGGCATGAAACGGCGTAACAGCGCCTTTGCGGAGCGTCGTGCGCTTCAGGCCGGTGCCATCCGGCTGCCGCTCTTCCCCACGACGACGATCGGCTCCTTCCCGCAGACGCCGGAGGTCCGCAAGGCCCGCTCGGCCCATGCCAAGGGCACGCTGAGCTATGTCGATTACGAGGCCTTCCTGCGCAAGGAAACGGAGGCGACCATCCGCTGGCAGGAGGAAATCGGCCTCGACGTGCTTGTGCACGGCGAATTCGAGCGTAACGACATGGTGCAGTATTTCGGCGAGCAGCTTTCCGGCTTCGCCTTCACCCAGCACGCCTGGGTGCAGAGCTACGGCTCGCGCTACGTTCGTCCGCCGATCATCTTCGGTGATGTTTTCAGGCCGAATCCGATGACCGTTCGCTGGTGGGATTATTCCCAGTCGCTGACGCAAAAGCCGGTAAAGGGCATGCTGACGGGGCCGGTCACGATCCTCAACTGGTCCTTCGTTCGCGACGATCTCCCGCGCGGCGAAACGTGCCGGCAGATTGCCTTGGCGATCCGCGACGAGGTCGTCGATCTGGAGAAGGCAGGTGCGAAAATGATCCAGATCGATGAAGCGGCTCTTCGCGAGGGTCTGCCGCTGCGTCACAAGGACCGAAAGGCCTATCTGGAGTGGGCGGTCGAATGCTTCCGCCTTTGCTCCAGCGGTGTTGCGGACGAAACCCAGGTCCATACGCATATGTGCTACTCGGAGTTCAACGATATCATCGTCGCCATCGCCGCGATGGATGCCGATGTCATCTCCATCGAGACATCGAGATCGAAGATGGAGCTGCTCGATGCCTTCCGGAACTTCAAATATCCGAACGAGATCGGCCCCGGCGTCTACGACATCCATTCGCCGCGCATTCCCGAGGTCAGGGAGATGACTGATCTCCTGTCGCTGGCGCGCAAGCGCCTTCAGGACGAGCAGTTGTGGGTCAATCCCGATTGCGGACTGAAGACCCGCAAGTGGGAGGAAGTGAAGCCGGCGCTTATCAACATGGTGGAGGCTGCCCGCAGCCTGCGGCAGCTGCATACAAAGGCCGAAGGCCAGGCTGCGGTCGCCTAGATCGCCGCCTGTTGATATCTCGAAGCCGGCTCGAGGGGCCGGCTTCCCCCTTTCCGTTTGGCGTTAGCGAAGCGGTATCCAAAGAGGGGATTTCCAGGCCTTCAGCGCATCGAGGAAGACCTGCAGCTTCAAGGGAATGAAGCGCCGCGTCTGATAGACTGCGTGCAGAAAGATTTCAGGCGAGGTCCACTCGGGCAGAAGGCGAACGAGTTCGCCGCGTTCGATGCGCTCATCGCAGTAGTTCGAAGATAGCAGGCCTATGCCGTGCCCCTTGTAGGTGAATGCGCTCACGGACTGGAAGTCGCGGCTCGAGAGCGGCCCTGAAACCTGGACTTTCGCCGATTTGCGGCCGCTGACCAGATGCCATTCGGCTTCGTTGTTGCGGCTATTCATCAGGATGCATTGGTGCTCGCTGAGATCCTCGGGTTTGACGGGCAGGGGCCGGCCGCGAAGATAGTCTGGTGTCGCCACGACGTAACGCACGCTCTTGCCGATGCGCTGCGCGATGATGGTCGAATCCCGCAATTCACCGAAGCGGATGGCGAGATCGACATTCTCGGCAATCAGGTCGAGAAACGTATTGGTGATGAAGAGATCGATCCGGATGAGCGGATAGGTTTTCAGAAAATCGGATATGAAATCGTAGAACGGCTCTTGGCTCAGGACCACGGGAGCCGATATCCGGAGAAGCCCTTCCGGCTTTCTCTGTGTGTCAACGAGCACTCGCTCGGCATCATGGAGATGGCTGAGCGGTTCGCTGCACTGGTTGAAATAGGCGCGTCCCTGCGCCGTAAGATTCAATTTGCGCGTCGTGCGCTGCAGCAACGTGACGCCCAATTGCTCTTCCAACGCGGTTACCCTTCGGCTCACGGTGGAAACCGGCATGCCGAGAGCGCGAGCGGCGCGACTGAAGCTCTCGAACTGCGCCACCTTCACAAAAATCGCGATATCGTTCAGATCCGTCATGTCATGATTTTTGCATAGATGAAAAATTGATTCCAGATATTTCCATCTAATCGCATAAAGATGAAGTGGGCATATTCCTTTCACGAGAGCAAGCCAAACGCCTCATCCACTCTCGATCACGCAGCCATTCAAAGCGGCGCGCGACGATGAGGTCGCTTCGTGCAAAGGAGAATGACAATGCAAGCAGGAAAAACGGTACTGATAACAGGCGCCTCGCAGGGCATCGGCGCGGCAATTGCCAATAGCTTCCTCGACCGCGGCTATAATGTAGTCGCAACCTCGCGACGCGTCAGCCAGACCGGCGAGATCAAGGCGTCCGAAAGGCTGGTTCGTGTTGATGGTGACATAGCCGAGCCTGCCACGGCTGAGCGCGTCGTCGAAGCCGCTCTCGCTCGCTTCGGAACGATCGATGCGCTCGTCAACAATGCCGGCATCTTCTTCACCAAGCCGTTCGTCGACTATACGGCCGAGGATTACCGTCGGCTCGCCTCCACCAACTTGGAGGGCTTCATCCATCTGACGCAGCTCGCCGTACGCCAGATGCTGAAGCAGAAGACCGGCGGCAGCATTGTCAGCATCACGACGCCTCTGGTCGATCATCCGATCGCGGGTATCAACGCCTCCGTTGCGATGGCCACGAAGGGCGGCATCGAGGCGCTGTCGAAGAACATCGCCCTCGAATATGCGAAAGACGGTATCCGCGTGAATACGGTTGCGCCCGGCGTGGTCGACACGCCGCTGCACAAGGACAATCCCAAGGATTTCCTCAAGACTTTGTCGCCGATGCCGGGCATTTCCGCTGCGCAGGAAATCGCCGACGCGGTGCTCTTTCTGACCGAGGCCCCGCGCATAACCGGGGAGGTGCTCAACGTCGACGGCGGCGCGCATCTGGGCAAATGGTAGGCGCGGTCGCAGCGCTCGCCGCTGGCGCAGAACAGCGGCTTATGGATCTTGGCGTGGTACTGCCTCCGCCTCCGACACCCTTCGGTGCCTATGTCGAGGCGGTGCGGATCGGAAAGCTCTTGTTCCTGAGCGGCATGCTGCCGGTCATCGATCGCAGGCCGCAATATGTTGGCTGTCTCGGTGGCGAACTCTCCGTAGAGGATGGATACAAGGCAGCCGAGCTTGCCACTCTCAGCGCATTGTCGGCAATCAAGGAGCATCTCGGTTCGCTCGACAAAGTGATCGCGGTTGCCAAGCTCGGTGTCTACATCGCGACGCAAGGCGATTTTCGCGAGCATCCGAGGGTCGCCGACGGAGCCTCCGAACTGCTCCTCAAGGTCTTCGGCCCCCAGCTATTGTCGGGTCGCGTGGTCCTTGGCGTCGCCAGCCTGCCGCTCGGCCTACCGGTTGAAATCGAGCTCGTGCTCGAAGTTGCAGATTGAGAAGCGTCGCCCCGGTCGAACAGGGTTCGGATCGGGGCGCTGCAACGAATACGCCTAGTTCAAGCGATGGCGGAACATCCAGGCCGCAATCGGCATCGTCGCGGCGGCGATGGCGACGAGGGCCAGCATATCCGGAAGCAGCGTATCGAGGCCCGCACCTTCAAGATAGACGCCGCGGGTGATGTTGATCGCATATTTCAGCGGATTGATCATCGTCGCATATTGGAGAATTTCCGGCATGTTGTCGGTCGGCGACATCAGGCCGGAGAGCAGCATGAACGGCATGAGGAAGACGAAGCAGAGGATCATTGCCTGCTGCATGTTGGCGGCAATGGACGACAGGAACAGTCCGAAGCCGATCGCCGCGGCGAGGAAGAGGCTCAGCCCGAGATAGAGCGTCAGGAACGAGCCGGCAAACGGGATGCGGAACCAGAACAGGGCCACCAGCAGGATCGTCGATGCCTGGGTGATGCCGACGATCATCGAGGGGACGGCCTTGCCGATCATGATCTCGGTCGGCGTGAACGGTGCCACAAGCAGCTGGTCGAAGGTTCCCTCCTCGCGTTCGCGGGCGACGGACATGGCGGTCAGCATCATCGTCATCAGCATTGTGATCGTCCCGATGAGTGAGGGCACCATGCTCCACCGCGTTTCCAGCTGCGGATTGTACCAGGCGCGGGTCGTGACCTGCACGGCGCTGCCGGAACTGCCCTTCTGCGCGAGCCAGTCGGCGGTGAAATCGCCGACGATCGTGTTGGCATAGCCTTGCGCGATGCCGCTCGTGTTGGAATTTCTGCCATCGGCGATGACCTGCACGGTGCCGACAGCCCCCGCTTCCAGCTGCCTTTCGAAATCATGCTCGATGACGATGATCAGCACGGCCTGCTTGGTGTCGAGCAGCCTGATGGCCTGGCCCGTCTGCGTCAGCGTCGCTACCCTCTCGAAGATGCCCGATCCCTCGAGCTTCGCGACCAAGTTCCTCGACGAGGTCGTCCTGTCCTGGTCGACGAGCGCATAGGGCACGGTGTTGAGGTCGTACGTGGCGGCGTAGCCGAAGATCAGGCACTGAAGGATCGGTGGGACGACGAGGCTTGCCCGACTTCTCGGGTCCTTCAGGATGACGAGGAGCTCCTTGCGGATCAGGGTCAGGATGCGCAGAAAGGATGCGATCAACATGGCTAGGCGATCCTCTTGCGGGTCATTCGCACGGCAAGCGCCAGAAGTGCCGCGGCCATGCCGGCGAGCACGGCGGCATTGGGCAGGATGACGCTCCAGATGTTGCCCGCGAGAAACAGGGTTTGCAGGAGCGTGACGAAATACCGGCCCGGGAAGATGTAGGTGATGATCTGTACGGCCAAGGGCATGCTCCTTGGATCGAACATGAAGCCCGAAAGCATCATGGCCGGCAGGAAGGTGACGAGAACGGTCACCTGGCTTGCGATGAACTGGCTCTTGGTGATCGAGGATATGGCAAGGCCAAGTCCGAGAGCGACCAGAAGGTAGAGCATGGAGACGACGGTAAGGATCAGCAGCGATCCGCGCAGCGGCACGCCGAAGAGCAGCCGGCTGCCGACGACGCAGAGCGCGAGCCCGGCGAGCCCCAACAGAAAATAGGGAACCGTTTTGCCGAGCAGGATTTCGCTCGAGCGCACCGGTGTCACGAACAGTGCCTCGAAGGTACCGCGCTCCCATTCGCGTGCCATGACGAGGGCGGTCAGAAGCGCGCCGATCAGCGTCATAACGAGGACGACGAGGCCGGGGACGAGAAAATAGCTGCTGTCATTGGCTTCGTTGAACCAGAGCCGGGATTGGATCGTCACGCTGCTGCCGGCGGGCGTCGCTCCGCGGGAGGCTTCCTTGGCGGCCCAGACGCCGACCGCGGCTTCGGCATAGCTTAGCGAAATGCGGGCGGTGTTGGCATCGCTGCCATTGACGACCACCTGCACCTCGCCGTTTCCCTGAGCGATCTTGCGCGCGAAATCGGAGGGAATCCGCAGGATCGCCCTGGCCTTGGATGACAGGAGCATCTTCTCGGCTTCGGCCATCGTCTTGACGGGCTTCGGAGAGAAATAGCTGGAGAGCTCGAAGGCCGATGCCAGTCCGCGCGCCTCGGCGGAATTTTCCTCCATCACGATCGCAACGGGAACGTTCTTGACGTCGAGATTGATGCCATACCCGAACAGGATCAGCAGCGCCACGGGCATGACGATGCCGATGGCGATGCTGCTCGGGTCGCGCAGGAGCTGCCAGGTCTCCTTGCGGATGAGGGCGCGGATGCGGCGCAAGGCTGCGCGAAACCCTTGGCCGGGTCCGTTGACGGATTGGTTCATGCCGCCTTCTCCATTTGTCTGCGCCGTTCCTTCTCGACAATCGTGATGAAGGCCTCCTCCATCGTCGCAGCCGCCTCGTCATCGGCGCCCGCATGGGCGCGGATTTCCACCGGCGTTCCTTCGGCCAGGTTCTTGCCGGCATCGAGGATGATGATCCGGTCGCAATATTCGGCCTCTTCCATGAAATGCGTCGTTACGATGATGGTCACGCCCTGTTCGGACAGAGCGGTGATCCGGCCCCAGAATTGTCGTCTTGCCAGTGGATCGGCGCCGCTCGTGGCTTCGTCGAGAAAGAGAATATCCGGCTCGTGCAGCAGGGCGGCGGCGAGCGCCAGTCGCTGCTTGAAGCCGCCTGGGAGCTGCCCGCTCGGCAGCCTTGAAAACTGGTCGAGCTCGAACTGCTTCTTCAAGGCGGTGATCCTGTCCTTGCGGCGGTTGCTGCGCAGTCCATAGGCGCTTGCGAAGAACTCCAGATTCTCGTCGACGCTCAGCTGGCCATAGAGCGAAAACTTCTGCGCGACATAGCCGAGTCGCTCTCGCGCCTTCGCTCCTGCCGTCAACAGATCCGAGCCCGCGACCATCAATGTGCCGCTGCTTGCGGGAAGCAGGCCGCAAAGCATCCGGAAGGTCGTGCTTTTTCCCGCCCCGTTCGGGCCGAGCAGGCCATAGACTTCGCCCCTGCGGACACTGAAGCTGACATGGTCGACGGCGGTGAAATCCCCGAAGGTGCGAACGAGGTCTCGAACTTGCACAACCGTTTCGTCGCCATAGCGATTGTCCGACGCAGCGCCTTCATGACCTTTGCGCTCGGCATCTCCGGCAACGGCATCGAACAGCATCATGAAGGCATCTTCGAAGCGTGGCGCCACGCTTTCCGTCTCAAGCTTCGTGCCGTCCAGCCGCAGCGGCTCATCCTTCTGACCCGGCTTGCGCACGATCCGCACGCGCCCGGCCTCCGGCACGGCATCGACAACACCGGGCAGCGCGAAAAGACGCGCCTGCAGGGACCGCGCCGGCATGTGCTCGGGAGTGCCGACCATGAAGCAGCAACCTGTAGCCTTTGCCGTAATCTCGGCGGGCGGGCCTTGATCGAGAATCTTGCCCGCATGCATGAGCACGGCGTGCTCGCAGCGTTCCGCCTCGTCGAGGTACGACGTCGCCACGATCACCGAGAGCCCGTCCTCCTTGACGAGCTTGAAGACGATGTCCCAAAGCTCGCGCCGCGACAGCGGGTCGACGCCGACCGTAGGCTCGTCGAGGAGCAACAGTTCGGGTGCGCGCACCAGTGTACAGGCAAGGCCGAGTTTCTGCTTCATACCGCCAGACAATTTTCCCGCCGGCCGTTCCTTGAACCGGCCGAGCTGCGTCATTTCGAAGAGGCGCGGATAGACCTCGTCGCGCTGGGATTGCGTGACGCCATGCAGATCGGCGTAAAGATCGAGGTTCTCCTGAACGCTCAGGTCTTCGTAAAGACCGAACTTCTGCGGCATGTAGCCGATCCGATCCTGGACATGCTGCGGCTCTTTGGCGATATCGACGCCGATCACCTGCAAACTGCCGCCATCCGGTGCGATGAGGCCGCATGCCAGCCGCAACAATGTCGTCTTGCCGGCGCCATCCGGGCCGACGAGCGCAGTCAGCGCTCCCTTGCGAACATCGAGCGAGATATCGGCAAGCGCCTCTACCGTTTCACCTGTTTCCCGGCGAAAGGTCTTGCGTACATTCCTTGCTATCACCGAGGGATCGCCGGTGCTCATGGCATCCTCGCTTTACTGCTGCTGCGTAGTTGCGGGCGCCGCCTGCGTGCCTGAAAGCGGCCGGACGGTTGCCGGCATGCCCAGCCGCAGCATATTGTCCGGGTCATCGACGAAAACCCTGACCTCGTAGACGAGGCTCGTGCGCAATTCCTCCGTCTGCACCGATTTCGGCGTGAACTCGGCAATGGAGGAAATGAAGCCGATCCACCCTTGAATCGCATGCCCCGGCAGCGAATCCACGGTGACAGTGGCCTTCATGCCCGGCCGGAGCATTCCGAGCTGGGTTTCCGAGACATAGGCACGCACCCATTTCGGGCTGAGCGTCGCAAGCGAGAAGGCAGCCCGCGTGGGGGAAGCCATTTCGCCGGGCTCGATCAGCCTGGATTGCACGATCGCGTCGACGGGAGCCCTCAATTCGGCGTCGGCAAGCTGCTGGTGGAGAAGCGCGACATTGGCTTCAGCCGCATGCAGCTGCGCTTCCGCCTCCTGAATGTCCTCGATGCGGGAGCCGACAACGAGCAGATCGAGCGCCTTCTGGTTTGCAACGACCTTGGCGTCGGCGACGGCCGCGGCCGAACGAGCTTCGTCGAGGGCTTGCTGGCTGACCGCGGCCTTGGGGGCAAGCGCATTCTGGCGCTCGAACTGGGCCCGGGCGTTGACGGATTCCGCCTTGGCGGATTCGACATTGGCGCGAGACTGGGCGATTTCCTCGGGGCGGCTGCCGTTCCTGAGGCGGGCGAGATTGGCGCGTTGGCTTGCCGCCTGCGCCTCGGCTTGGGCGACCTGCGGCTGGAGCCGGCTCGTATCCAGCCTGGCGACGATCTGGCCTTTCTTGACTTGCGTGCCTTCTTCGACAAGGACTTCGGCCACACGTTCGCTGCCGTTGAAGGCAAGGGTGAGTTGCCTGAAATCGATATTTCCATAGAGAACGAGCTCGTTCGAGCCGCTATCCCTATGAAGATACCACCAGGCGCCACCCGCTGCGGCGATCAAGAGGATCAAAATGACGATGACGCGCTGCATGCTTGATTTGGACTCCAAAGAACTGCCGGCTTTGATGAAACGAGTTGTGATCGAGATCGATCCGGCGATGATTATAGCACTTGTCAAATTCAAATTTCAAATTAATATTTAAACTAATGGAAGGCAGAAGAAATGGCCAGAGGCAACAGACGAACGGCGCGATCCCGGGATCGGCAGGACGGCGCTGCCACGCGGACGAGCCTGCTTGAGGCAGGCGGCGCCGTTTTCGCCGAATTCGGCTTCGACCGCGCGACCGCTAAGGAAATCGCCTTGCGCGCGGGGACGAATGCCGCGGCGGTCAACTACCATTTCGGTGGCATCGAGGCCTTGTACGAAGACGTCCTCGCCGAGGCGCATCATCGCCTGATGAGCTATGAAGTGCTTGCCCGCACGGCCGCTGCGGACATCGATCCAAAGGAGAAATTGAGGCGTTTCATCGGGCTTCTGGTCAAGGTCGTTCGGACCGGAAACGAGAATTCGTGGCCGGCCAAGGTGATCGTCCGCGAACTGATCGCGCCGACGCCGCATATCGACAAGCTTCGCCGTGAGGAGATCGAGCCCAAGAGAGCTTTGCTGTTCGGCGTCATCGCCCAGATCATCGGCGTGACGCCTGATCATCCACTGGTCGCTCAGGCCGCACTTTCGACGATGGCACCATGTTTCATGCTTCTGGTGGCCGAAAAACGCGTATCCGAGATCATTCCGGCGCTTGGGCGGGAAACGACCACGGATGAGGAGCTGGCGGATCGGCTGGCTCGCTTTACCCTCGGCGGCATCGCCCAGCTGTCGTTGTCGCTGCAGACAGCGAGGCCAACGGAGCAATCGAACTGATCCCTCGCACACCCCGGAACCAGGCGGTTGTTTCAGCCCTCGAAGCCGAACCGCTCGACATCGAAATCGTCACCGTCATAGTCGGTGGCGGCACCGGCCTGGGCCTCTGCCATGTCGTCGTGCATGGGAATGGGCGCGCTGACGAGGCTCGGAAGCGTCATGTTGACAGCCGTGCCCGGCGGCTGCAAGGCCCAGGCGACGATGGCCCCGGTCGACATGGCTCCGACGCCGCCAGATACCTCCAGCGCAGCCGAAGTCGGCAGATCCGCCATCGGCTGCATCTTCGCCATGGTGCTGGCGTTCGCATTCGTCGCATGGTCCGCAACGACCAGCTTGCCGGCATCGTTTCGTCCCACCACTAGGCTCGCCAGGGCAGCAGGAGCCGGCCTTTCCGGAGCCACCGTCGGTATGACGGCGATGTTGCTGGTCGGCCGCCATGCCGGCAGCGGCACGGCATAGGCCGCCAGGTCGGCGAAGGGTTGAGCCTTGTTTTCTTCAGCCACGCGTTTGCCGAGCTGAGCCTCCAACCCGTTTATGGCTCGGCTCCTGGGCGTCGGCAGCATGCTGGTCATAAGGCTGCTGTCGGGCACACCGCTGCGCGATGCAGCCGCTGATCCGGCATCATCATCGTCGTCATCGACGGCCGCGATCCTGCTTGCCAGCTGGGAAGGGCGCTTTTTGGATTGCGCGATTGCCACCTGATAGCCGGGCAGCGGTCTGCCATCGGCCGGCACATGCAGCGTCTGTCCATTCGGGAAAAGCCGCGCCAGCTCCTGGCGCGACATTCTCGGCCATGCACGGACGTTGCCGACATCCAGATGCACGAAGGGGGAACCCGAGTTGGGATAAAAGCCCACGCCGCCGATTTGCATCTGCATGGCAATCGCGCGCAGGCTCGCAAGTTTCACGCCAGGGATGTAGAAATCCATCGCCTTGCCGAGCGTATGCTGGCTGTGCTTTGCAACGCCGGAACTGCGCGAGCGGTTGCGCAGCATACTGTTGGTCGAAGGAGAGCGGTAGGCCGAGACGACGTGAATTGAGTCCCGTGCACCGCTGCGGCGGTAGACCTCCCAGACGAGATCGAGCAGTTCCGGATCGATCTTGGTCGGCTCGTTCTTTCGCCAGTCGCGCAGGAAACGGTTTATCTGGGCAAGGCCTCTCGGATCATATCTGCCGCCACGCTTGAAGACGATGGTCGCCCTTTCTCCGGTGTGGGTGAAGAAGAGCTTGAGTGCCCGATCCTCGGCGGCAGCGGAGCTGGCAAAGGCGCCGAGCGCCAGCATCGCGATCAGCATCACGCGGCAAGCAACGAATGAGAAAGTCGCGGCGAAAGCTGTCGCCGGAATGGAAAAGATCACGTGTTGCACGGATACGACTTTCGCCCTTGCTAATAGAAACAGAAATCAGAGGCGCCGCGCCCGCGGCATCGCTATACCCTCCAATTATGGTCAACAAATCCCTAACGGACCGTTTATAGCTGGAAACGGCAAAATTTTGTCCGTCGAAGCGTGTTTATCGACCGCTGGAGCCGGCTCTTCATCTTACCGAGCCCATTTCCGAGAGTTTCAGCTGAATCGTTGCAATTTCGCGAGGCATCAACCACCGCCTGTAAGGCGCATCTTCCGAACATTGACAAAAAACCGGCTTTGCAAACGTTTTCGTGCGGGTTGCAAACTGCCTTCCAAGACAGCATCATCCCGCCCCATGAGTGGACAGAATCGATTTGCTCCCCCATCGACCGGGCAGCAAACAATCAAACGAAGCGACCTGTTGCGGCAGCTCCGGCGTGTCGGGCTGCGCCGTTTGACGACTATTGTTGCACCCGCCGGCTACGGCAAGACCTCTCTTGCCGTCCAATGGTACGAGCTGTTGAAGGAGGATGGCGTCAAGCTCTGCTGGGTATCGCTCGATGCCGAACATACCAACCAGGAAGCCTTCCTGCTGGCCCTGATCGATGCGCTGCAGCCGCTGCTGAACGAGGACGGCGCGGACGCCGGCAACCTGCCTGCGGCAGCACTGCTATCCGTGTTGGCGACGCGTCTGCGCAAGATCGAAGGGCCGCTTGTCGTCTTTCTCGACGACTATCATTTCGCCCAGACGGATGCGACCGAGGCGCTGATGGCGAAGATCCTCGCCGACCTCTCGCTCGAACACATCAAGCTGGTGCTTGTCAGCCGCAGCCCGCCGCGCTTTCCGCTCTCGGCACTGCGGCTGCGTGGCGAGTTCAAGCAATTCGGTGTTGCCGAACTCGGTTTTACCGATGCCGAAGCGGGAGAGCTTTTCGCGGGTAAGGGCGCGCATCTGACAGAGGAGCAGGTCGGTTCTTTCAATCGCCGGACCGAGGGCTGGGCGGTCGCGCTGCAGATGGTGAGCCTGCTGGTGTCCGAAACCGAGGAAAGCGATAGGATTCTCGCCTCCTTCGATGGCGGTGGCGCGGATATGGGCTCTTATTTGTCGGAGCAGGTGTTCGAGCATCTTCCCGAGGATATCGGCCAGTTTCTCATCGACACAGCCGCTCTGCCGGCATTCAACCATTCGCTGCTCGAGGCGGTGCTGGAAAGCAGGGAGCGTGCCGACCTCTGCGAAAGGCTCGCCGAATACGCGCTTCCGGTGACGTTGCTTGCCGGCCCCGGCAACTGGATGCGGTTTCACCCCGTCTTCAACGAGTTCCTCAAGAAGACCGCCAGTCGCAGAGGCGTCGATGCCAATCTCGCGCTCAATCGCGCGGCGCTCTGGTTCGAAGCGCAGGGCGACGTAGACCGCGCGGTCCACCACGCGCTTTCGGCTGGCGATGCGAATCTTGCGGCGCGCATCGTCGAAACCGCTGGCGGCTGGCGGCGTGTCTATGCCACCACCCGCGGCGGCGCAACGCTCTTTCAGGCCCTGAGTGGACGCGCCTCGGAAATCGATCTGGTCCGCTTTCCGCTGGCGACCCTGGGGCTTTCGATCTTCAATGCCAAGGCGGCGCAGCTTGCCGCTGCCAATCACTACCTCGTCATCGCCGAGCGGGCCGCGGCTGTCGACGCGAGCTTGGCAAAGGACCTGCGTGTCGTGCGCATCCTTCTGGCGCTTTATACCGATCACTGGGCGACTGCGGCCGATCTTTCAGCGCTTGAAGATGATTTGCGGCAACCGGATGGGATGGAGCTCATTCACCGGGCGCTGGCGCTCAACATGCTTTCCTACAATTTCCTGATCCGCAGTGAGCTCGACCGGGCACTGCATTATGGGCATCTGGCCATTCGCGCCTTTCGCGACGGCGGCGCCGATTTTGGCGCCATGCACCTTTACACCCATATCGGCCAGGCATTCTTTCTCTCCGGTGATTGTGCGAGCGCGCTGTCGGCCTATGAGGAGCTGAGCTGCGAAGCACAGACCAATATCGGCCCCGGCAGCGATCTCGATGCTGTCGGCCAGGTGTTGAAGGCCGAGGTTCTGTCGATGCGCGGCGAGGCGGAGACCGCGGCGGAAATACTTAGATGGGCGCTGCCGCATCTCGAGCTTCACGATACCTGGTTCGATCTTCTGGCCGCCGGCTTCATGGCCGAGCAACGGGTCCTGCGGATGCGCGAGGATTTGCTTGCCGGCCATGCGGCCATGGATCGTATTCGCGCCGTAGCCCGCCGCCGTGGTTTCGACCGGCTCACCCGTCTGATTGACGGCGAGCGCGCCATGCTGCTCATGGCATCGGGCGATCTCGATCAGGCAATTCGGCATGCCGAGGCCAATGGCTTCGGCATGCAGGCAATCGTTTCGGATCGCGCCAATACGCTCTCCATCCATCTGCGCGGAGCGACGCCGGCGATCTTCTGGACACGCGCCTATCTGGCCCTTGGCGAGAAGGCCAAGGCGCGCGAGGTTTTCGACCAGTTCAGGACACGTCAGGCGCAGCGTCCGCACGTTCCGCGCCTGATCGAGCTTGCTCTGATCGAAATAGGAATACTGTTGGCCGAAGGCCGCGCGGATCTCGCCGCCGCGCGGCTTTCGGATCTCGTGTTAACGACCCCCCTCGATGACTACCGGGCGCTGCTTTATCTCGATCAATCCACAGGGCTCGGAGAGCTTCGCGCTCTCGCCAATCATCCAACAGTTGCGAGCGTCACTCGAAAGCGTCTCCAGTCTCTGCTCGTGGGCGGAGAGGAGACGCAGCAGCCAGCCGCCGATGATGGCGGATATGCCTTTACCGGCAGGGAGCGCATGGTGCTGGAATTGCTGAGCTCTGGGCTTTCCAACAAGGAAATCGGCCGGATGCTGGCGCTGTCCGACAATACGATCAAGTTTCATCTGCGTAATATCTTTGCCAAGCTCAATGTCTCGACCCGGACCGCTGCCGTGACGGCGGCGCGTCAAAAGGGTGTGCTCGATCGATAACCTACCCGAACGGGTGGGTTTTGCTATGGGTGCCCACCCATCGGGAAGGCTATCGACGGACGAAAAAACACCTAATCTGCACTCGTGCGAATATAATAATGAGGGGTAGATTCGTGATCGTCGTCGACCCGGTGACGCAGGAGATTATCGAGGGCAAGCTGGCAGCCACCGTCGACGAGATGGGCGTGGTCATGGCCAGGACCTCGATGAGCCCCGTGATCTATGAGGTGCTCGATTTCGCCTGTGGTCTCCTCACCCGTGACGGTGAGCTGGTGGCGCAGATGAACGGCATCACCTTGTTCACCGGCACCTTCGGGACACAGGTCAAATCGCTGATCGCACTTTACGGCGACGATCTGCAGGATGGGGATATCCTGCTGACGAATGACCCTTATTCCGGCGGAACGCATGCCTGCGATTTTGCTATCGTCAAGCCGATCTTCTTCGATGGCCGGATACAGGCCTATGCCATCAATGTTGCTCATTATCTCGATGTCGGCGGCTCGGTTCCGGGCTCGCTTGCGCCCAATGCCATCTCGGTCTTCCAGGAAGGGCTGAGGCTGCCGGGTGTGAAAGTGGTGCGCAGCGATCGCTTCTCCGGCGAAATCCTTCGCATCATCCGCGAGAATGTCCGTATTCCCGAAGTCGCGATCGGCGATCTCACGGCACAGGTTGCGACCGTCCGCGTTGCCGCCCGGCGCATGGGCGAGCTTGCGCGCAAATATGGCACCGATATCGTCGAAGCCGCGTTCGATCACCTGCTGTCGGTCAGCGAGAAGCAGGCGCGAGCCGCCATCGCCGCATTGCCCGACGGGACCTATGAGGCGGAGGATATCATCGACGGTGATGGCGTCACCACCGACCCCATCAAGGTCAAGGTGGCTGTGACGATTGCCGGAGACCGCCTGACGGCGGATTTCACCGGTTGCCCGCCGGCGGTCGCGGGCCCGATCAATTGCGCGGCAGGTGCGCTGCAATCGGCCGTGCGCACTATCTTCAAGGCGCTGGTCGCGCCGCAGGCACCGTCCAACGAGGGCTGGTTCCGGCCGCTTGCCGTCATCGCGCCGAAGGGCTCGGTTTTCACCGCCGAGAAGCCTTCTCCAACGGGCTGGTACTATGAGGGTTCGGTGCATGCCTCCGAACTTGTCTGGAAAGCTCTTGCCAAGCTGATGCCCGAGCGTTTTTCCGCCGGTTCCTATACCAGCCTCTGCGTCGTCTATATCGCCGGCAAGGATGCGGCGGGGCAACCGTTCATCCATATCGAGCCGCAGCATGGTGGCTGGGGCGCCAGCAAGGATGGCGACGGTGCAAATGCGCTGATCGCGCTCACCGATGGCGATACCTACAACTACTCCGTCGAGGTCATTGAAGCGCGCTTTCCTTTGCTTGTGCGGCGCTACGGGCTCAACGTCGAAGGGGGATCTGGCGCCGGGCGCCGTCGCGGAGGTTTCGGCGTCATTCGCGATTATGAAATCCTTGGAGATGGCGCTTCGGCCTACTGCAGCTTCGGCCGAACCGACACACCTCCCTGGGGGATCGAAGGCGGCAAACCCGGCAGCATCAATCTCCTGCAGGTGGAAGAGAACGGCGGCGCTATCGGCAATTTCGGCCGCGAGCCGCATATCGGCCTGAACTGTGGCGATCTCGTGCGGATCATCACTGGCGGCGGCGGCGGCTGGGGCGACCCGCGTGCTCGCGAGCGGGAACAGGTCCGCCGCGATGTCGAGGACGGCTACATCACCAGCGAGATGGCGCGCAACCTGTATGGATATGAAGAGGGGATGGCGCGATGATCAGACTGGCGACGGATGTAGGCGGTACCTTTACCGACCTCGTCGGTTATGATGAGCGCACGGGCGAGATTTTTACCGCCAAGAGCCTGACGACGGTTCATGATCAGTCCGAAGGTGTACTTGCGGCGATCGAGCTCGCTGAGAAGAAGGATGGGCTTTCGACCCGCGATGTGATCTTTTTCGCTCATGGCGGAACGACCGTCATCAACGCGATCACCGAACGTAAGGGCGTTCGCACGGCACTCGTGACTACCGCCGGCTTTCGCGACGTGCTGGAAATCGGCCGCGGCAATCGCCCGGATCTCTACAATCTTCAGTTCAAAAGCCCCGAACCCTTCGTGCCGCGCAGCTTGCGTTTCGAGGTGCGCGAGCGTCTGGATGCCAAGGGCCGGGTGCTGACGCCGATCGAGCTTGGCGATATCGAGCCGATCATCCGCGAGTGCCGCGCGCGCAAGGTGGAGGCGGTGGCCATCATCTTCCTGCACAGCTACGTCAATCCCGCGCATGAAATCGCCTGCGCGAAGGCGATCGCCGAAGCGCTGCCGGATGTCACGGTTTGCGCCAGCCATGAGGTTTCCCGTCAATGGCGGGAATATGAGCGCTCCAATACGGCCGTGCTCAACGCCTATGTCCAGCCGATCATCAAACGCTACTTCGCGCGGCTTGAAAGCGCGCTGACCGAGCGCGACCTCACCTGCCCCTATTATGCCATGCAGTCGAACGGCGGCATCTCCACCTTCGATCAGGCGCAGATGAGCCCTCTGACATTGGTCGAATCCGGACCGGCCGGCGGCGTGGCGGGTGCTGCGCGCATCGGCACGGTGCTTGGCGAATCGGAAGTGCTGTCGCTCGATGTCGGCGGCACGACGGCGAAATGCTCCTTGATCCATGACAGCCGCCCGACGCTCGATAGCGAGTACAAGCTCGAGCATACCCGCATCGCTCCCGGCTATCCGGTGCAGGTGCCGGTGGTCGATATCGTCGAAATCGGCGCCGGCGGCGGCTCCATCGCCCGCATTGACGAGCGCGGCGCGCTTTGTGTCGGCCCGGAAAGCGCGGGCTCGACACCGGGGCCTGCCTGCTACGGGCGCGGCGGTGACAAGCCCACCCTTTCCGACGCCTTGCTGACGCTCGGCATTTTCGATCCGGCAAGCTTTGCCGGCGGCCAGATGCAGCTCGACAAATCCAAGGCGGCTGCCGCAATTGCGACGGTCGCCGAGCCGATGGGGCTGTCGGTCGAGGATGCGGCTCTCGCCATCGTCGAGATCGCGCATGCGTCGATGATCAATGCGCTGAAGCTGGTCACAGTCCAGCGTGGGCACGATCCGCGCGATGCCGCTTTCGTCATTTCCGGAGGAGCGGGGCCTGCGCTTGCCGCGCGTCTTGGGCGCGACCTCGGCGTCAAGATGACTGTGGTACCACCGCATCCCGGCATTTTTTCGGCCTGGGGAATGCTGGCGGCAGAGCCGCGGGCCGATTTCCGCAGCACGTGGTTCTCGCCGCTCGGACCGGAAGCCGTTAGCAGTCTCAAGCGCCGTTTTGACGAGCTGAAGCGCGATGCGGTTAAATATTTCTCCAAGGGTGACGCGGCCGAGATACGCTATGTCTGCCGCGTCGAAGCGCGTTATCGCGGACAGGAGCACGGCGTCTTCGCCCTCTTCGAAATGGAGGATGATGCCGGGAGCTTTGCTGAACGCTTCCACGCCGCCCATGAGCGTGCCTATACGTTCCGCCTGTCCGGTTCACCGATCGAGATCACGATGATCCATCTGGAGGCGGTGCTCCACGGTCCGGTCATCGCCATCCCGAAACTCGACGGTGGCAGCCGTTCGCTCGAGACGGCCTTCAAGGGGCATCGAGAAGTCTATTTCGGCGGGACGACAGGTTGGGTGTCCTGCCCCGTTTACGAGCGCGCACGACTGCCGTCTTCGGAAAAGATTGCCGGCCCTCTGGTCATCGAGGAAGCGACCGCGACCTCGTTGATGGTTGCCGGGCAGGAGCTTGAGGTGAGCGAGGAGGGCTTGCTGCTCATCCGCGAAGCCGTAGGGGGAAGCGTCTAGTATGGCGATAGCGATCGGCCTCGACCATATCGTTAGAAACTACGGGCCGACGCGCGCCGTCGACGACGTGACGCTCGATATCAGGGCGGGGGAGTTTTTTACGCTGCTCGGCTCGTCCGGCTGCGGCAAGAGTTCGCTATTGAAATTGATCGGCGGTTTCGACAAGCCCAGCTCGGGTCGCGTCCTCTTCGACGGAAAGGACATGGCTGATGTTCCGGCCAATCGCCGGCCGGTCAATACCGTCTTCCAGTCGCTCGGGCTGTTTCCGCATATGAATGTCGCCCAGAATGTCGGCTATGGGCTGAAGTTGCGCGGGCTTTCCGGTGCGGCGCTCAAGACCAAGGTCGATGGCGCATTGGAGCTGGTCGAGCTTTCCGGCTTTGCGGATCGCGACGTCAATCTTCTTTCGGGCGGCCAGCGTCAGCGCGTCGCGCTGGCTCGCGCGCTCGTCATGGAGCCGGGCATCCTTTTGCTCGATGAACCTCTGACCGGACTTGACGAGCGGCTGCGGCAGCAGATGCGCGACGAGTTCGGGCGACTTCACAAGCGCACCGGCGCGACCTTCATTCTCGTCACCCACAATCAGGACGAGGCACTCAGCCTTTCCGATCGCATGGCTGTGATGCACAAGGGGCGGATCGAGCAGACCGACGTTCCCTCGCGCTTCTTTGAGGCTCCGGCCAATGCCTTCGTTGCCCGCTTCGTCGGCATCGATACACTTCTGAAGCCCGAAGGCATTTCGATTGCTGGCGACAAGGCTCTCGTCACGATTGCCGGGCAGCGCTTCGGCGCGAGTTTCTCCGGAGCGGCGCCACCTTCCGACGCCCTCGTCGCAATCCGCCCGGACCGAATTGAGCTTATCCCGGCTACCGAAGAAGCGGCCGAAATAATTGAACTTAAGGTTGTCGAAAGCATCTATCGCGGATTGAGCCATGACGTTACGCTCGCTTTCGCCGACAGCCAGCGCGTGGTGTTAACGACTAGCGCGGACGCAACTCCGCCCTCGCCGGGCGAAAGCGTGCGCGTCTGTCTGAAGCCGGGCGCTGCGCTCCTGATCGATCGTTCCGGAATACCGGCTCTGGCTGGAGGCGATGAGTAAGTAGAACCCGAATAGCTGACACAAGCGAAAAATGAGGGAAGGGAATGACACGATGACCAAAAGCAATAATCTCGTCTCCTCCGCCTTGAGGAGTAACATGCAGCGCCGCGACATGCTGAAGCTCATGGGTGCGGGTGCGGCCGCCCTCTCCTTTGGTGGGCTTTCTGCCACACGTGCCATGGCCGACGACGCAACGGTTGCATTCTGGGGCACCGCCACGCTCGACATCGGCGACAAATGGCAGGAATTTACCCGCCAGAGTGGCGTTTCGCCCGAATTCACAGACAACGGCAACGACGTCGGTCCAGTGGTTGCACGTCTTGCCGCCGGTAATGCCAACGATCTCTTCGATGTCGGCGGCTTTCAGGGCGGCGCCGAGCGCGAGCTTGCCAAGCAGGGACTGATCTCTCCGTGGGACGTCTCCAAGATCCCGAATTTCGCCGGCATCTGGCAATGGGCCAAGGATATCCCGACCTTGACCTATGAGGGCAAGCAGTACGGCATTCCAACCGTCGTCAATGCCGACTCCATCATCTACCGCCCCGACAAGCTCGGCAAGGTCGACAGCTATGGCGTCATCTTCGATCCGAAGCTGAAAGGTCGGGTCGCCATGGAAGATGCGTGGATCAACAGCGCCATCTTCACCGCCATCTATCTCAAGGAAGCCGAGAACAAGCCGATCAAGGAGCCGGGCAACCTGACGGAATCCGAACTGGGTCTCGTCATGGAATTCCTGATCAAGCACAAGAAGGATGGCCAGTTCCGCACCTTCTGGAACGGCTGGGAACAGGGCGTGCAGCTGGTGGCGAATGAGGAAGTCGACGCCATGACCGGCTGGGAGCCGATCGTCTATGAAGGGCGCAAGCGCGGTCTTCAGGTGGAATATGCAGCTCCCGTCGAAGGCTACGAAGGCTGGGGCAACAACACGGTGCTGCTCAAGGGTGCCACGGAGCGCGGCAAGGCCGATGTCGCCCACAAATTCGTCGATGCACTGCTGGCCGGCCTCTACGGTTGCGAGCTCGGCAAGGCGCGCGGCTATCTCGTGCCGACCGACAACAACCTCGCCTACGCCAAGGCTCATCCGGATGAATACAAGGCCGACGATGTCGCCAAGCTCGCCGACCATGTGAAGGCCAAGTTCTCCGGAAAGGTCTATTGGCAGAATTGCCGCCCGGACAATTTCCAACTCTACGAGGAGTGGTGGCAGAAGCTGCGCAACGCCTGATGTGACGCGATGGACCGGGGCTGGCGCATCTGTCGAAGGACAGGCCGGCCCCGAGCCGATGGGATCAACGCCGAGAGAAGGAGGATTAGACCATGAAGACACCGGTTCTACTGCTGGCTGCTCCGCTTGCGGCGATCCTCGTGCTTGGCCTCGCGCCGCTCGTTCTCGTCGTGGTCTGGAGCTTCTGTGCCTGGGACTCCGCCACCTACTGGATCAAGCCGGAGTTCAGCCTCGCCGCCTATGGCGCCATTCTGGAGGCCGGGCGCTGGAGCGTATTCCTGTCCACCCTCGGCAAAGCGTTCCTGACATCAGCTATTTGCCTCGTCATCGCCTATCCCACCGCCTATGCGATGTATTTTCTTGCCGGGCGCACCCTGTCGGTCGTGCTCGCCGCTCTTCTTACGATCCCGTTTTTCACGTCCTATCTCATTCGCTCCTTCTCCTGGCGGCTGCTGCTGGGCCGCACCGGCGTCATCAACACGCTTCTCCAGCAGGCCGGCATCACGGATGCGCCGCTCGACTGGCTGCTGTTCAGCGATTTCGCCGTCATCGTCGGGCTCGTCGCCTCCTACCTGCCGTTCGCAACCTTCCCCATTCTGCTTTCGATGCGCCGTGTCGATTCGATCGCGCTTGCCGCTTCGCGCGACCTCGGCGCCGGTTTCTGGACGATGGTGCGCACCGTGTTGCTGCCGCTGACCTACTCCGGCGTCTTTGCCGGGTTCCTGTTCGTCTTCGTCATGGTGGCCGGCTCCTCGACCGAAGTGCAGATGCTCGGCGGCGCCGGCGCCTCGATCGTCTCCGTGATGATCAACGACGTCATGCGCGTCGCCAATTTCCCGCTCGCCTTTGCGATTTCGACACTCATGCTCGTCATCGTCTTCGGACTGGTGCTGATCGGGGATGCCGTATTCGGCCTCTCCTCGCTGTTCGAGGAGCGAGGCCAATGATCGTCAGGGAAGGAACGACCCCGCGCGTCATCATCTGGACGTTGACCATCTTCGGCCTCATCGTGATCTATGCGCCGCCGCTCTATCTGCTCGGCGTCTCCTTCAACCCGGCGCTGCAGCCGGGGTTGCCGCATTTTTCCGATATTACCCTGAAATGGTATCTGGCGCTGGGCTCGGAAACTGCGCTCGTCGCCGCGCTCGGCCAGTCGATCGTCATTGCGCTTGCGACGGCTGTCATCGCGACCCTGCTGTCGCTCGGTGCGGCGCTGGCGCATCGCGAGCTTCGCCGCGGGCGCAGCCTGTGGTTCCTCACCGTGCTTTTGCCGATGTTCGTGCCTGGGGTCATCCAGGGGTTGGCGCTTTCGACCGTGATCAGCCGCGCCGGCGTCAAGGCCTCGGCCCTGACCGTCATTGCCGGCCATCTGCTATGGGCGATGCCCTTCGCCTTCATTGTTATTCTGACGAGCTTTGCTGCGGTCAAGCGGACCTATCTGATGGCGGCGGACGATCTTGGCGCCGGCCGCTTCCGGCAGTTCTTCGATATTACCCTGCCATTGATCCGGCCAGGCCTCGTCAGCGCCTTCATCTTTTCGTTCCTGCTGTCGCTCAACGAGTTTACGCGCGCCTTCTATCTGGCCGGCCGCCAAAACACGTTGCCGGTGGTGCTGTTCGGCAAGATGAATTCCGGCGCCTCGCCGACGATCTATGCGATGTCGGGCGCAATCTTTCTTGTTTCCAGCGTTTGCGTGGTGGCTGTGGCACTGCGTTCGCTGCTCATGCAACGCCGAGTGGGGTGATCGATATGCAAATAGGACTGACCAGTCGCAAGTTCTGCCCGCCCTTGGACCTCCATCAACGGGAGTATAGAGGATGAAACAAGAGTCGAAACTGATGGCGCTGATCCGCGCGGGAAAGAGGCAGGAGGCGCTTGATATGGTCGAGCGGCTGAAGGTGGCGACGCAATCGCCGCCGACGTCTATCAAGGTAGATCGGACAGGCGCCGTTACCTATTACAAAGGAAACCGCCGGTTCGTGAGAAACATCCAGGGCGGTTGGGATCTCATGCCGAAGAAAAAGTAGCTGGTCGAGATGCGGATCTTGGTATTGTGCCGGGCGGCGCTGCGGAGCTTGATGTGAGCGGGGAAGCGCGGAGGTATTTCCGCCGATTTCGATAGAAGATCGCGGTGAAGGAAAGCGTGAAAGCAGGGTTTCGTCAGGGGCCTATACCTCGAAGGTATCGAGACGGACATTACTCAATGCAACGGCAATTTCATCAAGTATTCAATATCTTTAAGATGTAATCATATTAGAAAATACCTTATTTAGAAATATAAAATTAACGTCCGCAGCCTAAGGTCTCCTCGATCGCCATCACGTAGATGAAGGTCGACTGAAGGAGACAGGACCATGTATCGTGTTTCTCATTTTAACAGGGATAAAGAGGGGGCCGCAGCCGTCGAGTTCGCGCTCATCGCGCCGCTTTTCTTCCTTCTGTTGCTAACGCTGGTTGCTTTCGCCATCTATCTCACCGCGGCGCATTCGCTGCAGCAATTGACGGCCGATGCCGCCCGCACGGCGGTCGCTGGGTTATCGGCAGACGAGCGAAGCCAGCTGGTTCAGAGCTTCGTGACCAATTCGACGATCAATGATGCTTTCATCGACAAGAACAAGTTGACGGTGACCGTCGCCACCGACCCGACGAATGCCAATCAGTTCACGGTTAGCGCCAGCTACGATGCGTCGGCTCTGCCGATCTGGAACCTCTATACGTTCGCGATGCCGGACCAAACCATCCGCCGGTACTCGACGATTCGCCTGGGAGGTCTCTGATGGATCGGCTTCTCGGTCGGCTCGCTTCTTTGCGAGACAGGCGAGGAAACGTCGCCGTCACGACTGCACTTGTCTCGCCTTTAATCCTTTATTGCCTTGGCCTCGGCATCGATTACGGCATGATGACGCTGCAGCAACGACACCTGCAGCAATTGAGCGACATTGGCGCAATCTCGGCCGCTTCCGATATTGCAAATGCTCCAACTGCTCTTTTGAACAATCTCCAGAGCAACGGCACGACGGCTGCGGTTGCCTCCGGCAGCAACTATATGACAAGCAGCGGGCTGGTCACCGCGGCTGCGGCCAATTCCGGTCAATATGAGACTTTGGCCAATCTGGTGCTCGGCACGTATACGGCGGACACATCGATCCCGCTCGCAAACCGCTTTTCTTCGACGGGAACCGCGCCAAACGATTCCGTCAAGGTCACGCTGAGCCAAAAAGCCGTGATGCCCTTCGCTTCTGCCTTTGCCACGCCGCCGACCCTGAGTGCGACAGGCACGGCATCCAGCGAGCGTCTGGCTGCCTTTTCAGTCGGATCGCGGCTCTTGAGCCTCAATGGCGGTGTTTTGAACCAGCTCCTCAGCACATTGCTGGGAACACAGATCTCCCTGAAGGTCGCCGACTATCAGTCGCTCGTCAGCGCAAACGTCAATCTTTTGAGCTACCTCAATCTCCTGGCGACGGATCTGAAGTTGACAGGCATAAGCTATAACCAGCTTCTGGCGACCGACGTCACCTATGACAAGATTCTCGGCGCCCTTGGCAAATCGACCAACCTTTCGAGTAGCGTCGTCACCCTTATCAACAATCTGGGCAAGACGCTCGGCACCACGAAGGTGACCGTCAAGCTGCAGGATATTGTCAACCTCGGTCCACTCGGTACCAATCCGGTCGGCACCACTCCTAATCTGACCGCCAATATCAGTGTGCTGGATCTGATCTCGGCGACGGCGATGGCTGCCAACCAGCAGAAGCAGATCGCTCTCGATCTCGGAGCCCAGCTGCCAGGTGTCGCGACGGCGAAGCTGACGCTCGCGATCGGAGAAATGTCCCAGCAGACCCCCGCCCTTGCCGTGGGTGCGCCGGGCACGATCGTTCGCACGCCGCAAGTTCGCGCCGCGCTCGAAATCGCCGTCACCGGCCTGTCGCTGATTGCGGGGCTGAAGCTCAGAGTGCCTCTCTATATCGAGCTTGCTCCTGCCGAGGCCAAGCTTGCCTCGATCACCTGTGTCGGCGGCTCCATGCCGAACGCCGTCGTGGGGATAGATGCCGTGCCCGGTGTTGCAGAAATAGCGCTTGGCGATGTCAATACATCCGCCTTCGTAAACTTCGGCTCCGAGCCACGGGTCACGCCGGCCGCGATCATCGATTCCCTTCTTCTGAAAGTGATCGCCGGCGCGCAGGTCGATATTGCCAACATGAGCCCGACGCGATTGACCTTTCAGCCTCCCGAGATCTCGGCAGGCACGATCAAGACGGTTTCAACCAACACCGTCCTGACCTCGACCATCTCGTCGCTTCTGAAAAACGCCACCATCACCATTCAATTGCTCATCTTGACCATCGGAACGCCGACGGGGGTGCTTTCAGCCATTGCCGACACTTTGGCGATCGTGACCGCTCCCCTCGACCAGGTCCTTTACAACCTGCTCGGCCTTCTTGGCATCGGTATCGGGCAAGCTGACGTAACCGTGACCGACGCGCGATGCACGCAGCCTGTTCTGGTGCAGTGAGGTTGAGGGGGGCTATCAAGTCAGGAATTGGTGCCGGGCAGGCTGTAGGCCTGCTGGAAATAGCGCCGGAAGGCGAGCATCGGCTGACTGAACTCGATATTGGCTCGCCAGGCCAACCCGACATCCATGGGCGGAACGGGGTCCTGGATGTTCACGGTCTCGATCCGCCTGCCTTCAAGTGACCAGGGACGATGCACCATGTCTGACAGGATGGCGACGCCGAGGCCGTTTGCCACCATCGATCTGACGGCTTCGATGGAACTGGTCCGCAAAAGCACCTTCGGCTGATAAGGGCTTCGGCTCCAGTATCGCAGCGAAGAGTGAGCCGCTTCGTCGACCGTCAGCATGATGTATGGCTCTTCGGCAATTTCACGCAGACCTATGCCGTCGCGCCGTTGCAGGTCGTGGCCGGCCGGAAGCCAGAGGCGCCTCACCGAACTCAGGAGCGTTTCGGTCGTCAGCATCGGGTTGAGAATGTTCGATGTCAGCAGTACCGAGATGTCGTAGCGATTGGTCAGAAGGCCTTCTTCGATCGACTCGCGGTTGACCTCGTAGAGCTGGATTTTCAGTTTCGGATAGAGGCGGCGGATGCGCTCGACGTGCAGCGGCAGGAAATAACCGATGACGGTGTAGGTCGCGGCAACGACAAGCTCTCCCTCGATATCGCTGCTGACGAGATTGAGATGGGTCGCTTCATCAACCTTCGCGAGAATCTCATAGGCGTGTGACAGGAATTGCCGGCCAGCCGTGGTCAGGTCCATACCCTGCGGCGTACGATTGAACAGCGACACGCCGACCGTCAGTTCGAGATCCTTGATCGCCGCTGTCACGGCGGATTGCGAGATCGACAGGCTGACGGCCGCATGTGAAATCTGTCCGTATTCCGCCGTTGCAACGAAGTAGCGAAGCTGCCGCAGGCTCAGGCTCATGAAGTTCTTCCTATCTCTTTATCCAAAAACAGCTGCGATGAATCAGATTTCATGGATCTAAATCGAGCTTATTTTCGATGTATCCTTGCGCAGTTCTTTTATGATATTGATATTTCTAGATATTTTTTGACGCAATTTTAAGCGCTTATATCAATTTATCAGATATTAAGCCTTTGAAAATTGTATTTTTCAAAGGCCTTCTTTGCCTTTAGCGTTTTCGTATCGGTCCTGAGCGGGACGAAAGTGCGAGGGAAGGCATTTGAAGGAAGCGGTCGATATTAATTGCGACATGGGGGAAGCTTTCGGCCGTTGGCGGATCGGCGACGCGCATGACGAGGAACTTATCTCGCTCATCAGTTCGGCCAATATCGCCACAGGCTTTCACGCCGGCGATCCCAATCTCATGGATGAAACCGTGCGGATGGCTGCTGCTCATGGTGTCGGTGTTGGCGCTCATCCCGGCTATAACGATCTCCAGGGTTTCGGGCGGCGCAAGATCAACGGCACAAGCCGCGAGATCGTCAACGATCTGATCTACCAGGTCGGTGCGCTGCGGGAGTTTGCCAGACGCTACGGCGTGCCTGTGCAGCATGTGAAGCCGCATGGCGCCCTCTACATGGAGCTCGCAGCGAACGCCGATCTCTCACAGATCTTCATACAATATATGCGCACCGTGGCGCCGAACATGTTCGTCTTCTGCATGGATGGCTCCGCCACCTGCCTTGCGGCTGAAGAGGCCGGCCAGCCCGTCGTCCGCGAATTCTATGCCGACCGCGACTATGGCGATACGGGCTGGATCGTCTTTACCAGGGACGCCGGCCGCCCCGATCCCAAGGCAATTGCCCGCAAGGTCGTGAGAGCCTGCACCGAGGGTGTCGTGCGTACCGTCAACGGCGCGGATATTCCGATCGCGTTCGATTCCATCTGCTTTCATTCCGATACTTTGGGCGCGCTCGATATCGTGCGCCACATGCGCGAGGCCCTCATTGCCGAGGGTATAAGAATTGTGCCCGTTTCACAGATTTTGAACAGCGACGCAGCGCGGAGGTCCCATGAGCAAGCTTGAGATCAGATCACCCCTTCCGGGAACTTTCTATAGGGCGTCCTCTCCGGACACGCCGCCCTTCAAGGCTGACGGCGATGCCGTTGCCGCAAGCGACACGATCGGTCTCATCGAGGTTATGAAAACCTTTCAGCAGGTTCCCGCCGGTCTCGATGGCAAGAACATCACCTTTCTCGTCGACAATGAAGAGCCCGTCATGGCCGGCCAGATCATCGCGGAGGTGGACCCATGACGATTCGTTCGGTTCTGGTCGCCAATCGCGGTGAAATCGCCGTCAGGATCATAAAGGCTGCCAAGGCGCTCGGCATTCGCACGGTGCAGGTTCATAGTGCGGCGGATGCTGAGATGCTCGCGGTGAAACTGGCCGACGAGGCGATCAACATCGGCTCGCCTGCTCCGAAGAAGTCTTACCTGAACATTGAAGCCGTCGTTTCGGCAGCGCGTGCGGCGGGTGTGGATGCCATTCACCCGGGATATGGCTTTCTGTCTGAAAACGGCGATTTTGCCGATGCCGTCGAAGCGGCGGGCATGATCTTCATCGGGCCGAGCGGCAAAGCCATCCGACTGCTCGGTGACAAGGTGGCGGCGCGCGCGATTGCGGCACGTGCTGGCGTGCCCACAGTGCCGGGAAGCGACGGTCGCCTTGCCGATATCGGTGCAGCCGAGGCGATTGCCGAACGCATCGGTTTTCCGATCATGATCAAGGCCGCCGCCGGCGGTGGCGGACGTGGCATCCGCATCGTTCAGTCGCTGGCCGAACTCAGGGAGCAATTTCCGCTCGCTTCGGCAGAGGCGGCAGCTGCTTTCGGCGACGGCGGCCTTTATATGGAGAAGGTCATCACCCGCGCCCGCCACATCGAGGTGCAGATCTTTGGCGATGGACAGAATTTCGTGCATTGCTTCGAGCGCGAATGCTCGCTGCAGCGGCGGCGCCAGAAGGTGTGGGAGGAAGCGCAGGCCTTCCTGCTGCCCGAGGATGTCCGGCAGCGCCTTTGCTCCAGTGCGGTGGCCCTTGCGGCGGAGGTCGGCTATCGCGGCGCGGGGACGGTCGAATATCTCTATGACGAGGACAACACGCAGTTCTATTTCATTGAGGTCAATACGCGGATTCAGGTCGAGCATCCGGTGACTGAGATGATTACCGGGATCGATCTGGTGCAGGAGATGTTCAAGGTAGCAGGTGGTGCTCGCCTATCGCTGTCGCAGTCCGATATTCGGGTGCGCGGTCATGCCATCGAGTGCCGAATCAATGCCGAGGACCCGGCCAGGGGCTTTCTGCCGGCGCCCGGCACCGTGACAAGGCTGTCGGTTCCCGAAGGCGAGGGCATCCGTTTCGACACGATGCTCTACGCCGGTTATACCGTGCCGCCCTTCTACGATTCCTTGCTCGGCAAGCTGATCGTCTGGGCCGAGGATCGCAATGCCTGCCTCGACAGGCTCGCTGCCGCCCTTTCCAATCTGACGATCGAGGGATTGCCGACGACGATCCCTCTGCATCTTGCGCTCGCTCGTGACCCATCGGTGCGCAAGGGCGCATTCCACACGCGTTTTCTCGAATCCTGGCTGGAGACCGATTTTGCCGCGGTTGACGGCATAGCTGCGGAGGTTGCCTGATGCCAGCTCGCTTTACGTTTGGAGGTGATGAACATCTCTTCGTCGAATGCAGCGACGAGATGTCCCTCGAAGCCTTCTTCAAGAGCCTGTCGATGGCAAAAGGGGTGCGTGAAAGCGCCATCAGGGGCGTCACCGAAATCTGCCCTGCTAATGCGTCCTTCCAGATCAAGTTCGATCCGGATCTGATCAAGCCGGATGATCTCTTGCGCGAAGTCAAGGCAATCGAGGGCGTGGCCGAGAAGGCGGAGCCGGTTATCATCACCCGCATCGTCGAAATACCGGTCTTCTACAATGATCCATGGACGCATGAGACGCTGATGCGCTTCCGTGAGCGGCATCAGGAGCCGACTGGCACCGATCTCGACTATGCCGCCAGGATCAATGGTTATGGAGCTGTCGAGGATTTCATCTCGGCCCATTCAGGGTCGCCGTGGTTCGTCTCCATGGTCGGCTTCGTCGCCGGTCTGCCCTTCATGTACCAGATGGTGGAGCGGCAGCGGCAGATCGAGGTGCCGAAATATCTACGCCCGCGAACCGATACGCCGCGGCTGACTGTGGGACATGGCGGCTGCTTCGGCTGCATCTATTCGGTGCGCGGGGCAGGTGGCTATCAGATGTTCGGCATCACGCCGATGCCGATCTTCGACCCCACGCAATCGACGAGCTATCTGCGCGACTTCATGGTGTTCTTCCGCCCCGGCGATATCGTGAAATTCCGGCCGATCGATCGCGACGGCTACGACCAGGCAGTCGAGGATGTCGACAAGGGTCGCTTCGCTCCACCGATCCGCGAGGTCAGTTTCGACCTCCGGCAATACCAGGCCGATATCGACGGATACAACGCCAAGCTGGAGGGCGTGCTATATGGCCATTAAGGTTCTTCATCACGGCCTTTCCACCACCATTCAGGATCTCGGGCGGCCCGGCTACTTTCATCTCGGCATTCCCGTCGGCGGCGCCATGGATCGATACGCCATGCGCGCGGCAAATCTTCTTGTTGGCAATGACGAGGGTGCTGCCGGGCTTGAGGCCGTCTTCATGGGACCCAAGCTCGAATTTCTCGACGATGCGCTGATTGCGGTCACCGGCGCCGATATGCCGGTCAGAATCGATGGCGAGCTGCAGCCGGGATGGACCGCGCTGAAGGTCAAGGCAGGGCAGATCGTAAGCTTCGACTTTCTGAAGTCCGGCGCGCGGATCTGCATTGCGGTATCGGGTGGCATCGACGTTCCCGAAGCTTTGGGCAGCCGGTCGACCTATGCGATCGGCGCCCTCGGTGGTCTCAACGGCAGGGCGATCGCTGCCGGAGATAAGCTTCCCGTCGGTTCCGGCTCAATGGCAGGCGTCGGTCGCTCGGTTGCAGAAGAGCTCCGCCGCAAGCCCGGCACGCCGGCTGAGCTCAGGGTCTTGCCGGGGCTTTATTGGGATCGGTTGACCGAGGAGACGAAGAGCAACTTCTTTGCCGACCAGTGGAAGGTGGCACCGGAAGCCGATCGCATGGGTTACCGCTTCCGCGGCGGGCGCAAGCTCGAATTTGTCGGGCGCAAGCAGCCCTTCGGCGCGGGCTCGGACCCCTCCAATATCGTCGACAGTTGCTATCCTTATGGTTCGATCCAGGTGCCGGGCGGAACGGAGCCGATCATCCTGCATCGCGATGCCGTATCTGGCGGCGGCTATTTCATGCTGGGAACGGTGATCTCCGCCGACATGGATCTGATCGGGCAATTGCAGCCGCATACGCCGACGCAGTTCGTTGAGGTCACGATGGATCAGGCGCTGGCGGCGCGCGCGGACCGGCAGGCCTTGCTTGCGCGGCTTCGCGCAGCTCTGGCTTAGAGGGTCAAACGGATGGTCGCGCTCCCAATCCCCTCTTTCCGCGATGGATGGAATATGGACGGGATCGACCGTGCCTCACTCGAGAACGCGGGTCAGATAGGCGGCCGTGACGCCGGGGCCGGGGATGATGGCGACGATCTTCATCTGCGCGATCGTGCGGTCGACGGAGGCTTCGAGATGGTTCTCCATCATCGCCGCCGCCGCCTTCACGGCGCCCCGCAGCAGCAATTCGGTGATCAGGCGGAGTTCCGTGATGATGGCGGGGTCGCCGGGCAGGCCGAGCCGCCGCAGCAATCGCTCCGTCGCCGTTACCGGCAGCAGGTTGTTGCGGATGGATTCCCTCAGTCGCTCGTTCGGCGTCGCGAGGACACAGATCTCGATGAAATCCGCATGAATCATCTCCAGCGCCGCAAGATGATCGGCCGGTTCGCGCCGCTCGAGATCGGAGAGCCGCAGAAACAGCTCGCCCAGCCGCTCGCGGTCGACCTTGCCGGCACCGGCAACCAGCGCCTGCGGTTCCAGCATGCCGCGCAGGCCATAGTGATCCTTGATCATCTGCGCCGTGAGTGGACCGGCGATCCAGTGGGACGACTGGTTCTTGCGTACCAGGCCGCGTTCGCGCAAGCGGGTCAGCACATCACGGACAACGGTACGACTGACGTTGAAGTGGCCGGCAAGTTCGATCTCGATGATGCGGTATTGGCCGAAGACGACGCAGCCGGCGACGTCAGCCTCGACGGTGTTGTAGATGCGCTCCCAGGAGGCGCGGCTCTGCAAGGCCTCGTCGGCGTGGCGCGGAATGGTCAGGCCGAACGTCTTGATATCGGTGCGGTTCGGTTCGATGCCCCGACCGGCAGGGCCGACGAGATAGCCGCGTCCGTTGAAGCGATGCACCAAGCCTTCGCTTTCCAGCGTCTGCAGCGCTCTCTGCACGGGCGCGCGCGAAATCTGCAGGATATCGGCGATCGGCCCTTCGAGCAGCACCACGCCCGGCGGCAGCGTGTTGTCCTCGATATTGCCGCGCAGAACATCCTCGGCGATCTCGTAGCGCTTTTGCGCATTGGGGCGCGCACGGTCTTCGGTCATCTGATGCAATGGACCCACGTCGTTCTGATGCCTCACTCTTACGCGTTTTGCAGCGCTAACATAGCGCAAAAATAAATGACTATTGAATACAAAATATGTTTTTGATCCGCAATTTTGAATGATGGCACTGCGTTGCTCGCCAGTGATTGTGGTCGCGAAGCGTGCTCTTTGCGGAATGGCCTTTGACAGCAAGCGCCGCAACGTCGCTTGCTGCGGGCGCTTTTCTGTCGAATTTGTGTGGCGACTGCATTTTCTGTCCGCCCCCTACTTTTTCGTTAGGTGCTATTTGTCGATTTAAAGATCCGGCCTTCGAAAAAGTCTATTGAATACAAAAATCATTTATGTAATGCTCTCATCATCAAGGCGCTCGTCAGAAGCGCTGCAGGTGGAACTCTTTGAAACGCCAAGGAACATCTCTTTGACGCGCATGTGATCTTGCGCGAACGCAGACCGACGTCTGGTGTCCGGATCGATGCGATTCCGGCGATGACGATGCTTTGCCTGAAGGATGGTCCTTGCCTTGAAACTGGTGGGAAATCGGTGTCGACCGTTCTTCAGCTCAGCCAAGTCACCAAGTCCTATGGCGCGTCCGCCGCACTGGACAGGGTGGATTTCTCGTTGCCCGACAACGCCTATATCTCGCTGCTCGGGCCAAGCGGCTCTGGCAAGACGACGCTCTTGCGCGTCATTGCCGGCTTCGAGGAGCCGGATGCCGGTTCGATCCTCTTTCACGGCAAGCGGCTCGATGGCGTGGAGCCGCATGATCGCGGCATCGGCTTCGTCTTTCAGAACTTCGCTCTGTTCCCGCATCTGTCCGTCGCCGAAAACGTCGCCTTCGGCCTGCGCAATCGCAAGGTCGATCCCGTGACGGATGCGCGCGTCCTGGCCAAGCGGGTTCAGGACATGCTGGCACTGGTCGGCCTGACGGGCTTTGATGATCGCGCCGTTACGCAGATTTCTGGTGGCCAGCGCCAGCGCGTCGCCCTGGCGCGTACGCTGGTGACGGAGCCGAAGATGGTGCTGCTGGATGAGCCGCTCGGCGCGTTGGACGCCAACCTGCGCGGCCGCATGCGCAACGAGCTCAAGATCATCCGCGAGCGCTGCGGCGTGACCTTCCTGCATGTCACGGGCAGTGAATCCGAGGCTCTGGCGATGGGGGATCTGGTGCTGGTTCTCGATCGCGGCCGCATCGCGCAGGCCGCCGCTTCCGATGTGGTCTACAATCGTCCAGCGACCGCTGCGGTCGCCCGCTTCCTCAATTGCTACAATCTCTTTGCCGGCGATGTCGTCGAAGATACCTTCGTCGGCCCCGCTGGCCGCTTTCCGCTGAATGGGTCGCGCCGGAAGGCGCCGCAGCCGGCCTACGCAATCCGCTACGATCGCGTTTCGATCCGTCTTCGTGGTGCGGCACTCTCGGATGACGAAGTGGGTATCGAGGCCGATTTCATCGCAAGCGAGTATTCCGGCGCGGCGGTCAATTCCTTCTTTGCGCTCGATGGCGGCCACGTCTTCGAGGTCGAATCTCACCTTAGTCATGCCCGCCCGCCGTCCTTTGTCGAAAGAGATCGGTATGCCCTCGTCTGGAAGAAGGAGGACGCTCTTGTCTTCGGTTGATGTGAGCCCCGCGAAACCCTTCCCCGGCCCCTTCAAGGAGAGCGAGAAATGACCATGGTTGCGACAAGCGAGGAAGCCGCGCAGGAAAGTCCGACTACGCGCCGGAAATCGAACAAGACGCTCTGGCTTTTGGCGCCGGGCATGATCTGGATGCTCGCCTTCCTGGTCCTGCCGATCCTGATGATGGTCTATGTTTCCTTCTGGACCCAGACGACCTTCAAGATCGAGCCGACGCTGACCTTGCAGAGCTGGATCACCTTTCTGACCAGCGCCACCTATCTCGGCGCGCTGTGGACGACGATCCGCATCTGGCTGCTGGTGCTGGTATCGACGCTCGTCGTCGGTTATCCGGCCGCGCTCTTCGTCGGGCTCCTCATCAAGAACAAGACGCTGCAGACCGTGCTGCTCGTCCTCTGTGTCATCCCTTTCTGGACGTCGTTTCTGATCCGGGTCCTCGCCTGGCGGCCGATGCTCGGCACAGAAGGCGCGATCAACATGATCCTGATGAAGCTCGGCATCGTGCAGCACCCCATAGAAGTGCTGCTGTTTTCGGAGTTGTCGGTGATCATCGGCATGACGCAGATCTATTGCGTCTTCATGGTCGGGCCGATCGCCTTCATGATGGGTCGGATCGACGCCTCCGTCATCGAGGCCGCGCAAGACCTTGGTGCGGGCTTCTGGCGCATCTTCCGCACCATCATCCTGCCGCTGTCCATGCCCGGCGTGGTGGTCGGCGCGATCTTCGTCTCCGTGATGGTTCTCGGCGAATTCGCAACGGCAGCCGCGCTGTCTGGCCGCAAGGTCAATCTGCTCGGCAATATCATCGTTACCCAGGTCGGCTCGCTCAAATGGGCTTTCGCGGCGGTCGCCGGCGTCATCCTGACCATCGTCATGGGCGCGGTCATTGCCGCCCTGCTCAAGGTCGTCGACCTCAGAAAGGAGCTTTGATCATGAACGCTGGCGGCATCAAGCTCGGCCTGGGTGTTTATACGGCCCTTTTTCTCGTCTTCCTTTACGGACCGCTGGCGGTCCTTGCGATCCTGTCGTTCCAGACGGGGCCGGAAGGCGGCCCGCAATTCCCGATCATCGAATGGTCGACCTATTGGTATCAGCATCTCTTCGGCCTGACGCCGCCTTCGCGCATCGCTCCCCTGCCGATCGATCAGGCGTTGATCCGGTCGCTGGCGTTGGCGCTGATGACCATGATCGTTTCGACCGTGCTCGGCGTCATGTCTGCCCAGGCATTCCGCCGCAAATTCCGCGGCTCAGGCGTCGTCTTCTACCTGATCGTCCTCGGCATGATGGTGCCGGGCGTGCTGGTTGGTCTCGGCATGGCGCTCGTCGCCAACGCTTTCGGCATCGATCGACACTGGTGGAGCACGGCCTTCGTCCTGCATGTGGTCTATACGTTCCCCTTCGCCTTCCTGGTGATGCTGGCGATCTTCAACCGGTTCGATCCGAGCATGGAGGAGGCGTCCTGGTCGCTCGGCGTCACCCCGGCGCGCACCTTCCGCAAGGTTACCTTCCCGCTGATCTTCCCCGGCGTTCTCTCGGCCATGCTCTTTGCCTTCACGCTTTCCTATGACGAATTCTCGCGGACGCTATTTGCTTCCGGCCGCGAGCTGACGCTGCCGCTTGCGATCTACGGCACCTTCTCCGTCGAGGTTCACCCGAACGTCTTTGCCTTCGGCGTGCTCACAACGCTCTTCTCCTTCGCGCTCCTCGGCACCTACGCGATCCTGATGGGGATGTCGGTGCGCCGCGCCAAGCGCATCCGCATTCAGGAGGACGCATGATGGCGAACAGGCTTTCCGCAATCGTGACCGGCGCGGGCTCCGGCATTGGTCGGGCTATCGCATTCCGGCTCGCGGCCGACGGTTACGCGGTTCTGGTCAACGATCTCTCGGGTGATCGGGCTCAGTCCGTCGCATCGGAGATACTCAGGGCGAACGGTGCGGCGATCGCGATTGCCGGCGATGTCGCCAAGCCTGAGGACGTGGCTGCGATCCATGCCGCAGCCAAGGCCTCGCACGGCGACGTCGCCCTCCTCGTCAACAATGCCGGCATCGCCCACCAGGCGGCTTTCGAGGATCTCGATCTTGCGGATTTCGACCGGATGTTTGCAGTGCATGTCCGTGGCACTTTCCTGATGACCAAGGCCGTCATGCCTTCGATGCTTGCGCGTGGCGAGGGCGTGATCGTCAATGTCGCCTCGCAGCTCGGACAGATCGGCGGCATCGAGCTCGTCCATTACTCCGGCGCCAAGGCGGCGATCATCGGCATGACCAAGGCGCTTGCGCGCGAGGTTTCGAACCGAGGCGTGCGGGTCAATGCCGTCGCGCCGGGGCCGATCAACACGCCGCTGGTGCAGGGGCTTTCCGAGGAATGGCGCGAGCGCAAGAAACGCGAGCTGCCGCTCGGGCGCTTCGGTGAGCCGGAGGAAGTGGCCGCGACCGTGGCCTTCCTGGCGTCACCTGCCGCGAGCCTTTTCGTCGGCCAGACGCTTGGTCCCAATTCCGGCGACGTGATGCTCTGAAGAGGAGAAGCATATGAACAGTCAAGAAAAGCGCGTTGTCATCGTCACGGGGGCCGGCATCGGCATTGGCCGGGCGGCAGCGAAAGCATTTGCCGCGCTCGGCGACCATGTCGTCGTCACCGATATCCTTGAAAGCGAGGGCGAGAGCGCCGTTCGCGATATTTTGGTCGCCGGCGGTTCGGCTGAATTTCGTCTCTATGATGTGCGCTCCACAGATGCCGCCAACCGGCTTGTCGCAGATGTCGAGGCGCGCTTCGGCAAGATCGACATCATTGTCGCGAATGCCGGCATCGCCCATCGCACGCCGCTCGACAAGCTCAGCGACGACAAATGGGATCTGACCATGGATGTCGATCTGAAGGGCATTTTCCGGCTGGTGCGTGCCGCTGCGCCAGGGATGCGGGCTCGAAAATCCGGAAGCATCATCGCCCTCTCCTCGATCATGGGCGTCGCCTACGGATGGGACGAGCATGTCCATTATTCGGCCGCCAAATCCGGTGTCGTCGGGTTGGTTCGCGGGCTCGCGGTCGAGCTGGCAAGGGATGGCATCAGGGTCAACGGCATCGCCCCCGGCTATATCCGCACCGCCCAGCTTCTTTCGGAAGAGAATTCGCTTGGTCCCGCCGGTGCGGAGAAGGCGGCGGAATTCATCCCGATGGGCCGGCTCGGCGAGCCGGAGGATATCGCCGATGTGATCTCATTCCTGGCGTCGAAGGGCGCGAGATACATGACCGGCCAGGTTCTGGTCGTGGATGGTGGCCTCCTCGTGGGGCGGTACTGATCGGCAGCGGCCAGATGGCCGCGCGATGCAAGCAATGAAGCAGGCCCGGCAAGGGCACAGGGAACAGCAATCAGCACTGGAGAACACAAGATGTCCAAAATGGAATTGAACAGGCGCTCTCTATTGAAACATTCCGCCGGCGTCATGGCGCTGGCGATCGGGGGCGGCACGCCGTTCCTGTCGTCGCGAGCGGCGTACGCACAGGCAAGCGGTCTTGCCAAGCAACAGCTGCGCACGATCGGGCTTTCGGTCACCGTGCAGGAGCGGATCCTTGATGATTTCCGCAAGGTAAGCGGTGTCGGGCAGACGTCCGGCACGGCGGCGACTTTCCCGGACGCGCAGACCAAGATCCTCTCCGGCTCCAAGGACTATGATTGCTGGGAAATCATCGCCGAGCGCCTGCCATCGATCGTCATGACCAACAATGTCGAGCCGATCCCGGCCGCCTCCCTGAAAAACTGGGCCAATATCCGCGATACCTTCACGACGCCTTCAGACAAGTGGGACCCGAAGCAGCAGATCGTCGGGCAGATCTGGGCCGATGACGCCAAGACGACGCTGAACATGGTGCCGGCGGTCTACAACTACGACTCCATAGGCTACAATCCCGATGTCCTGTCGGCCGAGGAAGCCAATACATGGGCAGCGATCTTCGATCCGAAGTTCAAGGGAAAGTCCGGGCTTAATACCGATCCGCTGATCGCCTTCGGTCAAGCCATCATGGCGATGAACACGCTCGGGCTCTCAAACGTCAAGAATCCGGCCAATCCGACGACATCAGAAATCGACGAGGCTGCGAAGTTCCTCGTGTCGAAAAAGAAGGGCGGGCAGTTCCGCGCACTTTGGGGCGATTTCGGCGAGCTGGTCAACCTGATGGCATCGGGCGAGATGGTTGTCTGCGACGCCTGGCAACCGGCGGTCATGGCCGTCAAGGCGCAGGGCAAGGCGTGCAAATATGCCGTGCCGAAGGAAGGCTATCGCGGCTGGGCGATCGGACCTTCGATGATCGCTGGCACGTCCAACAAGGAAGCCGTGATCGCCTATGCCGACTACTGGCTGTCCGGCGAGCCCGGTATCACCGTGTCCGAACAGGGTTACTACTCGCCCTCGACCAATATCCAGAAGGTCATGGCGCCGGACAAATATGCCTTTTGGTATGAAGGCAAGCCGTGGGTCGGCGCTGCCGAGCGCGGCATCAAGGAAGGCGACCTGCGTGATGGCGGCTCGCTGGCGGAGCGTGCGAAGAACGTCGCCTACTGGCACCAGTGGCCGGATGAATACGACCATCTCGTCCAGAAGTGGGATGAATTCCTCAATGCTTAGTCCGGCGGCGCAGGCTTCGGCCATCCGTCTCTCGCACTGCGGGGAGGCCAACCCGGCCTCTCTGTCCACGACCGGAGATCGCTCATGATTTATGACCTGGAACTCATCAATGCCGGCAAGGTTTATGACAACGGCACGCCTGCCGTCATCGACTTCAATCTGGCGATCGAAAAGGGAGAATTCATCGCTTTCCTCGGCCCGTCGGGCTGCGGCAAGACGACGACGCTGCGCATGATCGCCGGCTTCGAAAGCATTTCCTCCGGCGACATGATGATCAAGGGCGTGCGCATGAACGACGTGCGGCCGCAGAAGCGGCCGACATCGATGATCTTCCAGAACTATGCCCTGTTTCCGCACATGACGGTGCGGCGGAATGTCGGATATGGCCTGGAGGTCAAGGGTATGGCGAAGGCCGAGCAGGATGCGCGGGTCGACCGTATCCTGGCCACCCTCGGGCTGGAGGATATCGCCGAACGAAAGCCGGACAAGCTTTCCGGCGGCCAGCGCCAGCGCATAGCGCTTGCGCGCGGGCTGGTGGTCGAACCGGATGTGTTGCTTCTCGACGAACCTTTGGGAGCCCTCGACGCCAATCTGCGCAAGGCGATCCAGAACGAGCTCAAACTGCTGCAGAAGAGGCTCGGCGTCACCTTCGTCTTTGTCACCCACGCCCAGTCGGAAGCGCTGGCGCTCTCTGACCGGATCGTCGTGATGAACCAGGGCCGGGTGGAGCAGATCAGCCCGCCACATCAGCTCTATACGCGCCCCAACACACCCTTCGTCGCGCAGTTCATTGGCCGCAACACCATCTTCGAGGGCGAGGTTGCCGGTGCGCAAGCCGACAGCACGCTCGTTTCGACGTCGTTCGGTTTGCTGTCGGGCTGTGCCAATGGCGGCCTTTCCAGCAAGGTCAACATCGTCATTCCCTCGGAGGCGATCGAGGTTCACGTTGCGGAGACCTCGGCACGAGACAGCCTCGCGGGCGCTTTCGGCGGCAATGTTGTCGGCGCCCGCGTCGATCGTTTCGATGTCGTCGGCCACATCTCGCAGATCGGTGTCAGTCTGCCCGATGGCCGCGGGCTCGCGCTCGAAGCGCACATCGACAAATACCGGCCCGACCTTTTTCCCGTTGGCGCCGACGTCATGCTTACCTGGAACCCGGCCGACGCGACCGTCATTCCAGCTCACTGACAATCAAAAACCTGATCGAAGGAGGTCATCCCATGGCAAAAGAAATCCTGTGCAGTTTCGGTGTCGACGTCGATGCCGTTGCCGGCTGGCTCGGCTCCTATGGCGGCGAGGATTCGCCTGACGACATCTCGCGTGGCCTTTTTGCCGGCGAAGTCGGCAGCCCGCGGCTGGTGAAGCTGTTCGAACGCTTCGGCATCAAGACGACATGGTTCATTCCCGGCCACTCCATAGAGACTTTCCCGGAGCAGATGCAGGCGGTGGCCGATGCCGGCCATGAGATTGGTATTCACGGCTACAGCCACGAAAACCCGATCGCCATGACACGCGAGCAGGAAACGGAAATCCTCGACAAGTGCATCGAGCTGGTCACCAAGCTTTCCGGCAAGCGCCCGACCGGCTATGTCGCGCCCTGGTGGGAATTCTCCAATGTCACCAACGAGCTGCTTCTGGAGCGCGGCATCAAGTACGATCATTCGTTGATGCATAGAGACTTCACGCCCTATTATGTGCGCGTCGGCGACAGCTGGACGAAGATCGACTATTCGCGCAAGCCGTCTGAATGGATGGTGCCGTTGAGGCGCGGCCAGGAAACCGATCTGATCGAAATTCCGGCATCGTGGTATCTCGACGACCTGCCGCCGATGATGTTCATCAAGAAATCTCCGAACAGCCACGGCTTCGTCAATCCGCATGACATCGAGCAGATGTGGCGCGACCAGTTCGACTGGGTCTATCGCGAGATGGACTATGCCGTCTTCCCGATCACCATCCATCCGGACGTGGCCGGCCGACCGCAGGTGCTGATGATGCTGGAGCGGCTCTATGCGCACATGATCAAGCATCCCGGCGTGAAGTTCGTGACCATGAACGAGATCGCCGACGATTTTGCCGCCCGCTTCCCGCGCGGCAAATAGCCGGCTAGTCTCGACAGAACGAAGCCGTTTTCGGAAGGAATGACCATCATGTGCTCACTGTGCGGTGTTCTCGGTGGCAATGAGCATTGGACCGATGCGGCAGCCCGGCCGGGCGTCTTCACGCGCAATCACGCCAGCGTCGACCGGCGCCGCGAGCGTGCCGAGCGCGTGCGCGCTGCCAACGGGATGCTCTCGGGCTTCGGCCTCGTCCTCACCGACTGGCAGGGCGCATCCTTCGTGCTGTCGACGCGGACGGGCAGCAGCGAGATCATCGAGGATCTCGGGCATCTCTGGCCGGCGGCCGAAAGGCTCGTCGGCCGGCCCTGCGATCCTCTTGACGCTACTTTCATCGCAAGGATGGAGGCGCGGCATGCCGATTGAAACCAGTGGTTTTCTGCCTATCAATCTGCTGACGGGCTTCCTCGGTTCCGGCAAGACGACGTTGCTGAAGCGCATCCTCGCAGATCCGGCCTTTGCCGATACGGCTGTGCTTATCAACGAGTTCGGCGAGATCGGGCTTGACCACGATCTTGTCGAAAGCGTCGACGGCGAGATGGTGCTGCTGCGTTCCGGATGCGTCTGCTGCACGGTGCGCGGCGAGCTAGCAGCAGCACTCAAGGAGCTCTACTCCCGCCGCGAGCGCGGCCTGTTGCCGCCATTCCGGCGCGTCATCATCGAAAGCACGGGTCTTGCCGATCCGTTTCCGGTTCTGTCGACGATCAAGGCCGACCCGGTGCTCCGGCATCACTTCTGCGCCGGCAACGTGATCACGACGGTCGATGCGGTGAATGGGCTGCGCCAGCTCGACACCTACATTGAATCCAACAGGCAGGCGGCGGTTGCGGACCGGTTGATCGTGACCAAGACCGACCTTAACGCGGGCTGCGATGGACAGGCGCTTCAGACTCGTCTTCGCACACTCAATCCCGATGCCCCGATCCTGATGGCGACCGATCCGGATCTCGATCTCTCCTCGCTGGTCGCCGTTCAAAACAGCGTCTCGCCCAGCAGCGGCCTATCGCAGAGCGGCTTCTACTGCGAGGAGCCGGTGCAGCTCGTCTCATCGGACGGCGCGCCGCATCAGGCGACCATCTCCTCGATTTCGCTCTGCATCGACAGGCCCGTTGACTGGACGGCTTTCGGCCTCTGGCTGACCATGCTGCTCAATCGGCATGGGGAGCGCGTGCTGCGGGTGAAGGGCATACTCAATCTCAGCGGCGAGGAGCGCCCCGTCGCCGTTCACGGCGTCCAGCATCTGGTTCACACGCCGGTGCATATGGATGGCTGGCCTTCGGAGGACCGTACCTCGCGCCTGGTTTTCATTCTCGACGGGCTCGACGGCGACCTCTTGAAACGCTCCTTCGAAGCCTTCACACTGGCGCGCATGTCACAGATGCCGCCAGCTACATCTTGCCCGATCGCCGCGGCGCGATGAGACAATCGGTATCCATATGAACAAGCATCAATCTGTCGCAAGAAGCTTGGCCGCACCCGCCCTGCATATGGCTGGCCGGCCACGTCTGCGCATTCTCGGCACGGCGATCTCGCTGCTGGAGGAGCTGCGCCTACGGGCACAGGACGATCTCGGCATCGACGTGACATTCGACAACAACGACTTCCTGACGACGCAATACAAGGCGGCGCGCGAGCCGGAAACCTACGATATCTACGATCAATGCTTCCACAATCTCGATATCGTCTGGCACTGGCGCGCGATCCAGCCCGTCGATACCAAGCGCATTGTCCTCTGGGATGAGGTCAACGATCTGACGAAGACAGGCCATATCGGCCCCAATCCCCGAATGGGGCTAGGCGACGTGCCGGCCCGCAAACTCTTCGTTCAGCCCAATCTCGCTCTCGGCGACACGCCTTCGCGGTTCATCTCGATGCTGCCGACCACGCATAATTTCGACAGTTTCGCCTATCGGACCGATCAGGCGCCGAATGGCGTCGGTATGCATTCCTGGGGTGCGCTTTTCGACGAGCGCTGGGCTGGCAGGGTGGCGCTGGTGGATGAACCCGCCATCGGCATCTTCGATGCGGCGCTGGCGGCACAGGCCGCTGGCCTCATGTCGTTCGACGATATCGGCAACATGTCCATCCAGGAGATCGACCAGTTGATCGATCTGCTGGAGGAGCGCAAGAAGGCCGGCTTCTTTCGCGATTTCTGGAAAACCGCCGAGGATGCCGCGCGGCTGATGATCGCCGGCGAGACCAGCGTCCAGAGCATGTGGTCACCTGGCATCGGCATCCTGAATTCCAGGGGCGCTCCGGTCGAGCAGGCGGTTCCCGCGGAAGGCTACCGCGCCTGGCATGGCGGTCTGTGCCTTTCAAAACACTTGAGCGGTCGCCTGCTCGATGTCGCCTACGACTATCTGAACTGGTGGATATCGGGTTGGCCGGGCGCGGTGGTCGCACGGCAGGGCTATTATATTTCGACGCCACAACGCTCTCGCCAGTTCATGTCGCAGGCCGAATGGGACTATTGGTACGAAGGTGCCACAGCTGCCGAAGACCTGCCCGGCCCGGATGGGCAGATGCGGATCAGAAAGGGCACGGCGCGCAGCGGCGGGTCCTATTGGCAGCGTGCCAATTGCATCGCCGTCTGGAATACGACAATGGATGAGCACAACTATCTGGTTCGCCGTTGGATGCAGCTTGTCGGCGGCAGAGGAGAGCAGGGCTTATGACACAGACACATCTCGGCAAATCGATCGCGCAACTCTCGGTCTTGATCCAGTCCGGCAACCTCGATCCCATCGCGCTGACCGAGGAGAGCCTGGATGCGATCCGGACCCATAAGGATCAGGCGATCTTCACGCGGTTGTTGGAAACGCGCGCGAAAGAAGAGGCGGCGGCCTCGTCGAAGCGGCTGCGCGAGGGGCGCTCGCGCGGGCTGCTCGACGGCATTCCCGTCGCCTGGAAGGATCTCTTTGCCATTGCCGGCCTGCCGACGACGGCCGGATCGATCGTGCTTGCGGATGCCGAGCCCGCGCGGGAAGATGCCGATGTCGTCAAGGCGTTGAAGGCCGCAGGCATGGTCGCCGTTGGCCGAGTCAATATGAGCGAGTTCGCCTTTTCCGGTCTCGGCCTCAACCCGCATTACGGCACGCCGCTCAATCCGCTTTCTTTGGATGTTGCGCGCATTCCGGGCGGCTCGTCTTCCGGGTCCGCCGTCGCCGTTGCGGCAGGTCTCGTGGCTGTTTCGATCGGCACGGATACCGGCGGCTCCGTGCGCATCCCGGCTGCTTTCAATGGCCTTGTCGGCTATAAGGCAAGCCGTGGCCGCTACGGCATGGGCGGCGTCTTTCCTTTGTCGACCAGCCTCGATTCTCTCGGTCCCTTGTGTCGCAGCGTCCAGGACGCCATCTGGATCGATGCCGCGATGCGCGGACGTTTTGCTCCCGGGGTGGAGCGCGCCGAACCTGCCGGGCTTTCCATTGTGGTGCCGACGAATGTCGTCATGGACAATGCCGAGGATGGTGTCGTTGCGGCTTTCGAGGCGACGCTTGCGCGACTGAGTGCGGCCGGTGTCAAAATACGGCGGGCGGCCTTTCCGGCTTTCGAGAGGCTCTTTCAGGTGATGGCCGAGTATGGACCGCTCGTAACCGCCGAGGCCTTCGTGTTGCACCACCGCCGCCTGGCCGGACCGGAGGCCGAAGCCATGGACCGGCGTGTCGTGGCGCGGACGCGCCTCGGCGCCAAGACAACCTTGGTCGGTTACCTGGAAACGCTCAAAGTGCGGGAGCAGCTGGTCAAGGAGGCTGCCGGAATGCTCGGAGCGAATGAATTCATCGCCTATCCGACGGTCGCCCATGTCGCGCCGGCGCTTGCGCCGCTGGAGGCCGACGACGAACTGTTCGTGAAGATCAACGGCAGGACGCTGCGCAATACGTCGATCGGCAATTTCCTCGACTGGTGCGGCGTATCCCTGCCTTCCGGCGCGGGTGAAGCCGGCATGCCGGTCGGCTTCCTGCTGTCGGCTCCGAAGAACCACGACGAACGGTTGCTGGGGGCCGCGCTGGCGCTGGAAGAGGTCGTCGCCGGCTAGACGTTGCGCAGCGGATTTGCCGCATCGTGTTGATCCTCGCCCCGCGGATAGTGGGCGAGGATCGAAAGCTCTCTTCCCTCAACGTGTGCGGCTGCTACCAGCTGCCGGCTCGGCATCGACGATCCAGCGGCGGTGGGAGCCGAGCGCAATCAACAGCACCACGGACAGAAAGCAGCAGCCGGCGAGGATGTAGAAGCCGATATCGCCATTGCCTGTTGCGGCATCGACATAGGCCTTGATCTGCGGCGAGGCGAAGCTGCCGAGATTGCCGAGCGAGACGATGAAGGCAATGCCGCTCGCCGCGCCGACGCCTCCGAGATAACGGGTCGGCAGGCTCCAGAAGACTGGCTGCGAAGAGGCGAGCCCCGGGACCGCGATGCAGGCGGCGATCACTATGACCCAGGGGTTCATGGTCAGGCCGATCATTCCAAGAGCGATGGTGCCGGCCGTCAGCATGGCGATGCAGACGATGCGATGGTTATCGTGCTTGTCGGCATAGACGGTGAAGAAGCGCGTCGCGAAGAGCGCGCAAAGCCATGGCAGGCCAAGAAGGACGCCGACCCAGGTGTTGACGCCGCCGCCCAAGGCCTGCGCCAAGCGCGCCGGCAGGTAGAAGGTGATCGGCCCGACGCCGATCTGGATGAAGAGATAGATGCCTATGAAGGCAAGGACGCGCCAATCCCTAAGCACGCCGAAGACGGAGTGTTTCACCTCGGAAAGCTTGCTGCGCTCTTCCGCCTCGATGACAGCGTTCAGCGCGTTCTTCTCCTCCGCCGTCAGCCATTTCGCCTCGTTAGGACGGCTTGTCAGGAAGAAAAGAGCGAGGATGCCGACGACGGTTGCCGCCAGGCCCTCGACCGCGAACATCCATTGCCAGTTGGTGAGGCCGAGGACGTCGTGATGGGTGAGCAGCCAGCCGGAAAGCGGTGCGCCGATCACCAGCGACAAGGGGATGCCGAGATAGAAGAGGCCGGTGGCCCGCGCCCGCTGCTTGGCGGGGAACCAATAGGTCAGGTAGAGCAGCACGCCCGGATAGAAGCCGGCCTCGCAGACGCCGAGCATGAAACGGACGATATAATAGCTTGTCGGGGTATGCGCAAAGACCATGCAGGCCGAGACGATGCCCCAGGTAATCATGATCCGGCTCAGCCAGAGGCGAGCGCCGACGCGCTGCATGATCAGGTTGCTCGGGACTTCGAAGGTGGCGTAGCCCAAATAGAGAATGCCGGCGCCGAAGGCATAGGCCGCGTCCGAAATGCCGGTATCGGCCTGATAGGCCACCTTGGCGAAGCCGACATTGGATCGGTCGAGAAAATTCAGGATCAGCATCAAGCCCAGGAAGGGCAGAAGGCGAATGGTCGCCTTGCGCACGGCGCTCTGCAGCGCCGGGTTGTCGTCTGTCATATTCACTCCTCCCAAAAGCAGAGGCCTTGCAGCGAGACCGTCGCGCGCAAGGCATGCCTTCATGCTCGAACCGAATCTTGATCCGGCCATTATCGTGGCGACCGCCGAAATACGGTCACCTGTTTGCATATACGCAGATTATATTCATGTATGAAAAGGTCAATAGGCGCAAACTGCGAGAACACAGCCGCTGCCGTGCGCCACTTTCTCCGTCACGACAGATCGTCGGGCCGGCGGCGCAGGAAGGTGAAGTTGAGTGTTGAGGCGTGTTGATCCCCGCGAAAGTGGTCGCGAGGGGCCGGCCATCCCATGCCGCCCAGCACGCTGCGAAAACATCGCTCAGCCGCTCTTGCGGACTGACGTAGGCTTTTGTCAGACGCGTCCTATTGCGTCCAGTAACTTGTCGAGCAACGACATTAGCTGCTGCCGTTCGGCCTCGTTGAAGTCCGTGAACAGATCCTGGTTCAGACGCCACGCAAAGACCATGACGTCGCGGTGCAGGGCCTCGCCTTTCTCGGTCAGCATCAGTTCGATAACACGCTGATCCTCGGCACTTGCCTTCTTGGCGAGCAGGTCGCGCTTGACCAGGCCGCTGACGTAGCGGCTGAGCTGCCCCTCATCCTGCTGCGTCGCCCGGGCGAGGGAGCGGAGCGAGGGGCGGCCGAGATAGCGGATGGTCGCCAGCGTCCGCCATTCCCCCAATGTTATCCCGTACTCGTCGATCAATACCGTCTGCGCATGCCGATCGTTCAGTCGCACGAAATAGGCAAGCCGGTAGGAAAACAGGTCGCGTATGTCGCGCGGCTCTGCCCAGGGCGACGGAGTCGGGCCTAAATTTTCCAGAGAAATGGATTCGATTTTTTTGTTTGACATTGTCAAGCAACTACCACACACTTTGCTCAATAACCAGACTGTTGGGCGAATGCGTATCGCAAACAAGAATCAAGGGGAACCTCCATGTATATACTTAACATGTTCACTAAAACGCGAAAATTATTCGCGGTCACAACACTTGCCGTTGCGGTCGCAGGCAGCGCTGCCCAAGCAGAAAACATCAAGCTTCGCTTTGCCTATCTGCTGGCTGATTCCATGCTGCCGATCATAGCGGCGCAGAAGGCTGGCGCCTACGAAAAGGCCGGTATCGATCTCGAGCTGACCGAGGTCCAGAGTGGCCCAGCCGTCGTCGCGGCCATCGCTTCGGGCGAGGCGGATATCGGCTATGCCGCCCCCATTCCGCCGATCAATGCACGCCTCAACGGCGTCAACGTCAAGATGATCCTGGCGCTCGCCCATGAAGTCGATCCAGATACGAAATTCATCTGGCTGGTCGCCTCCAAGGCCTCCGGCATCACCAAGCTGAACGATATCAAGGGCAAGAAGATCTCCTTCAATGCCAATGGCGGTCTCTGCGAGCTTGCCTGGCGTGACCATCTGATGAAGGCCGGGCTTTCCTTCGACGACATCTCGCCGGTCGTGCTGCCCTTTCCGCAGCAGGAAGCCGCGCTTGAGCAAGGCAGCATCGATGCCGCCTGCACGGTCAATCCCTTCTACTCGTCTATCACCGTGAACAAGGCGATCGGCCCGTCGGTGATTGCCAAAGGCATGCTGGCCGACGAGAAAGAGCCCGTCCTTAACGACGTAATCTTCGCGACCGACGATTATCTCGCTGCCAATCGCGAGGCGCTGAAGAAATTCGCCGCGGTTACCGATCAAGCCTACAAGGATCTGCTTTCCGACCGTGCCAAGGAAGAGGCGGCAGCCGTCGAATTCCTCGGCCTCACGCCCGAAGCCGCCAAGACCTTCATCCTGCCGACCATCGAGCAGGCGATGAAGATCGATAGGGCTGATGTTCAGACGCTGCTCGACGCCATGCACAAGACCGGCATGCTGTCCGACGCTGTCAAGGCCGACGATATGGTTGACAATCTGGCAAATTGAACGAGCCAGGGCTGGCGCCTCGGCCGGCCCTTTTCATTCGGGAGGGATGAAAATGGATGTGATGCTGGATGCCAATGGGCTCGCAAAAGCCTATGGATCGGGCGCCGGCGCGCTCAAAATTCTCGACGGGATCAGCTTTTCCGTCAGGAAGGGAGAGTTCGTCTCGATCGTCGGTCCGTCGGGTTGCGGCAAGACGACCCTGCTGATGACGCTGGCCGGATTGCAGAGGCCGGACAGTGGTTCGGTCGGCTTCAAGGGCAAGGTTCTGAATGGTCCGTCCACCGGCATTGCCGTCGTCTTTCAGGACTACTCGCGTTCGCTCTTTCCGTGGAAATCCAATCTCGAAAACGTGGTGTTCGGCATGGTCCGCAACACGACGCTTGGCAGGGCGGAGAGGCTGGCGCGCGGGCGCGAGCTGCTATCGGCTGTTGGGCTTGACGGCTTCGCGGATCGCTTTCCCTGGCAGCTTTCCGGCGGCATGCAGCAGCGCGTGGCGATCGCAAGAGGGCTCGCCTCGCAGAGCGAATTGTTGCTGTTGGACGAGCCTTTGGCCGCCGTCGACGCGCAGACGCGCGCCGATATGCAGAACCTGCTGCTCGATCTTGCCGAGCGCTTCCAGCAGACCTGCATTCTCGTTACGCATGATGTCGAGGAGGCCGTCTACATGGCCGATCGCGTTGTCGTGCTCACCCGGCGACCGACGAGGGTGGACCATGACATCGTCGTCGGCCTCGGCAAGAAGCGCGATCAGATCACCACGCGCGAAGATCCCCGTTTCCTGGAAATTCGCCATGACGTGATGGCGGCGATCCGCCGCTTCCGCGCGCAGGCGCCGGTTTCGGAGATCGCTTGACCATGGGTTTCGAATACTGGCTGCTGCGGTTTCGGGCGCTCGTCTCTTTCCTGCTGATCGTGGCGATCTGGCAGATGGTGGCGATGCTGGAGCTGGTGCCGAGCAAATATTTCCCGCCCATCACGGCGATCGCGGCCGGTTTCTGGTCGATGTTGATGTCGGGCGAACTCCTGGCCGGCGACGGGCTGACATTGATGCGCGCCATCATCGGCGTCATCGGCGCCTCAATGATTGGCGTCGGCCTGGCGCTGCTTGCCGAGATTTCGCCAACCTTCCGCGCCGGCTTCCGGCCGATTGCAGCACTCGTACAGCCGATCCCGCCGGCAGCGCTTGTGCCGATGGCGGTATTCATGCTTGGCCTGGGTTTCAAGCTCTATGCCTTCGTCATTATCCTGGTGACGATCTGGCCGCCTTATCTCAATGGAGCGGCGGCCCTTTCGGCTGTCAGCGACGTGCAGGTGCAGACCGGCAAGATGCTCGGTCTCTCCGATCGTGAAATCCTCTTCCAGATCAAGCTGCCCGCCGCGTGGCCGGAAATCTTTTCCGGCATTCGCTATGCCGCGACCATCAGCCTGATCGCCGTCGTGGTGGCGGAAATGCTTGCCGGCCATGACGGGCTCGGCTTCATGCTGATCCGCAAGGCCTTCGCGACCCGCATTCCGGAAGTCTACGCGTTGATGTTCGTCTGCGCCTTCAACGGCGTTGTCATGAACTGGTTGGTCAATCTCGCGCGCTGGCGGATCACCGGCTGGCACATGCGCATGACGGAGCGATTTGCATGAAGACGCTCGACAGACACATCGCCTGGAATGCGTTCGTGTTGCCGATCCTGATTTTGCTCGTCTGGCAGGGGCTGGCAATTCGCGCGCACACACCGCTCTTTCCGGGTCCATGGCAGATCATGCTCTCCATCGGCAGGCTCTACCCGCAGATCGTCGGGCAGCTTGGCCATACGCTCCTGCGTGCCTTTATCGGCTTTCTCGTTGCGGCGGCGCTGATGGTGCCGCTCGGCATCCTTCTCGGGCGGCTGAAGCTGCTCGGCCAGGTCCTCGAGCCGGCGATCGACATGCTGGCAACGCTGCCGCCGCCGGCCGTGGTGCCGATCGTGATGCTGTTTGCCGGCACGGGTGACGGGGCAAAGATCGTCATCATCTGTTACGCCGCCGCGGTGCCGCTGCTGATGAATACCTTTGAGGCATCGAAAACGGTGCATCCCGCGGCCAATCTCGTTGCGCGAGCTTTGCATCTGACGCGCCTGGAGGCGATGTGGCACATCGATTTGCCGGCTGCCCTGCCGATGATCGCCACGGGTGTCCGGCTCGCCGTCTCCTCGGCGCTGTTGGTCAGCGTCACCTCTGAAATGTTGCTCGCGACCAATGGTATCGGCGTCTTCATCCAGCGGCAGCAGGAGAATTTCCAGATCGCAGGCGGCCTTGCCGGCATCGCCTTCATCTCGCTTGCGGGTCTCATCATCAACAGCCTCGTCTTCCAGTTCGAGAAGCGCTGGCTGTTCTGGCACTACCGAAATCTCGACACGAACAGCAAGGGTTGATCCGTGACCAAGAAAAAGAACGTCCTCTTCATCATGTGCGACCAGCTGCGCTATGACTATCTGTCCTGCGCGGGGCATCCGGCGCTGAAGACGCCGAACATCGATAGCCTCGCTGCTCGCGGCGTGCGCTTCACCAATTGCTATGTGCAATCCACCGTCTGCGGCCCCTCGCGCATGAGCGCCTATACCGGCCGCTACGTGCGCTCGCACGGCTCGACGCAGAACGGCATTCCCCTTCGCGTCGGCGAGCCGACATTGGGTGATCACCTGCGCGAGATCGATGTGCGCTGCGCATTGATTGGCAAGACGCATATGGTGGCGGACCAGGAGGGCATGGACAGGCTCGGCATCGATCCGAATTCGATCATCGGCGTGCATGTCGCCCAATGCGGCTTCGAACCCTATGAGCGTGACGACGGGCTGCATCCCTCGAGCAATTACGATGCCGATCCCGTCTACGACACCTATCTTCGCGACCATGGCTTCGACGCCGAAAACCCTTGGGAACATTGGGCCAATTCCGGCGAGGGAGAGGACGGCGAGAATTTCAACGGCTGGCTGCTCGCCCATGCCGACAAGGCGGCGCGCATCCCGGAGGAGCATTCCGAAACGCCCTATATGACCCGCCGCGCCATGCGCTTCATCGAGGAGGCGGAGGGCAAAGGGCAGAGCTGGTGCGCCCACCTCTCCTATATCAAGCCGCATTGGCCCTATATCGTGCCGGCGCCTTATCACGACATGTATTCGGCAAAGGATGTGAAGCCACCGGTGCGCACAGTATCCGAACGTGATGATCCTCATCCGGTCCTGGCCGCCTATCAGCGCGAACGCTATTCGGTCAATTTCTCGCGCGACGAGGTTCGCGAGACAGTGATCCCGGCCTATATGGGCCTCATCAAGCAGATCGACGATCAGATGGGCGTCCTCTTCAAGTTTCTGGAGGAGCGCGGCCTGTTCGAAAACACGATGATCGTCTTCACGTCGGATCATGGCGACTATCTCGGCGATCATTGGCTCGGCGAGAAGTACATGTTCCACGATGTCTCGGTGAAGGTGCCGATGATCGTCTATGACCCTTCGCCGGCAGCGGATGCGACGCGCGGCGCGGTAATGGATCATCTCGTCGAGATGATCGACATGGCACCGACCTTTCTCGATTATCTGGGCGGCGGGGCCAAGCCGCATGTGCTGGAAGGCCGCTCGGTGCTGCCATTGTTACGCGGCGAAAAATCTTCCTCGTGGCGTCGCTTCGCCGTCAGCGAATATGATTATTCCGGCGAGCGTGCGCGTCTGGCGCTCGATCTGCCCATTGGCGATTGCCGGCTATTCATGGTCACAGATGGCCGCCACAAGCTCGTCGCCGGACCGGGCGTCGCGCCGATCCTGTTCGATCTGATTGCGGACCCAAACGAGCTTGTCGATCTCGGCCGCGATCCTGGCAAAGCGGACGCCGTTCATGGGCTGCAAGCCGCGCTAGAGCGCTGGTTGCAGACGCCTGCCAATCGCATCACGGCATCGGACGCCTGGGTGACTTCGGCCGATGAAAAATTCCCGCATTTCGACCCACTGATCGAGCACGGTGTCCTGATCGGCTATTGGGACGAGGACGAGCTTGCCGAACAGCATGCCGCAAGGAAGCGGTGGCTGGCATCGCGCTGATCGTCGAGCGGTGGGGCGATCACACGATCGCCCCACCGTTCCGGCGTCCAATCATGCCAGATAGGGGCCGATCCGTTCGGCGACGGACGCGACGTCCTCGACCCGCATTCCCGCCACGTTGATCCTGCCGGAATCCGGCATATAGATGCCGTGTTCGGCCCGGAGCTGACGGACATTTTCCGGAGGGATAGGGAGAAGGGAGAACATGCCTTCCTGCGAAGCGATGTTGGCGAGCTCGGGATGGAATTGACCAAAGGCTTTCGCGGCAGCTCCGCGGATTTCGGCGATGCGGATGCGCATCTCCCTCAGCTCATCAACCCAGACCTGGCGCCGTGACGGGTTCTGGAGGATCGCCGCAACGATCGCCGCTCCGTGTGCCGGCGGCATGGAGTAGCTCGTGCGGGCGTGGCTTGCCAGATTGCCGACACCCTTGTTCAACGACGCCTGCTGGTCTCCGAACAGATAGACCGCGCCTGTGCGTTCCCTGTAGAGAGAGAAGGATTTGGAGCAGGAGACAGCGACCATGGCCTCGCCGACCGTTTCGATGACACCAATCATGCCGGCTGCGTCTTCGATGGGGCCGCGCCCGAGGCCCTGATAGGCGTTGTCGAAGAGCGGCAGCAAACCATTGCTTGCAATGATCGCGGCAATATCGCGCCAGTTCTGCTGCGATAGTCCGGCACCAGTCGGGTTATGGCAGCTCGTTTGCAACAGCACAGCGTCGCCGGGGGCCGCGTCCTGCAGGGTCGTCAGCATCTCGTCGATGAGGACGGCCTGTTTGTCGATGTCGAAGAAGCGATAGGTTCCGACCTGAAGGCCGACGGCGGCAAAGATCGCCTGATGATTGACCCATGTCGGCGTGCCGATCCAGATCTTCCGCCGGTTGTCGAGGGCAAGCAGTTCTGCAGCCAGGCGCAGGGCGCCGGTGCCGCCCGGCGTCTGAATTCCGGCAAGCAGCCTGCCGCCATGGCGCTCCCCGAAGACTTCGAGAGCCAATGCCCGCAGAAAGGCGGGATCGCCTTCCGGGCCGATATAGGATTTGGATTCCTGCGTTTCCCAGAGATAGTGCTCGGCCGCCTTGACGGCTCTCATGACCGGCGTGCGGCCCGTCTCATCTCGATAGACGCCAACCCCAAGATCGATCTTTCCCGATCGCGGATCGGCCGCGAATTTGGCAATCAGTTCCAGCAGCGGATCTGGCTTCTGCTCCGTAAGACTATCGAAAAACGCAGGCGTGTTCATTGCTCCTCCCTTGCATTCATTGAGGCCAGCTCTGCAGAATCCGTACGAATTCTGTCAGCCAGGCATTCGTTTGATGCCCGTCCAGGGAACGATGGTCAATCGTCAGGGATACATAGGCCATCGGACGGATTTGGATCGTATCGACCCCATCAACCTCCCGCACCACAACGCGCTTCTCCAGCTTGCCGATGCCGAGGATCGCCGATTGCGGCTGGTTGATGATGATGGGGGACGCGAGCAGCGAGCCTGAAACCCCATGATTGGAGATCGTGAATGTCCCGCCCTTCAGTTCGTCGGCCTTGAGCGCATTGGATCGCGCCCTGTTTGTCAGATCCTGGAGCCGGGCAGCGATTGTCTCAAGGGAGAGATTCTGCGCCTGCCGGATGGCCGGAGCGACCAGGCCCTTGTCGCCCAGTGCGATCCCGACGCCAATGCTGACGTCTTCGAATATCTCGAGGCCATCGTCATGCCACTGGCTGTTCACCTCCGGCACGGCCTGCATGGCGGCAACGGACGCCGCCACGAAGTAGGCGGTGTAGGACAGGTTTACGCCTTCGGCTTTCAGACGGTCCTTGTGGCCTTCGCGATGGCGCATGATCGCCGTGAAATCCGCCTCGAAGACGGCGGTGACTTGCGGTGCCGTCGCCAGCGATTGGGTCATGTGCCTTGCGATCGAAAGCCGCATGGCGGAATGGGGCACGATCCGGGATTTGCCGTCGGTCGGCGCTACCGGGAAAGGCTGCTCGGTCGCCGCCGGCTGCGATTGGGGAGCGGGTGGCCGAGATCTGCTGGCTTCCAGCGCGTGATCCATATCGGCGCGCGTGACCCGCCCGCCCATGCCGCTGCCTTTCAGGGCGGCGGGATCGATCCCGTGTTCCTCGGCCGCCTTGCGGACGGCAGGCGAATAATAACTGGAGGCTGTTGTCGCAGGCAGGAGCGGCTGCATCTGCGAAGGGGACGCCGTGGCCGCTTCTGCTGCGACGCCGATTGTTTCCACCCTCATTCGCCCAAGGATCGCTCCGGGTGCCGCATCATCGCCATCCTCCATGGCGATTTCGCTCAGGATGCCATCGCAAGGCGCAGCTATCTCCTGGGTAACCTTGTCGGTTTCCAGTTCGACCAGCGCATCGCCTTCCCGAACGCGATCGCCGATCTGCTTCAGCCAGTTGCGGACGACCGCCTTCGTGCCTTCCTGCTCGATCGGTGCCGTGATCTCGACGGTATTCGTCATTCCTAGAACTCCAGGATTTCGGCAATGCGCTTGGCGATCCGTTCTGTAGACGGTACGGCCCAGTCGAGAAGGACAGGGTTATGCGGGCTTGGAATATCGGGCATCGTCAGGCGGGAGACCGGGGCATCGAGATTCATGAATGCCTTGTCTGCAATGACGGCGGCAATCTCGGCGCCAAATCCCGCGGCCCCGAGATCCTCGTGAACGATCAGGCAGCGGTGCGTCTTGGCAACCGACGCAAGCACGGCCTCGTGATCCCAGGGCATCAGCGTACGGAGATCGATGATGTCGGCGGAGATGCCCTCGGCTGCTTCCTCGCAGCGATGCACCATGGCGCCCCAGGTGACGATGGTGATGTCGTCGCCGGTCCGCGTCAGCTTCGCCTTACCGAAGGGCAGTGCAAAATCGTCGCCAGGGTAAGAGCGGCGTGCCCATGCGTGATCGAGCATGGCCCTGTGTTCGAAGAAGATGACGGGGTCGTTGCCGCGGATCGACGTGCGCAGCAGGCCGACGGCATCCTCGGCATTCGAGGGAACCGCGACCTTCCAGCCGGGCTGGTGGACGAAGGCCACCTCATTGGTCTGGCTGTGCCAGGGATCGCCGCATTTGAAGAAGCCGCCCGGCATGCGGACAACGACCGGAGCCGCGAAGCGATTGTTGGTGCGCCAACGGATGGTGCCGCAATCGTTCAGCTGTTCGGTTGCCGGCTCCGCATACTTCCGGAACTGGATTTCGGGAACAGGAACGAGCCCGGCGAGCGCCATGCCGACCGCTCGGCCGATGATCCCCTCTTCGGATAGGGACGTATCGAAAACCCGATCGGTGCCGAATTTCTCCTGCATGCCGAGGGTCACCGCATGCACGCCGCCCTTGGGGCCGATATCCTCGCCGAACATGACCACGCGCTCGTTGATCGCCATCTCGTGTTCGAGTGTCCTGCGGATGGCGGTGACCATGTTGATGCGCGGGCCCGATGTCTCCGGCTCATCGGTCGTTACCGGGGACGCATAACCGGAGGGATGCTGGCCGCCCATGGTCTGCATGTCGCCATCGAAGAACACGTGGCGGGTCACGGAGGAGGGATTGGCAACAGGCCTGTCTTCGGCCGCTGCGCGGGCGCTTTCGGCCATCTCGCGCGCTTCGCTTTCGCAGGCGTTCCATTCCTCCATCGTCATCAAAGCGGGAATGAGAAAATCCTTCAGGCGCGGCAGGGGATCGCGCTCCCACTCCCGCCTCACCGTTTCCTCGCTCTTGTAGGTCTGCGTGTCCTGGAAGCTGTGGCCTTCCAGGCGCGGAACCGTCAACCGCAAGAGAGCGGGTTTGCGTTCATCCCGGACGAACGAGACCGCATCCTGAACAAGGTGTGCGGCCTCGGCCGGATCGCTGCCGTCGCCATCGAAGATTGCGAGGTTTTTCCAGCTTGCGAGATTGGCCGCAATATTCCCGCCCGGGGTCTGCACCGTCGAGGGCACGGAAATGCCGAAGCCGTTGTCCTCGATGTAGAACAGCATCGGCAGTGCTTGTGTCGTCGCGGCTGTCAGTGCTGCCCAGAAGCCATTCGAGGCGACGGAGCCATCGCCGCCGAGCACGACGCCGATATCCCTCGCATACTCCGTGCGCCCCAATGTGTTGGCGTAGTATTTCATCGCCTGCGCCCAGCCGGCCGTGGGCGTGTATTGCGCTCCGACGCCGCCGCACATGGGCAGGGCCGAGGCGCCCGAGCGGTTCGGATAATTGAAGACGACGCCGATATCCCGGCCGTCGGAATAGCCGCCGGCGCGGCCCATGGCGGAGCCTAGCGCATCGGCCGGGTCGACGCCGAGCGAGAGCAGCAGCGGCCGCGAGCGATAATAGCCGCAGGTGGCGTCGTGCAGGCCCGTCAGCTGCGTTCCCAGAAGGATTTGCGCCATGTCATGGCCGCGCGCGGAAAACTGATAGAGAACCTTCTTTTCCGGAACGAGACGCTTCTCCTCCATCTCGTCGAGGGCTCTGGAGAGATGGACGAGATAGGCCACTCTGCGCCAGTCGATGCGATCGTCGGGCAAGTTCCGCTCGTGGTTTCTTACGGCTAGCTGGGCCATGCGTTTCTCCTCCATATGGCCACACGATTCTAATTCAGAACACCCGCAGTATTCCTTTCAATTTTGTAGGTCTTGCCATAGAATTTGAAATATTCGTTTCATAAGTGATGGATTCTTGAATGGAAGATTTTGATCTCGATCACGTTGACCGAGTGATCCTTCGAGTGCTGCAGGAAGAGGCGGACATAAGCCAGGCGGCGCTTGCCGAAAAGGTCGGCGCGTCACCCGCTTCGTGCTGGAGAAGAATAAAGGCGCTGGAGAGCACGGGCGTGCTGGGCAAGACAGTTCGCCTCGTCGATCCCGACAAGATCGGCAAGGGTCTCAATGTTTTCTGCCAGGTCAAGATGAAGACCCACGATCCCGCGACCCGCCGCGACTTCGAACAATTCATAGCGAGCTATCGCGAGGTGCTCGAATGCTATTCCATGTCGGGTGAGTGGGATTATCTCATCCGCGCCGTTGTCGCCGACGTCCGGGAATATGAAGGGCTTTTGATGCGCGGTATCCTGACGCACGAAGCCGTATTGAGTTCATCGTCGCACTTCTCGCTGAAATGCGTCAAATACACGACGGCGCTGCCGACGAATGTCACACGATAGAAGCCTCCAGCTGCGCTCGCCTTGAACATTGCAAGCATCTCACGCTAATAAGCCCCAACGATTGCAGATGCGGAGCAGGGCTGGATTGTCGGCTGATAACGTCAAACTCGAAGATGATTTGAACGCAGCGGTCACGGCGCTCCTCGTCGACCTGCCCATCAAGGCTGCGAGTTTCATCGTCACGATTTATGGCGATGTCGTCGAGCCACGTGGCGGTGTCGTCTGGATCGGCAACCTCATCGAGACATGCAAAAGCGTAGGCATTACCGAAACGCTGGTGCGGACCGCGGTGTCTCGATTGGTCACGGCCGGTCAGCTTGCGGGAGAGCGGGAAGGGCGCCGCAGCTACTACAGGCTGACGGACGCGGCCCAGGCGGAATTCGCAGAGGCCGCCAGCCTCTTCTACGGGCCGGAGCCTGTTGTCCGCTGGCAGTTTATCCTGATCAACGGACCCGCTCCGGAGGAAATCATGCAAGGCCTCGAGCGGGATGGCTTTGCCAGGCTCGGCCCGCGTCTCGCGATGGGAACGCATCCGGCGCCGCCTTTGCCGGGACGTGTCGTCGTCTTCGACGCCCAGCTTGCGACTGAGAACGGCGCCCTGAGAGAGTTTGCGGAGGAGGCCTGGAACCTGACGCGTTTCGCCGACGCCTATAGCGAATTTACCGTGCGATTCGGCTCATTTTCGCAGCAGGTTGGAGATTGTGTGGCTCTATCGCCCTTCGATTGCCTGATTGCGCGGCTGCTGCTCGTCCACCAATATCGCTTGATCATGCTGCGCGAACCGCATCTTCCCAAGTCTGCCCTGCCGGCCAATTGGCCGGGCGAAGAGGCGCGGCGGCTGTTTGCCGATCTCTATTCGCTGCTGTCGAAGAGGGCCGACAGCTATGTTGGCCGCCGTTTCGTCAATGAGACTGGCAAGCTTCAGGAGGCTACGCCGGCGAGCCAAAATCGGCTCGATCGCCTCAAGTCTCGCTAAAAGATCAATCCGGTCAGTGACATAGCGTCGCGGTTGTTTCGCGGTAATCTCCTGTCATTTCAAATGTCACAGAAAATTCAGAAAATTCATTTGAATTGTGACATATCGCGTGCTAATACAGTGACCGTTCGGTCGATTAATTCTTGATCGCCGAATGGAGGTTTCGTGGAGGAGAACGTGAAACAGGCCTATAGTGGTGGTGTGGTTGTGCTTCAGCTTGGCTGAAGGCGACAAGGCAACCATAGGCCTGCGATCATTCTCGAGCGCGTCGGAAGCGCGAAGACGGAGGAAAGATCAATGTATGCACAGATGGTGAAAACCGACGGCACCCGCATCCGTTCCCTCGACGAGATGGACCCTCAGGAGCGCGCCTTTCAGGAGCGCGTTGATGCCGGCCAGAAGATCGAGCCGAAGGAATGGATGCCGGAAGGCTATCGCAAGACGCTGATCCGTCAGATCAGCCAGCACGCCCATTCCGAAATCGTCGGCCAGCTTCCCGAGGGCAACTGGATTAGCCGTGCCCCGACGCTGGAGCGCAAGGCGATCCTGCTTGCCAAGGTGCAGGACGAAGCCGGCCACGGCCTCTATCTCTACTGTGCCGCCGAGACGCTCGGCATCAGCCGCGACGAGATGTATGAGCAGCTGCATTCCGGCAAGGCCAAATATTCCTCGATCTTCAACTATCCGACGCTCACTTGGGCCGATATCGGCGCGATCGGCTGGCTGGTCGATGGTGCGGCGATCATGAACCAGGTGCCGCTGCAGCGCTGTTCCTACGGCCCCTATTCGCGGGCCATGATCCGCATCTGCAAGGAAGAAAGCTTCCATCAGCGCCAGGGCTTCGATGTCCTCATGAAGATGGCGAGGAAGGGCACGCCGGCGCAGAAGGCCATGGTGCAGGATGCGCTGAACCGGTGGTGGTGGCCGTCGCTGATGATGTTCGGCCCTTCCGACGACGCCTCCGTGCATTCGGCCCAGTCGATGGCTTGGAAGATCAAGCAGAATTCCAACGACGAGCTGCGCCAGAAATTCGTCGACCAGACCGTGCCGCAGGCCGAATATCTCGGCCTGACCGTCCCCGATCCCGCGCTGAAATGGAACGAGGAAAAGGGCGGCTACGATTTCGGCGAGCCGGACTGGGAAGAGTTCTTCAACGTGATCGCCGGCAACGGCCCCTGCAATGCGGAACGTCTCAATGCCCGCAAGCAGGCCTGGGACGATGGTGCTTGGTTCCGCGACGGCCTGACGGCCCATGCCGAGAAGATGGCCGAGCGCCGCGCCGCCGCAAAGATCGCCGCCGAATAGGACGGCCGGAAAATTCAGGGAGTGAGAAACATGTCGAGCGAATGGCCGCTTTGGGAAGTCTTCATCCGGGGTCAGCACGGCCTTAACCATCGCCATGTCGGCAGCCTGCATGCACCCGATGCCGAGATGGCGATCAACAATGCGCGTGATGTCTATACGCGCCGCAACGAAGGCGTCAGCATCTGGGTCGTGCGCTCGTCCGAGATCACCGCCAGCGCGCCTTCCGAAAAAGGTCCTCTGTTCGATCCGTCCAATTCGAAGGTCTATCGTCACCCGACCTTCTTCGACATTCCGGATGAAGTGGGGCACATGTGATGGCGACGGCGACCCTTGAGCCGGCGGTCGAGCAGGCCGCTCTCGTCGAATTCCTCCTGCGCATCGGCGACAACACGCTGATCCTCGGCCATCGCGTTTCCGAATGGTGCGGCCGCGGGCCGGCGCTGGAGGAGGACATCGCGCTTGCCAACACGGCTCTCGACCTCATCGGCCAGACGCAGCTCTGGCTCGGTCTGGCGGGCGAGGTGGAAGGCAAGGGCCGCTCGGCGGATAATCTTGCCTATCTGCGCGATGGTTTCGAGTTCCGCAACATCCTGCTCGTCGAGCGCCCCAACGGCGATTTCGGTAAGACGCTGATGCGGCAATTCCTCTTTGACGCCTGGCACTATCTGTTGCTGAAGGCTTTGAAGGGCTCGAGCGACCGGCGCATCGCCGAGATTGCGGAAAAGGCTTTCAAGGAAGTTTCCTATCACCTCGATCGCAGCAGCGATCTCATTATCCGCCTCGGCGACGGCACGGCCGAAAGCCATCGCCGCATGCAGGAGGCGCTCGACGATCTCTGGGCCTTCACGGGCGAAATGTTCATCGGTGATGCGTCCGATACAGCGCTGGCACAGGCCGGCATAATCCCGGAACCGCAAAGCCTCAAATCCGGCTGGGACGAGATCGTCTCTGATACGCTCACGGAAGCGACGCTCAAGCGTCCGGCGGATGGCTACATGCACAAGGGCGGTCTGCGCGGCGTTCACACGGAGCATCTTGGCTATATCCTCACGGAGCTGCAGTTCCTGCAGCGCGCCTATCCGGGCGCGACCTGGTAGGAGGCGGCAATGGCGACCGCGCTTCATCCTTCGGTCGACGAGGTCTGGCATTGGTTGTCCGAGGTGCCGGACCCGGAAATCCCGGTGATTTCGCTGACCGATCTCGGCATCATCCGCGATGTCGGCTGGCAGGAAGATACGCTTGTCGTCACGGTAACGCCGACCTATTCGGGCTGTCCCGCAACGACCGTGATCAATCTCGATATCGAGCGGGCACTGGCCGAAAAAGGTCTCGACCGGGTTCGTCTTGAGCGCCGGCTGTCGCCTGCCTGGACGACGGATTGGATCAGCGCGGAGGGCCGCGAGAAGCTGCGCGCCTACGGCATCGTGCCGCCGATCGACGGCACGGCTGCAGACGGCGTTTTGATGAAACGCATCGACCGGCTTGCCGGCCGCTCGAACCTCACCATCGCCTGCCCGCGCTGCGGATCGGCAGCTACGGAAAAGATCAGTCAGTTCGGTTCGACGCCCTGCAAGGCGAGCTATCGCTGCACCGACTGTCTGGAACCGTTCGACTATTTCAAGTGCATTTGACCCCATCAGGACAAGGCCCGTATTCATGGCACGTTTTCATTCCCTGACCGTCACCGATGTTCGCCGCGAGACGCGTGATGCGGTCGTCGTCACGCTTGCGCCATCCGACGAGGACCGGGCCGTCTTCGATTTCACGCAGGGCCAGTATCTGACCTTTCGCCGCCAGTTCGATGATGAGGAGCTGCGCCGCTCCTATTCGATCTGCGCCGGCAAGGATGAGGGCGTGCTGAAGGTCGGCATCAAGCGCGTGGATGGCGGCTGCTTCTCGACCTGGATCAATGAGAACCTCAAAGCTGGCGACACGCTGGAAGCCATGCCGCCGATGGGCGCCTTCTTCACCGCGATCGAGCCTGACGTCGCAAGGCACTATCTCGGCTTTGCCGGCGGCAGCGGCATCACGCCGGTTCTCTCGATCATCAAGACGGTGCTGGCGCGCGAACCGCGCTCGGTCTTCACGCTGGTTTACGCCAACAGGCAGATCAGTTCGATCATGTTTCGCGAAGAGCTTGATGATCTCAAGAACCTCTATCTCGGCCGCTTGTCCGTGCTGCATGTTCTCGAAAGCGAGGCGCAGGAGATCGATCTTTTCACGGGGCGGATCGATGCGGATAAATGCAAGGCGCTCTTCAGAAGCTGGATCGATCTGAAGTCGGTCGCGACAGCCTTCATCTGCGGTCCTGAGCCGATGATGCTGGCAATCGCCGCAGCGCTCCGAGAGCACGGGATGCGCGACGACCAGATCAAGTTCGAACTCTTCGCCTCTTCGCAGCCGGGCCGTGCCCGCCGCAAGGTAGAGAGTGCAGCCGCAGCCGATCATGGCACGAGCTGCGAGGCGACCGTAACGCTCGATGGCGCAACGCGCGTCTTCAAGTTTCCCAAGCATGGCCAGTGCCTGCTCGACGCCGCGCTCGAAAATGCGATGGATGTGCCCTACGCCTGCAAGGCCGGGGTCTGCTCGACCTGTCGCGCCAAGGTGCTGGAAGGCGAGGTCGAGATGGAGGTCAATCACGCGCTCGAGGATTACGAAGTGCGCCAGGGCTATGTGCTGACCTGTCAGTGCTATCCGCTCACGGATCGCATCGTCGTCAGCTACGACCAGTAAGCGCGTCCGCATCGAAGGGAGGAATAAAGATGTCCGAGACGATGCCGATCGAGCAATATCTGGAGGAGGGCGGCGTGCTGTCTTCGCCCGACAACGTACCTGCCCGCTATCGCGGCGAATTGCTGCGGCTGATGGCGAGCTTCGTCGATAGCGAACTGGCCGGCTCCGCCGGTTTTGCCGATATCATCAACGATGCACCCGGCATTCAGGAGCGCATTTCCGCGGCGCGGATCGTGCTGGAAAAGACCGACCATGCCGGCCAGGTGCTGAAGATCATGGAGACTTTCGGGGTCGATGGCGGCCGCTATGCCGTCCATCATCCCTGGGCCGTACGGCTCTCTCGCGAGGCCGATATCGGCGCCGTCAGGCAGGGTGGCGACATGCGGCTTTCTGTCTTCCACTATCCGCTTGAAGGCTGGGTGGATGCTGTCGTCATGAATGTACTGATGGGCGCTGCCAGCGTCGTGCAGCTGAAAGAGCTCGCACGTGTCTCCTACCAGCCACTTGCCGAAGTCTTCCGAGCCATCCTGCCGCGCGAAAAGCGGCATGCGGAACTAGGCGTCGCGGGCCTTGCCCGCGTCGTTGCCGGGGATGAGGGGCGGGCGAAGGCGCTAGCTTCGGCCGCCTATTGGTATCCCCGCGTTGCCGCAAGCTTCGGCCATGCCGGCTCCACCCGCTTCGAAACATTGTCGCGCTTCGGCCTTCGCCATACGCCCAACGAAACCCTGCTTGCCGACTGGCGGGCCGATGTCGATGCGCAGCTGTCTGCGCTCGGATTGAATTGAGCAATTCGGGGAAAGCGCTTGGCCTTTCCGTTCGGGTTGCCGGACAAGATGAAGGAAGGAAATTCGAATGAACATCATGGCAAACCGGCCACGTCGGCTTGAAAGCTACGTCGGCGGCGCGTGGGTCGCCGGCGCCAAGGAGGGCGTGCCGCTGCTCGATGCTTCGACCGGCGTGCCCGTCGCGTTTATCGATTCCTCCGGCATCGATTTCAAGCAGACCTTGGCATATGGCCGCGACAAGGGTGGCCCGGCGCTGAGGCGCATGTCCTTCCATGAGCGCGCTGCGATGCTAAAGGCGCTCGGTCAGGCGCTGCTTGAGAGAAAGGATGAATTCTATGCGCTCTCGACGGCGACCGGTGCGACGCGCCCTGATAGCTGGGTCGATATCGAAGGCGGCATCGGAACCCTGCTGTCCTACGCATCCAAGGGCAGGAGGGAGCTGCCGAATGCGCGTGTGCTGCTCGATGGCGATGTGGAGCAGCTGTCGAAGGATCAGAGCTTTTCCGCACAGCATATTTTGAGCCCGCTGCAAGGCGTCGCGGTTCATATCAACGCTTTCAACTTCCCTTGCTGGGGCATGCTGGAAAAGGTCGCGCCGACCTTGCTGGCCGGCGTCCCCGCCATCGTCAAGCCGGCAAGCCAGACGGCTTATCTTACCGAACTCATGGTTCGCCGCATCATCGAGACCGGCCTGCTGCCGGAAGGTGCGCTGCAGCTTGTTTGCGGCTCCGTCGGCGATCTTCTGGACCATGTCGAAGGTCAGGACGTCGTGACCTTCACCGGGTCTGCGGCCACCGGCCAGCGTCTGAAGACACACAAGGCGATCATCGAAAATTCCGTGCGCTTCACCATGGAGGCCGACAGCCTCAATGCGGCCGTCCTCGGTCTCGATGCGGCGCCCGGCACGGAGGAATTCGACCTCTTCGTCAAGGAAGTCGCCCGCGAGATGACGGTCAAAGCCGGTCAGAAATGCACGGCCATCCGCCGGGTCATCGCGCCCCGGGCCTATAGCGAAGCGCTGATCGAAGCTTTGAACGATCGCCTCGGCAAGATGGCGATCGGCAATCCTACCGATGAGACGGTTCGCATGGGGCCGCTTGCAAGCCTCGACCAGCGCGAAGAAGTGCGGGCGCGCATTCGAGACCTTGCCACCGAGGCGGAGATCGTTGGCGGCGATCCGGATAATCCGCGCGTCGTGTCCGGCGATGCAAGCGCCGGCGCCTTTCTCAATCCTGTGCTGCTCTATTGCGACAAGCCCGGCTCGGCACGTGCCGTTCACGATGTAGAAGCCTTCGGCCCGGTCAGCACCGTCATGCCCTATGATACGGCGGAGGAGGCGGTCGATCTGGCGCGTCGCGGCAAGGGCAGCCTCGTGGCATCCGTCTTCACCAACGATCTGCAATTCGCCGAGGAGGTCGTTCTCGGTCTTGCGCCGTTCCATGGCCGCGTGATGATCGGCAACCGCGCCAGTGCCAAGAGCTCCACGGGCCATGGCTCGCCTCTGCCAGGCCTGGTTCACGGTGGCCCCGGCCGTGCCGGCGGCGGCGAGGAACTCGGCGGTATTCGCGGCGTGAAGCATTATATGCAACGCACCGCCGTGCAGGGCACTCCACGCCTTCTCTCAGCAGTGACGGGTCGCTGGATGGACGGCGCGGATGCCCGTACCGACAGCGAGCATCCGTTCCGCAAGTCGCTCGCCGAACTCAAGATCGGCGACCAGCTCATCACCGCCACCCGCACTGTCACACTCGACGATATCGAGCATTTTGCCAGTTTTACCGGTGACACGTTCTATGCCCATATGGACGAGGAGGCGGCCAAGGCCAATCCATTCTTCGACGGCCGCGTGGCGCATGGCTATCTCATCGTCTCGTTCGCCGCTGGCCTTTTCGTCGATCCGGCTCCGGGTCCGGTTCTAGCAAACTACGGTGTCGACAATCTGCGCTTCCTGACACCGGTCAATCCGGGTGATACGCTTCAGGTGCAGTTGACCTGCAAGGAGATCAATCCCCGCATCAATGCCGAGCATGGCGAGGTGCGCTGGGATTGCAGGGTAACGAACCAGCTGGATGCCGTCGTCGCGCAATATGACGTCCTGACGATGGTGGCGAAAACGAGAGAGTGAGTTGATGACGACGATCGAGCAAGACCCGCATCGCCTGGAAATGACCGTGCTGATGACGCCCGACATGGCGAATTTCAGCGGCAAGGTGCATGGCGGTGCCCTTCTGAACCTGCTCGATCGTGTCGCCTTCTCCTGCGCGTCGCGTTATTCCAAGCAATATGCGGTGACGCTGTCGGTCGATCAGGTGCTGTTCAAGGAGCCGATCAATGTCGGCGAACTCGTTACCTTCCGCGCGTCGATCAACGATACCGGCCGTACCTCCATGGAAGTCGGCATCCGGGTCGAGGCGGAGGATATTCGTTCCGGCCAGCGCCGCCACACCAATTCCTGTTATTTCACCATGGTTGCCGTCGACGAGGCCGGCCGCCCCGTCCGCGTGCCGGAGCTGGTGCCGGCAACGCCGGTCGATGTCAGGCGGCACAAGGCCGCCCAGCTTCGCCGCACCTTGCGTCGCGAATTTGCGCAGCGGCTGGAATCCGTGGCGGAGACCGGACATGATGTCGAGGGAATGGGAGCCGACTGAATGGCGCAAATCTATTCCTATGACGGTGTGATCCCGGTCATCGACCCCGCAGCCTTCGTGCATCCGGCGGCAACCGTCATCGGCGACGTCATCATCGGCCCGGCCTGCTATGTCGGGCCGGGTGCCGTGCTGCGTGGCGATTTCGGACGCATCGTGCTCGAGCGCGGCTCCAATGTGCAGGAGACCTGCGTCGTGCACAGCTTTCCGAATCTAGAAGTCACCATCGGGGAAGCGGGGCACATCGGCCATGGTGCGGTGCTACATGGCTGCCGCATCGGCGCCAATGCCATGGTCGGCATGAATGCCGTCATCATGGACGAGGCCGTAGTTGGCGAGAATGCTATCGTGGCCGCGATGGCATTCGTCAAGGCCGGCGCCGAAATCCCGGCAAACAGCCTTGCGGTCGGCTCGCCAGCGCGTGTCGTGCGCGACTTGACGCCGGAAGAGATCGCCTGGAAGCGCCAGGGCACCGCCATCTATCAGCGCCTGGCGCTCGAGGCGAAGGAAAAGCTGGTAGCCGTCGAGCCCCTGACTGCGCCCGAGCCGGATCGCCGCCGCATCCGCGCACCGGAATACGATCCCCTTATTCTCGAAAGAATGAAGCTCGGCAACTGACCGGCTGCGTCACCCGCGCCTCAGCGCACGGCCTTGACGCCTTCAAGGATGAGGGTGGTGGCGATGTCGGCATATTCGTCGCGCGAGATCGGCCCATTGGGCCGAAACCACATATAGACCCAGTTCATCATGCCGAAGAGCGACATGGTGACGGGCATCAGCAACGGCTTGTCCTTGTTGAGATCCGGGTTGAGGTCCTCGATGACGCCGGAGAAGCGTTTGACGATCCGCCGCTCGATCGTCCGCAGCTCGGAAAGCTGCTCTTGCGACAGGGCATGCGTGCCGTTGAGCTGAACCTGGTGCTCGTTATCGGCGCCTTCATAGTTTTTCAACACGGCTTTCACGAGCAGGCGCAGCCGTTCCTGCGGCGCCACGTCGGTACGATCAGTGGCGGCAATCGCGCTTTCCAGCTCCATCAAGTGCGTTTGCACTATGTCGAAGATCAGCGCATCGCGGCCGGGATAGTAGTGATAGAGCAAGGCTTTCGAGACATTGCTGTGCGAAGCGATCATCGACATGGAGGCCTTCTCCATGCCCATCTCGGCGAATACCGCTGCTGCGCTCGCCAAAATACCACGCTGCTTTTCTTCGAAGTCAACTGCGCGTGTGCGTGCCATGTGGTCCTGCTCTGCTCATTCCCGTCGATCGTGGCTGCCTGGTGCGGCCAGTCTCCCTATATACCGTCAAATCCTTGCCAGGCTATCCTGCTGAATGGCCAATCATTCCTTTGGGCGGTTGTCTACGACGCGCTTTGCCTTGCCCTCGGAGCGAGCGACACCACCTGGCGGATGCACGGCGATCTTCGTCGTGACCCCGACCACGCTCTTGATATGGTGGGTAAGTTCCTTTGCCGAAACGCCGCGCGCGGTTTCGTCGGCCGCCTCCAGTGTGCATTCGACATGAACGGTCATGCTGTCCATCCGGCCGAAGCGCGTCAGCTCGATCTGGAAGTGCGGCGCGAGCCCGCGGCATTTCAGGATCTGTTCCTCGATCTGGGTCGGGAAGACGTTCACGCCGCGCAGGATCATCATGTCGTCGGATCGGCCGGTCACCTTTTCCATCCGGCGCATGGCGCGCGCCGTGCCCGGCAGCAGCCGCGTCAGGTCTCGCGTGCGGTAGCGGATGATCGGCAGGCCTTCCTTGGTCAGCGTGGTGAAGACCAGCTCGCCGAGCTCGCCGTCCGGCAACACCGCACCCGTCACCGGATCGATGACCTCAGGATAAAAATGATCTTCCCAGATATGTAGCCCGTCCTTGCTCTCGACGCATTCATTGGCGACGCCCGGCCCCATGACCTCGGACAGGCCATAGATATCGACGGCGTGCATGTCGAAGGAATGCTCGATTTCCTCGCGCATGGCATTGGTCCATGGCTCGGCCCCGAAAATGCCGACGGCGAGCGAGCTTTCGCGCGGATCGAGGCCCTGACGGCGGAATTCGTCGAGGATCGAAAGCATGTAGGAGGGGGTAACCATGATGATGCGTGGCTTGAAATCCTGCATCAGCGTGACCTGCCGCTCCGTCATGCCGCCGGAGATCGGCACGACGGTGCATCCGAGCTTTTCAGCACCGTAATGGGCGCCGAGGCCGCCGGTGAAAAGTCCATAGCCATAAGCGACATGCACCAGATCGCCAGCGCGCCCGCCGGCGGCGCGGATCGAGCGCGCGACGACGGTCGCCCACGTGTCGATATCCTTGGCTGTGTAGCCGACGACGGTCGGCTTGCCTGTGGTGCCGGAGGAGGCGTGGATGCGGGCAAGCTTTTCGCGCGGGACAGCGAACATGCCGAAGGGATAGGTGTCGCGCAGGTCCTTCTTCGTGGTGAAGGGGAATTTGGCGAGGTCCGATAATGTCTTGAGGTCGGAGGGATGCACGCCCGCTTCATCGAAGCGCTGTCGATAGAAGGGCGAATTCCCATAGGCATGCGTGAGCGACCACTTCATGCGCTCGAGCTGCAGCGCGGAAATCTCGTCGCGAGAGGCTGTCTCGATCGCTTCAAGTTCTCCGGCGCGCGGGGAAAGGTTTTCCATGAATGTCTCCTCCAAGAATGCGAAATGCTAGCTGTATGTGAAACCTAATCCGGCAGAAGCGTACCCTTGACCGTTCGCGAGTGGCCGCGGAACTCCGCGATCTGCTCGCCCTCCTGATTGGTAATCGCGATGTCGTAGATGCCGCCTCGTCCGCGACGCGATACTTCCCGTGCCGTTGCGGTCAGCCGGTCGCCCTTGAAGGCCGGCGCGATGTAGGTCACCGAACAGTGCTGTCCGACTGTGCGCTGGTTGTAGGTGTTGCAGGCGAATGCGAAGGCCGAGTCGGCCAGCGTGAACATATAGCCGCCGTGGCAGTTGCCATGACCGTTCGTCATCGTCTCGGCAACTGTCATCGAGATTGTCGCCTCGCCGGGTGCCACGGAGAGTAGCTCCATGCCGAGATGGCGGCTGGCATTGTCTTCGTCCCACATGGCTTTTGCGCAGGCTTCCGCAAGTGCCTGCGGAGAAAGGTTTTCGGCTATGCTCATCGTCCCTTGAACTCCGGCTTGCGCTTTTCGAGGAAGGCGGTGACACCCTCGGCATAGTCGGCGCTGCGGCCGGCCTCGCGCTGCAGGTCGCGTTCGAGATCGAGCTGCTCGTCGAGCGAGTTGGTTGCTGCCGCCTGAATGGCGCGCTTCGTCAGGCCGAGCCCCTTGGTCGGGCCGGCAGCAAGCCGGACGGCAAGCGTTGTTGCCTCATCCATCAGCTTGTCATCGTCTATCGCGCGCCAGATCAAGCCCCAGCTGGCCGCCGTTTCCGCATCCAGAGGTTCTGCTGTCAGCGCCAGCGCCTTGGCGCGCGCCTCGCCGATGAGCCGCGGCAGGTTCCAGGTGCCGCCGGAATCCGGCACGAGGCCGATTTTCGCGAAGGCCTGGATGAATCGGGCTGAGCGGGCGGCAAGCGTGATGTCGCAGGCAAAGGCGATATTGGCGCCGGCGCCGGCGGCCACGCCGTTGACCGCGCAGACGATAGGTTTTTCCAGGCTGCGGATGAGGCGCAGCAGCGGGTTGTAGAAGGTCTCGATCGTATGCCCGAGATCAGGCGCGCCCTTGCGCGGATCGCGATCGCCGAGATCCTGACCGGCCGAGAAGCCGCGGCCGGCGCCGGTCAAAAGGACCGCGCGGACATCGCTATCCTTGTGCGCGCGTTCGAAACCGGCGCGCAATGCAAGATGCATTTCCTCGTTGAAGGAATTGAGTTTGTCTGGTCGATTGAGCGTGAGGCTCAAGACGCCATCGGCAAGTGCCGACAGAATGGTGCCGGAATCGGACATGTATCCTCCCTGTCACCTTTCCCGCTGGTGACGATAAAAAAGTCTTGCATAAACCGACCGGTCAGTCAATTATAAAACAACGACCGGGAGGAATGAAGATGACAGCACTTTTCGAGCGCCATCGTCCAACGCTGCAAGCCGCTCTGGAAGCGGCGGCCAAGCGCGATTATTGGTCCGCCTATTCTGAAACTCCAAGCGGTAAGATCTATGGCGAAACGGCTAAGGATGACGGTCTTGCCGCCTATGAGGCGCGTTGCGGCAAGCTCTTCGTCATGCCTGGCCACCCATCGCAGCATACGGTCGGCGCGGAAGTCTCGCCTTTTGGCCCTTCGCTCGGCATCAGCTACCCCGCTGCGTCCGTCGATACGCTTGTTTCGGCCTCCCAAGCCGCTGCCGGGCGGTGGGCATCAGCGCCCATAGAAGTGCGGATTGGCATCTGCCTGGAAATCCTTGCCCGCCTCAATGCGCGCAGCTTCGAGATGGCGAATGCCGTCATGCATACGACGGGGCAGGGCTTCGCCATGGCATTTCAGGCCGGCGGTCCGCATGCGCAGGATCGCGGCCTTGAAGCGGTCGCCTATGCCTATGCCGAAATTACCCGCACGCCAGCCAAGGCGATCTGGACGAAGCCGCAAGGCAGGAGTGAACCGATCATCCTGGAAAAGCACTGGCGCATCGTGCCGCGCGGGATTTCACTTGTGATCGGTTGCAATACCTTTCCCACCTGGAACAGCTATCCGGGTTTGTTCGCCAGCCTTGCGACCGGTAATAGCGTCATCGTCAAGCCGCATCCGGCGGCAATCCTGCCGCTTGCCATCACGGTCGAGATCGCCAGACAGGTGCTGGCCGAGCAAGGCTTCGATGCCAATGCGGTCCTGCTTGCCGCCGATGCGACCGGTTCCGAGATCACCAAGGAGCTCGTCCGCCATCCGGCTGTCGCCATCATCGACTACACGGGTTCCTATAGCTTCGGCGCCTGGGTGCGCGCCAATGCCGGCGACGCCGACGTCTACACCGAAGAGGCCGGCGTCAATTCGATCGTCATCGGCGCCACCGACAATTTTGCCGGCATGTGCGGCAATATCGCCTTTTCGCTGTCGCTTTATAGCGGCCAGATGTGTACCGCACCGCAGGATATTTTCGTGCCTCGCTCGGGTATCGAAACGGATGAAGGCCGCAAGAGCTTCGATGACGTCGCCGCCGGCATCGCCGCTGCCGTCGACGACTTGCTTTCCGATCCGGCTCGCGCCGCTGGCGTTTGCGGCGCGATCGCCAATCCGGCCTCGCTCGACCGTGTGGCCAAGGCGCGCGCTTGGCCGCATCGTCCGCGATTCCGCGCCGATTGCGGGACAGAGTGAGGCACGCACGGCGACGCCACTTATCATCGCAGTCGATGCTGTTGATGAGCAAGTCTATGGCGAGGAACGCTTCGGACCCATAGTGTTTGTCGTGGCGGTGAACGATGTCGCTGACGGAGTGAGCCGGGCAGCCGAACTCGCCGAAAGAAAGGGCGCGATCACGGCAGCGCTCTACGACACCGACGAGACGAGCCTCCTGACCGCCGTGGATCGCTTCGCGGTGGCGGGTGTCAATCTCTCGGTCAATCTGACCGGTGGCATCTACGTGAACCAAAGCGCCGCCTTCAGCGATTTCCACGTGACCGGCGCAAACCCGGCGGGTAATGCGAGCCTGACGGATGCGGCCTTCGTCGCCAACCGCTTTCGCATCGTTATGTGGCGCCGCCCCGTCGCGGCGTGAACCCGCTGCCTGATTGCGAACGACATCGCCCATTGAGGACCGTGAGATCATGACCGTCACCATCACGCAAGAAGGCGCAATCGCCGTCGTTACCGTCGACAATCCGCCCGTCAACGCCCTTTCGCAGGCATTGGTCGAGGCCGTTTCCACGATCGATGCCGATGAGCGCGTGAGGGCCGTCGTCCTCATCTGTGCCGGACGCACCTTCATCGCCGGGGCTGATGTCGGTGAATTCGGCAAGCCGCCTGTTCCTCCGCATCTTCCCGATGTCGTCGCGAGCATCGAGGGTGCAGCCAAGCCCTGGGTAGCGGCAATCCACGGCAGCGCGCTCGGCGGTGGTCTCGAAGTGGCACTCGGTTGCGCCTATCGCGTAGCCGTTGCGTCGGCGAGCCTCGGCCTGCCGGAGGTGAAGCTCGGTATCATTCCCGGCGCCGGCGGCACGGTTCGCCTGCCAAGGTTGATCGGCGCCTCGGCTGCCGTCGATCTGGTGATGAATGGCAGCCCGATCGATGCGCGGAAGGCAGAGGTTCTCGGTCTCGTCGATACCGTGGTCGAGGGTGATCTGCTGCAGGCCGGCATCACGTTTGCGCGCGAAGTCGCTGACAAGCCGAGACCGCAGCCGATCTCCGAGCGCAGCGTTCCGTCTATCGAGGATGGTTTCTGGGAGCGCGTGGAAAAGACCGTCGCCGCCAAGGCAAAACGGGAGATTGCGCCGCTTCGCGCGCTTGCTTGCATTCGCCGCGCAAGTGAGACGGATCTTGCGCGTGCGATGGCCTTCGAGCGCGAGACGTTTCTCGAGCTGCGCGGCTCGGCACAAGCGGCTGCACTGCGTCATGTCTTCTTCGCCGAGCGGGCCGCACCTCGACCGCCGGAACTTGCCGGTGCAACGCCGCGCAATATTCGTTCCGCTGCCGTTGTCGGCGGCGGCACTATGGGCGCCGGCATCGCCGCCGCTCTCAGGGATGCCGGCCTGCCGGTCGTTCTTGCCGAGCGTGATGCAGCAGCCGTCGAGCGGGGACTTGCCAATATTCGCCAGATATTCGATGGCTCCGTAAAGCGGGGCCGCATCTCGCCCGAGACCGTAGCCGAACGGATGGCTGGCGTTGTCGGCACTGAAGACTATGGTTTGCTCGCTGATACGGATCTCGTCATAGAGACGGTTTTCGAGGATCTCGCCGTCAAGCGCGCCGTCTTCGCCAGATTAGCGGAGGTCTGCCGCGCGGATGCGGTGCTGGCAACGAACACATCCTATCTCGATCCGGAGGAGATCAGCCAGGGGCTTGTGCAGCCGGAGCGCTTTCTCGGATTGCATTTCTTCAGCCCCGCCCATGTCATGAAGCTTCTGGAGATCGTGCCGTCGAGGCAGACGGCGCCGGATGTGCTGGCGGCAGGCTTTGCGCTTGCCCGTCTGCTCGGGAAAATCCCGGTGCGCGCCGGCATCTGCGATGGCTTTATCGGCAACCGCATCCTGAAGGTGATGCGGGCGCAGGCGGAACGGTTGCTGCTCTCCGGCGCCACGCCCACCGCCGTCGATGCCGCCATGCGTGCCTTCGGCCTGCCGATGGGGCCTTTCGAGGTGCAGGATCTCGGCGGGCTCGATATCGCTGCTTTCCAGCGCAAGGCCGCGCGTGAGCGCGGCGAGACGCCATTTGCGCCCGTCGCCGATCGGCTTTGCGCCATGGGGCGCTTCGGCCAGAAATCGAACGGCGGCTGGTATGACTATCAGCCCGGTGAGCGCACAGCGCAGCCGTCCGATATCGTTACCTCCGTCATTGCTGAAGAGGCGGCGGGGCGTCCGCGGACGACCTGGGACGAGGCGTCGATTGCCGATGCCATCATTCTGCCGATGGTGAACGAGGCGACGCTGATCCTCGACGAAGGCATTGCCGTCCGCGCCGCCGATATCGACCTCGTCAAGATCCATGGATATGGCTTCCCGCGCTGGCGCGGTGGCCCGATGCATTATGCGCAAGCGCGCGGCCTTGCCGACGTCGTCGCCGTTCTGGACCGGCTTTCGGCATCGGGCCTTGCCAATCCGCCTTGTGCGGCCCTGCGTCGCGCGGCGGACGATGGCGGCTTCAAGTCGCTCGAAGGGCGATAGTCAACCGAAATTCCGCAAGCTCCTGTAGGCCTATGAGAGAGGGCTTCGGGAGATTTTTGCTCTGCTCCGTGTTCCTCGATTCTAACAGGCGGAGGAGGGCACGCAATCTGGTGGAATCGATATATTGAAGCATGGCTCCAAGATGTTTTGTTAAGGCAAAATTTGGAGAAGCTCTCATGCTACAGATATTGACACGACGAGACCGCACTACGGCGTCCTCGTATTTCACTCAGATGTTCCGCGCTCGCGCGCTCGTCTTCCGGGATCGAATGGGGTGGGACGTTACCGTCGAAGGTGGTTTGGAAATCGACCGCTTCGATGACGAGCACGATCCCATCTACCTGGCCGTGAAGGAAGAAGACGACGAGCTTACAGGCTCGCTGCGGCTGCTGCCGACGACGAGCGAGACGATGCTTTCGAGCGAATTCCAGCATTTTTTCAACGAGGATCTCGATATTTGCAGCCCTTCGATCTGGGAGTGCACTCGATTTTGCGTGCATCCTCCGGTTCAAGACGGACGCGCCTCGTCGCAAACAGCCGCCGTCGAGCTCCTTTCCGGCCTTTGCCGTCTGAGCTTGAAGTCAGGCATTGAGCACATCATGGGCGTTTATGATGCGTCTATGATGGGGGTCTACCGTAAGATCGGATGGACGCCGACGCCGCTCGCCCGCTCGCGGCCGGAGATCGGCAACCTCTATGTCGGTCTTTGGGAGGTGAGCGAGGAATCCGATCAGCGGCTCGAGCAGCGGCTGAAAACAATGCGCGGCAAGGATGACAAGGCACCCACCTTGCAATTCGCATCGTCGCTGCCCGGCAATATTCAGTTCAGCTTTTGATAAGCTCGAGCGAGATCGCTTTCGCAATGGCCTGATTTGTGGTGCTGACATGAAGCTTGCGGCGGCTGGAGCTGAGATACAGGCGCACGGCGCTTTCGGAAATTCCGAGAATGGATGTGATCTGCTTCGGAAGCAGGCCTCGCGCCAGCAACCCGAGGCACTCGGTCTCCCGCTTCGAAAGCCGGCGCGCGACGCCCTGTTCTCGTAGCCCGGACACGATCAACGACTGTTCGTGGAGATAATAGGCGATCACCTGCAGGTCGCCTATTATGCTGTTTCGCAATTGCTCCCAGTCCCCGCTATTCAGATTTGAGGTAACGGTAAACAGCGATCGTTCGCCATGGGGCCCTCGAACGACCAAGGTCAGGCCATAGCGCCCGACATCAAAGGTTTCGGCTTCGCGGAAGAACGAGACGCTTTGCGGCGACTTCAGGTCGAGAGACGACCAGTCGAAGGGTAGAAACCCGTTGCGTCCGGCTTGAACAACGGGATCAATCGCGAAGTAATCGTGAGCGATATATGTCTCCACCCATTCCGGCGGGTAGGTCAGCAACAGAAGCGGGTTTTGCTGCGGCAGCGCGGCGATCTGCGTCACATGAAAGACCGCGTTTGCCAGACCGTACAAAGAGCAGAATTTGAATAAAAACTGGCGCAATTCATCGGTGTCATTCGCCTGAGCTATCTCAGACAAGCAATGAGATTGGCGTGATCCTGTCAACATAGACTCACCATAGAATCCGAGGTGAAAGTGGTGCTTGAGCCACGAACAGCACGATTGCGATCGCTTTTGATCCTAAAGACTGTTCCTGGGCGCTCCGGCTGCACGCACCACTATTCAGAAGCCAACTTTTCGAGGGCATGATTAGCATTGTAAGATTGTCGAAAACATAGTCACTGCCAATCACACAAGGGTTGTGTTGATGCATCCTTTGATACACGCAGAGGATACAGGCTCACTATCCCTCATGTGTGCCTATATGCGGCAGAGACATGCCGTGGCAACCTCTAAGCGAGCGGGCAGAGATCTGCGATCTATAATGACGACGATTGTTCCAGAAGGCTTTTCCTGGGGTGATCTCCACCCTCGAAAGCGTCCTGCCATGGGCGTGCCGTCCCATTGAGACCGAGCCCGTGTCGCACGTCTACGCCATCCCTGCAGATAGCTGACCCGATTCCAGCGAACGGTCGAGCACTCTGCGGTGTGGCAAAGATTATCGCCTGAGGCTGCGGCGATCATGTTGGCCAGAAGTTCGGCCAAGGGCGGGACCGACGACATCAAGCTCGATTGCAATGCGCTCTTTACAAGTGACCGACGGTCAGTCATAAACCGAATGGTCATTGTCGAAGTTTGGAGACATCCGAATGGCCGCTCGTATTGATGGGTCGGAAACGGCAGTGCGAGGCGGTGCCATTTCTGCCTTATCGCATCGGAGGATAACCAATCATGATCCGGCATGACCTCACCCACTGGCCGCTCGTGCTTTCCGCCGCTCGCGGTGCGATGTCGCTCGACGAGCAGCTGGCCTTCTTCTCGGACTGGAACGCCTGGCTTGATCGCGGCGAATCCTTTTCGACATTGCGTGTCTTTACGGATGCCGATGCGCTCAAGCGGCCGGAGGGCGGCGCAAAGGAGGCAAAGGTATGGCTTCAGGCCAATGGCGAGCGTATCAGGCAGCTCGTCATCGGCATGGCAACCGTGGTGCCGTCTGAAGCTCTTGAGGACATGAGCCGTATGAACGCCGAGAAGTTGTTCGGGGTTCCCGCGCAAATGTTCGATGATGTGAACGAGGCAGCGATGTGGCTTGCTTCCCTTGAGGCAACACAGGGAAGGCCGTTGGACGTCGGGAGGGCGCTGCGCGGCTTGACGGCTTTGCGCGGGCTGTCATGAGCGCGCATATGCAGATGTTGCCGGAGTGCGACGAGACGCATTGGCCACTGGCCATATTGGTCGCGGAAACGGCGCTCGATGCGGACGGCGTGCGCGCGGGTCTGGATACCGTCGAGCGCTGGCTGAGGCGCGAACAGCCCTTTGCCCTCCTCGTGGTTGCTGCTTGCGAAATCGCGTTTCAGAGCGATGCGGCCATGCTGTCGATGATGACGCAGCGCATCGATCTCGTTCGTGCCGCGCTTCATCGATCGCTTCTCGGGATCGCCGTCGTCGCCCCCGCTTCGACTGTCGATGCCGCACGGCGAAGTCTGGCTCGTCTTCCACTTGATATGCCGCTAGAAGTGTTCGAGACGGGCTCGCTTGCGGTAAGGTGGCTGTGCGCATCCGCCCTCTCTCCGGCGGGTCTCGTCGTCGACAGCCTATGAATAGCGAGGAGAACCCGTGACCGCTACAGACCGTCAGCGTCCGCGTACCAAGCCGCCGGAAGTGCGCCGCGAGGAATTGATGGACGCCGCACAGCGACTGTTTCTGGAGAAGGGTTTCGGCGCGACCAGTGTTGCGGAGATCGTCGATGCCGCGGATGTCGCCAAGGGCACCTTCTACCTCTATTTCCAGACCAAGGATGATGTCCTGGCCGCCTTGAAGGTCCGCTTCGTCGAGCGCTTTTGCGAAACGATCGAGATTGCGACAACCGCCGCCGCCTCCCGCGACTGGATGGAGAGGCTTGATGTCTGGATGCAAGCCTGTGTCGTTGCCTATCTCGATGATGTCACGCTCCACGACCTGGTTTTCCAACAGTTTCACCCCGCCAAGCGCAGCATGAAGCGTGCCAATCCCATCGTCAGCCGCCTTGCGTCTTTTCTGCTCGAAGGCCACGCCGCCGGCGCGTTCTCGTTCGCCGATGCCCGGCTGACGGCCGTCATGCTGTTCAACGCCATGCACGGTGCCGTGGATGAGTGTCTGGCCGACGGCCCTGAAGTCGATCGGCAGAAGCTGATTTCAGCGGTCACGAATTTCTGTCGGCGCGCTGTCAACTCGTAAGCCGAAAGAGTAGGCGGCGTCATGAAGGCGTTTGCTTCGGCCTCGGACGACGGTGAAGTCATGGCTGATCCGGCCGCTCGATCACCTCTCTCGTGAAATAGCGCCTATCGGGACTCCATCGTGACGGGCGCGCTCCGGTTGGCATCGGCTGCAATCATCGAAGTCCCGTCCGACGATGAGGAGTGGTCCCACATCCAACCATTTGAAGAAATAAGGTTTCCTTATCAAAATTATAGGCAATACCTATTGTCATATAAATGAAATAGTTTTTAGCTATGAATTTGTTCGCGCCGTTCCATATTAGCCCGCCTCCGATGCTGGCTGGGGTCAGGTCATTGAGCAAAGGAAAGATCATGAAAACGAAATCCATTTTTGTGCTTGCGGGCCTGCTGGCCTCTGTTGCCATGCCTGCCATGGCCGCCGACAATGTTGTCACCATCTACAGCGCCGACGGCCTTCATGACGGCACGCCGAGCTGGTATGGCAACGAGTTCGACGCCTTCACCAAGGCGACCGGCATCAAGGTTCAGTATGTCGAGGCAGGTTCGAGCGGCGTCGTCGACCGGCTGTCGAAGGAAAAGTCCAACACGCAGGCCGACGTTCTCGTCACGCTGCCGCCCTTCGTGCAGAAGGCTGCAAGCGAGGGCTTGCTTGAAGCCTATGCGCCCAAGGGCGCCGACAAGATCGAAGCGCGTGACAAGGACCCGAAGGGCTTCTACGTCGCCATGATCAACAACTATCCGAACTTCATCTACAACAGCTCGGTATTGAAGACGCCGCCAGCGACCTACCAGGACCTGCTCGACTCCAAGTTCAAGCAGAAGATCCAGTATTCCACGCCCGGTCAGGCCGGTGACGGCACCGCCCTGATGCTGCAGGCGTTCCACGCCTTCGGCGGCAAGGATGCCGGCCTCGATTATCTCAAGAAGCTGCAGGTCAACAATCTCGGCCCGTCCGCCTCGACCGGCAAGCTCACCGCGCTCGTGAACAAGGGCGAGCTTTACGTCGCCAATGGCGATCTGCAGATGAACCTCGCGCAGCAGGCCGACAATCCGAACATCAAGATCTTCTTCCCCGCCGGCCCGGATGGCAAGAAGACGGCCTTCCCGCTGCCCTATTACGTCGCTCTCGTCTCCAGCGCGCCGCACTCGGAAAACGGCAAGAAGCTGATCGACTTCCTGTTGAGCGAAGATGCCCAGAAGGATGTCAGCTCCGTCGCTCAGGGCCTGCCTGTTCGTACCGACGTTCATCCGACGGATGAAAACTTCAAGAAGCTGCATGCCATCATGGAAGGCATCGAAATCTGGACGCCGGATTGGAACAAGGTGCTTGCCGACCTGAAGCAGGACGTCGACGCCTACGGCAAGGCGATCGCGAGCAACTGATGGCGATGGCGAACACCAAGCCATCCGAGAGCGGGCGGCCGACGGAAACGTCGGCCGCGTCAGCCAAGCGGATCGCCTTCGAGAATGTGTCCGTTGCCTATAACGGGCTGACCGTTCTCGATTCGCTGAACCTGACCGTCAATCCGGGCGAGATCGTCGCCCTGATCGGCCCGTCCGGATCGGGAAAGACGACGGCGCTGCGCGCCGTGGCCGGTTTCGTTCGCCCGTCGGGCGGTCGCATCGTGATCGGCGACCGCGACGTCACCAATCTCGCGCCCTATGACCGCGATATCGGCATGGTGGTGCAGAACTACGCGCTCTTTCCGCACATGCGGGTCGAGGAAAATGTCGCCTTCGGGCTGCGGGCTCGCCGCACGCCGGAAGAGATCATTCGTGCCCGCGTCCCCGAAGCGCTTTCCATGGTCGGCATGGCGACCTATGCCAAGCGCTATCCGCGCGAGCTTTCCGGCGGTCAGCAGCAGCGCGTTGCGATCGCCCGGGCCATCGCCATCCGTCCGCAGGTACTGCTGCTCGACGAGCCGCTATCGGCGCTCGATGCGCAGATCCGTCGTTCGATGGTCGATGAGCTCGCCAGGCTGCATCGCGAACTGCCGTCCCTGACCGTGCTCTATGTCACCCACGACCAATCCGAGGCGCTGACGCTTGCCAACCATATCGGCATCATGCGCGACGGAAAGCTCAGGGCTTTCGGCGATGCCCAGTCGCTGTTTCGCTATCCACCGAACCGCTTCTCCGCGGAATTTCTCGGCCGAGCCAATCTCCTCGAGGTCAAGGGCGTGCAGCCACTTGACGATCAACGGGCGCAGGTGAGCTTCGGGGATCAGGTGCTGGTCGCGCGCAACCATCATCGTCTGCCGATGGGGAGCGATTGCCTGTTGTGCGCCAGGCCGCATGATTTCCGCCTCGATGCGCCCGAAGGCGATAGCAATCGGTTGACCGGCATTGTGCGCAGCGTGCAATGGCAGGGCGACACTCATAATGTCACCCTCGATATAGCCGGGCAGGAAGTCCGTATGTCCTCGGCGCCGATGAGCATCCCGCCCGTGCCCGGCGCGATGCTGACGCTTCATTTCAACCCGGCCGATGTGACCCTGGTGCCGGAGGATGGCCGTCATGGCTGACGTTGCCGTCGGAATGATAGACCGGAAACCACGCTGGGATCGCCTCTGGACTGTACCGCCGCTGCTCATCCTGGCGATATTGTTCTTCTATCCGCTGGGGCTGATCGCCCGACAGTCGCTCGGCGATCCGGGCACGCTGTCGTTGGCGGCATTTGCAGAGGTGCTGTCGTCCCGCGAGTTCCATGACGGGCTTCAGCACACCATCGTCATCGCGCTTGGCTCGACGGCGGGATGCCTCGTGCTCGGCTTCATCTTTTCGCTCGTGATCGCCTTCGTGCCTTTTCCCGGGGCAAAGTTCTGCGGGCGGTTGATCGATACCTTCATCGCCCTGCCGACCTTCCTGGTGACGCTCGCCTTCACCTTCATTTACGGCTCTGCCGGTCTCCTCAACGAAGGCCTGATGCGGCTGATGCAGGTGGATCTGCCACCGGTCGACTTCCTCTATTCGCAATGGGGCGTCATCCTGGCGGAAACGACCGTCTATACGCCTTTCGTCATGCGGCCGCTGCTTGCGACATTCTCGCAGATCGATCAGGCGCAGATCGAGGTTGCGAGCAGCCTTGGGGCCAAGCCCTGGCGCATCGTGCGGCAGGTTATCCTGCCGGCCGCAATGCCGGCCTTGATCGCCGGCGGCAGTCTCTGTTTGCTGCTGACGGTCAACGAATTCGGCATCGTGCTGTTCATCGGCGCCAAGGGTGTGATCACTTTGCCCGTGCTCATCTACGCCAAGGCGATCCAGGAGTTCGATTACACCACGGCCTGCGTCATCGCTGTCGTCAATGTCGTGCTGTCGCTCGGTCTTTACAGTCTCTATCGGGCCGTCATCGCCCATTTCGGAGGCAATCGTGCTGATATGGTCTAAGTCCGGCCGGCTTCTGGTCTGGGCATTTGTCGTGCCGCTCTTTGCCATCGTCTATGGCCTGCCGATCGCGGTCATCGCGCTCGCAAGCATAAGCGGCCAGTGGAATGATATCCTGCCGAGCAAGCTGACATTGATGCACTACGCCAATGCCTTTCGCAGCGACTCCTTCGACAGTCTGAAGGCAAGCATCATCACCGGAGCGATCGCCAGCGTCGCGGCACTCGTCAGCGGCACCTGGGCCGCATTGGCCCTGCGCAAGATGAAGCCCTTGCGCAAGCGCGCGCTCGATCTGATCTTCTTCGTTCCGAGCGCGGTCCCATCCGTCTCCATCGGATTGGGTCTGCTGGTCGCCTTCAGCCAGCCGCCGCTGTTGCTGAACGGGACGCGGATGATCGTGCTGATCGCGCATTTCGTGCTCATCTCCGCCTTCACCTACGGCAATGTCTCGGCCGGCCTTGCGCGTCTGCCGATTGAATGCGAGCAGATCGCCGAGAGCCTAGGCGCGCGTCCGTTCTACCGACTGCGCCGCGTGACGCTGCCGTTGCTGATGCCTTATCTCGTTGCGGCCTTCAGCCTCAGCTTTGCAATGTCGATGGGCGAACTGGGTGCGACTGTCATGGTCTATCCTCCGGGCTGGGTCACCTTGCCCGTCAATATTTTCGCGCTTTCCGACCGCGGAGCCATCTTTGATGCCGCAACATTGACGATGATCCTCGGGGTGGCGACGCTGATCGTGCTGTGGGGGTTGTCGCGGCTTTCCAACAGGTCTGTCCTGCGCTGACGTCATGTATCGGAAAGCTTCGAACCGAAAGCCAGTTGCCTCGTCGGGATGCGCGACTTATTGAAACGGGCAGCTGTGCGATTTCTGAAGGTGGGGCTGTCCGGAATGCCGTCTGTAACGCTTGCGCAAATGAAAGCCGTCGAAGCACTGGCGCGCACGGGGAAATTTTCCCGTGCCGCCGAGGACCTGGGTATCAGCCAGCCCTCGGTTTCGACGCAGATCCAGTCGTTCGAGGAATTGTGCCGCACCCGCGTCTTCATTCGCGATGGCCACAATGTCAGCGTCGCGCCCTCGGCAGTCGATCTGATCGCCAAGATCCGGATCACGCTGAAATGCCTGAGCGAGGTCGACCGCGCGATCACCGATACGACGTCGTTGAACACAGGTACGATTTCGATCGGCTTCAGCGCGCATCGCCTGATCATGCCGATCCTGACAGCCTTCGTCCGGGAATATCCATCCCTGCGGCTGACGACGCGGGGCGGGCCCTCGCTCGATCTTGCCGATGCCGTGCTGCGCGGCGAGCTTGATGTTGCGGCCATCTCGCAGGTCGCGCCTGACAGCCGTTTCTCGTCGCTGAGACTGCATGAATCCCGCGTCGCGATCTATGGCCGCAAGGGTGACCCGATGCTGGCGAAAGGTCGGCTGACGCTCGCCGATCTCGATGGGCGCGACATGGTGCTCTGGAACAAGGCGTCCGGTACGCGCACGCTGCTGGAAGATGCCGCCGGCAAGCAGGGCGTCCGGCTGAAGCCGGTGCTCGAAGTGGCAACGCTCGATGTCGCCTATGCCGCAGCAGCGGCCGGCATAGGGCTGGCGATCTCCATCGAAGGCGAGGTTCCGCCTGACGATCATATCGAGGTCGTGCCATTGGTCGAGCCGGAATTGGCGATCAGTCACTACCTCGTCACTTTGCCGGAATGCCGCGACCACGCCGCCATCCAGGCCTTTTTCAATGTAGCGAAAGAGCATGCGCTCGAAGTCGACGGCGGGCTGCCTTCAACTTGAATCCAAAATTATAGGTAAATCATATAATTTTTGAGAATTTATAATTCTGTCATATAATTTTGCTAGTGTTTGCCTTATAGACTGGCGGCCAAGGTTCGAGGCTGGTCGAGGAAAGGAAGAGGCGATGGCGAAAGCGTATGATCTTGCGGTTGTTGGTGCGGGCATTGTCGGCATCGGCGTGGCGCTGGCTGCTGCGCGTCAGGGCAAGAAAGTCGTCGTCATCGAGCGCAACGCCAGGGCGGTCGGTGCCTCGATCCGCAATTTCGGCTTCGTCACCATCAGCGGGCAGAAGGCGGGAGCCCATTGGCAGCGGGCCATGCGCGCCCGTGACGTCTGGGCCGAGATCGTCGATGAGGCTGATATCGCGATCATCCATCATGGGCTAGTGATGCCGGCTCGGCGTCCCGAGGCTGGTGTCGTGGCGGAGGCCTTTCTGAAGACGCCGATGGGTGAAAAGTGCCGCCTGATGACGAAGGCGGAGGCAAGCGATCTCGTGCCGAGCCTGCGTCTGGATGGCGTCGAGACCGTGCTCTACAGCCCGCACGAGCTGCGGGTCGAATCCTCCGAAGCGCTGCCGAAGCTCGCCGCCTGGCTCGAGGCGCGGCACAAGGTCGATTTTCGCTGGAACACCGCGGTTCGCGCCATCGACGGCACGCGGATCGAGACCAGCCACGGCACCATCGAGGCGGACGCTGTCGTCGTCTGCCCCGGCGACGATTTCTCGACGCTCTTCCCCGACGTCATCGCCAAGCATCCCCTCACGATCTGCACATTGCAGATGCTGCGGGTCGCGCCTGCCCAGCCGAGCCGGTTCGGAGCCGCCGTCATGTCGGATATGAGCCTTGCCCGTTACGAAGGCTTTGCCGATCTGCCGGAGGCACAAGCACTCAAGAGGCGGCTTGATGTGGAAGAGGCCGAAAGCCGCGCGGCTGGTATTCATCTGATCGCCGTCCAGTCGGCCGACGGTTCGCTCGTCGTTGGCGACAGTCACGTCTATGGCAATGCGCAGCAGCCGTTCGCCAGCGAGCGCTTCGACCGGCTGATCCTCGACGAGTTCGATCGCGTGTTCGACCTTCCGGGCCGCACCGTCGTCAATCGTTGGATCGGCACCTACGCCTCATCGAAGGAGCGCACCGTGCTGGTAGAGCGGCCCGCCGATCACGTCCGCCTCGTCATGGTGACGGGCGGAACGGGCGCATCGACCGGCTTCGCTCTCGGCGAACAGGTCATCGACGACCTCTATGCTTCAACATCTCGGACTTGGGAGTGAAACCAGTGAACCAATTAAGAGCCGTTGTCTTCGATTGGGCGGGGACGGTCATCGATTTCGGGTCCTTCGCGCCGATGGGCGTATTCGTCGAAGCCTTCAACCGCTTCGGCATCGAGGTCACTATTGCCGAGGCGCGTGAGCCGATGGGCCGGCCAAAGTGGGACCATATCGACGCCATGTTGAAGCAGCCGCGCATTCGCGAGCTTTGGACGGCTCGTCACGGCAAGGCGCCGACGGCAGCCGATGTCGACGCGATCTACGAGGTTTTCGTGCCGATGAACGAGGAGGTGGTGCATAAATTCGCCGATCTCGTACCCGGTACCACCGAAGTTGTTGGATCGCTCCGTCAGCGCGGAATGAAGATCGGCTCGACGACGGGTTATACCCGCTCGATCATGGAGCGTGTCCTGCCGCTTGCCAAGGCACAGGGTTATGAGGTCGATAATCTCGTCTGCGCTGGCGATCTGCCGCATGGCCGCCCGACGCCGATGAACATGTACAAATGCTTCCTCGATCTCGAGGTCTGGCCGGCGCATGCCGTGGTCAAGGTCGATGATACCGGCGTCGGCATCGACGAAGGTGTTGCCGCCGGCTGCTGGACGGTCGGCGTTGCTTTGAGCGGCAACGAGGCAGGGCTGACCGCACAGGAGATCGCCGTCATGGCGCCGGACGAACTTGTCAAGGTGCGCGAGCGTGCAGCCGGCGTGCTGAAGACGCAAGGCGCACATTACATCATCGATACGGTCGCCGATCTGCTGCCCGTCATCGACGACATCGAGCGTCGCCTGGCGGCCGGCGAGCGGCCGTAATTTGGTTGGTGTCCAGTGCTTCCGTCATTCGCCTGCCCCGGAAACTGTGGCTTCCCGGGCAGGTTGATGATAGGTATTCGCGTCTTCCCGCTCGCCCTGCTTTTGATCTCGACCGCAATTTGCTAGGTATCGCTCCCGTCGATGCCCAGAATGGCGGGAAGAGAAGAGATGACTGATAGACCCGAAAGCAATGCCGTCGATTTATCGGCTGACGAAGCCTTCTTTGAGCTTCTGACCGGTAGTTTTCATCGCATTGTCGGCGCTCCTCTCGTCAATCCGGAGGCGGGGCCGGATTGGCTCTACAACGAAGCGCCCTTCGTGGTCGTCGCCCACAACAGGGATGCCGATCCGCGTTTCGTCTACGCCAACAAGGCCGCCCAGGATTGTTTCGAATATCCATGGGGCGAATTCATAACGCTGCCCTCGCGACTTTCGGCGGAGCTTCCTGACCGTGCGGAGCGCCAGCGACTGCTGGACGCGGTAACGCGCAACGGTTTCATCTCCGATTATCGAGGCCTGAGAATTGCAAAATCCGGCCGGCGTTTCTGGATCGAGGACGGCATTGTCTGGCAGCTCGTGGATCTTGACGGGAATTTGCGCGGGCAGGCGGCAACATTTTCCAGATGGAAGGATGCATAGCGGCAAGACAGGAACGAGCGGTTCTTCGCTGTCTTCTCGCGGCTGACGGAGCGGATATCCGGCATTCAGGCGGCTTTTCCGCGGCTTGCACTCCGGAAAAGTGCTTGATCCATAGAGCGTTATATTTCAAGAAATATAACGCTCTATGGATTGGAGATAACCGTGCTGATCAGACATCTTTCCTTCTTCGTGACGCTGGCGGAGGAGAAGCATTTCGCAAGGGCCGCTGAGCTCTGCCATGTGACGCAGCCGACCTTGTCGGCAGCAATTCGCAAGCTTGAGGATGATCTCCGCGTCACGCTCATTGCGCGCGGAAATCGCTACATAGGTCTTACCTCGGAGGGCGAGCGCGTTCTCGAATGGGGCCGGCAGATCCTGTTCGATTACGAGAGCCTGCAGGGGGACATTGCCGGAACGAAAAAAGGACTGCTGGGCACGCTGCGGCTCGGCGTTGTTCCGGCGGCCATGCCCTCGGTCTCCTTCCTCTCCGAGCGTTTCGCAGCGGCGCATCCGGAGGCAACGATCGAAATCAAGTCGATGACCTCGCGTGCGATCCAGCATGGGCTCGATGCCTTCGAAATCGACGGTGGTCTCACCTATCTGGAAAACGAGCCGCTGGAGCATGTGCAGCGGCTGCCGCTCTATCATGAGAGATATGTCTTCGTCTGCCGATCCGACCACCCGCTTGCAGGCCGCCGCCGGCTCACCTGGGCGGAGGCTGCAGTCCAGCCGCTATGCCTGCTGAGCGAGGACATGCAGAACCGCCGCATCCTCAATGGCATTGCGGCTTCGGCCGGTTTGCGGATCACGCCCTCCGTGGTCAGCAATTCCTTTCTGGCCGTCTGCTCGCATATTCGCAATGGTCTTTGGAGCAGCATCGTGCCGCATACGTTCTTCTATATCCTCGGCGACAGGACCGACCTCGTTTCCATCGAGCTCATCGATCCGCAGCACCGGCAGGCTCTGGGATTGGTCACCTCCGATCGCTCACCGCAGTCGCCGATGACGAGAGCCTTGGTAAAGTCCTTGCAGGGGGCCAATTTCGACGACGATTTCGAGCGTCAGATGACTGTGGCGCTGCCATCGACATCCTCTATCATGCGGTAGAAAGCATTCATTTGCCGCCGGCCCGCTCGTGTGGAACCATCGTCGGCGTTGAAACGAGGTTCCGATTGCACGGAACACGGCTTTAGGAAACACCGGCGACTGCCCACCGTCAACGCAAGCTGACGGCGGCAATTTCTGACAGAACCGATATCTGGGACCGGCGCGTGCTGTCACGCGTTTCCGGGGTGTTTCCTGCTGCCGCAGCTGAGGAAACGAACATGGCAAAAGTAGTTTGCGTTCTTTACGACGATCCCATCGACGGCTATCCCAAATCCTATGCGCGTGACGATCTGCCGAGGATCGACCACTATCCGGGCGGCCAAACGCTGCCGACGCCGAAGGCCACCGACTTTGAGCCGGGTACACTTCTCGGCAGCGTTTCCGGCGAGCTGGGTCTGCGCAAATATCTCGAGGAAAACGGCCACACCCTCGTCGTAACTTCCGACAAGGACGGTCCGGATTCTGTTCTGGAAAAAGAGCTCGCCGATGCGGATGTCGTCATCTCGCAGCCTTTCTGGCCCGCCTATCTGACGGCGGAGCGCATCGCCAAGGCAAAGAAGCTGAAGCTGGCGCTGACTGCCGGCATCGGCTCGGACCATGTCGATCTGCAAGCCGCCATCGATCGCGGCGTTACGGTCGCCGAAGTCACCTATTGCAACTCGATCAGCGTCGCCGAGCATGTCGTCATGATGATCCTCGGCCTCGTGCGCAACTATATCCCCTCCTATCAATGGGTGGTGAAGGGCGGCTGGAACATCGCCGATTGCGTTGCACGCTCCTATGACGTCGAGGGTATGCACGTCGGCACGGTCGCTGCGGGCCGTATCGGGCTTGCCGTCTTGAAGCGGCTGAAGCCATTCGACATGCATCTCCACTATACCGATCGCCATCGCCTGCCAGAATCGGTCGAAAAGGAGCTTGGCCTCACATGGCATGCGACGCGCGAGGAAATGTACGAGGTCTGCGACGTCGTCACGCTTAATTGCCCGCTCCATCCGGAGACCGAGCACATGATCAACGACACGACGCTGAAGCACTTCAAGCGCGGCGCCTATCTGGTCAACACCGCGCGCGGCAAGCTGTGCGACCGCGACGCGATTGCTCGCGCCCTCGAAGGCGGCCAGCTCGCCGGCTACGCCGGGGACGTCTGGTTTCCGCAGCCGGCGCCGAAGGATCATCCCTGGCGGACGATGCCGCATCACGGCATGACGCCACACATCTCCGGCACCTCGCTTTCGGCTCAGGCCCGCTATGCCGCCGGCACGCGCGAGATCCTCGAATGCTTCTTCGAAGGGCGCCCGATCCGCGATGAATATCTGATCGTCGATGGCGGCAAGCTTGCCGGAACGGGCGCGCATTCCTATAGCGCCGGCAATGCCACGGGCGGTTCCGAAGAGGCCGCCAAATTCAAGCGCGGCTGATGTCAACGGAGAGTGCGGCCGCCTGCGCCGCACTCCTTCTCCATTTCGATCAATCGAGACCAATCATGACCGAGATCAATAGCCCATCAGTGGGGAGCTGGAATGTCCGTATCGGCCGCCGGATATGGCCGGCGACGGTCTCGGGTCTTGGCGGCTTTCTGGTAATCTACGTTCTCGCGCAGCTCAGCCAGACGTTGGGCGTGCTTCTTCTTGTGGCACCGTTCGGTGCAAGTTGCGTGCTGGTTTTCGCTTTGCCGCAGAGCCCGCTTGCCCAGCCGAAAAATGTCATTGGCGGCCATCTGATCTCCGCCTTCATAGGAATAGCGGTATATGGGCTGCTGGGCGCCCATCCCTTGTCGTTTGCACTTGCCGTCGGCCTCGCCATCGCGGCCATGCAGGTGACCGGAACGCTGCATCCGCCTGCAGGGGCCGACCCGATCGTCGTTCTCGCCACGGGCGCCTCGTGGTCGTTTCTGGTCATGCCCATGCTTGCCGGGACGCTTCTGATCGTCGCCGCGGCCTATTGCTTTCATCGCTTCATTTCACACCGATCCTATCCCGGCTGAGAATGGAACTTGGCAACGCCGCGGTATCTGGCTCCCGGCACCGCTGAACGGGCGGGGAACTCGCCGAAGCTCGTCTCGCTGGCATTGCAGCTAGGTGAGCCTCAGGCAAAGCGCTGCAGCGGCGGCGTTTCCGGCTGGAAGCGCATATGTCTGTCATTCGACGATGGACACGCATTCGGCTCTCCTGTGCGAAATGGATGCGTGCCGGCGCCGGTGCGGAGTTTCAGCTGGCATGCCAGGGCAAAGGCAGCCGTCAGGATAGACAGGCTCTCTCCACTGACGAGCCGGTTGTTCGAGTTGCTGAGGATGGTCAGGCTGAAGAAGAACAGTATCAGGAAATAGGCAAACATGGCTTGCTTCGGGATGACGCGCATGGATGCCGCGCGCCAGACGCTGCCGCAAAAGCTTGCCAGCATCGCGGTGAAGACTACGGCGCCGAAGAGGCCGTGGCGAATGAGGATTTCAAGATAGCCGTTATGCATGAAGGTGTAGCCGACATTGGAATAGTGGGTGTGCGGCCAGCGTGTGAGCCACTCGCTGCCCCAGCCGAAGAATGGCGCGGCGGAGAACAGCTCCCAGGCATTTGCCCAGAGCTGAAGTCGTGCGCTCATGGCAATCGGCGTGCTATCGCTTGTGATTGACCGTGAGATGGCTTGCCCGACCGGCTCGGTGGTTTCGGCATCCTTGAACATGGCAACGGTTGCGGCGATCGTTGGCCCGGCCGTGCGGTCAATATTGTCCCTGGCGGCATAGACGCCGCTGGCAAGGAGGACGAAAGAAGCGAGAAGGACGGCGATTGCCGACCTTGGCTTGAGGCTACGCAGTATCAGAAATGCGAGTATGGGCAAAACAGGTAGGAGCGAAAGCCAAACTCCTTTTGACTTCGATCCATAAATCCCGAGCAGGCAAAGCACACAGATCAACGGCGACAGCACCGAAGCGTAAAGCCGCATCGTGCGGCTGACGGACGCCTCGGTAAGGTAATAGAGCAGCCATAATGCCGCGCCGATAAAGATCATGCCGCAGCAGACCGCACCATGAATTTGATTGTGCTGGATCAGGGGAATGACGGTCCTACCTTCCGCGATCGCGGCGATGGGTGTTTGCCAGAGAAGGATGAGAAGGGCAGAGCCGAAATAGACGGCGATGAGCTTTTCGATATCAGACCAAACCAGGAAGAGACCGTACGCCAAGGGTGGAAAGATCAGGGGCATCAGGAACAGCACATCGCGGTCGCCGACTGGATGGTCGCTTTGAAGTGCGAATTGCAGGGTAAACCGCAAGAACGCATAGAACCCCCACGCAAGACAAAGCCAGCCACGCCAATCGATTGATGGCCTTGGCGAGGACCGTGCGTAAAAAACGAGGGAAATCACCAGGAGAGGCACCCCAGCATAGCGATAGGCGTAACTCTCGATCAGGGAAGCCGACATGATGACGAGCCAGAGCCCGCCTACGATAAACGCCCAATACCGGTCTGACATGGAGGTCGCGCCGGGGAGCCGCGCCTGGTCGATCATTGTCTTGCCTCCTCGGAGAAAACGATCTTCAGCGGCACGCCGATCTCTCCATTGGCTTCCGTTGCGCCGCCGCACGGTGCCTTGTTAGCGCATGATCTTGAATTGACGCTGAATTCCGCCGTGTGTCCGAAAAGGCTTCCAAGTCTTCGTATTGGCGATCTCATTCTGATGCCGGTTTGACAAAGATGCTGCCGCCAAAGCCGTGGCAACTTTACGAAACTGTAAGCTGTCGGACAGGTGAGGGCGAGAATTGGAGTCTAGCTGTGACTGCGCTCTCGGCTGAGGGCCTCTCACAATCGTCGACCAACAGGACACATCCGATGAAGAATCTCATTTTGGCAATCACCGTGATTGCAGGCGGGCTTTATGCGGCAAATGCTGCCCAGGCGGCAAATGTGCCGTGCGAAGAACTGCTGAAGCAATTGCGAGCCGCGGAAGCAACCGCCAAGCCCAGCGATGCCGACAAGGCAAAAATCTCCGATCTCGAATCGAAGGGAATCGAGCGCTGCAACGCCGACGATGACAAGCGCGCCGACGAATTCTTCAATCAGGCCCTGAAGATTCTCGGCAAGTGAGGATCGGTACGCGGTCCATCCATGAAGAGGAGGAAGCAATGCCTTCATCAGCACAATCCACTCCACCGGCACTCAACCGGGTTCCCGACGTCACGGTCGACTTTTGGATCATCAAGCTTCTGGCCGTCACCATGGGCGAGACCGCGGCCGATTATCTCGCAGTCAATCTCGGCCTCGGCCTGTCCATGACATCGGTGATCATGTGCGCGCTGCTGGCGGTCGCTTTGATCCTGCAGTTTGCACAGAAGCGCTACGTCCCGTGGGCCTATTGGCTCGCCGTGGTCATGATCAGCGTCGTCGGTACTTTGGTGAGCGATAATCTTGTCGATAATTTCGGGGTGGCGCTTCAAACGACGACGATTGCTTTCGGCATTGCGCTCGCCATCACTTTTGCCAGCTGGTATGCAAGCGAGAAGACCCTGTCGATCCACACGATCTTCACGACTGAGCGCGAAGTCTTCTACTGGCTGGCGATCCTCTTTACCTTTGCCCTCGGCACGTCGTCAGGTGATCTCGTGGCCGAGCAATTCAGCCTCGGCTATTTGGCGACGGGCTTTATTTTCGGCGGCATCATCGCGCTGATTGCCATGGGGTATTACCTTTTCAAGCTGAACGGCATCCTTGCCTTTTGGCTTGCCTACATCTTTACCCGGCCACTTGGCGCGTCCTTTGGAGATCTGCTTTCCCAACCTCGGGAATATGGGGGATTGGGGTTTGGAACGACGGCCACCAGCCTTATCTTTCTCGCTGCGATCGTCTTCATCGTTATCTATATGACGATGAGCCGCCGCCAGGCCAAGCACGATGTCCCGGCTCTCGATGTCGATTCACCGTGATGCGAGACCGGGTTGCGGAAGAGGCACTGGTCTCGGCTCGCGATCGTCGAGACCATATGCGCCCGCTACGGCCTGTCGCAATGGTTCCCTTCGTAGTTGGCGGCAAACATTTCCCCAGATGCGGCAGCTCTTGTTCAGGCGCATGTCAGGCTTTTCCGGCATGTCATTGAACCATCACGGAAGGAATGACCGAAGAGCAATGACTGTATTTCGCAAAATGGTCTTCGCTGCGCTTGGTATTATCGGATTTATCGGCGCGAGTTGCGGAGCCTATGCTGGTTTTCTTCAGATCACCGGTAACTTCCATTCGGTGATCGATGGTCAATTCTATCGCTCGGCGCAGCCAACGTCGGAAGATCTTGCCTCCTATGTGCGGACACACGGAATAAAGACGGTCATCAATCTGCGTGGAAAGCACCCGGGCTCCGCTTGGTATGACAACGAAGTCAAGTCTGCTCAGGAGCTCGGCTTGACCCACATCGACTTTAGCATGTCTGCGTCGAAAGCGGTCTCCGCCAACAAGGCCGAACGGTTGGTCGAACTGATGGCGTCGGCGCCCAAGCCCATCCTTATCCATTGCCTTTCGGGTTCGGATCGCAGCGGCTTGGCCGCAGCGCTTTATGTCAGAAAGATTGCCGGTCTCGACGAGGCCAGCGCCAGAAGCCAGCTATCGTTCTATTATGGGCATATCGGTATCCCTATGGTTTCGGCTGCCTACGCCATGGATAGAAGCTGGGAAGATATCGAGGCTCAGGATAGAAATCGGGCACAGGCCGATCTCGTTAACGGCTCCATCGTGCGGTAGCGACAACGACTCGCGTGGCCATTGTCAGCTACCGGGCTCGGTGGTCCCGCCGGGCATGGCCGTCATCCCGTAACCGCGTCGGAAAAGAAAGAAGGCGAGTTTCGGCTGTTGCTCGTCGCGTGGCATTGATGGCCTTGAGGCCTCTGATGCGCGCCGGAACACAAATAATCAGCGAAAATTGAGATCGGATAATACCGTGCAACAGCTCCAGGCACTTCAAGCCACACATATACGCGGCTTCATGCGGCTTTCTGCCTTGGCCGCGATCTGTGCGCTTGTGGATCTGTTGCTATTCATGGTGTTGACCCAGATCGGCGTCGACCCGATGAAGGCGCATGTTCTAAGCTTCATCAGCAGCGGGTTCCTCTCTGGTATTTATATTGTTACCCGGGCTTCTGACTGGATCGATATCCCCACAAATGATCTCTCTCGCTCGCAACAGCTGGCTATCTTCTTAACTCTTCGGATTTTAACGCTCGGTCTGAGAGGCGGAATTGTCTTTGCCACACTTACCGGCTTTAATCTTCCTGTCCCCGTTGTTGGTATATTTGCCGCGTGCGCAACTGCTGCCATGAACCTGTTGGGAGATCGGCTTTTCGTATGGCCGGTCATATCTCTCGAAAAGAGATGGCAATTGGCGGCGGTTGGCGCAATTGTCTATCTTCTCGCGCTTCGCCTCGTGTTTCTCGGCTTTTCCGACCTCGTACCTGAAGAGACTTACTATTGGAATTATGCACAGCATCTCGATATCGGCTATCTTGATCACCCGCCGATGGTTGCCTGGCTAATCTGGGCAGGAACTGCCCTGTTCGGCGACAATGCTTTCGGTGTTCGTGTCGGAGCCTATCTCTGCTGGTTGCTGACGGCGGCTTTCTCCTTTGGCCTTGCGCGGAACCTTTTTGACAAAACGACGGCGATGGCTTGCGTTCTGCTGGTCAGCGTGGTGCCGTTTTACTTTTCAACCGGCTTTCTCATGATGCCCGACGCGCCGCTGACCGCGGCCTGGGCCGCCACGCTTTACTTTTTGGAGCGGGCGCTCTTCGGCGAGAAACCTTCCGCCTGGTACGGCGCGGGCCTGTCGCTGGGAATGGGGCTGTTGTCGAAATATACGATCGTGCTGCTGGGACCGCCTGCGCTGCTATTGGTGCTGATCGACCCAAAATCCCGGCATTGGCTCGGTCGAAAGGAACCCTATTTGGGCGCCGCACTTTCGCTCCTGTTATTTTCTCCCGTCATCTACTGGAATGCGACGCATGAATGGATGTCCTTTGCATTTCAGGGGTCGAGGCGCGTCGGCGAAGCATTTCAGTTCACGCTGCCATCCTTGATCGTCAGCGTCGTCGTTCTTCTGACGCCCACAGGCCTTGTTGCAGCCGCCGCGAGCCTGATGGCAAACTTCACTTCAGTCCGATCGCGGGAGGCCGGGCGCAAGGCGCTTTTCATAACCCTGTCCACATTGATCCCGCTTGGCGTCTTTGTCGCCTTCAGCCTTTTCCATGAGAACAAGCCGAACTGGACCGGGCCTCTGTGGCTCGCGATCCTGCCCTCGATCGCCTTCGTGCTGGTGGGAGCAGCCGGGGCGGAACCATTTTGGGGTCGTCGATTGAGGCGAGCGTGGATACCGACGATCGGGATCGCAATGGTGGTCTATGCGCTGCTGTTTCACTACGTAGTGCTGGGCTTCCCCGGCATTGGCTACATTCACAACATACGCACGTTGCCGGTGGCATGGAGCGAGTTTGGCGAAGCGGTCGGCGCCGTTGAGGCCGAGGTCGAAAAGAGCAGCGCGGCTCCGGTCGTGCTGATCGGTACGGACAAATACTTCCTGGCAAGCGAGATGGCTTTTTATGCACGGCAGGCACAGAGCCCTCGATCCAGATCGGTCGGGCAGAGCGCTGTCGGCGGCAACAGCCTGATGTACGATGTCTGGTATCCGGCAAAAACGCTGCGGGGAAATACGGCCGTGCTCGTATCCTTGAAACGGGGCGAGCTTCAGCAGGAGGACATAGCCGGCTACTTCCTGCGCCTGGGCGATATTCAGGAACGGGTGGTGCGAAAAAATGGCGCCGTCGTCGGAAGCTTCTACTATCGCGTTGGCTATGGTCTCGGCGGTTGCGAAGGCGACGTGGCGACATGTGCCCCACCATCACGGAGCTAAGGATTCCGTTTGCCGGCGATCTTTCTCACGCATGGGTCAAGGCAAAATTCGACGCGAATTCAGAGTATTGTCAGGTGCTTGTGAGATAGTTGCGAGATCGAAGTCGCTTCAGGCGTCATGGCGAGCCAACGAGCGACGGGGAGCCGTGGAATGACCATTGATCGACGATCCGCCGATGTGGGCCGTCATGCCAAGCCGGGACTTTCCGCGAATTCGTCGAGAGAACTCGACCTTCCGCTCATGGAATATTAGACGCCTATGACCTCATCTGATTTAGTTCCCTTCGGCGCATGGTCCGGGGATATGACAATCACAAAAGCCGGAATTGCACAGCAGGAAAGTGTCGAGCTTTCCGTGGTCATACCGACTTTCAACGAACGAGAAAACATCGTCCCCTTGGTGGAGCGCCTTCGAGCTGCGCTTGCCGGTATCGCATGGGAGGTGATTTTCGTTGACGACGATTCGAACGACAAGACGGTCGATGTTGTCAGGCACCTTTCTCTCGATGATCGCCGTATCCGCGCGATAAGACGGGTTCATCGGCGGGGGCTGGCCGGTGCATGTCTCGAAGGCATTCTTTCCACATCGGCGCCGATCGTTGCAGTGATGGATGCCGACCTGCAGCATGACGAGACACGGCTGACGGCCATGCTGGCCATGATGCGAAGCAGTCGGATCGATCTCGTGGTCGCAACGAGATATGGTGAAGAAGGCTCGTCGGGCGAGGGGTTCAATCGCATTCGGCAAGCCGGGAGCCAGATGGCCATCGGCATGGCGCAGCGCCTCTTGAAGGTCGATACGTCAGATCCGATGAGCGGCTTCTTCATGGTCAAACGCGCGTTGATCGACGAACTTGCCCCCAAGCTCTCACAGCAAGGCTTCAAGATCCTGCTTGATGTCATCGCGTCATCGCCGACGCCCTTGAAAATAGGGGAAATTTCCTACGTGTTTCGCCCAAGAATTCACGGTGAAAGCAAACTGGATGCGTCGGTCGTCCTTGAATATCTCGGGCTGCTCGTCGCGAAATGGTCCGGCGATCTTATTTCGCCGCGCATGGTGTTATTCGGTCTCGTCGGTCTCAGCGGTGTGATCGTCCATCTGACCGCACTGCGACTGCTGCTGCTGGCGGGGTTTGCGTTTCCGGCAAGCCAGGCAGCCGCAATGCTGACTGCAGTCGTATCGAACTACACGCTCAACAACTCACTCACATATCGCGATCGTCGCCGCCATGGCGCGCGGTTCCTGACGGGCCTGGTCTTGTTTTCAGCATTCTGCAGCGTCGGTGTCGTCGCGGGAACCGGTGTGTCATCGCTCTTTTACACCCGGGAACCTCAATGGTGGCTTGCGGGCCTGGCGGGAGCTGTCATTGGTGCAGGTTGGAACTATATTACCAGCTCTATGATTACCTGGCGGCGGTCGGGCTGACTTATCGATTGCGGGTGTTCGGCCCCGTTCCATATCTTTGATCGGGCTTGCGTATTTTGAGCTAGCGCCAAAGAAGGCAGCGAGATTTTCCTATGTCGTCTTGGTCGATCGACCGGATCAGATTCGCGGGAAATACAATGCGACCTGCAGTCCCGGCCTGTTGTCGTCCAGCGTGACGCGAGCTGCGTGAAGATCAGCGATTGCCTTGACAAGGCTGAGACCCAATCCGTTGCCCGGTGTCGTTCGGCTTTTGTCTAGCCGGTAAAGACGCCTGAAGACGAGTTCGCGCTCCGCTTCCGGTATGCCCGGGCCGCTGTCGGACACGCAAGCGCGGTAGACATGCGCGTCATCCGCAAGCGACATGATAATCGTGGTGCCGGCAGGGCAATGCGTGATTGCGTTTTCCACGAGGTTCACGAAGAGCTGGGTGAGTAGTTCCCGATCGCCATTGATCATGCACGGACCAGCGACCAGCGGCGCCAATGTCAGCGTCTGCATGCTATCTTCGGCGACCCCGGTGTAAATCTCCGCGACCGAGGCCATGATCTCCCAAAGATTGATCGTCTTGAAACGCGTTTTTCGAGCTCCGGCTTCGATTTGCGAAATCCGAAGCAGCGCCTCGAATGTGGCGTTTATTCCGGCAATCTCATCCCTGGCATCGAGCATGAGGTCTTCGACGTCGCGGGCTTCGTCCAGTCGCTGAAGCGACTGCTCTATTGTCAAGCCCAGGCGATTGAGCGGCGTCTTCAGATCGTGGGCGATATCCGCGCTAACCTGCCGCATTCCCTCCACCAGGCCTGAAAGGCGGGCGAGAGCCTCGTTCATGTGGGTCGAGACAACATCGATATCGTCTCCGTTTCCGCGGATCGGTATCCGCCGGGCGAGATTTCCTGCCGAGACCTCGATCATGGTTCGTTCGATGGCGTCGAGCCGCCGCTGCGTGCGGCTTGCAAGCAGCGTTCCGCCAAACACCATCGCCGCCACGATGATGATGGAGGCCCAGGAGAAGCTCATCAGCGCGATCTGTTCGATACGATCTATCTCGCGATAGCTCTGGCCGACGACCAGGCTGTTGCCGCCGACGCTGCCGGCCATGACCCTGATCGGATCTCCCTCCTTCAACCCCAGGAGTGCCGTGGGTATGGTCGAAAGTCCTGGCTCGATGCGGGCGGCATGGACATTGCCCGCCAGCTTTTCTCCCTTGGAATCGAGGAGGAGAAAGACCTGATCCTCTGGAGGCTTCAGGGCAGAATAGGTGGATACGGCCGCCACGAGATCTTCGAGGTCGTTCGAGGAGAAAGTCGATGCAACGACCGAATAGGTGTCTTGTATCGAGACGTCGAGCGATCGCGCGAGTTCGCGTTTCATCAGGCCATAGGCGACTAATCCGGCAATCAGAAAGGCCAGAATGAAGAACAGCCCGAATGAAAGCGCCAGCCGAAAAGGTGTGCTGCGCAACAGCCTACCGCGGTGCATGAATGCAGTACCCGGTATTTCGGACCGTATGAAGAAGCGCCACCTCGAACGGCCTGTCGATCTTGGCGCGCAACCTGCTGATGTGGGTTTCCACGACACTTGTCTTCGGATCGAAGTGAAAGTCCCACACACGCTCCAGGAGCATGGTTCGCGTCAGCACGCGGCCTTCGCCACGCATGAGAACTTCCAGTAGCGTGAATTCACGGGGTTGGAGATCGATCGAAATTCCGCGTCTATGGACCTGGCGCTTGGCGATATCCAGCTCCAGGTCCGCGACTTTGAGGACGGTTTTCTGGTCCTGAACCGGCGGTCGGCGCGCCAGCGCGTTTACTCGCGCAATCAGCTCGGAAAATGCGAAGGGCTTCGTCAGATAGTCGTCGCCGCCGGCCTCAAGCCCTTCGACCCTGTCGTCGACACCGCTTATCGAGGTGAGAAATAGGGCCGGCGTCTTGATCTTTGCCGCCCTTGCGGCCTTGACCAGCGAGAGCCCATCCAGGCCAGGGATCATTCGATCGATGACGAGAACGTCATATGCTTCCCTGGTTATCTGAAAGAGCGCATCGGTGCCGTCTCTGATGGTTTCGCAGCTGTGTCCGGCCTCATTTAACCCACGCGCAATATACTCCGCGGTTTTCGAATCGTCTTCCACCAGAAGAATCTTCATGACCTGTCAGGGCCCCACTACCCAAAAGATTACTTCCCAGATTTGCCTTGGAAAATTTTCAGCCACCTGAACAGCATATTACAAATTGGTAAGATCCGCAGCGCGAGGCCGCCGATTTCCATTACGCAATCGAGGGCAAGGCCGCCTTCTCGTGGCATCGGGAAGGCGATGTCACGCGACCGCGCGGTCCCGGCCAAAAATATCGAGCTGCGAAAGGCGGATGGCTTCGCTCGCCGCCGACGTGCTGCCGATGAATTCATCGATCAGAAATGCAACGTAGCCGCCAGCCATCTTGATGATTGCGATCTCGCAGCTCTTTGAGGGCGTGTTGCCCATCTTTGTCGCCAGATCGTAGACCGGCACCAACTCGCCGCGATATGACGTGTGACCCAGAGCGCGGCGTGCGTCGTCGTTATTGCTGAGCGGCCGCCAATTGTCGGCCCGCGCGACGATCGTCCCGTCAATGAACGTGCATAAGGTGTCGTGTACGCGTACGGCCATCGCTGCGCGGCGGCGAAGAAAAGCTGACAGAGGCATGGAGCACTTCGTCCCCTTCGAGGGGCTCCCCGTTCAAAAGTGCAGCTGTCTGAAGCGAAGCCCTACCAAGGCTGCCTTGGCACCGTCATGGTGCCGCCGAACTCTTTTCGGCCAGACATACCGATAGTAGAGCTGTGATCTTGATGACCGCTTTTAGGTTTAGCTAAAATTCTAACGAAGCCGGATCTTTTTGGCTGATATCGGGGTGGAAGTATTGAGAGGCCGGCTGAATGATCGACGCCCTAGCCATGCTTGTCGCGCCGAAAGGGTCGGACGAGAAATTCGGTCAAGTTCTGTGGCTCGCGAATATTGGGCAGGCCGACATCGGGCCATTCCGTGGCCTTCGGATAATAGGCAGTCCCGAACAGAATGTCCCAGATCGCGGAGCCGCTGCCGAAATTCCTGTTGAAGTGCTGCTGCTCGGTCGAATGGTGAATGCGGTGAAAGCGATTGTCGGGAAAAACGTAGCGGACCCAACCCAGATTGAGGCGTGTCGAGCTATGCTCGAAATAACCTTGCCAGCGAACGAAGAACACCCAGATCCAGGGAACGTAATCCTGCTTGAAGTCGAAGAGCAGGGAGACGGGGATGATCAGGAACGGAATTCTGAAGATCTCTTCGCTGAAATGATGGTTGCTGTTGAAGGCACTCATCTCCTCCAGCGAATGATGCTCGGCATGGAAGCGCCAGAAGAACCTGCTACTATGCTGCAGCCTGTGAAACCAATAGTAGAAGAACTCGCTGACCTGCAGAACGAGGAAGGAAGCAGCTATGGCACCCAGCAGGTGCAGCGGCCACGCATCTGAAAACGTCGAGAGGAATGTCAGGTCGATCTGGAACAATGGCTTGATGCCGATATCGGCCCAAAGCCAGTAGAAGAGCGTCAGGCTAGCCTTGGTTATGAGGATGTTCGTCACGCAGAAGACGGCGCCGCGAAGCTTCGATATGTAGCTATAACGAGACTTCGGGAAGAAGATCTCCGCAGCGAGCAACAGGATCGCGACGGGAAGGATGCGATCAGTATACTCCTCCATGAAATCCAGCAATTGAAGCAAATTTTCCATTGTCAATTTGCTATCCACGGAGCAACGGAGGGGCCGATGCCCTTCCTTTATCGAAGGATGACTGGTGCTTCAACTTGATGATTAAAAACTGGTTAAAGGCAGGGGCCGCCGAGCGCGCATGGCGGTCCGGTGACAACCATGCGGTGCCGGGCGATCAATCTATCCACGGGCTCTCAAGGCGGCGATCAGTGGCAGCCGGCTCGCGGCCAGTGCCGGAAGTGCGCCGCCGAAAAGCCCGATTGCGAGGCCGAGCAGACCGCCGGTCAGCATGACGTCGAAGCTCACGGTGAGTTGAAAAGCCATGCTGGTATCATTCGCCCCGATGGTGCTGGCGCGCCAGCCGTCGAAGACGAGCCGCGATGCCAATACGCCGATGCCCGCTCCGGCTGCGGCCAACAGAGCCGCCTCGAACCACGTCGCCAGAAAGGCGGACAGACGGCTGAAGCCGAGCGCTCGCACGGTCGCAATCTCGACGGTTCTGTCCGAAATGGAGCTCATCATCGTATTGAGTGCGCCGGCCGTTGCTCCCACAGCCATCAGCAGCGCGATCGGCCATCCGAACAGGCGGATGAGATCGGCTGTGCGGCCCGCCTGTCCCGCATAAAGCCCGGTCTCGGACACGGCTGTCAGCGGCGTTTCCGCAATCGTCGCCAGCACGGCGTTCAATCTGCCGAGGGACGATGGATCGGTGAGCCGCAATCGCAGGCTTTGTACCTCTCCCTGTCGGTCGAAGGCGGCACGGACCGCGTCGATGTCGCCCCAGATTTCCGACTCGAATGCGCTGCCGTTGGCGGTAAAATGCCCGACCACGGTCCAGTCGACGGTGCCTAACCGCACCTTGGCGCCGATGTCGAAGCCGGGATAGTCGCGGACGATGCCTGTGCCGACCACAATCTCTCTGGCACCGGGCGCAAACGATCTTCCGTCCGAAAGGGTGATACCGTCCCGGATCGAGAGGCCGCTTGCATCCATGCCGCGCAGGGCAAGGGTTCTTGGGGCTCCATCCCCTGCGCGGGAGACATTGACCGGGATCACCAGCTCGCGGGACGCGAGAAGGCCCCCGGCCGCATCGCGAAGGACGCCGGTGTCGCCGCTGGCGGCCTTGAGACTGCGGATCGCATCGGCGGGAATATCGGAGCCGGTCTCCTGGTTCGTGCCGCCGCCAAGCACGACGGCGACGAGCGGGAAGCCGGCGCCCTTCAAGGCCCTCTCGAAACCATCCGCCATTGCAAGGAAGCCTATAAGGACCATGACGACAAGCGATACCGATAGCGCCATGGAGAGCGAGATCGCGAGGCGCCGTTTCATGCTGCCGAGCGCGGTTCTCGTCGCAACCATTATCTGCCTGATTTGAGTGGACATGTCGGTCATCTCGTTCGCAAAGCTTTCATGATGGGGGTTCGCATGGCGTTGACGGCCGGCAGGATGCCGGTCGCAAGGCCAAGAGCGAAGGCGATGGCTGTTGCATAGGCCAGCACGGTTGGCGAAAAGACGAGCCCGAGCGCTGGGCCGGCAAGCATCGTCGCTATCTTCGCCAGCGCCAGCCCGACGGCACCGCCGGCGATGAAAATCAGCAAAGTCTCGCCGAGAACCAGGACCATGATCCTCATGCGCGAGATGCCGAGCGTTTTCAGCATGGCGATCTCGAACGTCCGTTCGCGTACGGCAAAGACCATGGTGTTGACGACGATCATCAGCAGCGTGACGAAGGCGGCACCCGTGACCAGATCGACGATAAGGCCGATATCGGCATACTGGCGCAGGAAGGCTTCGAGAAACTGCTTTTCTGATTGCGTGCGCGTGGCTGCGGCGGAGTTGGCGAACAGCGCATCGATGCGGGCGGCCAACGTTGCCGGCGAAACGCCTTCGCGTGGCCGGACGATGAACGCATCGGCCGTGTCTTTATCCCTGGCGCGCGCGGCGTTGACGTAATCGTAACGGGCGATGGTGAAGTAGGTGTCGGTGCTGGCGCTTTCGCCCTCGAATATCCCGGCGATCTCGAAACGCCAGTCGCGGCTGCCATCCAGCTTCGCTATCTGGAAAGCGGTGACGGTGATGTGCTCGCCAACCGACCAACCTTCGGCTTCGGCCAGCGCCCGCCCGACCAGCACCCTGTCGCGACCCTGATCGATCCCCCGGAGCAGATCGGAAGTAAGGCCGAGCTCCTCGCCGTTCGTTTCCATCAGCAGTGCCGGATCGACGGCACTGATGGGGACCACATTCTTTTCGACATCGACGAAGCCGCGCAGGCGCGTCATGTAGCCCACCGCAGCGACATCAGGATCGGCCGCGATGCGAGCGCGATGCGCCATCGGCAATACCTGCCCGCGCCCGCTCGCGCTCATGACACCGAGGATATTGTCGCTGGCGGCCGACACGCCCTGCGAGCCGGCAAGGAAGCTGGCTGTCAGCCCATAGATGAGAAAGGCAACGGCAATGCAGACGACAAGGAGAACCGTTCTCACCGGTTTTCGCCAGGCATTCTTTCGGGCAAGGTCGAGGAACGTCATCAGCCTGCTGTCCCCGCTTCGATGAATTGCCCCTTGTCGAGATGCAGCGTCCGTCTGGCCGAGCCCGCGGCTCGCGGATCATGGGTCACCATGACAATGGTCTTTCCGAGTTCGCGGTTGAGGAAGGACAGAATGCGCAGCGCATCGTCTGCGGACGCCCGGTCGAGATCGCCGGTCGGCTCGTCGCAGAGCAGCAGATCGGGATCGGAGACAATGGCGCGGGCGATGCCGACGCGTTGCTGCTGTCCACCGGACATGGACGAGGGATATTGCTTTTCCCGTCCGGCGAGCCCGACGAGGTCGAGAACCTTGCCGACCCGTTCACGCCGCTCTCTTCTGGTCAGAGGTTTCAGCAGCAACGGCAGCTCGACATTTTCAGCCGCCGTCAGCATCGGCAGCAGATTGTAGAATTGGAAGACGATGCCGATATGGTGCGCCCGCCACGCGGAGAGGGCGGACTCGCCCATCCAGTCGAGGCGATGGTCGCCAATGCCGAGACTGCCGGCATCCGGCCGGTCGATGCCGGCCAGCATGTTGAGGAGCGTCGATTTCCCCGATCCGGACGGCCCCATGATCGCGACGAAATCGCCTTGCGGAATGGCGAGGTCCAGGCCCGAGAAGATCGGGATATCCTCCTTGCCGATATGATAGGCCTTCCGCACCTCCTTGAGGTCGATATAGGCGGCATGGGTCATGGCTTGCTGTCTCCGTTCTGGCTGATCTTGTCTGCAAGGGGGATGCGGATGCGCGCGGCCATGTTCGGCCGGATGCCGTCCGGCGGGTCGACGAGGGAGAGGCGGACCGTGATCGTGCCCTTTTCGATGGAGGCTACGGGCGCGAGCTGCATCACTTCGGTTGCAAAGGCGCGATCCGGAAATGCGTCGAGCACGGCCTCGCCCCGCAAGCCCGGTTTGAGAGATGCGACATTGGTCTCCGCGACATCGGCATCGATTGCCATGCTTGTCGTGTCGGTGATGACAAGCAGGCTCTGGTTTTCGCGCACGCTGTCGGTGCGAGCAAGGACGCTGTCGCCGACATGGGCGTTGAGCCGCGTCACCGTGCCAGCGAAGGGTGCGCGGATCGTCAGTTCCGTCACGGGTTCTTCGGCGGAGCGGATGCCAAGTTCGGCTGTCGCGAGATCCTGTCGGGCCTGCGCCACCGCATTGGATGCGCGGGCAAACGCCGTTCTCGATTCCTCCAATTGCTGCCGTGAGGCCGCATCGCGGCTGGCGAGGCTTTCGAGGCGGTCCAGCGACGCCCGCGCCTGCGCTAGATCGATGTTGCGGGCCGCAAGTGCCAGACCGGCTGTGGATCTGACGGCTTTGGCCTTTTCGAGCGCGATATGGGCGACGGCGTCATCGAGCGTGACCAAGACCTGGCCCGCTTCAACATGATCGCCCAATTCGACCGCGACGCCGGTGATCCTGGCTTCGTATTTGGAAAACACTGTCGTCGTGCGTGGCGCTACGACCGTCCCGGCGCCGGTTATCTCACGGGTTGCTGGAATCTGCCCGACGGGGGCAACTCGCCTGCGATCCCTTTCATTCGCCTGGTCAGCCGCTCGGGAGGCTTCCGTCGCGCGCTGCTCGTTCCGCAGATCTTGCCTCACGGGGATCGGTGTTTCCCACGGATGGAACATGCCGGGCCGATAGATGGCGATGGTCAGGCTGACGGCAGCTGCAAGTACTGCCAGGGTCAGGGGAAGGAGGGCGCGCCGCGCTGGCTTGTGCGGCGGGCCCTGTGTCGTCTGCTCCCGCTCAAGCGAAAGGGAGGTGAGCGTTGCGGCAAGTCTGTGGTCGTGATCGGTGATGGTGCTCATACCTGAGAGCATCACCGTTCAAGCGGGATGGAGAGACCTCAAACATGTTCCGGGTCGTGCTCGATCGCGATTCAGTCAGCCTTGATGTGGCGGACGTCAGCTGGAGGGACTGAGCGACCTTTCGCGCCACTCAAGCGGCGTCGTATCCGTGACGCGCCGAAACTCGCGATTGAAGTTCGACTTCGTCTGAAAGCCGACATCGAACATGATTTCCGTCACCGGCTTCTCGGTTTCTGCCAGCAGCGAGCAGGCCTCCGCGATCCGGTATTCGTTGACATATTGCGAGACGTTCTTGCCGGTCGCCCGGTTGATGGCGGCGGAAATCTGCCGGGCGGGGATCGCAAGCTTGCGCGCCAGCCGGTCAAGATTGAGATCGACATCGCGATAGGCATGCCGGTCTTTCATCAATGTTTGCACGGCGGCAAGCGTCTGCTGGTCCTGAAGGAATTCAGGCGGGCGGACAATCTCCGCCTTGTCGGCGGGCGCATGGCTGTGGCTGGCAGCGGCAGCAGCAATGGCAAGGATGGCGAGCGCCGCGAGATTTCCGAAGGTAATGATCTTCAACGCATATTCACCACCGGCCCAGGCAAAGTCCAGCCAGATGAAGGTATCCACCGCCGCCGATAAGAGAAGAGCGCCGGCGGCAAAGAGGATGGCCCTGTAGGTCGGGTCGGCGTTTTCGAATGGCGCGAGGCGAAGCGCGTCCGTGCCCGTCCGCATGAGCAGCAGGATTGCTGCGGCATAGCCGACATCGGTAAGGACGATGGCGATATCGATCGCGTCGCGCCACATCGCGATCAGCACGACAATGAGCCCGGCCGGAAGAGCGTGCAGGCAAATCTGCTGAATTGTGGAAAGGGAGCTTTTGCGCGCCAGCCTGGAAACGCCGAGATAGGCAAGCGGCGGAACCACAGCTGCCGCGACCGGCATGACATACATGACAGGCTGAATGGCGTAACCCCATCGCAATCCCGAAAGTGTGGCCTGCAATGCAGCCAGAAGAATGAGAGCTTGAAAGGGAAAATTGGGCGACGCCCCATCGTCGCGCGCTTTGACGGCGACAAAGAGAACGACGAGCAAGATGGCGACGACGAAGGGAAGCGGAATGAAAAGCATTGATCGGTTCGGTAAGGATTGGCCTTTGTATCTCCAGCCGATCATGCCCAAAGATAAGTCGCGCCGCGACCTCAATCACGTTTGAGGTCGTCAAAATTCTGGGGAGCGAGCCGACCGAAGCCACGCTGATCAATGCCAGCAGGTATCGACGGCCTCGGACACGAGCGTCTAACGATTTGATATGTCCGGCAATACGCTCGGATTGACGACGTTGATCGGATGCCCTGCAGCGAAGGACGCGATCTGGTCGAAGATGTCGCTGAACTGAAGATCATATTCTTCTCGAGTGACATAGCCTATATGCGGCGTGCAGATCACGTTCGGCATTTCCAGGAAGGGATGCTTGCCCTCCGCAAGCGGTTCGACCTCGTAGACATCGACGGCGGCGTAGCCCGGCCTGCCCGAGCGCAAGGCCGCCTCAAGCGCGCCCGGCGCGATCAACCCCGCGCGGCTGGTGTTGATGAGCGTTGCGGAGGGCTTCATCAAGGCGAGATCGGCGGCCGTGACTAAGTTGCGCGTCGCCGGTACCAGGCGCATGTGCAGTGTGAGGAAGTCGCTCTCGCGAAACAGGGCTTCCTTGTCCGGGGCGGTCGCATATCCCTCGGCCGCCGCCTGCGCACGCGAGGCTTCGCGCGACCAGACTAGCACGTTCATGCCGAAGGCCGTTGCGTAGCCGGCCATGGCTCTGCTGATGCGCCCATATCCGTAGATGCCGAGCGTCTTGCCGCGCAGCGTCGTTCCGACGCCGATCTGCCAGCCGCCGCCGCTCTTCATCGATGCCATCTGTTGCGGAATGGCGCGTGCGGAGGCCAGCATGAGGGCAAAGGTCAGCTCCGCCGCTGCATAGGAAGGCGTGTCCGCATGCTGATTGGAAGAAACGACGATGCCGTGCTCGGTACAGGCATCAATATCGATATGCGGATAGACGCTGCGCTGGCTGATCAGTTTCAATTTGGGCAAACGTTCGATCAGCGGACGCCGGATCGCGGTGCGTTCCCGGAAGAGGACGAGGGCTTCGGTTTCCCGGAGCCGTTCCACAAGGGCATCCGTGTCCTGCAGATGGTCATTGTAAACCGTAACGTCGTGGCCTTCCAGCTTGGCAAAGCAGGGTAGCCCTCGCAGCGTATCATGCCAATCATCCAAAATCGCAACGCGCATCGCTCAGCACCGCCAACCCATGATTCGAAGATATGCGATACCGTACCCCCTTCGCCTCTACGCTCCAAACCCCTTGAGGCCCCTTTCCGGGTGCGACGCGCTGGGCCTAACGGGGGCGAGCCGACTTGGATGCGTTCAAAAATGGACGCAGACGACACATTGAACCATCGGTAGCTTTCTTCGCTGGCCGTGGGGCAGCGCGAACTGGTGGACCGGTCTTATCCGTCAATTCCGTCAGGCGGCTGATACGGCGAAATCGATCCCTGTCTCAAGAGCGCTGTTGATGTGCAGGCTGTGTAATCTCTCAATTGCCGTGTCCCCCTTCGCCATCCACGGCGACGGGACTGCCCCGCGGCGCGATGTGGATCGCCTGATTGCGACGGAGATGTTTCCGCATGCGTTGCAGCAGCTGGCGTATAGTTTCATCGCGGTTCATGAAGCCTCACCGATACTTGCGGAGTTGCTTGCCACGCAGCAGCGCTGGCTGCTCTACCAGGCGGCTCTCGCCCATCACTTCTGGTCCGTTCATACCGGCGGACCCAAGCTCACACGGCTTACCCTTGTCCACCTCGCCCTTCAAAATGGCCTTTCGAGCCGGAATACGGCCAACAGTTTCTTCGCCGAAGCCCTGCGGCGCGATATCATCAGCCCAATCGGCGCGCCACATGACGACGATACGGGCGAGGTGGTGCCGTCATCTGCGGCACTCTCGCTATTGCCTAATTGGTATCAGGTGCATTTCGAGGTTCTCGATCGCCTTCTTGGCGGCGATCGAAGGGATTGGTTCCTGGGTGCACCGGAGCATTTGTTGACTTTCGTCCAGCCCCATTTCGCCTATGCCCTTCTGTCGAGCCCGGACATTCGCGCGCCCGGGCCGCTCTACACCATATTTACCTGGGCCGACGCGGGCGGCTTGCTGATGGATCGGCTCATTGCCGGGATCGATCCCGATTCGGTGGGGGAGCAGGATCGACACCTGACCGACATCAGTGCCGTCACTCACCTGGCGCGAGCCTCCGGGTTGTCGCGCGCCCATACGAGCCGCAAGCTGTCGGCGGCGGAGGTGATCGGCGGCATCGGCTGGAGCGGCCGAAGAGGCCGTTCGGCGCTATGGGTTTCGCGCGGTTTCTATGAGGAATATGCCATGGCGCAGGCGCTCAAGTTGCTCATCCTCAATCATGTCTCCTCAAGAGTTCGCGCATTATTGGGCTCATCGCCCGGCACCATCCTGTGAGAGCTGAACTCACGTGAGACGACTCTCATAGATTGCAGAATAAAGCCCCCATGAATCTATGGGTATTGGATTTTCACCGCTTTCAAAAATGGACGCAGACAGAGGGACCGATTCTCCCTAGCGTCATCCTCGATCGGGCTCGCGGGCGAATGCACGATCCCTTGAACATGGGGGCGAATGCCAACGCGGCTGTGTGTCGAGGGGCGACGACGATTGGTCTGGCGTGGCGGCGCCGACCGATTCGTCGGGCAGATGAGTGCGAGACAGGGGTCGGAAGGGGATTGGGTATCGTGCCTGAAAAGACATCGGGACTATGTGCGCTACATGCTATGCTTTGGGCGGGGACGACGGCCGTGTTGCTGTCGGCGGCTGTCGGTACAGCCTTTGCTCTAACCGCATCGCAGGTGACGCCGCAAAGTTTCGAGCCGCAATTGCAGAAGCAGAGCAGCGGCATCGTCATTCCGGAAGCATCCGGTCCGGTCGCGCCCAAGGGTGCGGAGAAGCTCACGGTGCGCCTGAAGGCCGTCAAGGTCGAGGGTGGGCTGCCTGGCTTTGCCGAGGATGAGGCGCGTATCACCAAGGGCCTTTCCGGCAAACAGGTGACGGCTGCGGCGCTGTTCGAAGCGGCCGGTCAGCTGGAGCGGGCTTATGCGGCCGGAGGATATGGGCTGGTGCGCGTGGTTCTGCCGGCCCAGCGTCTGACGGACGGCGCGGTCCTGCGCATCGTCGTCATCGACGGCTTCGTCGAAAACATCGATACCTCGCATCTTCCGGGCAATATTCGCGATCGCATAGCCAAAATGCTGGCGCCGCTGGTCGGCGAAAAGGGTCTCACCAACGACGAGATCGAGCGGCGGCTGCTTTTGGCCGGCGACCTGCCCGGCACAATATTGCGCTCGACCTTGTCGCGCGGGACAAAGCCCGGCGGCAGCGTACTGACGATCGAGGCGCGCTACAAGCCGGTCACTGGCTTCATCTCCGGCGACAACAATTCCACCGATGCGCTCGGTCACTACAACACCGGCATCGGCGTCGATTTCAATTCCGTGCTCGGTCTCGGCGAACTCATCTATCTCAGGGCCTCCGGTGCGCCGCGCTTCGGCGGCGGCGAGGGCTATTTCACCGGCTCGCCGCGCAATCGGTCGCTGGCCGGCGCCGTCACCTTTCCGATCGGTATCGACGGATTGACGCTGAACCTCGAGGCGACGGCGGCGCGCACGACACCGGAGACCGGCGCATCCGGCCTGCAGTTTATGTCGGACTTCACCCGCTATTCGGCGCGGCTTGCCTATCCGCTGATCCGCTCGCGCGAACTGACGCTCAATCTCAACGGCGGCTTCGATGCGCAGGACGAGGAGCTGGAGCTGCTGAACGGTGGTGGCGTGACGCTATCGAAGGACCGGCTGCGCATCCTGCGCACCGGCGCCGATCTTTCCTGGTATGTCTCCGGCGATGCCCTGGTCAGTGCGAGCATGACCGGCTCCTTCGGCATCAACGGGCTTGGCGCGCGCGATGCGGCCGACGCTGCCGCCAGTGGCACACCGCTGTCGCGCCAGGGCGCGGATGCCGATTTCCAGAAGCTGGAAGTCACCCTCGGTTATCGCCAGCCGGTTGCCGAGCATCTGACCTTCGATCTGAGGGCGAGGGCACAGACCTCCTTCGGTCAGCCGCTGCTTAATTCCGAGCAGATCGGCATCGTCTCGTCGGCCGGCCTGTCGAGTTTCCCGACCGGCGCCATGCAGGGGGATTCCGGTTTCGTGCTGCGGGCCGAAGCGCAATTCCCGTTTGCGTCCAGCTTCGCGTTGCCCTTCGGCTGGCCGGAGTTTCCGGCACAGCAGGGCACGAACCTGCCGGATGGGACGACCACGGCAGGGGCGGTGGTGATCTCGCCTTACGTCTTCGGCGCCTATGGCGGCGTCAAGCTTTACGATCCGACGGCGCTTGAGAACGGTTTCTCGCGTGGCGCCGCCTATGGCGTCGGCCTGCGGCTGGCGGCAGCCGAGCAGGCAAGCTTCAACAGCACCAACGTCAATCTCGAATATGGCCGTACCGATCGCTTCGGCGACGGCGATGACGACAGCCGCTTCACCGTCTCGGCGGCATTTCAGTTTTAGGGTGATGGCAATGACCAGACAGATGGCACGCAAGATCTCCAGCAACAGACCGCTTTCGCACAGGACCCGGCTTGCGGCGCTGTTGACGACGACGGCGCTTGTGAGCACGACGGCATTGGCACAGTCGCTGCCGACGGGCGGTCAGGTGGCGGCCGGCAGTGCGACCATCGGCTCGCCATCGGCAGGCGCCTTGACCATCAACCAGACGAGCGGCAGCGCCGTCGTCAACTGGCAGAGCTTTGATGTCGGCAAGGGCAACCGCGTCACCTTCGTCCAGCCCGATGCGAATGCCGCCATCCTCAATCGTGTGACCGGCCAGACAAGCTCGACCATTGCCGGCCAGATCAACGCCAATGGCCAGGTCTATCTGATCAATCCGAACGGCATTGCCATTACCAATTCGGGCACGGTGAAGACAGGCGCCTTCGTCGCCTCGACGCTCGGCATCTCCGACGACGATTTCATGGCCGGCAAGCGGACCTTCACCGGCAATGGCGCTTCGGCGCCGGTAACGAACGCCGGTACGATCACCATCAACCGCGGCGGCTACATGGCGCTGATCGGCGGCACGGTCGCCAATTCCGGTGTCATCACCGTGCCGATGGGCAAGGCGGCCCTCGGCTCCGGCGAACAGGCGACGCTCGATCTGTCGGGCGACGGTTTCCTGCAGGTGGCGGTGCCGACCAAGGCTGGCGGCAATCAGGCGCTGGTTGAGAATAGCGGCAAGATCTCCGCCAGGGGCGGCACCGTGCAGCTGACGGCGGCTGCGGCCAAGGACATGGCGCGTCAGGCGGTCAACATGTCCGGCACGATCGAGGCGAAGGGTGTCTCGGGCAGAAGCGGCGACATCGTGCTGTCGGGCGGCGATGGCGAGGTTGCTGTCACCGGCAAGGTCGATGCCAGCAGCAAGCACGGCAGCGGCGGCAAGGTTCAGGTGACGGGACGCAAGATCACGCTGGCGAATGCAAAGATCAATGCCTCTGGCAAGACCGGTGGCGGCACGGTCAATATCGGCGGCGAGCGCCAGGGCAAGGGCACGCTGCAGCGGGCCGAGACGCTCACAGTCGATGCCAACGCGGTTATCAATGCCGATGCCATCGCCACGGGTAATGGCGGCAATGTCGTCCTATGGTCTGATGATCTCACCCGTTTTGCCGGCACGATCACGGCCAAGGGTGGAGCGCTCTCGGGCAATGGCGGCGAGGTCGAGGTTTCCGGCAAGGCGCGGCTCTCCTATACCGGCCTTACCGATCTTTCCGCCGCCCACGGTTCCTTCGGCAACCTGCTGCTCGATCCCTACAATGTGACGATCTCGACGGCGACCGACAGCAACTCCTCCGGCTTCACGGCAAGCGGCAATGACAGCGTCATCAATGTCACCACGCTGACCAATGCGCTGGCGACGGCGAATGTCCTGGTGACCACAGGATCGTCGTCGGATGCGGCCAATCCGCAGGCCGGCACCATCACGGTGGCCGCGCCGATCAACTGGAGCGCGCTCACCACACTGACGCTTGCGGCGGCCTCGGACATCAACATCAACAGCGCGATCACCGCGAATGGCGGCCTGATCGTTTCGTCCGGAGGCAATATCTCGGCGCCGGCGGCGGTCAATGTCGGCGCCTTCGTGCTGGCTTCGGGCAGCTGGGTGCAGAGCGCCGCCACGCTTCCCTCCTTCTCGGCCAAGGACTTCCGCATCACCGACGGCACCTCCTTCCTGCGCGTGACGGGCGGCGATGGCACGAACGTCACGCCTTACACGGTCGCGGATATCTATGGCCTGCAGGGCATCGGCTCGTCCAATGCCTATCTTTCTGCCAATTGGACATTGGCCAACGATATCGACGCCTCCGGCACGGCGATCTGGAATAACGGCAGCGGGTTCAACCCCATCGGCAACAGCAGCGTCGCCTTCACCGGTGTTCTCGGCGGCGATGGTCATATCATCACGGGCCTGACCATAAACAGGCCGAGCACCAACCGTATCGGCCTGTTCGGGGTCATTGGCCAAGGCGGCGGGGTCTCCCGTCTCGGCTTGGTCAACGCCAACGTTTCGGGCCAAACGATAGTCGGCGGTCTCGTTGGCTCGAACAGCGGCGGGGTCAATCAATCCTATGTCACCGGCAGGGTTTCGGGTGCATCGAGCCAGATCGGCGGCCTTGCGGGTTACAATCAAGGTGCGATCAACCTATCGTACTCTACTGCTGTCGTCTCGGGATACGCGAATGTCGGCGGCCTTCTGGGCATGAACTTCGGGACGATGAATCAGGTCTATGCGACCGGCGCCGTCTCAGGGATGAGCCAGACCGGCGGCCTCGTCGGCAACAACGCCGGTACCATTGCGGCATCGTATTTCGACACGGAAACGACCGGGAAATCCTCTGGTGATGGTGGCGGCAACAACGTCGGGATCACCGGTCTGACCACAGCGCAAGCGCGCAGCGCGTCGAGCTATTCGGGCTGGGATTTCACCAACGATTGGTACCAATCTGGTGATCTGCGCCCGATCGGTCGCTGGGAAGCGGCAGCGCCGGACGCTAACGGCGTCGTTGCCATCTTCAACCTGCACCAGCTTGCGCTGATGGGCGCGAACCTTGCCGGCAACTATAGGCTCGCGAGCGATATCGACGCTAGCGCGACGTCCGGCACCAACGCTTCCGATATCTGGTCGACAGGTGGCTGGGTGCCCGTCGGCGGCTACGGCGCTGTCTTCACCGGCAACCTCGACGGCCAGGGCCACACGATTACTGGTCTGACGGTCAATCGAGGGGCCAATTATCTCGGGCTGTTCGGTTACTCGTCGGGGACCGTTCAAAATATCGGGCTGATCAGCGAGTTTGTTAATGGCTACTCCTACGCCGGAGGATTGGTTGGATACAATACCGGCACGATCAACAAAGCTTATACGACTGGCACGGTCAACGGCAGTCAGGATGTTGGCGGACTGGCTGGATACAATTCCGGTTCGATCAGCAACAGCTACGCGACCACTACAGTCTCCGGCGGCTATGAAGTCGGTGGACTGGTCGGTTACAATCACGGATCGATCAGCAATAGCTATGCCACCGGCGCAATCTACGGCTCAGGTTCGGATGCCGGCGGCCTGGCCGGCTTCAATGATCGCACCATCAAGTTTGCCTATGCCACAGGCTCCGTAAGCGGCAACACATATGTTGGCGGACTGGTGGGCTATAATGACTCCGGAAGCTCCATCGACAATGCCTACGCCAGCGGCGCGGTTAGCGGCAGTGTAGTGGTCGGCGGCCTGGTGGGCCGAAATTTCTATAGCACCATCACCAACAGCTTCTGGGATGTCTCCACGACGGGGCGATCCAGCGGTTACGGTCAATCCTTTTCCGGCACATTCTCGGCAACTGGCCTCACTACCGCGCAGATGCGCGATTCGGCCAACCAGGCCACGAACTATGCTGGCTGGGATTTTACCAACATCTGGTATCAGGCGCGCGACATGCGGCCGATCCTGCGCTCGGAGGCAGCAACCGCCGATGCGAACGGTGTCGTCACCATCACGAACCTTCACCAGCTTGCGTTGATCGGCGCGAATCTCTCGGCCAATTACAAGCTCGGCGCGGATATCGATGCCAGCGAGACATCCGGCACCAACGCCTCCGGCATTTGGTCGACCGGCGGCTGGGTACCGCTTGGGAACATCAATACGATGTTCGGCGGAAGCTTCAACGGCAACAACCACACCATCAGCGCCCTCACGGTGACTGGCTACGACCAGGTTGGTTTGTTTGGAGTCTCGACAGGGTGGATCGGCAATGTAGGGCTCGTCGGCGGATCGGTCGCGGGCGTCCGCAGCGACGTCGGCGCGCTGGCCGGCTGGAACTATGGTTCGATCAGCAATTCCTATAGCAGCGCTACCGTCTCCGGCCTGTATGACGTTGGCGGGCTGGTCGCCATGAACTTCGGTTCGATCAGCAACTCATACGCGACCGGTGCCGTCAGCGGCAGCAACGCTTTTATAGGTGGGCTGGTAGGCTACAACTCCGGCTCGATCGTCAATGCCTATGCCACCGGTGACGTCAGCGGCGGCGCTGTCGCTACGGGCGGACTGGCGGGCAGCAACTCGGATCGGGGGGGCACGATCAGCGGCTCCTATGCGACCGGTACCGTCAGCGGCGGCAGTCGCGCGGGTGGATTGGCGGGCGACAACGGCGGTACGATCATCAACAGCTATGCCAGCGGCGCTGTCAGTGGTTCCGACACTGTGGGCGGGCTCGTGGGTGGAAACTATGTCGGGGCTACGATCAACAATGCCTATGCCATCGGCGCCGTCAGTGGCTCCGATACTGTGGGTGGGCTCGTCGGCAACAACTACGCCGGTGCTACGATCGGCAACAGCTACGCGATTGGCACGGTCAGCGCCGGCGGCGGGCTGACCGGCCAGAACGACGGAACCGTCACGGCTTCGTTCTGGGACACGGCGACGACCGGGCAGGTCTCCGGCACCAACGGCGGCGCCTCAAGCGGCATGACTGGCCTGACGACGGCTCAGATGGTCGATCCTTTCACCTACATCAATGCCGGTTGGGATTTTGTCGGCATCTGGGGCAAATCGACGAGCGGCGCGAATGGCGGCTATATGATGCTGCGCTCGCTCAGCACCGGGCTCTATGATGACTATGTCTCGATAGGCAGTGGCACCCGCACCTATGGTGACGCGAATTCTACGATCACCGGCGCGACGCTTTCGGGCGTCGGGACAAGCAATGTCTCGCTGGCCTGGGGCAGCGCGATTATAGGCACGACCAATGCCGGAACCAATAATTACTCGGACGCCAATATCGTCTCGGTGACGGAGAACGGTTTCCGCACGGCCTATGTCGATTATAGCGGTGCACTGACGATTTCGCAGCGCGTGCTGAGCCTTACGGGCGGCCGTGTCTATGATGGCACCACCGGTATCTCAGCCGGCAATCTGACACTCGGCAATCTCGTCAATGGCGAGACCCTGACGCTTTCAGGCACAGGCTCCATGACCGACAAGAATGTCGGCAGCGGCAAGACGCTTTCGCTCGGCTCGTTGTTGCTCGGCGACGACACCGGTCTGGCCTCGAACTACACGCTGATTGGCGGCGCCGGCACTGTCGATATCGCCAAAGCGACCATCTCCTCGATCACCGGCATTACCGCCGGCAACAAGATTTATGATGGCAATACGAGCGTGACATTAAACACGTCGGGTGCGGGCTTCACCGGTATGATCTCCGGCGACGCCCTGACGGTTGCAACCTCGGCCGGCGCCTTCTCCGACAAGAATGCGGCGACCGGCAAGACGGTTGGCATCAGCGCGCTCTCGCTCGGCGGCGCGGATGCGGGCAACTATGAGCTTGCATCCAACAGCGCGACGACCACGGCGGATATCGCCAGGGCGACGATCTCTGCGATTACCGGCATCGCCGCCGACAACAAGACCTATGACGGCACGACGGCGGTGACGTTGAACACGTCGGGTGCTGGCTTCACCGGCCTGATCTCCGGCGACGCTCTGACGGTCGCGACCTCGGCCGGCGCCTTCTCCGACAAGAATGCGGCGACCGGCAAGACGGTTGATATCTCCGGTCTGTCGCTCGGTGGTACGGATGTCGGTAACTATACGCTGGCCTCCGACATGGCGACAACCACGGCTGATATCGCCAGGGCAACGATCTCTGGCATTACCGGCATCACCGCCGGCAACAAGACCTATGACGGTACGACGGCTGCAACGCTGAACACCTCGGGCGCCGGCTTTACCGGCCTGATCGGGAACGATGTCCTAACGGTGGCAACCGCCAACGGCGCCTTCTCCGACAAGAATGCCGGCACCGGCAAGACGGTTGGCATCACCGGGCTCTCGCTCGGCGGCGCGGATGCGGGCAACTACACACTCGCCTCCACCATCGCGGCGACGACGGCGGACATTGCCAAGGCCTATGTGTTCTTCGGTGGCATCAGCGCCAGCAACAAGGTCTATGACGGCACGACGACGGCAACCGTCAATATCTCCACCGTACCGGTCATCAGCACCGATGACATGCATGTGGCCTATACGAGCGCCAACTTCTCCGACAAGAATGCCGGCAGCTTCAAGACTGTCAGCGTCAATGGCCTCTATCTGACGGGTGCGGATGCCGGCAACTACCAGCTTGCCATCACCGACAGCCAAGCCTACGCGAGCATCTCCCGCGCCAGCATCACCTCGATCGACGGCATCACTGCCAGCGGCAAGACCTATGATGGGAGCACGACAGCGGCGCTGAACACGTCGGGTGCCGTCTTCAACGGCATGATCGCCGGTGACAGTCTGACAGTCGCGAGCGTGCTTGGCGCCTTCTCCGACCAAAATGCCGGCACGGGCAAGACCGTCAATATCTCCGGCCTGACGCTTGGCGGCGCAGACGCGCTGAACTATTGGCTGAACACGAATACGGCCACAGCGCTTGCCGATATCGGCCAGCGAGTGATCAACCTTTCTGGCAGCCGCGTCTATAACGGTTCGACGGATCTCGATGCCTCGATCTTCATCCTGTCGAACCTCGCCGGCGGCGAGACATTAACATTGTCTGGCACCGGCACGATGGCCGACAAGAATGCCGGCAACGGCAAGGGCATGACACTCGGTTCACTCGCATTGGGCGACGATACCGGCCTTGCCTCGAACTACACGCTGATCGGCGGCGCCGACACGGCAGATATCGCCAGGGCGACGATCTCGGCCATCGCTGGCATTACGGCCTCGGGCAAGACCTATGACGGCACGACGGCGGTGACGTTGAACACGTCGGGCGCGGGCTTCACGGGCATGGTCGCCGGTGACGCCCTGACCCTCGGCAGCGGCTTCAGCGGCGCCTTCGCCGACAAGAATGCCGGCACCGGCAAGACGGTTGATATCTCCGGTCTCTCGCTTTCGGGCGCGGATGTCGGCAATTATACGCTCGCCTCTGATACGGCGACGACCACGGCCGATATTGCCCGACGTGCGCTCATCATCACCGCCAATGCCGCCAGCCGCTCCTATGGCGATGCCAATCCGGCACTCTCCTACACGGTCGGCGGAGGCGGCCTCGTTAATGGCGACAATTTGACCGGCACTCTCGCGACCTTGGCCACCACCGCCTCCGGCGTGGGCAGCTATGCGATCGGCCAGGGTTCCCTTGCTGCTTCCAGCAATTACAGTCTGACCTTCAATGGCAGCTATTTGAGCGTGACGCCGCGTGCGATCACGGTCATGGCCAACAATGCCAGCCGCGCTTATGGCGATGCCAATCCGGCACTCTCCTACACGGTCGGCGGAGACGGCCTCGTTAATGGCGACAATTTGACCGGCACTCTCGCGACCTTGGCCACCACCGCGTCCGGCGTGGGCAGCTATGCGATCGGCCAGGGTTCCCTTGCTGCTTCCGGCAACTACAGCCTGACCTTCAATGGCAGCTATTTGAGCGTGACGCCGCGTGCGATCACGGTCATGGCCAACAATGCCAGCCGCTCCTATGGCGATGCCAATTCGGCACTCTCCTATACGATCGGCGGGAGCGGCCTCGTCAACGGCGACTTGCTCTCCGGTTCGCTTGCGACCGGCGCAGCGACCACGTCGAATGTCGGCGCGTACGCCATCGGTCAGGGAACGCTTGCGGCCTCCGGCAACTATGCTTTGAGCTTCACCGCCGGAGATCTGACGATCAACCAGCGGGCGATCACCGTTGCCGCCAGCAATACCAGCCGCATCTATGGCGATATCAATCCGGTATTCGCCTATATGATCGGCGGAGCCGGCCTCGTCAATGGCGATACGTTGACCGGCACCCTCTCAAGCGCGGCCACGGTCACTTCCGGCATTGGCAGTTACGCCATCGGCCAGGGTACGCTTGCCACCTCCAGCAACTATGTCCTGACCTTCGCCGGCGCTGATCTGAGCGTCACGCCGCGGGCGATCGCGGTCGCGGCCAACAATGCCAGCCGCGCCTATGGCGACGTCAACCCGGTTCTGACCTACTCAGTCTCGGGCCTGGTCAATGGCGATACGCTGGCCGGCGATCTGGCAACGACGGCCAGCCAGAGGTCCGGTATCGGCGCCTACGCCATAGGCCTCGGAACGGTCGGTAACGCCAACTATGCCATTCAATACGCGGGCGCGAACCTGACCGTGACGCCACGGGCAATCATGGTCACTGCCAGCAATGCCAGCCGCCTCTATGGCGACACCAATCCGGCATTCGCCTATACGATCGGCGGAGCCGGCCTCGTCAATGGCGATACGTTGACCGGCGCTCTCTCAAGCTCGGCCACGGTCACTTCAGGCATTGGCAGCTACGCCATCGGCCAGGGAACGCTTGCGGCCTCCGGCAACTATGCCCTGACCTTCGCTGGCGCCGATCTGAGTGTCACGCCGCGGGCGATCACGGTTGCGGCCAACAATGCAAGCCGCATGATGGGCATGGTCAATCCGCTCTTTACCTACACGATAGGCGGGGCGGGCCTTGTCAACAACGATAGGCTATCGGGTGCTCTGGCGACGACGGCTGAGCGCAACTCACCCATCGGCAGCTACATGATCGGACAAGGCTCGCTTGCCGCCTCCGCCAATTATCAGCTGAGCTTCACCGATGGCGTGCTCACGGTGACGGCTGGGCCCAGCTCGACAGCGGAATTGGCGAGCGTGATTACCCCGTCCTCTTATGCCGCCGGCAGCAAGCCGCCGCTGCCGTCGGTTCAAGATACGCCGACTCCCTCCACGTTTGCCGACAGCGGCACGGGCGATAACTCGCCGCAACCCTTCCTTTCCGATCCTCGCTTTGATGACACAGTCGTCTGCCTGACCGCCGGCGCGAACTGCATCGTTCAATCCGCTCAGCCTTAACCCAGCGCGCGACAGACTGTTTGCTTGCCTAGACAACAAGGACATATTTGCAATGACCGCATTTCGACCCTTTATCCTAACTGGCATGCTGCTGGCGGCCTCGGCGTTCGCGGCTCATGCCGCAGCGGCGGCCCCGCTGCCCGGCGGCGCCAGTTCGCTGGTCGAGACCTATGACGACTGGAGTGTGGTGTGTCAGATGCAGACCAATGCCGCGGCCTGTGTCGTGCGGCAGGTCCAGACTAATAATCAGACCAACCAGACCGTGTTGACAGCCGAAATCGGCAAAGCCGCCGACGGAAAGTATCAGGGCGTGTTGCTGCTGCCGCTCGGGCTCGCGCTTGCGCAGGGCGCGCAGCTGAAGATCGACGACACGTCCGTCGGCGCGCCGCTCGCGTTTTCGACCTGCGTGCCGCAAGGTTGCCTCGCGCCGCTCGCCTTCGAGACGGATGCAGTCACCAAGCTTAGAAGCGGCAAGACGCTCAACGTGACCGTCTCCGCCGCCAATCCCCTGAAGCCGTTGACCTTTGCAGTTTCGCTCAAGGGTTTCTCCGGCGCTCTCAACCGGGTCGCGGAGCTGACCAAATAGGAAGCGGGTCGTTTCATGCAAACGGCACGTGCCATGCTGTCACTCAAGGCCAATCCGCCGCGTCCGGCGATGTATCCACTACCGGCTCCGGGTCGTCATGGAGCCAGACTGAACGAAAGTATTGTGATGACTGATCAGATGATCTCCGACAAGCCGACCCGACTGCCGGGTGGAGCCGATGCGTTGCGCGAAGTCCATGGCGACTGGCTCGTCCTGGGGTCGATCCAGGCCAATGAAAGTTCGGCGCAGAAATCCTGCGTCATCGTCCAGGAGCAGATCCATACCGAGACGCGCCAGAGGCTGCTGCTGATCGAACTGCGCCCCGATGCGGGGCGAGTGACGGGGACGCTGGTCCTGCCATTCGGGCTGTTGTTCCAGAAGGGCGTCGTCCTGCAGGTGGACGAAGGTAGTCGCGCTCCCGCCGTCCCCTTTCGCACGGCGCTGCCGGTCGGCTGTTTCGTCGATCTGGAGATCGATGCGCTGCGCCTGGCGTTGCTGAAGACCGGCAAGATGCTGCAGATCCATGCGATCGCGGCCGATACCGGGCAGATCGTGACGTTCCCCGTCTCCCTGAACGGCTTTTCGAGCGCCCTTGCGCGCGCCGAGACGATCATCAGGTAGAGCGTGCATTCGGAGCACTGGCCGGGATGGTCTGGCTCCGCAAGACGACCCGGCAGAAGCCGCCTGCGCATGCTGATTGTGGCTTGCGCAGACGGATTGCTCACAAGGCCGCGTGCTAGAAATCCTGAGCGGACCCTGGCGTCATAGCCAGCAGGAAGACTTGACGCGCCGCGGCCGGTGGGCTGTCCAAGTGGCTCTGTCGGCATTGAAATCACAGCGACCGCGGCTCAATGCTCCCGGGCCGCGGATCTATTGTGCTGGCCGATCTCAGCTAGAGCCACTGTTCATGGCACGCGGAAACGACTGTATTCGGCGCATCGTCGTCCGAGGAGAAAAAGCGATCACTATGAGATTTTAATTTCTTCGTGCGCCACGCCGAATGGAATGGCTATGCGTGTCGAGCCATCTTCGCCTGATAGCCAGCGGTCAGGATTGGAGCGCGAAGATGTATTTCGAACTGAAGGATACCACGGCGGATATTCTGGCGAACTGTCGCCGGCGCGAAGAGCTGTGTGATCTTCCGCTCGACCTGATTGCCTCGGAGCGCGAGGCGTACGAGATCCAGGCAACGGCACAGGATACCCTTGGTTTCGAGCGCAAGGGCTATGCGATTGTTGGCACGAGTGAGGCGTCGCGCCACATGTTCGGTCTCAACGGGCCGATCTATTCCGAAATCCCCGCCTTCGCCCTGCAAAGGAAGGCTGAGAATTTCCGCCTGCCGCCGGGAACCATTGGCGCCCAGTGCGAACTTGTCTTCACGATGCTGAGATCGTTTCCGGACGAGGGCGAGCAGATCACCCCTGAAAGCGTGGCCGACGCCGTCATGAGCTGCCGACCTGCAATCGGCATCGTCGGGCGCAGGACCCGGCAGGCCTTTGCCGGCGCCAATGCGGCGATTGCGGATTTCGGGCTGCACGTTGCGACACTCTGCGGCGATCACGTTGGAAACATCGAGGTTGGCGATCTAGCTGAGATTGATGTTACGGCATTTCTGTTTCAACAGACCGTGCTTTCCGGCAATTCGTCGTCGATCATGGGCAATCCGCTTAATGCGGTTGCGTGGCTTGCCGCGGCGCTTGCGGCCAACGGCAGGCAGCTCGAGCCGAGCGATGTCGTGGCGACGGGTTCCTGCACCACGATCCTTCAGGTCTGCGCTGGCCAGCATCTGGCAGCAGACTTCGGGCCGCTCGGCCAGGTCGAATGCATATTCAATTGAAATGGATCGAAAGTTGAAAGGACGGACAATGCGGCCGCAGCGAAAGCCATTCGTGGTCGAGATCAAGAAGAGCAGGCGACCCCGACCCAAATCCTCTCCCGCGTCGGCGAGCCGTGAGGCACTGGGCACGCAGAAAGGCGTGGGAGCGAGCGCGGGACTGACCTTGCAGCGCGAGGATCGAGGCTGATGGTCAGTCGGAACATCCCTCACGAATATTTCCTGCTCTCGGCAACAAGGGAGGAAGGCCCTGTCGTCGGCTATGTCAACGATAAACCGATTTCGAGTGCTGTCGTCGATAGAAACGGCAGCCGCTACCATTTCGTCGGCATCGCCGTCCGGGATCGCCAGGGCAGGCTCGATGTCCTGTCGCTCAAGCGGGGGGAATGGATCGTCGCGCCGGACCTGATCTATGAGGAAGCGGCCTAGCGCCGAATATGTCTGATCGGAGCTTCGGCGCAGGGCGCGCCGAGCCGCCAAAACCTGTCGGGGCGACCGACGCGCGTCGCGGCAATCAACTCCTTTTCCCACATCTCAGTCTCTTCAACGACTTCTTTCTGGTGGTTTGGCCCGATCTCGATCAGGATGCGCCGAGAATAACGGAGGCCCAATACATGCCATCTCGCCATGCCTGCACGATCGGACTGTTGACTGCTCTTGCCCTGGCGCCCGCCGCCACGGCACTGGCCCGCGCCTCCCAGCCGCAGCTTGGCGTCGGCGCGCAATATGATACGTCCCACGTCTATATCGATGTGGGCAAGGTGGATGCTTTCGCCAGCAGCTTCCTCGGCACGTTCGGCGGCACCAGCACGAAGCAGGTGGTCGTCACCGTGACACCGACGCCGAGCAGCACCACGTCGCAGCTGCTGCAGACCCCGGTCGGAACCGTCTCGCTCTTCGGCTTCAAGACGCCGATCCCCTATCCCTTCGGCGCGGAGCGAACCGGCTATCTCGTCACCGACATGGATCAGGCGGTTGCCTCGGCCCGGACCGCCGGCGCAGCTGTCGTCGTCGATATCTTCCCCGATCCGATCGGCCGTGACGCGGTCGTTCAATGGCCGGGCGGCGTCAACATGCAGCTCTATTGGCATACGGCCAAGCCGAATTACGCGGCCTTGGAAACCGTGCCGGAGAACCGTGTCTATGTGTCTCCGGATGCCGCGGACAAGTTCGTCAAGTCCTTCCTCGCCTTTTCGAAGGGCAAGGTCGTTTCCGACGACAAGAAGGCCCCCGGCATCGAGATCGGCCGTCCCAAGGACACGTTTTGGCGCATCCGCATCGAGTCGGTCTACGGCAAGATGACCGTGCTTGCCACGGACGGGCACCTGCCATTCCCCTATGGCCATGAAACGACGGGCTATGAGGTTCCGGACGTTGCGGCGACGCTTGTCAAGGCAAAGGCCAATGGCGCGACCGTTCTGGTCGACCCCTATTCCTCCGACAAGCGTCAGGCGGCGATAGTCGAGTTTCCCGGTGGCTATGTCGCCGAAATTCATGCAGCAGCGAAGTAGACGCTATCGCGCTCCCGGATCGCAGAAGGCCAGGTCTCAGGCGATCATATAGCCGCCATGACAGCGTCGCCTTAACGTGCGTACGGCACAGAATGGTCGGGAGGGCCCGGCAGGCATCGATCTCGCCTTGAAACCGGTGGGGGACGATCACGGTCGCCAGGCGTCTTCTCGTCTTCTTGAAGCGTCCGGGGGACATCGCAGTTCAGCGTCCATCTCGCCGTGCAGATTGCGGCCGAGGGACGCATCCAGGCGATCCAGCATTGGGTACTTGACCATCTGCCCCTCGATCTTACACTTCAGGCACCTGCATCGCGCGCGGCCATGAGCGTTCATAATTTCTCCCGGGTTTGCCAGCAGGAAACCGGCATTGCGCCGGCAGATTTCGTTGAGATGGCCCGTGTTGATTCCGCCCGCAGGGTGCTGGAAGAGGCCGAAACGCCGTTGCAAAGGGTGGCCGCAGGCTGCGGCTTTGCCAACCTCGATACGATGCGACGGGCCTTCCTGCGGCGCATCGGCACGGGGCCAAGTGAATACCGCGAGCGGTTCCGACGGTGACGATGCAGCCGCCTCGGGCATTGTCACGCTAACGCAACCTTGATGTCGCAAATGATCTGGATATTTTACCAGATTAAGTAGTACGCTTGCGATACCAATACCGGTACGGGATTATTCCCTGTCCTCGGGCTAGGGGATTACCCGTCAAGGAAACGATAAACAGGTAGTTGTCATGTTCCTAGAAGCAGCTCTGTCACGCTTGATCAAAATCGGAACGCTCACGGTGATTTTTCCCGATGGTTCCACGCGCGATTTCGGTACGGGATCGGAACCACGCGCCACGATGAAAATAAAGACCGCCCGCGCAAAGCGCCGCTTGCTCCTCAATCCGGCGCTGGCGCTGGGGGAGGGCTATATGGACGGCGAAGTCGAGCCGGCCTCCGGCGATCTCTTTGAGATGGTGGACTTGCTCGTCCTCAACATGATGGAAGGCGGGAGCCATCCTTTCGAAAAGCTAATGGAAAGGGTCCGCTGGCTACGCCGAAATCTCGATCAGCTGAACTTCGCGGGACGTTCGAAGCGCAATGTCGCACATCACTACGATCTCGACGCGCGGCTCTATTCGCTGATGCTGGATGACGACAGGCAGTATTCCTGCGCCTATTTCCCCGTCGGCGACGAGACGCTCGAAGAAGCACAGCTCAAGAAGAAGCGGCATATCGCATCGAAACTGATGCTCGATCGCCCGGGCCTCGAGGTTCTGGACATCGGTTGCGGATGGGGCGGCATGGCGCTCTATCTTGCCAAGGAATTCGGCGCGCGGGTCACGGGCCTCACCCTTTCTGAAGAGCAGTTGCTGGCCGCAAGAGCCCGTGCGAAGGACGCCGGCCTCGATCATATGGTGACGTTCGAGCTGCTGGATTATCGCTCCTGGACGCGTCCCGTCGACCGCATCGTCTCGGTCGGCATGTTCGAGCATGTCGGCATCAACCACTACAAGACCTTCTTCGACAAGATCCGTTCCGTGCTCAAGGAGGATGGCGTGGCACTCATCCACGCAATCGGCCGGGCCGACGGACCGGGAAGCACCAACCCGTGGATTGCGAAATACATCTTTCCCGGCGGCTATTCGCCGGCCGCGTCCGAAGTTCTATCCGTGGTTGAGAAGTCCGGTCTCTGGACGACGGATATCGAGATCCTGCGCCTCCACTATGCCAAGACGCTTGAGCAGTGGCGGGATCGCTTCATGAAGAACAGAGACACCCTGGCAAAGCTTTACGATGAGCGGTTTTGTCGGATGTTTGAATTCTATCTGATCGGCTCCGAACTCGCCTTCCGCCGCATGGGGCACATGAACTGGCAATTGCAGCTGACGAAGAACGTCGATGCCCTACCGCTGGCACGCGACTACATGGTCGATATAGAGCGCGCGCGGGCTGCTATTGCCGAGCAGGGGAAGGTGGAACCGATCGAGGCCGCGAGTGCGCGGGCAAGACGGGACTTTGCCGTGCATGAAGAGAGCAAAGCTCGCCAACAAAACCAATCCGGTGCAAGTCCTTCAAGAAATCTGTGAGGCCAGCTTCTGAGAGCACGTCCGGTGCCGCGCATGGTCGACATGTGATCGGCACCGGGAATTCATGGCATCGGCATCGGCAGCGATTGCCGGCCGGTGGCGAGCCGTGACTTCGTCGCAACCGGCATTACGGTTGGGCGGCGGATTTACTGACCGAGCACAAGGCCGTGCTGTGCAGCCGAAGGCTGCCGGCGCACCATCCATAGTCGTCGCATGACCGAGGTTCAACCATGTCCCGCTACTCCATTTCCTTCCAGCTCTATTCTTCCCGGCTCTTTCCGCCGATCGAAGCTCATCTCGACTACCTTGCGGCGGTCGGCTACGACGCCGTGGAACTCTGGCTGCCTGCCTATGAGACCACGACCGCGGAATTCCGCAAGCGGATGGACGATGCCGGTCTGCGCTGCTCGGGCATTCACATGCCGCTTGCTGGATTGATCAGCGAGCCGAAGAAGTTTTTCGACTACGCCCATGCGCTCGGAACCAGGATCTTGATCCCGCCCTATATTCCGGCCGCGGAGAGAAGCGCGACCGCCGACGGTTGGCGGCGCGTCGGTGAAAGTCTCGGCAAAGGCGCTGAAGCTGCCGGGAAGGAGGGGCTGAAGGTCGCTTGGCACAATCACGATTTCGAATATCACCGATTGGAAGACCGCAGCCGTCCGATCGATCTTCTGTTCGAAGCGGCCGGACCTGGCGTCGATTTCGAGATCGATATTGGATGGGTCACCCGCGGTTGGGCCGATCCGGCACAGGAGCTTCGCAGATACGCCGATCGGATCACCACGATCCAGCTCAAGGACACCGCGCCTGCCGGAACCACAGTCGACGAGGGCTGGGTACCGACCGGCGACGGTATCATAGACTGGAAATCGCTCTATCCGCTCTTCGACAAGACACGCGCGGACGTCCTTGTCGTGGAGCACGACAATCCCAGCGATTGGAAGGCCCTTGCGAAGCGCTCTGTCGACTACATCAAGGCGCTGATCGCGTGATTGGCGTTCGACGGCTGCGCGGTCCTGACCGCCGAGTCAGCCGAGATCGCCGCCGGCGACGGGCAGCACGCTGCCGGTGATATAGGATGCTTCATCCGAAGCCAGGAACAGGATCGGAGCCACCTGCTCCTCGATGGTCGCGTAGCGTTTCATGAAGCTCGAGTCCGTCACCTGCTGCGCGACTTCGGCCATCCAGCCCTTCTCGGCGGCATTATCTCCGGCGGCATTGCGTGGAATCCGTCGCGGCGGCGCATCCGTGCCGCCGGGTGCGGTGGCGACTACGCGAATGTTCCGGTCGGCAAGTTCCATCGCCAGCGATTGCGTGATGGCGTTGACGCCTCCCTTGGCGGCGGAATAGGGCATGCGGTGAATGCCGCGCGTCGCATTTGACGATACGTTCACGATGGCACCGCCGCCGCGCGCGAATAGATGCGGGATGACAGCATGGCAGCAATAAAGCGTCGGCATCAGCGAACGGCGGATTTCCGCATCGATCTGCTGCGGTTCAAATTCGGCGTAGGGCCGCATGCGGATCGCGCCCCCGACATTGTTGATCAGGATATCGATGTGGCCGAAGATCTCGGCCGCAAATTGCATGGCGGCCCCAGCACCTTCGTAGGTCTCGAGATCGGCATTGAAGGCCGCAGCTTTACCATCCACTGCAGCGGCAATCTCGGCGACGAATTCAGCACGATCGACAAACAGCACCGTCCCGCCTTCCTCGGCCGCGCGCGTCGCCACGGCCCGGCCGATGCCTTGTGCGGCGCCGGTGACGACGATCACCTTGCCCGAGAAGCGGTCTGGGAAATGGAAGCCGCTCATGCGGCCTCCTTCGCCGCGACATTGGGCGTGAACCTTTCGTAGTGGAAACTATGGGGCGTCATGCCGCTGTCGTCAAAATATTTGCGGACCGCATCGACCATCGGCGGTGGACCGCACAGATAGACGTCGACATCGCCGCCGTGAAGCAATTCGGTCGGCATATGCTGTGTGACCCAACCCTTGTGCGGATGGCTTGACGCTTCTTCGGCGACGACCGTGGCGTAGGTAAAGTTTGGCAGTCGCTGCGTGTAATCTTCGATCTGCTCGACAAGAACGAGATCCAGATCCCGGGTCACGCCATAGATCAGATGAATCTGTTGTTGCGAATTCTCGCGCGCCAGCACTTCCAGCATCGAGAGAAATGGGGCGAGACCCGTTCCGCCCGCGAGCATGAGCACAGGGCGCTTGATGTCGCGAAGATAAAAACTGCCCATGGGCCCGGTGATTTCCAGCCTCTCGCCGGTTTGCGCTCTGGCGAGCCAGCCGCTCATCACCCCGCCGGGAATCTTCTTGATCAGGAAGCCGATGCGACGCTCGCCGGGAGCGCTGCTGAAGGAGTAGGAGCGATACTGACCGCTGCCGGGTACGTCGATATTGACATATTGCCCTGGCAGGAACACGGGAGCGCCGGCATCGACCTCCAGCTCGAGCACGATGGCGGCATCCTTGTGCGGCATGACTTGCGCTACTGTCGCGACGAACTTTTGCTGCCCGGTCTTGCACGTCGTGGATGTCGTCGGAACCGCGATGACGCAGTCGGAGGACGGTTTCATCTGGCAGGTGAGAACGAGCCCTTGTCCCGCTTCATCGGCGGTCAATGCGTCGTCGATGTAATCGTCGCCGAGATCGTAGCTGCCGCTTTCGGCGCGACATTTGCAGGTGCCGCATACGCCGTCGGAACAATCCATCGGCAGATTGATCTTGTTGCGGAAAGCGGCGTCGAGAACCTTTTCGCCTTCCTTGCATTCGACGAAGCGGGTGACGCCGTCCTCGAAGTTCAAGGCGATGTTGTAGCTGGTCATGGAATCCTCCTCGTCCGTTCCGGTGCCGTCAGGCGATGCCTGTCAGATGTGATAGACGTCGATGACCTGGCGGATGTAGTCGTTCTTCAGCACGATCTTTTTGGCTGAGATCAGCAATTGATCGCCGTTGTTGCGCAGGGTGACGAACATGGTTCCGAAGAACTGGTCCGTGACCTTGTAGCGGTGGTTCAGCGTGTGGAAATTGTAGCGAATGTCGACTTCCGCATCGCGGCGCGCCAGCAATTCGACGTTGTTGACGTTGTGGCTGGTGCGCGGCTCGGGCGTCGATGCGCCGGAGCGTTCGGTCTTGATGCGGAACACCCGGTCTTCCAGGCCGTCGCGACTTGGATAGAAGATCAGGGATATCTGGCTGTGCGGATCTTCGGTCAGCTGATCGTCATCGTCCCAGGCCGGCATCCAGTATTCGACATCGGGCGCGTAGCAGGTCAGCCATTCGTCCCATTCGCGGTCGTCGAGCAGACGTGCCTCGCGATAGAGGAAGGCGCAGATTTCGTCGTAGGAAACGCTCATGGAAGAACTCCTTCCCTTTCGGCAGCGAGCGCTTGCCGCATCACCTTCGCCCAATATTCATGCTGGCGGACGAACAGGCCCTCGTCTTCGCTGCGCTCGCCTGACAGCAGTGGCTCCAGGCCCATCTTTCTGGCATTCGCATCCGGGCCGTCGATCCAGAGGGGCGCGCCGCGCGACAGGTCGTTCCAGAGCGCCGCCGTTCCGGCATAGCCGGCCTGACAGGCGCGGAATTCTTCCAGATCATCGGCGGTGCCCATCCCTGAGACGTTGAAGAAATCCTCATACTGCCGGATGCGGAGTGTGCGGTCCGCCTCGCTTTCGCCTTTCGGCGCGAAGCAGAAGATGCTGATTTCAGTCTTGTCGACGCTGATCGGACGGGTCACGCGGATCTGCGTGCTGAACTGATCCATCAGGAACACGTTCGGGTAGAGGCAGAGATTGCGGGTCTGGTTGATGATGAAATCCGCCTTGTCGGCGCCGACCCGGGCCTCGATTTCGTCGCGGCGATTGTAGACCGGCCTGACTTCCGGGTTCATCGCCCGGGTCCACAACAGGATGTGGCCGTTTTCGAAACCGTAGACGCCGGCGATGGATTTGCTCCAGCCATTGGCGTCGACCGCCTTCGTGCCTTCTTCGTTGCGCCGGCCCATGGTGGCGGCGTAGTTCCAATGAACGGAGCTGACGTGATAGCCGTCGCAGCCGTTTTCCATCTGCAATTTCCAGTTTCCGTCATAGATGTAGGACGAGTTGCCGCGCAGCACTTCCAGCCCCTCGGGGGCCTGGTCGACGATCTGGTCGATGATGACCTTGGCTGCGCCGAGATAGTCCTCGAGCGAAGCGACGTCTTCGTTCAGGCTGCCGAACAGAAAGCCGCGATAGCTCTGGAAACGCGGAACGCGCTTGAGATCGTGCGAACCGTTCTTTGCAAATTGCTCGGGATATTGTGTCGTCTTCTCGTCCTTGACCTTGAGCAGTTTTCCCGTGTTGGAAAAAGTCCAGCCGTGGAAGGGACAGGTGAAGCTGCCCTTGTTGCCGTGCTTGCGCCGGCAGAGCGTGGCGCCGCGGTGGGCGCAGGCATTGATGACCGCGTGCAATTCGCCCGATTTGTCGCGGGTGATGACCACGGGCTGGCGGCCGATATAGGTCGTGTAATAATCGTTGTTATCAGGAATCTGGCTTTCGTGAGCCAGGTAGACCCAGTTGCTCTCGAAGATATGCTTCATTTCGAGTTCGAACAGGTCTTCATTGGTGAAGATGTCGCGGCGGCAACGGAATATACCGGCTTCCTTGTCATCCTCAACCGCCGTCGCCAGCAGATGATCGAGATCCCGGGCCTTATCTATGATCGCAGACATGATGTCTCTCCCGCTCGCGGCGCATCGGCGCAGCACAGCAACAAAGTCGATGATGAAGAAGGGCGGCGGCCCTTTAGGCCACCGCGTCAATCGGTCAGGCGGCCGCGCGCTTGCGCTGCTCGTTGACCTGGTTGTCGACGCCATTGACGAGGGCGGTCAGACGGAAATCGAATTCGATCTCCGCAAACGGACCGCTCAGATCGTTGGTCCTGATGCTGGCCTCGTCGCTCCGCTCGGTCACCGCCGGAACCAGGCCGTCCCGGGTCGCATAGGCGAAATCGTCGTTCACGAGCGGGTCGCCGGCGATATTGATCTGCGTCGTCAGCTTGCGATGGTTGTCGGCGCTGATGAAGAAATGGATATGCGCCGGACGCTGGCCGTGGCGGCCAAGCGCCGACAGCAGTTTTTCGGTCGGGCTGCCCGGGGGCACGCCGTAGCCATGCGGCACGATACTCCGGAACCTGTAACAGCCGTCGGCGTCGGCGATGATCGTGCGGCGCATGTTGAACGGCGCCTGTTTGCCGGTGGGGTCGAAATGGGAATAGAAACCGCGGGTATCACAGTGCCAGACTTCGACGCTCGCGCCGGGTAGCGGTTTGCCATCGGCCCCGTAGACGGTGCCGTGCATGATGAGCGTATGGCCATTGGCATCGGTGCCGTCGTCCAGGCGGGCAAAGCCGTGCGATACCGGCGCGCCGGCCACATAGAGCGGCCCCTCGATGGTGCGCGGCGTTTCGTTCCTGATGCCGAGCGCATCGTCGATGGCGTCGAGGCGTTCGTCGAGAAAATGGTCGAGCCCGAGGCCGGGCGAGATGAGGCCTGCCTGGCCGGCGGCGCCAAGCTCGTTCACCCAGGCAATCGCGGTCCAGTATTCGTCAGGGGTGATGTCGAGATCGTCGATCGCCTTGAACAAGTCGGACATCAGCCGGTGAATAACCTGCTTGACGCGCGGATTGCCGCTGTCGTTGGTCAGGCCGCTCAGAACATTCAGGAAATCCTGCACGTCCGGCCTGTCAAAAATCCTCACACTCATATCGTACTCCTCCTCTTGTCAGGTCGTTGCGAATGCCGCTTCGAAGACCCGGCCCGTGGCAGGGTCCTCTCCCGTGCCGTCGCCTCAGGTGTCGTCGTCGCGGATCGACGACGGATGCCGCAGGAGCGGCGTGACTTTGATGGTCATGAATTTGAACAGCGGCAGTCCCATCAGGATCGCATGCAGCTCTTCATTGTCCTTCACATCGAAAATGCTGTAGTTCGCGTATTCGCCGGCAATCCTCCAGATATGCCGCCATTTCCCGCTGTGCTGCAGCTCCTGCGAATAGGCCTTCTCCCTGGCGATGATTTCGCCCGCTTCCGCCGGCGGCAGGTCCCTCGGGATGTTGACGTCCATTCGCACATGAAAAAGCATGATCTCAATCCTCTACCCGACGACGCTGACCGTCTTGCGCGATCCGTTGCGCTGGAAGAATTTCACCCGGTCCTCGTCCAGAGCGATGCCGAGGCCCGGTCCATCGGGAATAGTCAGCTCGAAATCGCTGTAATCCAGCGGGGTCGCCAGAATTTCCTCGGTCAGCAGAAGTGGGCCGAAGAGTTCCGTTCCCCATTGCAGGTTGGCGAAGGTGGAAAAGGCATGGGCGGAAGCGGCGGTGCCGATGGCGCCTTCAAGCATCGTGCCGCCGTAAAGTTCGATCCCGGCTGCATCGGCGATCGCCGCGACGCGCTGTGCATTGAAAAGGCCGCCGCTCTGCTCGATCTTGATGGCGAAGACATCCGCGCCGCTGATTTTTGCAAGTTCGAAGGCCGTCTCCGGACCCTGCAGGGACTCATCGGCCATCAAGGCGATGGGGAAGCGACGGACCAGCCGTGTCAATGCGGCAGCCGAGGCGACGGGTTGCTCCACGAGTTCACAGCCCGCATCGGCGAGAGCCGCCATGCCGTAGGCCGCTTCGGTTTTGCTCCAAGCCATGTTGACGTCGACGCGAACCCTACCGCGGTCGCCGAGTGCGCGCTTGATCGCGGCGACATGCGCGATGTCCTCGCGCGGTGTTCTGGCGCCGATCTTCAGTTTAAAGATCCTATGGCGGCGAAGGTCCAGCATCTTCTCGGCTTCGGCGATATCGGTCGCAGTATCGCCCGAGGCGAGCGTCCATGCGACCGGCAACCGGCTGCGCATCCGCCCTCCCAATACTTCGCTGACGGGCAGGCCGAGCCGCTTGCCGTGGGCATCGAGCAACGCCGTCTCGACGGCGGATTTGGCAAAGCGGTTTTCCTTGATCCTCTTGCCGATGTACGCCATCAGCAGCTGGACGCGGGTGGCATCCTGCCCGATCATCGCCGGCTGGAAATAGGTATCTATAGCGAGCTTCATGCCCTCCGGGCTTTCTGCGCCATAGGAGAGCCCGCCGATCGTCGTTCCCTCGCCGATGCCGACGATGCCGTCGCTGCAGTAGATTTTGACCAGCATCAGGCTCTGACCGTTCATCGTTGCGACGGAAAGTTTGTGCGGCCGGATGGTCGGCAGGTCGATCAGCAAAGTTTCCACCCGGTCGATGACGGGGGAGATCGTTGCGTTCGGCGCAAGGGGTGTGAAGGTCGTGTTCATGCCTGGACTCTGCGCCGGAGAGGCGGTAGGCGTCCAACACCATTTGCATCTTAAATGATACCTTTATGGTATGATGTGAAGAAAAATGGTAATATATAGGTACTTACTGCATTGCAACATATCCAGTGCGGATGTTGGGTGCATGTCTGCCAGTGGGATTTGCAGAATGGATCTTCGTCAACTTCGCTATTTCGTGGCCGTCGCCCAGGAACGCAATTTCACGCGCGCGGCAGAATTGCTGCATATAGCACAGCCGCCGCTGAGCCGGCAGATCCAGCTTCTGGAGGAGGAGCTGGGGGTCTCGCTGCTCATTCGCAAAAGCCGTCCAGTGCGTCTGACCGATGCCGGTCGATTGTTCTTTGAGCAGGCATTGCAGGTCCTCGGCCGCGTCGAGCAGATGCGGGATGCGACGCGGCGCATCGGCCTCAATCAGAACAGTGTCTTTTCCATCGGCTTCGTCGCCTCCACGCTCTATGGCGGCCTTCCTTCGCTGGTCCGCAAGATGCGCCGGCACGCGCCCGAACTGGATATCCAGCTGCTGGAACTGTTGTCGGTCCAGCAGATCCCGGCGCTCAAGGAGGGGCGCATAGACGTTGGCTTCGGCCGATTGCGTCATAGCGATCCCAATGTGGTCGGCACCGTCCTGCGCGAAGAGCGCCTCGTGGCAGCGGTGCCCATGGGGACAGCACTTGCAAGGGATTCCGCGCCCTTGCCGGTGAAGGGCCTCCACGCTCAAAAGCTGATCGTCTATCCGAAGGAGCCGCGGCCGAGTTACGCCGATCAGGTGCTGGGGCTGTTGCAGAGCCACGACGTCCGCCCGGCGGAGGTGCATGAGGTGCGGGAAATCCAGGCGGCTCTCGGGCTGGTGGCCGCCGATGCTGGCGTGTGCGTGATCCCTTCGTCCGCGCGACAGATGCGGTCCGACGTGCATTATCGGCTGATCGAGGAAGAGGCGATGACCTCGCCGGTGATCCTCAATCATCGCGTCGGCGACAATTCCGTCTATATCGATCTCATCAAACGGCTCATCCAGGAAATGTATGCGGAAAATCCGCCATGGTTGGATATGGAGCATAACGTCTTGCCCGGCCGAACCTTCGGCGACTAGCCGGTACATATCGTGTCGGTGCGGCGAACAGGCATCGCAGTCCATGCGAGAACGTTCGAACCTCGAGACAGCCAAAAACGGTCGCCACACCAGCGGAAATGCAAATCCCTGTGGCTTCTAGCCCACACTCGTCGATTGAGTTTGCATGGTCATGATATCGGCGAACTTGCCATTATAGGTGCCGACTGGCTATGAGGTCATCACCACTTAATGATTAGACATGTCGCCTTCCTTGGCCTCATCGGTCGAAGATGCGACATCAATGTGCGAGGCTTGTTAGGACAGGAATGCGCCCAACCAAGAATGAAAAGACTCTCTCCCGGCGAGCTTTCATGCTCGGGTCCCTCTCTGCGACCGCAGCGCTTGCGGGCTGTGCCACCACGGCCCCGGTTCCCACTCCCATTGCAGCTCCGGCTCGCGTGCCGCCTGTCGTTCCCGTTGCGTCTGAACCCCAGAGCGTCATCACGCCCGATCCCGATCCCGAGCTTGAGGCGCGCTATGCGTCCGTGGTCGATGCCGGCCATGTCATTCCCGCGGTGCCTTATAGAAAGCTGGACCCGAAATTCTACCGTCAGCGCGTCCCCGATCCGACCGGCGAGCCGCCCGGCACGGTTGTCGTGGATACGGTTTCGAGATTTCTCTACGTCGTGGAACGCGGTGGTACCGCCATGCGCTACGGCGTCGGCATCGGCCGGGACGGTTTCGCATGGCAGGGCGAGGGGGTCATCCATTGGCGGCAGCATTGGCCACGCTGGAAGCCGCCGAACGATATGATTGCCCGCAAGCCGGAGCTTGCGAAATACTCCGTGGCCAATGGCGGCATGGACCCGGGCATCAAGAACCCGCTGGGTGCCCGCGCGCTCTATATCTTCCAGAACGGCAAGGACACGCTCTATCGCCTTCATGGCTCGCCAGAGTGGTATTCGATTGGCAAGGCAACCTCGTCTGGCTGCGTCCGCCTGGTCAATCAGGACGTCATCGACCTCTACGAGCGCATTCCCTATCACGCGCGCATCGTCGTTCATCAGACCCCTCTGCAGAGCAAAGCGGTTTCCGCCTGATGAGTAGCTCCCTTGAAAAAGGGAGCTACTGCTTCGGCGCGACGGAATGAATGCCGCATGCGCTTCTAGGGCGTGCGCATTACGGCAGGAGGCTGCGCTGCTGACTTTGACGCTGCGCCTCCTGAGCAGCCTTGAGCTGCGCCTTCGTGTACATCAGCGCATGTTCGGCAAGGTCGCGGCCATCGTCCCAGAGGTTGCGCCAGATGCCGAGAATACCTTCGAGCGGCTGGCCGACGACGCGCGATGAGAAAGATTCGAAGGTGATCGGTCCCTGATAGCCGGAGCGCACGAGAGCCCGGAAGACGCCGGCAAGATCGATGGTGCCCGAGCCCATATAGCCGCGATGGGAATCGCCGGTGTGGAAATATCCGAGGTAGTCGCCGGTTTCGAGAATGGCGGCCTGAATATCGGATTCCTCGATGTTCATGTGATAGACGTCGAGATGCACCTTGACGTTCGGCATGCCGATGCGCTTGCACATTTCCACGGCCTGAGCGGCGGTGTTGAGCACGTTGGATTCATAGCGGTTGACCACCTCGAGGACGAGCGTGATGTTGCTTTTCGCCGCCGTCTCGGCCACTTGGCGCAGGATATCCACCGATTGCGCAACGCCGGCAGCGGTTGTCGGCTGCGTATATTTGCCGAAGGCGGAGTGCAGGATGCCGCCGATATATTCGCCGCCGCAATCGCGGCAGACGGCGATCGCCTGTTCCAGCTTCTCCTTGCCGCGGCGACCCTTCTCCTTGTCGCCACTTGAGATGTCGGTTTCGAAATCGAGACCGAGCGAGAAGTTGATGCCGATGCCGTTCTTCTCCAACTGACGGCGCGTGAATTCCGGATCGATCAGGCTCGGGTCCAACGCCGGCGCCTCGATGAAATCATAGCCAACCTCGGCGCTGCTTGCGATTGCGCGGGCGCATTCGTCGCGGCTCCAGCCGGCTTCCCAGACCAGCGCGTGAACTCCCAGCTTATTCATGATCGTCCTCCCGGTTTCGTGGATGCAAAACAATTGCTGCAATGCGAAAGACGTGAATCGTTTTATACTTGAAAGCGCTCACGTTGACACCGCATCTATACAGGTATAGCTTACAATAAAACGTTTCACCAGAATTTTCATAGTATCAATCGGAGATTGTTGATGGGGGAGGGTAAGATGTCGAAATCGCGAACTCCCTCCATCAAGATGGTGGCCGACAGGGCTGGCGTTTCGGTGGCAACCGTTTCGAATGTCCTCAATGGCAAGCCCACGGTCTCTCCGGATTTCGCCAGGCGCGTGAATGATGCGGTGCGCGAGCTTGGCTATGTCGTCGATCTCGGTGCGTCGCGGCTGCGTTCGCGCAAGGCGCAGCTTGCCGGTGTCGTTGTCCCTGATCTCACCAATCCGATGTTCGCCGCCTTCGTCTCGACACTGGAGCATCTGGCGCGTCTCGACGATTACGATCTGGTGGTCGTCTCCGCGCGCAATAATGCCGAAGAGGAGGCCGACCGGCTGCGCAAGATGCGCGCCTGGCGTCCGGCCGGCCTGATCGTCATCCCTTGCGACGGTGCGTTTGCCGAGCGGCTGCCGAATGGTTTCTTTGCTCCGGTCGTCCTTGCCGACCGCATACCCGACGCGGCCGGCTTCGATCTGATCGCGGTCGACAATGGTCCGGCTGCCGGCGCGATTGCCGCCCATCTCGATGAACAGGGCTATCGTGATTGCGTGGTCCTCGGCAGCAGCCTTTCGATCACCAATGTGCGCGAGCGCTGGGAGGGCGTGCGGGCCGCCGTCAAGCACATGCATGTCGAAATGCTGGAGATAGGTATCGATGATGCCAATGGCGCGCAGCGTCTGGAAGAGCGTCTGCGCCGCCGCCCGTTGCCGGGCGCGCTGTTTTCGCTCGATCACGGCACGACGCTCCTGACCTATCGCACTATGGCGGAGATCGGACTTTCCGTGCCCGGCGATCTCGCCTTTGCAAGCTTCGATGACATGGAGTGGATGCGGCTGGTGGCGCCCGGCATCACGGCGGTGCGTCAGCCCATCGAGGAAATGGCCGAACAGGCCTGGGCGCTGCTGTTGCGGCGCATGACCGGCTCTGCCGGAAAACCGGTTACGCGGCGTCTGCGCTGCGCCATCGAGATCCGCGGTTCGACGCCGCGGAGCCCGCTTGAGGAGGCGGGTCATCTGAAACTGGGAGGAGAAAAATGGAAGTTACAAGACGAACCCTACTCGCCGGAATAGGCGGAGCCGTCGTCGCCGGCACTCTTGGCGGCACGATCGGCGTCGCGCAGGCGGCCGAGCCGCAGGTCGGCGTCGTGGTCAAGATCGGCGGCATTCCATGGTTCAATGCCATGGAGGTCGGCATCAAGAAGGCGGCGCCGGAATACAAGACGAATGCCTGGATGGTCGGTCCGACGCAGGCGGATGCCGCCCAGCAGGTGCGCGCCATCGAAGATCTGATCGCCCGTAAGGTCGCCGTCATCGGCATCGTGCCGAATGATTCGGCAGCTCTCGATCCCGTCCTTGGTCGGGCGCGCGCTGCGGGCATCAAGGTGCTGGCCCATGAGGGCCCGAACCAGAAGGAAGCCGATTGGGACTTCGAGCTGACCACGATCGAAGGCTATGGACAGGCGCATATGGACCTGCTCGCCAAGCAGATGGGCGAAGAAGGCAAATATATCGTCTACGTCGGCTCGCTGACGGTGCCGCTGCACAATGCGTGGGCCGATGCGGCGATCGCCTATCAGAAGCAGAAATATCCGAAGATGGAAATGCTCGGCGATCGCTTCGGCGTGGCCGAGAGCCTGGATGACAGTATCAAGACCACGCAGGACCAGCTGCGTGCCCATCCGGATCTGAAAGGCATCCTGACATTCGGATCGCAAGGCCCGATCGGCGCGGCCCGTGTACTCGACGATCGCGAAAAGGCAAAGTCGATCGCACTGGTCGGCGGCTTCTCGCCGGGGCAGGGCGTCAAATACGTCAAGTCCGGCACGATCCGCGGCGGCTTCATCTGGAATCCGATGACGGCGGGCGAAATCTTCGTCCAGCTCGCCTCCCTGCTGGCGGCCGGCAAGGAGCCGACCGACAACATGGAGCTGACCGGCGTCGGCAAGGTGCGCGTCTATCCGGACAAGAAGCTCATTCAGGCCCAGAAGCTCGAGTCGCTCGATAAGGAAAATATCGACCGGCTGGTTGCTCTCGGCCTTTAGAGCACTTCCAGAAAAAGTGCGTAGCGGTTTTTCGTCCGGAATGCGGACGGAACCTAGAGGATAGAGCTTTCCGCGATTCGGAGAAAAGCGGAAAAGTTCTGGCTGTTCCTCCCGAGGGCCGGCGGCAGGCTTGAATGCCGCCGCCGGCCGACCCAACACTATCGGAGCGGATCGATGAGCGATGCTATTCCATTTCTTCGTTTGACCGGGCTGTCCAAACGGTTCGGCGGCGTGCGCGCATTGGAAGAGATCGATTGGGATGTGCGATCCGGGGAGATCCATTGCCTCGTCGGCGAAAACGGCTGCGGCAAGTCGACCCTCATCAAGACCGTGGCCGGCGTGCATCCGCCCTCGGCTGGTATCATCGAGATCGAGGGCAAGCCGGTTCTCCCGCTTGATCCCGCCCGCGCCAAGGCTCTGGGAGTTCAGGTGATCTTTCAGGACCTGTCCCTGTTTCCCAATCTATCCGTTGCCGAAAACATCGCCATCGACAGCCATCTCGACCGGCTGGTGAAACCGGTCAACTGGAAGCAGATGCGCGGGAAGGCAAGCGCCGTGCTCGCAAGGCTCGGCTTTGCCCTCGATCTCGATCTCATCGTTTCCGATCTTTCCGTGGCCGAGCGCCAGATTGTCGCGATCGCACGCGGTCTGGCAGCCGAGGCACGCCTGATCTTCATGGACGAGCCGACGGCGTCGCTGACGCGCGCGGAAGTCGATCGTCTTTTGGGGATCGTCGGACGGCTCAAGGCCGATGGCATTGCCGTCGTCTTCGTCTCTCACAGGCTTGACGAAGTCGTCGAGATCGCCGAGCGGGTCACGGTGATGCGCGATGGCCGCAAGGTCGGCACCTGGCCCGCCGATCAAATAAACGAGAAGAAGATCGCGCATCTGATGACGGGGCTCGATATCGATCACGCGATCGTCGCGCGCGACATGGGTGGGGCCGAACCCGTTCTCGAAGTCCACGGCCTGTCGCGCCGCGGCGAGTTTGCCGACATCGATTTCACCCTGCATCGCGGCGAAGTGCTTGGAATTTCCGGCTTGCTGGGATCGGGCCGCACCGAACTGGCCCTGACGCTGTTCGGCATGCATCGTGCCGAGCAAGGAAGCATCCGCCTGGAGGGACGCCAGCTTGTACTCCGCTCCAATCGCGATGCCGTGCGCGCCGGCATTGCCTACGTCTCCGAGGATCGCCTGAGCCTCGGCGTCATCCTGCAGCAGTCGATCGGCGACAATATCATGCTTGCCGTCATGAAAGGCATGGCAAATCGCCTGGGGCTTATTCCCGGCAAGACGCGCGGGCAGCTTGCCGACGATTGGATCAAGCGGCTCGCCATCAAAGTCCCCTCGGCCGATCGCGCCGTACAGACGCTTTCGGGCGGCAATCAGCAGCGTGTCGTGCTGGCGAAATGGCTCGCGACACGGCCCAAGGTTCTGATTCTCGATTCCCCGACCGTCGGTGTCGACATCAAGAACAAGCAGGGCATCTACGACGTGGTGGCCGATCTGGCGCGGCAGGGCGTCGCCATCATTCTCATCTCCGACGAAGTCTCGGAGCTGTTTGCCACCTGCGACCGCATCCTGCACATGCGCGCCGGCCGCCTCATCGGCGAAGCGGTGCCGGGCGAAGTCAGCGAGGCCAATATGAAGGAGCGCATCTATGCGTGAGCACAGCCAAACGGCCGGATCGTCATTTGTCGCACAGTTGAAACGGCGTCCCGAAACCTGGCTTCTGGCCGTCATCGCCGCGGTTGTCATTGTCTTTTCCCTGACGGCGCGAGATTTTCTGACGCTCGCCAATATCATCGACCTGCTTGAAACCTACTCGGTGCAGGCGATCATGGCGATGGGCCTCTTCGTCGTGCTGGTTTCCGGGGGCATCGACATATCCTTCGCGGCGACGGCTTCCGTGGCGCAATATTGCGCGGCGCTGCTCGCAACGCAGCTCGGCTTTCCCGCGCCCGCCGTCATCGTCTGTGGCCTCGTGATCGGCGTCGGGCTCGGCTGCCTCAATGCGCTGCTGGTTCATTATGTGCGCATCACCTCGATCATCGCCACGATCGCCATGATGAGCGTCAGCTTCTCGCTGCTCATGTATTTCTCGGGCGGAAAATCGATCTACACACTGCCGGACTGGTGGACCAACCGCATCGTCTTCTGGCGCATGGAGATGGCATCGGGCGATATCGTTCGCGTGACGCTGCCGATCGTCACCATGGTGGTGGTGACCCTGTTCACCTGGGCGTGGATGACGCGCTCTTCCGTCGGACGCCAGCTCTATGCGATGGGCGGCAATGCGGAGGCGGCGAGACGCATCGGCATGAATATCGGCCGGCTGCAATTCGTCGCCTATGGCTATCTCGGGCTAATGGCGGCGATTGCCGGCCTGCTGCAGGCGCATCGCGTCGGTGAGAGCGTGCCAAATGCCATGTATAATACCGAACTTGCGGTTCTTTCCGCCGCGGTTCTCGGTGGTGCCAGCCTGACCGGCGGCATCGGCACAGTGCCAGGCGTGCTGCTCGGCATCGTACTTCTGGCAGTGCTTCAGAACGGGCTCAACCTGCTCGGCGTCTCCTCCTATTTCTTCCAGATCGTCATCGGCGTCACCATTCTGGTCTCGACCTCGATCACCGTGATCAGCTCGCGGCCGGGCCGTCGCCATCGCATCATCGCGGGAGCGTCGTCCAATGGCTGAGCCGCCGCTTCTCTATAACCTCAACAGCAGCCTTGCAGACCTGGTGACGCGCGTGCGGACGGGTATTCCTGGAGCGCATGCCGGTCTTGTCGTTCTGCTGATCCTTCTGGTTGCCGGCTTCTCCCTCTTCATTCCGAATTTTGCTTCGCTCGGTACGCTGCAATCCTTCATGTACCAGTTGCCGCTGCTCGGCCTTCTGTCTCTGGCGATGATGGCGCCGCTGATAACAGGTGGGCTCAACCTGGCGATCATCGCCACGACGAACCAGTGCGCGCTACTGATGGCTTTCATCATGCAGAGCCTGATCACGCCCGATAGCGGCACCGGGACAGCAGTTGCCGTGATAGTTCTGGCGCTCGTTGCCGGCCTCGCGCTGTGTCTGTTCATCGGTCTTATTACCGGCGCGCTCATCGCCTATACCGGCGTCCACCCGATCCTCATCACGCTCGGCACGAAATCGCTGGTCGACGGCATCAGCATCTATCTGACCCGCGGCATGGCACTATCAGGCATACCGGACGGCTTTGCCCGCATCGGCACGACGACCGTTGCCGGCGTGCCAATGATCTTCCTGCTGCTGATCGTGGTCGCCGTCATCGTCAGCCTCGTATTGCGGCGCACCGCCTTCGGTGTCGCCTGCGCCATGATCGGCTCCAATATCGAGGCCGCGCGCTATTCGGCGATCGACACGCGAAGGGTGTTGGTCGGCGTCTACGTCATGTCGAGCCTGATCTGCTTCTTTTCCGCCTTGGTCATGCTGGCGACATTCAACTCGGCCAGCGCGGATTATGCTCAATCCTATCTGCTGGTGACGATCCTTGCGGCGGTCCTTGGCGGCGTCGATCCCTTCGGCGGCTTCGGTACCGCCGGCGGTCTGATGCTGGCGCTGGCGATCCTGCAGGTCATCTCCTCGGGCTTCAACCAGTTCGGCCTCAGCAACTACCTGACGGTAGCGATATGGGGCGGCATTCTCATCTTCGTCGCTGCGGCACAGACGGCACGACCCTACCTGATGTGGCTGCTGCCAACGCGTTTCTTCGGTCCAAAATGAGTATCGTTGCGGTTTTCGACATCGGCAAGACGAATGTGAAGCTGTCGGCGGCAAGCGATGACGGCCATGTGCTGGAAACGCTGTCGACGCCGAATACCGTCAAGGACGGGCCGCCTTATCGTCATCATGACCTTGCCGAGCTGGAGGCCTGGCTGATCGATAGCCTGGCGGCATTGGGCAAGCGGCATGACATAGGCGCCATCGTCACCTGCGCGCATGGTTCCGGCGGCGTGCTGGTCGATGGGCAGGGTGCCGCCTTGCCGATGATCGACTACGAACAGCCGATCCCCGCCGATGTCGATGCGTGTTACAAGGCAGCCGTCGGCCCCTATCGCGAGAGGGCTAGCGCCATCATGCTGGGCGCGGCCCATCTCGCGCGGCAGATGCTGTGGCAGGAAATGTATTGGCCCGAGACGTTCGCGGCCGCCCACGCCTATCTCGCCACCCCGCAATATTGGGCTTTTCGCCTGTCGGGCGTGCTGGCAAGCGAAGTGACGAGCCTGGCGGCACAGTCGCATCTGTGGGCATCGGCCGACGGTCGGCCGGCCGCGCTTGTCGCAAGCCGCGGCTGGCAGCGCCTCATGCCGCCGATGCGGCACGCATGGGAAACGCTTGGGCCTTTGAAGCCCGAGCTTGCCGAACGCATCGGCCTGAAGACGACGACGCGCGTCCTTTGTGGTGTGCATGACTCCTCGGCCAATTTATACCGCTATCAGGCTGCCGATCTCGCCGATTTTACCGTCGTCTCGACAGGCACCTGGATCGTTGCGCTGACCGATCGCAACGGCATCGATTTCAGCGTCGAACGGCCAGGCCACTCCTGCAATGCCGATGTTTTCGGCAACCCGACGCCTGGCATGCTGACCATGGGAGGCCGGGAATTCTCCACGGTCGCCGCAAGGATTTCCGGTCCGGCCTCGTTGGGGGCACTTCGGATGATCGTTGCTTCGGGCACCTTCGCACTGCCGACATTCGGTTCGGATGACGGGCTCTTTCCCGGCACTGCGCGCCGCGGCCGCCTCGAAGGCCCGCTTGCGGAGGAGGAAGGCGTCCGGTTCACGCTCGCCGTGCTCTATTCGGCGCTTCTGACCGTCGCCTGCATCCGCGATCTCCCGCCTGCGGGAACAGTGGTGCTGGACGGCAACTTTGTCGTCGATCCCATCTATGGCGCCATCGTTGCGGCCTTGCTGCCTGACAGACGCGTCCTCGTCAGTCGCAGCACCACCGGAACGGCGACGGGCGCCGCCATGCTGGCGGCTCATGAAAGCCGCGCTTCGCCCGTAGCCCTGGTGGCCGAAGCACCCGACATCTCCGACTTTCCCGAACTTTCATCCTATCAGCAACGCTGGCACGCCCTGATCAAGACAATGGAGTAATATCGTGACGACTTACAACGACAATGCCCTGCGCGAGGAAATGGTAACGATCTGCCGCCGGATGAACGCTTCCGGCATTAACCAGGGGACGGCTGGCAACATGTCGGTGCGGAACCCCAAGGGATTTCTGGTCACGCCAACCTCTCTGCCTTACGACATGATGCAACCGCAGGATCTGGTGCAGATGTATTTCGATGGCGGCTACGAGGGTGAGCGCCGGCCATCATCGGAATGGCGGTTCCATCGCGATATTCTGGCGTCCCGGCAGGACATCGATTGTGTGCTCCATTGCCATTCGGTCTATGCAACCACGCTTGCCGTGCATCACAAGACCATTCCGAGCTTTCACTATATGACCGGTGTGGCGGGCGGTACGACGATCCGCTGCGCACCGTACGCTACCTTCGGCACGCAGGCCCTTTCGGATGCCGCGATCGACGCTCTGCAGGACAGGCTTGCCTGCCTGCTCGGACAACATGGGCAAATCTCGCTCGGAAAGACGCCGGCTGCGGCCCTCGCCCTCGCTATCGAGGTTGAAACCCTGTCGCGTCTTTATGTTCAGGCGCTGACGCTTGGCGAACCGCCCATCCTCGATGACGAAGAGATGGAGCGCGTCATCAGGCAGATGAAAAACATGAGCTATGGACAAGCGCCGGATCTGGATGGCGTCAATGATGTGGCAAAACGCCGGTAGTCATTCCCACCGCATGGATGGTCTCTGCGCGATGTCTTGACACGTATGCGACTGAGTAGCATTTTAGTGCGTGAAGGAGATTGCCCAATGAGCGTCAAGTCGTCGATATCGTTGACCGATCAGCAGGATGCGTTTGCCCGTTCACTCGTCGATACGGGGCGCTATTCCAGCTTGAGTTCGGTTCTCCAGCAAGGCCTGGAATTGCTGCGCCAGAAAACGGAAGCGGAAGCGGCCGAGACGGAAGGCTTGCGCAGGCTCATCCAGCGCCGCGTCGATGGGCCGAAGATCCCGGCATCGGACATGGAAGAGCGGATCGAAAGCATGATCGAGCGCAAGCGGCGAGCTCTTCGTGTGGAGCCTTGAATATTCGAAGGACGCGGACCTCGATTTCGAGTTGATCTTCGATCATCTGTTTGCGGCCTATCTCGATCTCGGGGATGCGCCGGAGGATGCTCTGGAACGTGCGGCCAGCCGCATCCGCGAGCTCCGCCTGGCAATCGATCGATTGGTCGAGACGCCCTATATTGGAACATTGCGGCCGGACATCCATCCCGGCCTCCGTTTCCTGCGGCGGGACAACGCAGCCGTCTGGTTTCTGCCGATCGAGGAGCGCCGGACGATTCTCGTTGCGGCGATTTTCTTTGGCGGTCAGGATCACATCAGGCGGATGCTGGCGCGCTTGTTGCAAGGGTGAGGCGCCAATTGCCGACCCACATGCGATTTCCTGTTCGAGGCTGCGCCTCCTTTTCCTTGATCGTGACCCGTTGATGCCGCCCCTGGTGCCGTCTCGGCAATCTGCGTGTAATGTAGCCGCAATCTTTGGCTGTCAGTGGGGGCACGGGATGGCAATGGTCGTCCTTTGGGGAAAAGTCATTGCGAATTCTGCTTCTCGAGGATGAGCCCGAAATGGCTCGCGCGCTGCTTGAAGCGCTGCGGCGGCGCGACGTGCTCGCCGACCACGTCCGCACGATAGCGGATGCCGATGCCATGGCCCGCGTCGGCACCTATGACGTCCTCGTGCTGGATCGTCGCCTGCCTGATGGCGAAGGGCTGGATCTTGTCGCGGCACTGCGCCAGCGCAAGCATCCCGTACCGATCCTCGTGCTGACCGCGCTCGGCAGCGTCGACCACCGCGTCGACGGGCTCGATAGCGGCGCCGACGATTATCTTGCCAAGCCTTTTGCGATCGAGGAGTTGCTCGCCCGGTTGAGAGCGCTGCAGAGACGGGGACCGACAGTTTCCGACCGGTATCTGAACTTCGGCAATCTGAGCGTCGATCCAAGAACGAACGAGATCTTCGTCAGCGGCTCGCTCGTCGAATTCCCACGCCGTGAATATCTGGTGCTGGAGACGCTGATGCGCCGTCCGAACCGCATCGTGACGCGGCCGAGCCTGATCGAGGCCGTTTATGCACTCGAGGACGAGATCGGATCGAACGCCCTCGATGCGCACATCTCGCGCATTCGAAAGAAACTGCTTCTGGCCGAGGCCACGGTCGAGATAAGGGCTGTGCGAAACATCGGCTATCTGATCCGGGCGAAGGCATGAACCCGGAGCGCAGCCGATCGCTACGCTGGGGGCTGATAAAACGCCTGATCGCCCTGCAGGCGTTCCTGCTCGTTCTCTTCTTCGTCCTGCTCGTTGGTTGGATCTGGATTATCAATCCGGAGCTGGAAGATGCCAATGAAGAGGCCGTTCGCGTCGTCGCCCAGCAGATAACAAGGGATGATGACGGGCAATTGCAGGTGGCGGAGACGCAGGAGGTCGTGGAGCTGAAGCAGCGTTATCCCGAACTCTGGTTCATGATCCGGGATCACAAGGGGATACTCCTGCAATACGGAGAGATACCGACGGCCGCTCTTGGCGAGAGCTTTCCGTGGACGATCGATCGGGCAAGAGTGGAGGCCGGCAATGGGGCGCATGCCACGATCGAGAACCGGGAGACGTCCATCGGCAAACTGCAGATCATGGCGGCCACCGAACGCGGCTTTGACAATGACGGCCTGAATGTGTGGATCAATATGCGCGTCGAGGTTCCCAAAGGCCCGCATGGAGAGATCCATTGGCTCAACGTATTGCCGGCCTTGGCATTCGTCATCTTCATCGGCGTCGCCCCGATACTGGCGCTGACCGGTGTGGCGACGCTGCTCGTCACGCCGCGCGCCGTCGGCCGGTCGCTGAGCGGGCTTGTGGAAACGGCAACGCAGGCGCAGGCGATCGACTTCGACACCCGCTCGGCGCGTCTCGAGCGCTCGAAGGTGCCGACGGAGATCATCCCGCTGGTGGACGCGTTCAATCACGCCCTCTCGAAGCTGGATGAAGGATATAACAGGCACAACCGCTTCCTTGCCGATGCCGCGCATGAGCTGCGGACGCCGATTGCAATCGCACGGACGCGGGCGGATCTCCTGCCCGAAGCCGAGGTCAGTCACCAGCTGCGTGATGATATCGACCGCTTGTCTCGCGTCGCCCATCAACTCCTGGAGATGCAGGCCATCGGCGTAGTCGAATTGCGCGCGGAGAAGAAGGACCTGAACGTGCTGGTCGAAACCATCGCCGCCGATCTCGCGCCGATCGCCATGGACGCCGGCTACGACTTCGATTTCGAGCCGAGCCCCGAGGAAGCAGTCTTCGTGATCCAGACCTCGACGATCGAAATGGCGGTCGTCAACCTGATCCGAAATGCGATCGATCACGCCGGAGGAAAAGGCTCGATCATCGTGCGCGTCGGCGCTGCCGGTACGATCGATGTGTACGACGAAGGACCAGGCATACCGCCGGCGGAACGCGATCGCGTCTTCGAGCCGTTTCGCCGCATCAATGCCAGTTCGTCGGGTGCAGGCCTGGGGTTGAATCTGGTCAAGAAGGCGGCCGAGCTGCACGGCGGACGCGTTTCATTCCCGGACACCAGCCACGGCTTTTGCGTAAGGCTGCAGATCGGGTCCATACCGCCCTCGGTCGTGGTCGCGGACATGGGCTGGCGGCGGAAGCCTCAGGCGCCGGGCTGAAATCATGCGTGCCGGCTATTGCAACGCAAAATCCTGAAAGTGTTTTCATTTTCTCAGCGGTCAGGGCTCGGATATTTGATTTTCTGAAGCCGGGTTCCCTGCTAGGTTCCGGTGAGACACACCAACGGGATAAGGCATGTTGAAACTTCTGCTGTCGGCCTGGCTCTTCCTGGCGGCTGTCTGCACCCCTTTTCTTGCCTTCGGCGATACAATGGATCTTCGACTACACAAGGCTGCCGCTGCGGGCGACGTTGCAGCCATCCGCGCGCTGCTCGGCAACGGTGCAGCCATCGAGGCGCGGGACGCAAGCGGTGCGACGCCGTTGCTTGTCGCGACGCACGGCAACAAGGTGGAGGCTGCACGGGTGCTGATGGAGGCGGGCGCCGACGTCAACGCCAAGGACGATATTCAAGACAGCCCCTATCTCTATGCCGGCGCTCGCGGTCATCTGGATATTCTCACACTGACGCTCGCTCACGGGGCGGATCTCAAAAGCATCAACCGTTATGGCGGCACGGCGCTCATTCCCGCGTCCGAGCGCGGTCATGTCGAAACGGTCGACGCCTTGATCAAGGCGGGTGTCGATGTCGATCACGTCAATCACCTTGGATGGACGGCCCTGATCGAGGCCGTCATTCTCAGCGATGGCGGCCTGCGCCATGTTCGGATCGTCAGGCTATTGATAGATGCCGGCGCAAACGTCAATCTGGCAGACAATGACGGCGTGACGCCGCTGCGACATGCCCGCAGCCGTGGTTATGCTGAAATCGTGAGATTACTGGAGGAAGCAGGGGCGGCGTAACGTAACATCCCGACTTCCGACGCTATGCAATACGACTGGGAGGCAGATGCCTTAGCCTCCCGAAACGATGAGAATGAAGGGCTTACACAATGCAAAGAAACTATTATTCCTCCCTGGGCGGTCATCCGCCGCAAAGCGATCTGTTGACGGGCCGTGCCGTGTTTACGGAGGCCTATGCCGTCATCCCGAAGGGAGTGATGCAGGACATCGTCACCAGCTATCTGCCCTTCTGGAACGATACGCGCTGCTGGGTGATCGCCCGGCCGCTTTCGGGTTTCGCCGAAACCTTTTCGCAATATGTCATGGAAGTGGCACCGGGCGGCGGCAGCGACAGGCCGGAGCAGGATGCAGAAGCCGAAGGCGTATTATTCGTCGTCGACGGCGAGATCGAACTCACCTTGCCCTCCGGCAAGCATGTTCTCCAGCCGGGCGGCTATGCCTTTCTGCCGCCGGGCCTAAAATGGTCGCTGCACAACCGATCCGTCGCCCATGCCCGCTTCCACTGGATTCGCAAGGCTTATGAGGCTGTCGAGGGGCTGGCTCATCCGGAGCCGCTTATCCTCAATGAGAAGGATATCGCCCCGTCCGCCATGGCGGGCACGGAGGGACGCTGGGCAACGACCCGCTTCGTCGATCCGTCCGACTTGCGGCACGACATGCATGTGACGATCGTCACCCTGCAGCCCGGTGCAGTCATCCCCTTTGCGGAAACCCATGTCATGGAACACGGCCTCTATGTGCTGGAAGGCAAGGCCGTCTATCGGCTGAACCAGGATTGGGTCGAAGTGGAGGCCGGCGATTTCATGTGGCTGCGCGCCTTCTGCCCGCAGGCTTGCTATGCCGGAGGCCCTGGCCCGTTCCGCTACCTGCTCTACAAGGACGTCAACCGCCATATGGCGCTTCGTCCCTTCGGTTCGCGCCGTTAGGCCAAGTCGCCCTGCAAAGAACCCGGCGTCACGTATGGCGCCGGGTGACTTTGTTCATTCAGTCGGCCGCGTGACTACGGCCGCATCAGTTGGTTAGGCGCACGGCATCGCCGTCGGCCGACGAGCATTGCGACGAGATCGTATAGAAGAAGTCCTGTCGATCCCAGCCGCCCCCATCTTCCCAGGCGTGCTTTTGCGCCGCCTGGCAGCCGAAATAATTCTCGATCGGCAGGGTGACGCCCTTCGGAAGCTCGCTGCCATCGACGAAGAGATAGTTCGACGTGCTCGGATCATCCGTCCGCAGCGTCAGGTCGTATTTGGTGCTGGCCGAGTTCTTGCTGCTGCAGCTCACGGCGTTGCTGTTTGATATGGATGCCGCTTTGCCGATCGGGCAGCCGTCGTTCTTGACGTCCATCTGCAGCACCAGCTTGGTGTATTGACCCAGCGTAATTGGGCCGGACGGAACGGCCGTCATGGTGCCCTGGCCGTCGTTGTTGTGGGTCGTCGGCTGATAGGTCACGGTGCCGACAACCGTTTCGGCGGTCGAATTGGGCCTGACGACACGGATGGTGATGATTTTATAGTACCATCCCTGCGCCTGTGTCGGCGTGAGCGTCACGATATCGGGCTTTGCAGGGGCCGTGGCCTGTGAGTTCACGCCGATGTTGACGGTGTTGATATTCACCACGCGCATCAGGTTCGTCGGCACGGCTCCGGTCAAGTTGACCGAAAGAATGCGTCCGTTTGCTGTGATGGTGTAACTGAGGTTGGCGGGTGTCGTGTCTGCGTAGGCGGTGATGAAGCGCGTTGCCTCCGCCTGTGCGGCAGCCAAATTGGTGCCATCGAAAATCTTGCCGCCGGCCAGTGCGGCACCATCGGCGATTTCCTGCAAATTCGTCCGCTGATGCACCGCCGACGCATAATCGACGGCCATGCCGCCAGCTGCGGCCAGAGGGACGGCGATCAGGGCCGTCAGTATCGCAAAATTGCCGGCGCGATCTTTTGCTAGGCGGCTTATATGCCGCGAAAAGTGAATGCCCATTATTCCTACCAGAAAAAGACTTAAACTTTGGCCGGAGAATGCGCAAAAGATATAAAGACGTGGTTTAGAAGGTGGCTCAAGTTCTAGTGATGGAGCACATTTTTTATGCTGCTGCTCACGTGGCGGCGAAATGCGGATGCTTTGGTAATACTTTATATCCAGGAGAATTTATCAGCGGTGGATGCGGAAAGACCCTGCAATCTGAGATGAGTGTTGCGCAGCGCATCTTCATCAATTCCGATCGTCCGACTTTTGCGCTTCGTCGCCGGCCGGTAGCCCCATCGCAATCAGCGTTCGGGTAATTTCCCGGACGGCTTCGAGGTAGACCGGGCTGGTGTTGCGAGCGGGCAGGGAAATATTGACGGCTGTCGAGCCCGGTCTTAGTTCAAGCCCCTTCGCCAGAGCCTGTTTTGCCTCGTCGGATCGGCCCAATCGCTGATAGGCGGTCGCCAAAAGCATATGCGCCCGTCCCGTCCCGGGCGTGATTGCGATAGAGCGTTGCAGCCATGTAGCGGCATCTTCATTGCGATTTAAAAGTATATCCGCGAATCCAGCGCCAAGCAGCCACGTCCAACGCGAAACTGCCGGCGTATCGAAGCGGTCGGCCAGCGCGAATGTTGCAAGCGCATCCTCGAAACGGCCGAGTTGAACCTGCGTCAGACCGAGATGGAACAACGCCGTGCCGTCCCACGGATTGAGGCTCAGCACTCTTGCGCAAGCGACAAGACTTTCTGAGAACTGATTGGTCACGGTCAGGAAACGACAATAGATGCCGAGCACCTGGACAGAGTTTGGCTTGCTTCGCAGCGCGTGCTCGAGCAGGGCTCGCGCCTCGTTTTCGGCTGCCTTGCCCTCTGCTGCATCATACCAGGCGAGCTGAATTCCGCGCAGATGCAGCGCCGCAAGCGCGATCTGCAGATCGGTATTGTTCGGCTGATCGTTCAAATATTTTTCAAGGATCGATCGTGCCGTCGCGAAGCGTTCCTTCGTCGTCTGGTTGATCGACGCGGTCGCCTGCTGGATCGCGACGCCGGCGGCGCCGGCCCCGGGGGCCGGGCTGTCGTTCTCTTCGAATTTGTTGAGGCGGTTGGCAAGTTCGTAGCCCGCCCCCGCCGCGAGCCGCGACGCAAGGCGCTGCTTGTCAGGCTCGTTGGCATCCAGCGTAACCTCGGCGACCGATTCGATCTCGCGGCTGCCGGCCTTGATGAGCCGTGTTTGAAAGATCCAAGATTGCGGACTTCTCTGCAGTTCACCTTGCAGAAGGAAATCGGCTTTGCCGCCGAGCCCGGACGGAGGTTTGGCCGCCGCTGGACCTTGTTCCTTGGGAGCTATCAGGCGAATATTGTCGATCTTGGCCAGGCCGTTCACCATCTCTGCGGCGACGCCCTGCGCCAAGGCGGCGCTTTGGGGATCGCCGACGGCATCGACAACAGGCAGCACTTCGATGACCGGCTCACTGGCGCCCAGAACGTTGACGGATCGGGAAGAAGAGACGGCGAAATAGATGATGGCGATTGCGCCAAGAATGGCCAATGTGCCGAGAGCGAGAACCCTGCGGGAGCCGAGCCGGCGTCGTATCTCAACGTCACCCGCGACCTGCCTTGGATCGGAAATCTGCATATCGCGCGCGGCAGACGGAAGATCCTGGCCCGCCTGCCTTGAGGACACCTCGGCGGTAAACAGATAGCCGCGACCAGACACGAGCTTGATCATGTGCCGCTCTGTGTCCCCCAGCGCAGCGCGGATTTCGCGAATACATTGAAACAGGCTGTCTTCCCCGACGTGAATCCCGGGCCAGACCGCTTCCATCAGTTCCTGCTTGCCGACGACGCGCCTGTTGTGGGCGACGAGGAAGTTCAACAATTCAAAAGCTTTTGGGCGCAGCCGGATCGCGGAACCATCGGGTCCGTGAAGCTCGGCACGATCCGGATCAAGAACGAACCCAGCAAAACAAAACACCTGATCCCAACGATCCCCAACTGTACCATTTAAAATATGGCACAATATAAGGAGAGCTTAGCTCGGCAGTCAACGTGCCGATGCGGCCATCACCAAAACATGTCGTTACCCGCATGGGCAGAATGACAACCCACCGGCAAAATTGGCCGAGCCCCGATTTTCTCCGCAAAATCACAGATTTCAGAAAAATATCAGAAAATATCAGAACCTTGCCATGGCCTTATCAGGACGCCGTTGCGCTCGTCCGACTATTGTTTGGACAGATAAAGAGAAACTACGGCAGTTGTTCGTGAGCTGAGGGGAAATGCTCAATATCGTCAGGAATGGATGGGGATATTCTTTATCGCCGCCCGTACTTCTTCGAATTGTGCATTCCTTGCACCCATGATTGTCCCGGAACGGCATAATGATGTTCTGGACGCAGCCAGCCGACAATCTTGAGAGAGCTTTCCATGGGAAAGGTACTTGATTTTCAGGTGCATCGATCGGCGGATGCCATGCGCGCGCGCAAGGCATTGCCGCCGAGCAAGGTAGACGGCCTGTTCGAGCCGGTGGAATTTTTCCGGGCGCTCTCGCTGTTGGCACGAAGCTTTATCGCGGTTCACGAGGCTTCGCCGCGAACCGCGGCGCTTTTTGCGACCCAGCAGCGCTGGCTCTTGTGTCACGCGGCGCTCGGCGACTATTTTCGAGTATTTAGCAAATCCGGAGCGGGGCTAACCCGACGAGGTCTCGGAAATCTCGCCCTGCAATATGCTATTGCCAGCCGCAACACGGCATATGCCTTTTTCGACGAAGCCCTGCAATATGATATCATTCGCCCGATTGCCGCGGCCAATGGCCTTCCATCGGAGCAGGTCGCACCGGCGCCGTTTACGCTGGAGATGCTCATCCATTGGTATAGCGTGCATTTTCAGGCCCTCGATCTCATCGATGGCGGGAACAGGACGGCGAGATTCCACACCGAGCCGGAAAATCTGCTGGTATCCATGCAGCCGATTGCCGCGCACGCACTTTTGACGAGTCCCGCGATCCGTAGCCCCGGTCCGCTCTACACGATCTTCACCTGGGCCGATGCCGGCGGGCTGCTGATGGATAGGCTGATTGCCGGAATAGAGCCGGACGTGCTGGCGGGAGACGGCAAGCTTCTGACGGATGTGAATTCGATTTCCTATCTGGCGCAATCATTCGGCTTGTCGCGAGCCCATACCAGCCGCAAGCTTGCGGCTGCGGAATCGATCGGAGGTATTGGCTGGAGCGGACGGCGAGGCCGGTCGCAACTCTGGGTCTCACGCGGCTTTTATGAGGAATATGCACACGCGCATGCCCGCAAGCTGCTCATCCTCGATGAGGCCTTTGCCGAGGCATCGTCGGCGCTGGAGCCGCTGTCCGAAAAGTCGGTCGCGACCGCCGATAGGGGACCGGCGCAAGAGTTAGCCTGAGAAGGGCTCCTCGCGCCAGGCAAAGGCGGCAGCCACGCTGCTGAAATTCCGGCTCAAACCGTCGTCGTCAAAGTCCCCAGATCACCGACTCCTCATGGCGTTTGATCAGATGCCGAAGATCCTGGAAGCCTGCGCGGACGAAGTCGGCAAACTGGTCGACGGCGGGCGCACGTGGGGCATCGATGCGCTTGAGGATAGCAAGCGCGCGCTCTGGATGCGGAATGGTGATCGGCAGTGCGGTGATCGTCTTTTCCTTGCGTTGGGCAAAGACGACGCTATGCGGCATGACGGTCAGCGCGTCGGCCGATTTCAGGTAGTTGATCACACTCATCAGCGAGCCGCCCGTGTAGCGGATCTTGATCTCGGTTGCGCCGAAGGAGAGCAGCAGGGCGCGCAGGTCGGCCAGCAGCGGGCTTCCTGGCGGTGGCGCAATCCAGGGGTAATCGAGAAGATGGCTCGGTTGCGGCCGGCGTTTCAGAAGCAGAGGGTGCGTCACCCGGCAGGCGACGACGTTACGCCCCGGAAGAATCTGCTGGAACTCTAGCCCCGACCCCTCGTCGAGTATGTCGATGGGGCATATGGCAAGATCGATCTGGTCGGCCTTGAGGGCGGCGCGCAAGTCGGGAAAGTAGCCGTAACTCTGGTCGATGCGCACGTCCGGATGGCTTGCCTGAAACTCTGCGCACAGGCGGGCAATCAACGCGTCCATAAAGAAGGGCGTGCCGCCGATCCGCACGACGCCGCTCTTGCCGACGCGGAAGCTCTCCACGAAATCCGACGCCTTGCGCGAGGCCGCCAGCATGACAAGGCCATGTTCGGCGAGCGACAACCCAAGCGGCGTCGGCTGCAGCGGCCGGCGACCCCGAATGAATAGCGGCTCGCCGACACGCTTCTCCAGCATGGACAATGTGCGCGAAACCGCCGGTTGCGCCAGGCCCAGTAGGGCTGCGCCTTCCGTAACGCCGCCCGTCTTCACGACGGCGGCGAGCTGAATGAGGTGGCGTTCATCGAATTTCATAACGATCTGTTATACTGATGCGCAACAAAATCATCAATCCATGGTGTTTCCGCTGTTAATGTACTTTCCAACCTGCACAGCAGATTTTGGAGGATGAGCATGGCGGGGCATGCCAAGGCGCTCACATTCAGCGAAGCGACGTCATCGGAGGCCTTCTCCGAGCGCTTCGCCGCAAATGGCGATGGCAATCTGCCGCGACTGATCGCCGCCGCAGTGACCCATGTGCATGATCTCATCAAGCAGTTTCGGCCGACGCAGGACGAGTGGCGCCAGCTCATCGCGTTTCTGACGGAGGTGGGCCACGCTTCGGATGAAAGGCGCCAGGAATGGGTGCTCTTGTCGGATCTCGTCGGCGCCTCGGCGCTCGTCGAGGAGATCAATTGCAGACGTCCGAAGACGGCAACGCCCAATACCATCCGCGGGCCATTCTTCCGCAGCGATGCGCCGGAGCGTGTCTCCGGGTCCTCAATCTCGCTCGATGGCGTCGGCGAGCCGTTGATGGTTTCCGCGCGGGTGCAGGATCTGGACGGTCTGCCGATCGCCGGTGCCGAGATCATCACCTGGCAGGCCAACGGCGAAGGCTTCTATGAAAACCAGCAGCCCGATCTCCAGCCGGAACATAATCTTCGCGGTCTCTTCCGCACGGATGCGGATGGATGCTTCCATTATCGCTCGGTGATGCCGGCGGGTTATGGCGTGCCGAATGACGGGCCGGTTGGGCGATTGCTTGCAGATGCAGGCTATCCGCTGCATCGCCCGGCTCATCTGCATTTCGTCGTTCGCGCCAAGGGTTTCGAAACAATCACGACTCATATCTACGATGCGAACGACCCGAATCTTGCCGAGGATGCACTCTTCGGTGTGCGGCCGGAACTCGTCACCAGTTTTGAAGCCACCGACGTCGGCGGAAGGCGAGGCAAGGCAGCGAGCCTCACCTTCGTCATGGTCAGAGCAAAGCCGGGGAGGGCAGGATGAGCCAAGTTTTTTCCTATGCGGGCAGCCCGGCCCAGATCGTCTTTGGCGCCGGTAGCAGAAGCGCGGTGGCTGAATGGATCGCAAAAGCTGGCTGCAAGCGAGCCTTGGTCCTGTCGACGCCGCACCAGAAAGCTGATGCGGAGGCACTGGCCCAAGAGATCGGCCCGCTCGCCTGCGGCGTCTTCACGGGCGCCGCCATGCACACGCCGGTCGATGTGACCGAGGCGGCGATGAAAGTGGTGGCGGAAACCGGAGCGGACTGTGTCGTTTCTCTCGGTGGTGGCTCGACGACCGGGCTCGGCAAGGCGATCGCCTATCGCACCGATCTCATTCAGATCGTCATTCCGACAACCTATGCCGGCTCGGAAGTGACGCCGATCCTCGGCCAGACCGAAGGCGGACGCAAGACGACGGTTCGTGACGCCAGGATACTGCCGGAAATCGTCATTTACGATCCTTCGCTGACACTCGGGCTGCCAGTCGCCATGAGCGTGACGAGTGGCCTCAACGCCATGGCGCATGCCGTCGAGGCGCTTTATGCGCGGGACCGCAATCCGATTTCGAGCTTGATGGCACTGGAAGGCCTGCGCGCCTTTGTGCGAAGCCTGCCCGTCATCGTGAAGGAGCCGAAAAACGCCGAGGCCCGCAGCGATGCGCTTTATGGCGCCTGGCTCTGTGGTTCGGTGCTCGGCACCGTCGGAATGGCGTTGCATCACAAGATCTGCCACACGCTGGGCGGCTCGTTCGATACGCCGCACGCGGAAACCCACGCGGTGATGCTGCCGCATACGGCCGCCTTCAACGCGGCTGCGGCAGCGTCAGAATTGGCGGAAGCAGCCGGCATTTTCGACGGTTCAATTGGCGGCGGCCTCTGGGATTTCGCCAAGGCGGTCGGAGCGCCGCTGTCGCTTCATGAATTCGGGCTGACGGAGGCTGATCTCGATCGCGCCGCGTCGATCGCTGTCGAGAACCCATACTGGAATCCGCGGCCGATCGACCGGGACTCGATCAGAACTCTCTTGCAGGATGCATGGGAGGGCCGGCGACCGGCCGACTAGGACTTGGCGCCTGCTGGCGCGCTCTTTGGGAGGAGAGACAATGAGGGGAGGAAACATGTTCACGAGACGCGAATTTCTGAAGACGACGGCTGCCGGCGGTGCCGCGTTAGCAGCTTCGGGCCCGGCCATGCCGGCCATTGCCAAGGATGCGACGATCAAGCTCGGCTATGTCAGTCCGCAGACAGGGCCGCTCGCCGCCTTCGGCGAAGCGGACAAGTTCGTCATCGATGCCTTTCTGGCAACGACCAAGGCAAAGGGCCTCAACTATGAGGTCGTGGTCAAGGATAGCCAGTCCAACCCCAACCGTGCGGCAGAAGTCGCGAAGGAGCTGATCGTCGACGACCAGATCAATCTGATGCTGGTCTCCTCGACGCCGGAAACCACCAATCCGGTCTCCACCACCTGCGAGGCGGAAGAGATGCCCTGCATTTCGACTGTGGCGCCCTGGCAGCCCTGGTTCATCGGTCAGCAAGGCAATCCCGGCGACCCGGCTTCGTGGAAGCCCTTCAACTATGCCTATCACTTCTTCTGGGGGCTGGAGGACATCATCGCCGTCTTTACCGGCATGTGGGGCCAGATCGACACGAACAAGAAGGTGGGTGGCCTGTTCCCGAACGACGGCGACGGCAATGCCTGGGGCGACAAGGTCGTCGGCTTCCCGCCTGTTCTGGAAAAGCTCGGCTACGGGCTCACGGATACCGGCCGCTACCAGAACCTGACGGATGATTTCTCGGCACAGATCAACGCCTTCAAGCAGGCCGGCACGGATATCCTGACCGGCGTCATGATCCCGCCCGACCTCACGACATTCTGGAACCAGGCCAAGCAGCAGGGCCTCAAGCCGAAGGTCGCCTCGATCGGCAAGGCGCTTCTTTTTCCGCAGACCGTCGAGGCGCTGGGGAATGCCGGGCACAATCTGTCGACGGAAGTCTGGTGGACACCAACGCATCCGTTCAAGTCATCCCTGACCGGGGAGAGCGCTGCCGCCGTCGCCGATGCCTTCACCAAGGCGACCGGCCGACCGTGGACGCAGCCGATCGGCTTTGCCCACGCGCTGTTCGAGCTGGCCGTCGACGTGATGAAGCGCGCCGGGGATGCCGGCGATGCCGAAACGGTCGCCAAGGCGATCGGCGAAACGAAGCTCGATACGCTCGTCGGGCCGATTGCCTGGGGCAACGAGAAGCTTCCGCCATTCGCCCAGAAGAATGTCGCCAAGACGCCGCTGGTCGGCGGCCAATGGCGGCTGAAGTCGGGCGGGGGTTACGACCTCGTCGTTGTCGAAAATGGGTTGGCGCCGAATGTGCCGCTCGGCGGCAAGCTCGAAGCGCTCACGTGAGAGGACGGCTGCCCGGCTTTCCCGTCGGGCGGCCTCCAATGGAGAACGACAATGCCCATACTGGAATTAAACGGAGTCTCGAAATCCTTCGGTGCGCTCGTCGTGGCCGAGGATATCGGCTTCTCCGTCGAGCCCGGGGAAGCACTCGGGATCATCGGGCCGAACGGCGCCGGCAAGTCGACGCTGTTCAACCTGATCAACGGTAATCTCTCGGTGGCGCGCGGATCGATCCGCTTCGATGGTCGAGATGTCACCCACACGCCGCCGATGCAGCGCTGCTTTGCCGGCATGGGCCGCACCTTTCAGATTCCGCAGCCTTTCGAGCGGCTGACGGTATATGAAAACTTGCTCGTCGCAGGTGCTTTTGGCGCGCAGGCGACGGAGAGAAACGTCTCCGATCTTTGCGCGGATATCCTCATCGAGACCGGCTTGATCGCCAAGGCAAACATGCCGGCGGGATCGCTGACCCTCCTGGAGCGCAAGCGCCTGGAGCTGGCCCGCGCTTTGGCGACCCAGCCGAAGCTGTTGCTTCTCGATGAGATTGCCGGCGGGCTGACGGAAGGCGAGTGCCGCCAGCTCGTCGCGACGATCAAACGGGTCCATCAGCGCGGCGTTGCGCTCATCTGGATCGAGCATGTGCTGCACGCTTTGACGGCAGTGGTTGAGCGCATTCTTGTGCTCAATTTCGGACGGGTGATCGGCATCGGCGAGCCGGAAGCAATCATGGCTTCGAACGAGGTGCGCGAAATCTATCTGGGGATGGAAGTCTGATGGCAAGTCTCCTCGAAATCCGCGGCCTCACGGCCTCCTATGGCGATTTCCAGGCGGTGCTTGGTGTCGATCTGCATCTGGAGGCTGGCGAGACCATCGCCGTCATCGGCGCAAACGGTGCCGGAAAATCGACGCTGATGCGCTCGATTGCCGGCGTCATAACCAACAAGCCCGATATGGTTCTGCATCACGGCGAGCCGATCGGAGCCATAGCGGCATCCGATGTGGTGCGACGCGGTATTGCGCTTGTGCCCGAAGGGCGAAAACTGTTTCCGTCGCTGACGGTCGAGGAAAATCTGCGGATCGGTCGTTATGGCCGCCGTGTCGCCGGGCCATGGACGCTCGACAGCATCTATTCGCTATTTCCAGTTCTGAGGGAAAGGCGCCGCAATCCGGCAACGGCGCTTTCGGGCGGGCAGCAGCAGATGGTCGCGATCGGAAGGGCGCTGATGTCCAATCCGGAAGTCGTGCTCTGCGACGAGCTGAGCCTTGGTCTTGCTCCCGTGGTCATCAAGGACATTTATGCCGCTTTTTCGCGGATCCGTGCTGCTGGGGCGGCCATCGTCATCGTCGAGCAGGATATCGCGCAGGCGCTGAAGGTCGCAGACCGCGTCTATTGCATGATGGAGGGCCGCATCACCCTGACAGGTCGTCCGGTGGAGCTCGATCGCGCCGATATCCATGCAGCCTATTTTGGAGCGGATACCCATGAACTGGCTTGATACGCTTCTTCAAGGTGTGCTGCTGGGCGGCCTTTATGCGCTGTTTGCGGCGGGGCTGAGCCTCGTCTTCGGCATCATGCGGCTCGTCAATCTCGCCCACGGCGATTTGATCGTGCTGGCGGCTTTCCTGATCCTGACACTCGTTTCGTTGCTCGGCCTCAATCCCTTTCTGGCGGCGCTGATCGCCGCGCCTCTGATGTTCGCCGTCGGCTGGGTGCTGCAATATCATTTGCTGAACCGCACGCTCGGCAAGGACATTCTGCCGCCTTTGCTCGTTACCTTCGGCCTGTCGATCGTCATCCAGAACGGCCTTCTCGAAGGCTTCACGGCCGACAGCAGGCGAATCTCGGCCGGCGCTATGGAAACCGCCTCGCTGCAGTTCGGCGGCATCAATGCCGGCGTGATGCCGCTCATCACCTTTGCCTCGGCCGCCCTTGTCATCGTCGCACTTAACCAGCTGATCTATCGCACGGAGCTCGGCCGGGCCTTCCGCGCCACCTCGGACGATGTGGTCACAGCAAGCCTGATGGGCATCCGACCGAACTCGATCTTCGCCATCGCCACAGGCCTTGCGATGATAATTGTGACAGTAGCGGCGCTCTATCTCGGGATGCGGGCAAATTTCGATCCGACGGCAGGGCCGGCGCGGCTCATCTACGCTTTCGAGGCCGTTATCATCGGTGGCCTCGGCTCACTCTGGGGCACGCTTGCCGGCGGTATCATTCTGGGGGTCGCGCAGACCATGGGAGCGGCGATCAATCCCGAATGGCAGATCCTTGCTGGGCACATCGCCTTCCTATGCGTGCTTCTCTTCCGGCCGCGCGGCCTTTTCCCCCGAGCAGTGGATTGAGGCGGCCATGACCACAGGTTTCGAAACCATGTCGACCGAGATTGCAACGCCGCCAGGTTGGCGGGTCGAGACGCGGACAAGACTTTCCGGCATCTTTACCGTCCTTGCCATTGCCGCAGTCGTGGTTCTGGCAGCTGCTCCTTTTGTCGTTTCGCGCGGCGTCGTGCAGGATCTGTTTTTCATTCTCACCATGCTGGCGCTGGCGCAGAGCTGGAACCTGCTCGCCGGCTATGCCGGCCTGATCTCGGTCGGGCAACAATTGTTCGTCGGCTGCGGCGCCTATGCCTTGTTCGGATTTGTCATTCTCGCCGGCGTCGATCCGATCCTCGCCATTCCGCTTGCTGGCCTCTTCGCTGCGCTTATCGCCGTGCCTGCCGCCTTCTTCTCTTTCCGCCTTTATGGTCCCTATTTCGCGATCGGCACCTGGGTCATTGCCGAAGTCGGGCGCCTGCTGTTTGCCCAGTGGAAGATGCTTGGCGGCGGGACGGGCACCTCGCTGCCGCGCGAAGCCACGAAGGATATGCTCGGCGTCTCGCTGCTGCAGGACTGGTTCGGCATGCGCTCGGCAGCCGCGGCGGATGCACTCGCTTACTGGCTAGCGCTGGCGCTTGCGGCGCTGACAATAGCGTTCATCTATCGGCTGCTGCGCAGCAAGCAGGGCCTCGGCCTCGCCGCCGTCCGCGACAGCGAGACTGCGGCCCGCGCGCTTGGCGTCGATGCGCTGCGCCTGAAGATCGTCGTCTATCTGGCGACAGCCTTTGTGACGGGCATGATCGGTGCCCTCATCTATCTGCAGAAGGCGCGGATATCGCCCGACGCTGCCTTCTCGCTCACCGACTGGACCGCCTATGTCGTCTTTATCGTGGTGATCGGCGGCATCGGCACCATCGAAGGGCCGCTGGTCGGCGTGCTCGTCTTCTTCCTGCTGCAAAATGCCTTTTCGAGCTATGGCTCCTGGTATCTGCTGGCCCTTGGCGCGCTCGCCATCGTCACGATGCTGTTTGCGCCGCGAGGGCTCTGGGGGCTCATCTCCAGCCGCACCGGTTGGGAACTTTTTCCGGTCCGCCGCCTGTTGAAGGGCGGACCTGTGCTGCATGATGAAAAGGGAGGGCCAAATGGCTGACATTACCACCGACGTTCTGATCATTGGCACGGGGCCTGCGGGCTCGGCGACAGCTGCGTTGCTTGCGACCTACGGTCTCGAGCCGATGGTGATCAACCGCTACCGCTGGCTGGCGATCACGCCGCGCGCGCACATCACCAACCAGCGCACGATGGAGGTCCTGCGCGATCTTGGCCGCGACGTCGAGGAGGAGGCCTATCTCTTCGCTGTGGAGCAGGATCTGATGGGACAGAACGTCTTCTGCACGGCGGTTGCCGGCGAGGAGATCGGCCGCATGCAGAGCTGGGGCAACCATCCGCTGTCGCGCGCCGAACATCTGCTTTCGTCGCCGGCTCACATGAACGACCTGCCGCAGACCTACATGGAGCCGCTGTTGTTCAAGACGGCGTGCTCGCGCGGCGCGCAGGCACGCATGTCGATGGAGTATCTGAGCCACGTGCAGGATGCCGAGGGGGTCACGACGACCTGTCTTGACCGTCTGACCGGCAAGGAACTGACCATTCGCTCGAAGTTCCTGATCGGCGCGGATGGCGGCAATTCCAAGGTCGCTGAACATGCCGGTTTGACGTTCGAAGGCAAGATGGGTGTCGCTGGCTCAATGAACATCCTGTTCGAGGCGGATCTGTCTCGTTACGTCGCTCATCGGCCGTCGGTGCTCTATTGGGTGCTGCAGCCGGGCGCCGATGTCGGCGGCATCGGCATGGGTCTCGTGCGCATGGTGCGGCCGTGGAACGAATGGCTGATTGTCTGGGGCTACGACATCAACCAACCGCCGCCTGAGGTGGATGATGCCTTCGCCACCAAGGTTGTGCGCGAACTGGTGGGCGTTGCCGATCTCAAGCCGAAGATCAAATCCGTCTCGACCTGGACCGTCAACAACATGTACGCGACCACCATGTCGAACGGCCGGGTTTTCTGCATGGGCGATGCCGTCCACCGCCATCCGCCTTCGAACGGTCTCGGCTCCAATACCTCGATCCAGGATGGCTTCAACCTCGCCTGGAAGCTTGCCATGGTCCTGAAAGGCCAAGCCGGCAGGGGCCTGCTCGACAGCTATCAGGCGGAACGTGCGCCTGTCGCCAAGCAGATCGTCACCCGCGCCAACAAATCGATCGAGGAGTTCGGCCCGATCTTCAAGGCGCTCGGTCTGCTCGATTCCGTCGATCCGGTGAAGATGCAGCAGAATATGGATGCGCGCTGCAACGACACTGGCGATGCCGAACGCCAACGCACGGCGATCCGCGAGGCGATCGCCCACAAGGTCTACGAATTCGATGCCCATGGCGTGGAGATGAACCATCGCTATGCCTCGAATGCCGTGGTCAAGGACGGCCAGCCGGAACCGGCGTTTGAGAAAGACCCGGAACTGCATTTTCAGCCGACGACCTGGCCGGGGGCGCGGCTGCCACATGCCTGGCTGTTCAACGACAGCGGCGCGAAGGTATCCAGCCTCGATCTTACCGGTCACGGCGTCTTCACGGTGCTGACCGGCATCGGCGGCGACGGCTGGATCGCGGCGGCGAAGGCTCTGTCGAAGGAGCTGAAGCTGCCGATCGCCGCTCACAGGATCGGCCCTCGGCAGGAATGGCAGGACCTGACCGGAGATTGGGCACGCGCTCGGGACATCAGTGATTCCGGCGTGCTGCTCGTGCGTCCTGACCACCATGTCGCCTGGCGCTCCGAAGCGGCGGTTGACGACCCGGAACGCGAGCTGCGTCGCGTGCTGACGGCAATTCTGGATCTGTGAGGCGACCATGAGAGCGCATGAAAAAGGCTATTTCACCGAGGAAAATTCCGTCGAGGTGGTCACTGGCCGCAACGCGAACGCCAGGGATGCGCGGCTGAAGCAGGTGATGGAAGTCGTTACCCGCAAGCTGCATGAGGCGGTGAAGGAGCTGGAGCCGACCCAGGACGAGTGGATGGAGGCAATCTTCTTCCTCACCCAGACCGGCCACACCTGCACCGACTGGCGGCAGGAATTCATCCTGCTGTCGGATGTGCTCGGCGTGTCGATGCTGGTCGACGCGGTCAACAACCGCAAGCCGTCAGGCGCATCGGAGAGCACCGTCCTTGGGCCCTTCCATGTCGCGGATGCGCCCGAACTACCCATGGGCGCCAATATCTGCCTCGATCAGAAAGGCGAGGATATGGTGATCAGCGGCCGCATCCTCGACACGGAGGGCAGGCCGATCGAGAACGCGGTGCTCGACGTCTGGCAGGCGAATGACGAGGGGTTCTACGATGTCCAGCAACAGGGCATCCAGCCCGATTTCAACCTGCGCGGCGTCTTCCGCACCGGTAAGGATGGGCGCTACTGGTTCCGGGCGGTGAAGCCGAAATACTATCCCATCCCGGATGATGGTCCTGTGGGGAAGTTGCTCGATGCGCTCGGCCGCCATCCCTACCGACCGGCCCACCTGCACTACATCATCAAGGCTGACGGTTTCGAGACGCTGACGACCCATATCTTCGATCCTGATGACCCCTACATCCATTCCGATGCGGTGTTCGGCGTCAAGGAGAGCCTGCTCGCCGAATTCAGGCTGACCGACGATCCGGCACGGGCGAAGGAGCTCGAATTCCCGGGAACGTTCTGGCAGATCGAGCATGATTTCGTGCTGGCGCCTGAGCGAAAATGAAACCACGGGCTTGAGCTACTGCGGCGTTCCGTCGTGAATGCCGCGGTGGCGCAAAGGAGACTTCAGCAGGTGGAGCCCCAGTGAACGAAATATTCGTGCGTCACGGAGGCCGTTCCTTCCTTATCCTCGGCCTGATCCTCGATGAAGCCGATGATCGTGTCCATGTAGGCCGTGAAATCCAGCGCAAGCGTGGTCAGATCGTTGCATTCCCACATCGCGAGATTGACGCCGTCCTGGCCGATGATGGCGAGATCTTCCGGCACTTTTCTTCCGAGCACCCGTGTCGCCGCGTCGCGAACGCCGATCGCCATCACGTCGTTGCCGCAGACCACTGCGTCCACAGGCGATCGGCGAAGAAGCACAACGGCTTCCTTGAAACCGGAATCGTAGGAATAGTCGCCGTGGCTTTCCGCCACGAAGCTGAGACCATGCTTGGCGAGCGCATCGGCGAACCAGCGCTTGCGCTGCTTGTCGATCCAGCTGGAGTTGCGGCCGGTCAGATAGGCAAAGCGGCTGCGTCCCGAAGAGACAGCCTTTGCGACCACTTCCTCGGCGGCCTTCGATCCGTCGAGGATGAGCTGCGCTATATTCGGGTCGGAAATCGGCTCGAAGGAGACCATGATCGGGCGTGCCGTTCGGAAGATCTGAGTGGCGTCGGCCATGGAGACCATGTCGGAGAAGATCACCGCGTGATCGACCTGATAGGCTGACGCCATGCGCATCAGATGCGCGCGATCGTCGTAGCCGGCGCAGCAGAGCAGGATCGGCAGCAGCTCGCGCTCCTGCAATCGCTGCACCAGATATTGCAGCTGTTGTCCCTCGCAGGGGTTCTCTATCGAGTTCACCACGAGCGCGACGAGGCGCGACCTTTGACTATTCAGCGAGCGGGCGATCGCATTCGGGCGGTAATCATGCTCGTCGGCGAGGGACATGATCCGTTTTCGCGTACGCTCGCTGATGCGAGTATCGCCCGAGAAGGCCCTGGAGATCGTCGACGAGGAGACGCCGGCGAGCTTTGCGATTTCCTTCGAGGTGATGCGCTTGTTCATTGCTGCTTCCTACTAGAGCATTTCCGTTTTAAACGGAGTCACGGAAATGCTCTATCTCTTTGTTTTCGCGCAATTCCGGACGCAAAACCGCTTCACACTTTTGCTGGAATCGCTCCAATTAACCGATGTCGGAAATCCTAACCGATTCTCCGTCTCGTGCCGCAGATGCCTTGATAGCATCCCAGAGGCGGGCAAAGCGAAGTCCATTCTCGACGGTGGACGGATTTTCCTCTTCGCCGCGACGCACGCTGAGGAAGGATTTCAGCGGATTTTCCTGGTGGGCGGCTCCAGCGACCTCACGGATACCCGGTTTTCCGTCTATCTCGATCTCGCGCCACGCGCCCCAGGCGTCAATTCTGACGATCGCCTTCGTATAGAAGAGGGTCATGTGCGAGGCGCAGCCCGGAGGGCCTTCGCCGGCGGCATTGAAGGTGACGAGCGCGCCGTTCTGGAGGCGGGCCGCCACGGCGCAGGTAATATCGATGGGCTTGCCGTGATTGTTCATATAGGCGGAGACGCGGTCGAATTCCGAGCGAACGAGAAGGCAGGCCGTGTTCATCATGTGCGCGCCGGTATCGAACATGAAGCCGCCGCCCGACAATTCCGGTTTCTGCTTCCACTGGCCATCATATTTTGAGGACCAGCCCTCCCATATAGTCGCCGAAACGCTGACTAGCTCGCCGAATTCGCCCGCCACCGCGCGCTTGTGGGTGTCGCGCACCAGCGGCGACAGCGCGCCGTTGAACGCAATGACGACCGTATTGTTGGTTTTCGAACGGGCTTCGATGAGCGCCTTCGCCTCGGCCACGGTGGTGACCATCGGCTTCTCCAGGAACAGGTCGAGACCGGCCTCGATCACCGCCAGCGCCTGCTCTGCGTGGAAGGCGTGTGGCGTCGATACGTAAACCGCATCGAGACCGTCCTTGCATTGCGCAAGCATGGTCGGGAAATCATCGAATTCGAGAGGAGCTGCCCGCCCGGCCGCCGTGCAGATGTCGCTCAGCCGCTTGCGCGAGCCAACGCTCACGTCAGCCGCGGCCACGAAATCGACCTCCGGCATATGGACCCAGCTTCGGGCGTATTCAGCGGCTTTCAGCCCGGCGCCGATCACCGCCAGTCGAACGGGTTCTGACATGATTTCCTCCATTTGCGCATACGTGTGCGCAAAACGGTCTACTGGAATGTTGGGAAATTTTCAATATAAATCAGCTTGATAATTGGAAATTCGGTAGCCAGGCGATCACGCTATTGAAATTTAATGCCATACGTGTGTACATTTCAGTCGCGATGGAGGATCGCAACGAAAGCCCAGGGAGGGGTAGATGTTGAAGAGCTTTCTCATGGCCGGCATATGTGCCGTCGGTCTGTCAGTTTTCACGAGTGCTGCCAGCGGGGAGACCATCCGGATTGCCGAACATCGCCAGGCGCGCATCGATGCGCTGAAGGTCGTCGTTCCCGATATCGAGAAGAAGTACGGCGTCACGATCGAAATCGTGGAATATCCCGCGCCGGAGAAGGATTATCTTTCAAAGCTGCTGACGGAGTTGCGTGCGGGCAATGCGCCCGATCTCTTCACCGCACCGGCGGGACAGGATGTTGCCGACATGGTTGCGGCCGGCTATCTCGCACCTATTACCGAGGGGTTCAAGGCCTGGGACGGCTATGGCCAACTGTTCGATGTCTCCAAGAAGCTCGTCACTCAGTCCGACGGCGGCGTCTATGTCCTTCCCGCCATGCTGAGCGTGCAGCAGCTCTATTATCGCCGTGATATTCTCGAAAAGGCCGGCATCTCGACGGAGCAACCCAAGACCTGGAAGGAGCTTCTCGACCGCGCCAAGGAGATCAAGGCGAAGACCGGGGCCTATGGTCTTCTGTTCCCGGCCGGCGTTACCTGGGGCGGCGGTGCTTTCGGCGAAGGGTTTCAATATCTCGTGGTCGGAACCTCCACGCCGCAGATTGCGAATGAAGACGGCACGCTGAATTTGAAGAGCGAAGGCATCAAGGATGCTCTCGGCTTCTACAAGGATCTCATCGACAATGATCTGATGCCCGTCCAGCCTCTGCTCGGGCCTGAGCCGTGGGTCACCCCGAAATATCAGATGTTTCCCGAGGGCAAGCTGGTGGCGACGACCTGCGGTTCCTGGTGCTACATCTATGACTGGGGTCCGGAGAGCAAGAACCCGATTCCTGATGTCACTAAGGCTGTCGGGACCTGGACCATGCCCGGCAAGGATGGCGGCGAGCATGTCATCGTCGGCATTGAAAGCGCGTGGGGAGTGAATGCTCAGGGTACGGACCCCGAGCTTGCCAAGAAGATCATCCTTGATCTCGGCTCGGTCAAGGCCGATGTCGCCTATGCCGAGCGCCTCGGCAATATTCCCGGCCGCAAGGATGCGACTGATGATCCGGACTTCCAGAAGCTCACCGCACTGGTCCCGGTTCTCACCGCTGTCGAAAAGGGCGCCTTCCTGACCTCCGCTCCGGGCTTCTCGGCTGTCTCCGAAGGTGTTGCAAGAGCAACCGAAGCTTTGCTCCGCAAGGAAACGGATGCTGCCGGGGCGCAGAAGATCCTCGTCGACTATGTCAGCGAGACGCTCGGCGAAGACATGGTGAAATGATCCAATCGTTCAATCGAGGAAACGTACCGGGACGGGCGACAGCGCTCGCCCTTTCCGGCGAATAGGGACGGTTGCGCCATGCCTGCAAAGAATATGCACGAAGCGCGAATAAAGCGGCAGTTGCTGCTGATCCTGCTGCCGTCCATCGTGCTGCTAGTCGCCTTCGTGATCTATCCGGCAATCTATTCGATCTATCTGAGCTTCACGAACGAGGCGCTGACCGGTGCCGGCGCGTTACGGCCGCGTCTTGTCGGGTTTCGCAACTACACCCGCCTCATCAATGACACCAAGTTCTGGAATTCACTGCTCGTCACGTTCCTGTTCGTGCTTGGCTCCGCCATCATCGGGCAATTCATCCTCGGGCTGATCTCGGCCATGGCGCTCGGCCGCTCCATCCGGTTTCGCAAGATCTTTGCCTCGATCATCCTGCTGCCGAACGCGGCGCCGGAAGTGGTTGCCGGCTTCATGTGGATCTCGATGCTGGCGGGCGGCGATCAGGCAACGCTCAGCCGCATCGTCGCATTCTTTGGCATCGAACCATCCGACTGGCTCAACACCTTTCCGCTTGCGATGATCATCGTGGTCAACACCTGGCGGGGTATCGCGACAGCGATGATCCTTCTGACGGCCGGCCTCAGTACCATTCCGGGCGAAATCTACGAAGCGGCGCGCATGGATGGCGCGACGCCATTGCAGATGTTCCGGCGCATCACTCTGCCGCTCATGATGCCGACCATCCTGCTCTACATGCTGATATCGGCTGTTTCGACGATCGCCGTCTTCGGGCTTGTCTATGCGCTGACGCGCGGCGGGCCTGGAGGCGCAACCGAACTCGTCAGCATCTACATCTACAATCAGTCCTTTACGGCATATCAGCTCGGCTACGGCGCGGCCGTTGCCGTGGTGGTTCTGCTGATCTCCGTCGCGATCGGCGTCGGCTATGTCAAGGCAATGAGGGTGGAGGTCTGAGATGGTTGCGATTTCTCCAGCCGAAGGTGCCAACAAGGCGAAGGGTGATCTTCTTGCCTATGCAACGCTTTCAATTATCTCGATCTTCTGTGCCATCCCATTCTTCTGGGTATTCCTGGCATCCTTCGATGGCAATGCACAGCTTTTCCTGCGCTGGCCGGAGCAATGGACCTTCGACAACTACGTCAAGATCTTCGTCCAGGAGGATGGCGGCAAGTGGCTCTTCAACTCGCTGCTGATCGTCGGCAGCTCGACAGCCCTCGTCATCGTTCTGGCCGGGCTTGGCGGATATGCCTTGTCGCGGACCACGGCCTGGTGGAAGCTGCCGTTTCTCTATGGAATTCTGTTGATCAGGGTGTTGCCGCCGACTGCGCTCGTGGTGCCGCTCTACAAGATTTTGCTGACGCTCAACATTGCCGAAGCCGCGATCCTGCGGCCGCTCTTCGGCAGCTCGACCCGGGCCATCATGCGCTGGACCGGTTTCATCGACGGCTATCTCGGGATCGTCCTCGTTCTGGCGACGATGCAGCTGCCGCTGGCGCTGTGGATCATGAAGACCTTCTTCGACGGCCTTCCGCGGGACTATGAGGAGGCGGCGCTGATGGATGGGGCCACCTTGCTGCAGCGCATTCGCCGCGTGCTCATTCCGCTGGCGCTGCCGGGCCTTGCTGCTGCGGGATTGTTCTCCTTCATTTCCGCCTGGGGCGATTTCCTCATGCCTTTGACCTTCCTGTCGTCGCCCGAGCTGCAGCCGCTGCCGCTCGGTCTCTTCCGGGCCTATCTGCGGGTGAACACCGTCGACTACGGTTTCCTCGCCGCACTGGCCTTCATTTACCTGCTTCCCGCTGTCATCGCCTTCGGTTTTGCCCGCCGCTTCCTCGTGCAGACCTTTGCCGGCGGTGTGAAGGGCTAGCCATTCGCGCCATGAAGAAAGAGCCATGACCATGATTACGCTCAACAATGTCCGCAAATTCTATGGTGTGCTCGAAGTCATCAAGGGCGTCGATATCATGGTGGAGGATGGCGAATTTGCCGTCTTTGTCGGCCCATCCGGCTGCGGGAAGTCGACGCTGCTGCGCATGATTGCCGGTCTCGAGGGGATCGACGAGGGCGATCTCATCCTGAACGGCCAGCGGATCAACGACGTGCCCCCCGACAAGCGGGGCATCGCCATGGTCTTCCAGTCCTACGCCCTCTACCCGCATATGACGGTCGCTGAAAACATCGGCTTCTCGCTGAGCCTGAAGAGGGTGCCCGAGGCTGAGATCCGCCGGCAGGTGGACGATGTCGCGGAGATGCTGCAACTGACGGATTATCTCAACCGTCGCCCGGCAGCTCTTTCCGGCGGCCAACGGCAGCGCGTGGCGATCGGCCGGGCCATCATCAAGAAACCGTCGCTCATCCTCTTCGACGAGCCGCTTTCGAACCTCGATTCCGCATTGCGCGTGCAGATGCGCGCCGAGCTGCAACGTCTCCATCGCGAGCTGAAGGCGACGGTCGTCTATGTCACCCACGATCAGGTCGAGGCGATGACGATGGCCGACCGGATCGTCGTGCTGAACAAGGGCACGGTCGCACAGCAGGGCGCGCCCATGGACCTCTATCATCAGCCCGAAAACGAGTTTGTCGCCACCTTCATCGGCTCTCCGAAGATGAACGTCATTCCAATGACGGCGATGCGGGATGGTGCCGGCGCCTCGCTCACCAGCAGCATTGGCCTTCAGCTCGGGCTTGCCGATCCTGGTGGAAGAATACCCCAAGGCGATGTGCGCCTTGGCATTCGCCCGGAGCATCTGAAGCTCGCGGCGAAAGGCGAGGGAAGCTTCGAAGCCGATGTCTCGATCGTCGAACGGCTGGGTGTGGAAACCTATCTCACCGTCGGAAGCAACAGCGCGCCGCTGATCGTGCGCGCCGAGGGCGATATGAGGCTACGTCCCGGCGATCGCGTCTCCCTGCGCGTAGACCCCACCGCGTGCCACGTCTTCGATACGACGGGCAAGCTCGTTCACCACGCATAATCTCCCAAAACCACCTGAGGAATAGCGAAATGACAATCAAAGTGACCATCTGGAACGAAGGCCGGCACGAAAGGACCGACGAGATCGTGCAGAAGCTCTATCCGAACAGGATGGACGGCGCGATCGCCAGCGGCATCGAAAGCCCGGACTTCGAGATCCGGCGGGTGACCATGGATGATCCCGAAGAGGGCCTGCCGGACTCGCTGCTTGACGATACCGACGTGCTGCTCTGGTGGGGGCATGTGGCGCATGAGGAAGTGAGCGATGCCCTGATCGATCGCGTCCAGCAGCGGGTGCTTAAGGGCATGGGCCTCCTGATCCTTCATTCCGGCCATCATTCGAAGCTCTTCCGCCGGCTGATGGGCACCAACGCCAATCTTTCCTGGCGCGAGCTTCCGGAAGGCGATCTCGAGCGCGTCTGGGTCATCAACCCCTCCCATCCAATCGCCGAGGGGCTGCCGCCCTATTTCGAAGTGGAGGCCTCGGAAATGTATGGCGAGCCCTTCGACATCCCGCAGCCGGACGAGCTGGTCTTCATTTCCTGGTATTCCGGCGGCGAAGTGTTCCGCAGCGGCTGCACCTTCCAGCGCGGCCGCGGCCGGATTTTCTTCTTCAGTCCCGGCCACGAGAGCTATCCCGTCTACCACAATAAATATGTTTTGAAGGTCATCTCCAACGGCATCCAATGGGCTCAGCAAAAACATAGGGATGGCAGGACTCTCGAGAATTGGCACCGCAAGGAGCCGCTGCACGAGAAGACGACGCCCAGATCCTAGTCCGGACACCGCGACTGTTGGCGTACGCCGTCAGGCGGATGCCCGAATGACTTTGTCGAAATACTGGATGACGTACGGGGTGACGTTGTCCGGCCAAAGCGGCAGGCCCGGCCCTACGGGCCTGCCGCTTCTGGCGAAGGCGGCAAGTGCGCCCTGGAACATCTGGAATCTAGCGCGCCTCGCTTTTGTGGCGCTCGCGTCAGCAACGAAAATTGACACTGACAATACAACTCAAGGATAACGCGAAAGTAAGCTTTCTCGAATAAGCATAACGTTTCTGATTTCGGAAGGCTGGCATGATGCCGCTGCAGATGGGAAGCGCCATGCCATCGATCGACATTGTCGTCCCAAAATCGGCTCCTCGTCGTTGGCAGGAGATCGTGATCAGGCGCCTGCAAATGGACGGACACGATATCGCCGTCCAGCATGAACCCGAGATCGCCACATGGCCGGGAGCAATCAACGCGGTTTTGGCTTTCGAGCGAAAGATTTTTCGTCGGCACGATCCCGCGCTCGCAGCTCCTTTGCCGGGAATCCCCGCAGGCTTCCGCAACAGGTCTGCGGTGCTTCGTCTGGATCTCACAGGATACGCCGCATCAGCGTCTGTTCCGACCATTGCCCTTCGCTTCGATGGATTTCGCTCGGATCTAGCGGTCCCAACCTCGGTCGCCGCCGGCAACCTGCCGGTCGTCGAAGTCGTTCTGGACGGCAACACGGTCATAGATCGCGCTTGGCCGATGATCGATCGGCGGGAGGCTGCAGCGCTCGGCGTCGAGGATGTGTTTGCGCGCACGATCACGCTCGTCATTTCCGCGGTTCGCGCATTTGCCGAAAATCGGCTCCCTATGAACGAACAGGTGCTGACGGCACCCGAGAGTTCAATCGGTGGAACGGTGAAGTTCGCATCCTCTTATCTGACCAGCGCGTTGCCGCGCCTGGGCCGAGAGGCGATGCGGCGCGCGCGCTTTCGCCATGCGCATTGGCGCGTCGGCTATCGCTTCACGGATGGGTCGGGCGTGGCGAACACCTGCGAACTTGGCGACGGCTGGTCAGTCCTGCCGGACCTCGGAGATCGCTTCTATGCCGATCCCTTTCCATTTCATTGGCAGGATCGCTCCTTCCTGTTCGTGGAAGACTATCGGCATGCGACAGGCAAGGCGGTCATCTCCGTCGTGCCGTTCGATGCCGCCGGGATGCCTCAAGAGCCGCGATGTGTGCTGGAGGAGCCTTATCATCTCTCCTATCCGCAGGTTTTCGAGCGCGATGGTGCGATCTGGATGCTCCCCGAAGCCAGCTCGGGCGGAAAGCTCGTCCTCTATCGCTGCGCGGCGTTTCCGGATCGCTGGGTTCCGGAAGCCGTACTCATCGAGAGCGAGATTTCCGACGCCACCCTGCTCGATCACGGCGGACAGCTGTGGCTGTTTGCTACCAATCGTGATGGCTATGGCAGCACATCCGATATGCTCGTGGTCTTCCACGCACCTCGTCTAACCGGCCCCTGGAAACCGCATATACTGAACCCCGTCCTCATCGATCGGCGCATGGCGCGCCCCGGCGGTGCTTTCACCCGCGATGCGGACGGTCGCATCCTTCTGCCGGTTCAGGACGGAACGCTTGGCTATGGCGGCGGGCTCGGCATCTTGCAATTGCTGGAGCTGGATGAAAACACGGTTCGGCTATCGGCGCCCCGACCGATCTCGGCCCATGGCGATTGGCCCTATCCGAAAATCCATACGCTCAATCGTTCAGGCCGACTGGAGGTTATCGACGGGATTGCAGCCGTTCGGAAGTGAGCGCGACAGAAGCAACGCTTCGTAACCGGCACACATGCGCGCCGGTGAATATTGTTCCTTCAGCTGTCGCCCGGCTGCGGCAAGCCGGGCTGCAAGCTCCGGCCGGGCAATGAGTTCGGCAAGGCCCTCCGCCATACCCTTCGCATCGGCGTCGACGAAGAGCGCGGCTGCCTCGCCATCATCCGTCGTCAACACTTCCCGTAGGACATCCAGCTTGCTCGTGACCACCGGCAGGCCGGAAATAGCCGCTTCGACTGCGGCAAGGCCGAAAGTTTCCGTCAGTGAGGCAAAGGCATAGGCATCTCCCGCCGCGAGGAACTCGAAGATGCGCGAAGGGGGGACTTCGCCGACGAGATGCAGCCTCTCCGTGACGCCATTGGCCTCAGCGAATGCGGCGATCGCATCCCGTTCAGGCCCGGTGCCGGCGATGGCGATATGAATGTCGGGCCGATGGACGAGGGCGCCGACGAGTGCGATCTGGTTTTTGGAAGGAGCCATGCGGCCGGAGGAAACGGCAATCCACGCCTGCTGCGGAAGGCCGAAGGCAGCGCGCGCAGCTGCCTTGTCGAAAGCGATTGCCGGTGCTGGGACGCCATGGTCGATGCGCGAGGTCCGGCGGCGATAGGCTCTCGGAAAAGTGTCGAACTGCGCTTCCGTCCAGCTCGAATTGACGACATTGACATGATAGGCGCCAAAGGTGCCCATCAGCTTGTCGATCTGGCTGAGAACTCCCCTGACGCCTTTGGTCTGCGGCGCACCGCTCTGGTTTGCGATGATGAGGTTCGCGCCAGCGAGCCGCGCGCCGATGGTACCGAAAATATTGCCGTAGTGCTGGAAGGTGATGACCGCATCCGGCCGAGCATTGCGCAGGTAACCGGCAAGCCGGGCGGCGGCCCGCATCTGGCCGAGCAAGCTGCGCGGCGGCTCGGCAAGGATGAAGTCCGCATGGGGATCGCAGTCGTAGACATCGGTCTTCCTGTACATGAAGACGGTGCGCACCTCATGGCCGCGGGCGCGCAGGCCCTCGCCGATCATATCCGAAATCCGCTGTGCTCCGGCTGCTTCCGCCTGGGTCTGTACCTGGACGATTTTCATGAGCGGCCTTTCAGGAAGGAGCGGGCGGCAAGGGCATCTTCGCCGGAAAGAAAGCCGAGGATCGATGGGTTGATGCCGATGGTGCGGCGCGCGATGAACACGGCGGTGACGCACCATACGATGATCGTGCCGGCAATGGCGAGCGCCGCGCCGATCGGCCCGAGCCAAAAGGTGAGCACAGCCGTCGCACAGAGCCCGAACGTGTTGACGATAACAAGCAGCTTGAAAAGTGCGTGCTGGAGGCCTGTCAGCTGCATGAGGATTTCAGTCGGCCCGCAGGCGGTGCCCACGGTCGCGCCGATGCCGAAGATGATCAGCGTCACCTGCATCGTCGGCGTCGCATAGGCATGATTGAAGATCGACAGGATCAGGTCGCCGAAGATCAGGAACGATACCAGCACGCACAAGGCGATGATGAAGCCACCCAGGGCTGCCAGACTGGTGATACGCTGCACATGCGCCTTGTCTCCGGTGTAGAAGGCGGCGGAGATCTGCGGTGCGAGCGCCTGATTGATGCCGTTGAGAGCCAGGACGACCAGCCGCATCGTTCGATCCGCCACGAAGATCGCACCCGCTGCCTCCGGGCCGAGAATGGCCGCGACAAGCAAGGTGCTCGCCTGACTGAGCGCCGGCGGTAGCGCCGTGACGCCCCAGAGCCCGAACGTCACGCTCTTGAATTCATCCTTCTGTTCCTTCGTAAGCGGGCCGCGCCGGGCGCGGATCGTGTCGCGAAAAAGCACGATCGTTTGCGGCGCGATCATCAGAAGCAGCAATCCGGCCGTCAGATAGGTTGCGGCAACCGCGCTCATCTTCATCTGCATGAAATGGGCAAGGATGAAGACCGGGATTGCCACTGCCCGCCATAGGACATCGCGCGGCAGCAGCGCGAATATCAGCGCATTCTTGGCGCGAAGGGCGCAAGCGACGAATTCCGACCAGCCGAGCGCGAAAGCCAATACCATGGTCGCCACGCAGATCGAGAGCCATTCTGGCGTGCGGGTTCCCGCGAATGGCAAGAAGCCGATGATGAGAATGAGCAGGCTGAAGCTCGCAAGCCCGGCGAGTGCAACAAGAATGGAGCGGGCCATCATGCCGTTTGCCGAATTCAGATCGTCGTTGCCGGCATATTGGGGCCAGAACCTGAGCACCGCGCTCTGTTGGCCGACGATGGCGAAGAAGGAGACCAGGCTCGCTCCGGCATAGGCGGCGCTGTAAAGACCGAACTGCCGCTCATCGGTCGTCATGGCGACAGCGACGAACATCAGGAATGACAGGCCGGCACTGGCAAGCTTGATGGCGCCCGCAACAGCACCGCTTTTCGCAAGCGCGCCGATCGACAAGCGCAGGTTGCTCGCAGGAGAGGGCGCTTCGGCCGATATAGTGTCGCAGCTGCCAGCTTTCTCACTCAACGCCCTGATCCTGTGTTGGTTGCAGTCGGCCGAATGGCCGGTAATAGCTGAAATAGAATGTATATCTAATATCGTAAATACTGATGATCGCGCCAGAACGAAGTCGCAACATGGTTACTTGCGGTGTCTCAAGTCGATCACACGCTCCGGTGTAAATTCAACGGATGATTAACGTTATTCACTAATACTGAATTTAGTGATGTGCGATGAGCCGGAGACCCGCGGTCGCGGAGAGGAACTGGATGAAGCCGTTTAACATTGACGAGCGCTCGCTTCCGCCGCTGTTCGATGTCAGTGCCGTGTGGACGATCCTGTGGCAACGTTGGCTGACGGTGCTGGCGAGCACCTGCGTCGTGCTTCTATTGACGCTCGCTTACCTTGCCGTGGCAAAGCCGAGCTATACCGCGACTGCTTCGATCATGATCGATCCGCGCGATCCGCGCGCGACGAATCTCAACAATGTTCTGCCCGGTATCGGCAGCGACAGCGCCGCCATCGCCAGCCAGGTCTTCGTCATCGAATCGCGTGACCTGCTGATGAAGGTCTTTGAGAGCGAGAACATCGAGAGCGATTCCGAATTTTCGAACGGCGGCCTCCTGTCGCGTGTCGGCCTGGCCGCTCATCCCACGAAGGATTCGACCTTCAAGAATTTTCAGCGCGCCGTCACCGTGGAGCGCGCCGGGCTTACCTACGTCATCGACGTCAGTTTCCTGTCCCGGTATTCCGACAAGGCCGCGCGGATCGCCAATGCCATCGTCGACCGGTACAAGGCCGGTCTTTCAGGCGAGCGGGAGACTGCAAACAGCGACGTCAACTCTCTGCTTGCCAGCAGGATCGGCAATCTTCAGAAGAACGTCAGCGACGCTGAACAGGAAGTTGGGGATTTCAAGGTCTCGCATCAGATCCTGGATGCCTCCGCCGGCGGCACGCTGCAGTCCCAAATCGACAAACTTACGGATCAGTTGATCGGCGCGCGAAGCGATGCCGATCAGGCCAAGGATAAATATGCCCAGGCGGTCGCCGCAGGCACCTCGCCGGCCGGACTTGCCAAGCTCTCGGAAATCCTCTCCTCCGAAGCCACGGTAAAACTCCGCGAGAACTACAATCAGCGGGCTGCGGATCTTGCCAACTACGAAGCCATGTACCAGCCGCGCCATCCGATCATCAAAAGGCTGCGCTCCGAGCTGGACGGCATGCAGGGCCTCATGGCCGTCGAGGCACAGCGGATCACGCGGGAGTTGAAGGCAAAGTCCGATCTCGCCGCGCAGAATGTCGCGGCGCTGCAGACAAAGCTCGACGATCTCCGTCAAAGGCTTGAAAGCTCGGATGCCGCACAGGTGCAATTGCGGCAGCTCGAGGCCAAGACGAAGGCAGCGCGTGCCGTGCTCGACGACTTCCTGAAGCGCGCCGAGGAGACATCGCAGATGCAGGGTCTGCAGCTGCAGGAGGCGCGGGTAATCAGCGCCGCAGCCCCACCCGTGCAGCCGACCTGGCCGAAGCCGCTGCTGCTGTTGCCTGTCAGCGCGGCGCTGGGTCTTATCATCGGCTGCGGCCTTGCCTTGGTGCGTGGGCCTAAAGATCGACCGGAAACGGACCCGAAGACCCCGCTACGGAGCAGTCTCCTCGACGTCGAGCTTCATAAGGGCGCCTTGAGGGAGATTGCAAAATCAGAGCCAGCGCCAGTCAATCTCGGAGAGTACCGGTTGCCGGGCGTATCGGGCGCAGGTGCCTATCTAAGCATCCGCGCGATGCGGCGACGCTTTTTCCAGGCCGGAAACGAAGCCTTTTCGCGGGATGTGCTGCAACTCATGCGGCGCATCATTCTGCATCTGACCGAGCATCCGAAGCCTTATGTGCTGCTGATCTCCTCGCTTCATACGCCGCTTGCGGCGAGACTTGCGGGGGCGATGGTCGGCATAGGCCTTCAGCAGGCCGAACAGAATGTGCTCGTGGTCGAGTTCGGCGAGCAGTCAGGCCCGGGAGCATCGGCGCACAGCGGCAACGGTGTCTTCGTCAGCGGTGCGAGTGGTTTGAAGACCGTCGTCTACGACAAGCCTGCGGTGCAGGACACGGAGCCGCCGGTACGCCTCAACCTCGACGATATATTGGCCAGTGCCGGCGCCTTCGATTTCGTCCTTCTGATGGGACCTTCCATCGTCGACGGCAGCTGGGACCCGGTGCTTTTTGCCGAAGCGGACCTCATGCTCTTTGCACTCAGCCCTGCGGAGGAGACGGCGGAGGTCGCCAATATGCTTCGCCAGCGCCTCGATGCCGACCAGATCGGGCGCAGCGCCACGCTCGTAATTGCGCCGGAGCATATGGAGACACGCCGAAGCCAGCTGCTACGGCCGATCCGATCGGCTGGCGAGGGAGAGCAGGGCGGCCGAATCTCTGCGAGGGGATGATCGTGGGACGCGGCTTGCGATCGACGATGATATCACGCCGAAGCGCTCTCAAGCTGGCAGGCGGCTCCATTCTGGCGGCTCTTCCTGATGCCGGCGCGGCGCGTGCGGCGGTCAAGCGCGCCGTGCCCTCCCGCGGCATCAACCTGCCGGGATGGTTCGATCGAAGCGATGGAGTGGCACCAAGCGAGCCGGTGCTCGAAAAGCTTCGCCAATCGGGTTTCGAGACGATCCGGCTGCCGATCAATGGCGACCTCCTATCGGCGGGCAGTGCGGCCGAGCTCCGTCGCATCGAGGCTGGCGTGACCGACCTCAACCGGCTGGGTTTTTCGGTGCTGGCGGATATGCATCCCTCGGAGAGTCTTCACGCAGCTCTCCGTCAGGATTTCGCGGCCGGTTCTCAAAGGGCGGCCGAAGCCTGGACGGCGTTGAGCAGCGTTGTCGCGAATCTGCCGAATGAATCCGTCTATCCCGAGCTCTTGAATGAACCGCCCATGCGAAGCGATGCGTGGCTTCAGCTGCGGGATCGGCTTGCCGAGGTCGTGCGGTCCAAATGCCCGAGCCACACGCTGGTCTGGGGGCCGTCACCCTCTCAGGGCATATGGGAAATAGGCGAGACGCCGCCTCTTGCCGACGACAATCAGATCGCGGCCATCCACTTCTACGCGCCGACGGCTTTTACCCATCAATGCGAGACCTGGGATGCGTCCCCGCTTGCGCGGATTTCGAATTTGCCCTTTCCGGCCACCATCGAAACGCCTCGCGTGCAGGAAAGCATCGAGAAGCTGCGCGCCGGCGGCGACGAACAGGCGGCAAGCCTTATCGAGGAACAATTGACGACGCCCTGGACCGAAGCCGCGATCGCGTCAGAATTCGTGCGGCTCAGGCGCTGGTCCGAGACACATGACTGCCCGGTGATGATGAATGAGTTCGGCGTGCTCAACTTCTGTGTCGATGCCGAAAGCCGCAGGTTCTGGGTGCGGGCGGTGCGGCAAGCGGCAGAAGCCAACCAGGTCGGCTGGGCCTATTGGGAACTCGATCAGGGCTTCGGCATCATCGAGACCAGACGCAGCACCGAGGGTTTCGACAGTGCCATGATCGCCGCGCTTCTGGACGGACATGGTGGAGGCTGACATGCGCGGGAGCACGGCGTTGCGGAACGACAACTGATGCGGACGGATGGAGATTGGCGATGAGCGTCACGGGCAATCGCGCCGGCTTCGGGGCGGAAGGTCTGAGCGGGCTGCGCTCGGATGCGATGTTCCATCTTTGCATCGCCATTCTCGCGGTCATCGCTTCCGTCTCGGCATTCGCCGTCTGGACGCCTTTCGGGGTTGCCGCAACATTCGCCTTGACGCTCGTCCTGTCGATCGCTCAGCCCGGCTGCATCCCGATCGTCATCGCCTGTTCCTTTCTCTATCAGAACCTCGTGGTTGCCTGGTTCACCCCTTTCGTGCCCGACCACAACACGTTCGACGCGCTGCGCGGCGCCAACTTCGTCATCCTGATGACTGCCTTCGTCGCCTTCGTCATGGCCTCTTTTCAATATCGTGTTCGGGCTTTGAGCGAATTACGACCCTGGTTGATCTTTAGCTTCGTGATCTGCGGCATAGTGAGCTTTTACCTTGCACTCGGTGCCGTCCACGGCGGACCGAAGGATGCCGTCATCTATTTCCGCAACACGATCACGCCGCTTGCCTGTTTCCACATCGCGATCCTTGCAGCCAGTCTCTACCCCATCGATCTGCGCAAGGGCATCCTTTGGCTCTGCGCGGTTGCCATCCTCTACGGTTATCTGGAGCAGATCTTCCGGATGGATTTCCTCAGCCTGTTTCACGGCGATCTCTATATCCATCGTGGCCTGAAAGCGCAGATCGAGGCGGGCGTATGGGAAAAGAAGCTGAGGGAAACCGGCTTCGTGCTCCGCGGCATCGAAGACACGATGATGACGACATTCTTCAACACTAAGCTGCTCAGTGACCTGTTTCCCCCGATCTTCCGCAATGGCGGTCCGAACTTCCACCCCATCAGCTATGCTTATGGGCTCAGCATCATGTCGGCCTGGCTTCTGTTCAGGGGGCGCTGGCTGCTGCCCATCGCCGCGTTGCCGCTGCTGCTCGTCATCGGCTCCAAGGGCGCGACGTTCATGCTGCTGGTGGCACTCGGCGCGCGGCTGATCTATCGGCCCTCGCGCGCGGAGCTGACGCTGCTGGCCGTGGTCGCGCTGGCCGTCGTCTGGACGGTCGCGGCGATCCTCTTCGGAGTGACGCATGGCGACTATCATGTTCTCGGCCTGATCGCAGGCGTTCGCGAGTTCATGCACAATCCGCTCGGGCAGGGCTTGGGGATTGGTGGCAATCTTTCGAGCACAAGTCTCAATCTGGATTGGGACCGGGCGCAAGACGAAGGCGTCGCCTCCGTTCCCGTCGAAAGCGCGGTCGGCGTCATGCTTTATCAGATGGGCGTGGGCAGCTTCGTCTTCTTCGGCTTTCTGGTGGCCCTTGTCCTATCGGCTCGCAAGCAGCTGATCGCCACGGGCGATCCGGATTTCCTCTTCGCTTTCGTCGCGGTCGTCACGATCACGTCCAACGCGGTATTGCAGGAGGAAGCGTTCTTTTCGCCTCTCGCCCTCGGCTTTTGCCTTCTGCTTGTCGGTGTTTCCTTTGGAACGCGATGGCGTTCGCTTGGTATTTCGAGGGGTGTGCTCAGTCAGGCGGGTCAACACACGCCGCCGCGGCCACCATTACGCGATTAATCTTCCGTTCAGTAGAATGGACACTGACTATCGGAAAGTGCCTGCGAATGCTGCCTCGGAAAATATTCATTAATAGAAATATAGTATGTTTCTAAAATGTGAAGCATGCATTGCTATCTCGGTAATATTGCGGAGTTGATCATGGCAGTTTTAGGCGCATTTCCTCCTGGACTTACTTGCCGATCGATCGAGGAGAGCGATTGGAACGGCATCATCGATTGCCTCCGCAGAAATTTTCCGACGCGCGATCGGGGCTATTGGGAGCGCGCCGTCACGCGCATGGAGAAGCGGCCTTTCGTGCCCGATTTGCCGAAATACGGCTTCGTCCTGGATATGTCCGGACACATTGTCGGCGTCCTGCTGGCGCTTTACTTTCGGCATGACGGACTGGAAGGCGAAGAACTGCGCTGCAATCTGTCGAGCTGGTCTGTCGATCCGGAATACCGCGCCTTTGCCGGCAAGATGGTGATTGCGGCGCTGAGACGAAAGAACGTAACCTATATCAACGTCTCGCCGGCGCCGGGAACCATCAAGGTCAACGAAGCGCTCGGCTTCCGCCGCTATGCCGACGGGCAGCTCGCCTTCCTGCCGGTGCTGAGTGCGGCGAGACAGACTTGCCGCGTGCTCGAGGCCCGTCCCGATCTTCCCGAAATGTCACTGCTTTCCGAGGGCGACAGAGAGATCCTTCTCAAGCATGCGGCGCTCGAATGCCTGTCGTTGATTTGTGTCGACGGCGACAAAGCATTTCCCTTCGTGTTCAAGACACGCCGCATCTTCCATGGCCTCGTTCCGAGTTGTCAGGTGATCTATTGCCGCACGCCTGCGGAGCTCAGCCAGTGCGCCGGGGCGCTTGGCCGCCACCTCCTGCGTAAAGGCATAGTCCTTTGCGTCGTCGATGCGAATGGGCTCGTGCCCGGTCTTGTCGGTCGTTACTTTGCCGGGAGCGGGACGAAATATTTCAAAGGCCCGAAGCCGCCCTCGCTCGGAGACCTGACATTCACCGAGCTGGTTATCTTCGGCTTCTGACCGCAGGATCAAACTGCTATCGGAGTTCTGCCGGCGCGAGATCGCGGCACGTTTCACGCCTGCGGCGTCGACTTCAGGTTCAGCGCCGGTGATTGGATGGCGGATCTGGCGCGTATCGTCTTGAGGGGGGCGAGTTTCGTTGCGACAGCAGGGCTCAGGCTTTCGATGCCTGACAGTATGCGGCGGCGCATGAAATGGAACTGGCGGCGCAGACGCCAGCCTAAATCGTTCCTGGCTCTCAGATTGAAATTATGATCGGCCGTCCGCAGCACGTTGGCGTCCATCTCGAGCTTTTCCGGATCGGCATAATAGGCAGCGATCCTGGCGCCGTCGATCGAGGCCTCCGCCATCCATTGCGGAATGTGAACGGCGCACAAACGCTCGACTTCGGTCAGAAGCCGGCTGACGCCGAGTCCGGTTGCCGGACACGAGGTCAGATAGGCGTCCCCGATCAGCACGACGCCAGCCTGCCGGCAATTGTCGGCGAGAGTAATGTCGGTGAGCCAGCTGTCGATGCGGCTGGCGATTTCGAAGTCGCCAAAGTTATCGACAAGGGACGGGAAGGCGGCGATGAGCGCTTGCTTCGGATCGTCATGCAGCGATTTGACCCAGGGATCTCGCGGATCTCGGAACAGGAAAAGGTTGGCGCGCGTCGCGCCGGGGACCGGAAACAGATTGAGATGGTCGATGCCATCGCCGTCACCATGATAGGTCAGCGCCGCAAGCCGAAATCTGTTCGACCGCAGGGGACGGAGATTGAAGCCGAATGCGAGCGGGCGCCTTTTGCTGATCGATCGCTGCGAAATTTCGAGATCTCGGCGCAATATATCGCCCATCCCGGCTGCAAGCACCAGCAGTCGCGCAGTCACCTCGTTCTGGCCGAGGATTGAAATCCGCTGTTGCGTCGCGCTCGTTCGCAAACCGCTGACCTGTCCGACGATGAAGTTTACCGTTTCCGGCAATGCCGCACGCATTGCGGCGATGAGCCTATTGTAGAAGAATCCATAGTGGCGGCCATATGTCCGGTCCAATACGCGTCCCTTATGCATGTTGACGATTTCGTCGAAGGGTATGGCGGCGCTGGACAAAGGCGCGAGCAATTGCAGCCTCTGCAGCTTTTCGATCTCTTCGCTGCCGATCGTCTCGACGCGGAATTCCTGCGGAAAGACGCGATGGCGATCGATAAGCTTCACCCGGTAGCCTGCCCGACCGAGCATGCAGGCGGTCAGAGTGCCGGAAAGCCCACCGCCGACGATGGCTATATCGGTGTCCGTCTCTCCGGTCGGCTGCTCGAGATATCGCCTGTTCATCATTTCGAATACCTCAGGATCGCGTAGATGGCGTAGGGATTGGTCGTGAGATAGCGCCAGAACAGACGGCGTGGCTCCATCAGCATCCGCCAGAACCATTCGAAGCCTGCTCTCTGGACCCAGATGGGGGCTCTCTTCGTCCTCTCGGCCAGATGGTCGAAGAGCCCGCCCGATGTCTTGATGATGCCGACATTGGCAAGTCTTGCGGCAAAATCGTGCACGAAGATCTGCTCGTGGGGAACGCCGAGACCGATCCACAATATGTCGGGCGCAAGCGCGTTGATCTCGTCAAGCTTCTGTTCCAGGGCTTCCCCGGCAAGATAGCCGTGGCAATGCCCGGCGATGCGCAAGCCGGGATAACGTGCCTGCACGGCGGCGACGGCTTCGTGGTTTGCCGCCTCGGTCGCGCCCAGGAGGTAGAAGCTTATGCCCTCCCTTTCGGCAAGTTCCGCCACATCGTGGAAGAGGTCCGTCGTTGCCACGCGTTCGGGGAGTTGCACCCTGCAAAGCAAGCGCGAGGCCATGACGAGCGGCTGGCCGTCGGCCAGGATCTGATCGGCTTCCCGGAAGAGTTTGGCGATATTGGCGTCGGCATGAACGCGTGCGACGACCTCGCCATTGGCCGATGTAAAATAGTATGGCCGGCTGTCGCGGCGGCGTCTTCGCGCCACTTGGATCATGAAGGAGGCGGCATTTCGCCGGTTGACGACAGTGATGGGCAAGCCGCCGATCAATATGCTTGGAAGCGTAAGGGGATAGTCTTGAGTCGGAATGGCGGCTCGGTGTTCGGGCGCGTCTGCCGGCTGCATTTGGCTCTCCTGGTTTGAGACCTGTTCTTCGGAAACAAGATGTGCGCCGGTAGCATCCAGGCCGTTGGGAGCCGGCATTTGGACGCCATCCTCGATTGAGTAAGCTCTTTCTGAATATCTTTGAGAGTCTGTACCAATTTCATGCACAACCATTACCTCCGCTTGCGTAATGGTTAGCTAATATTAATTGGAAAGTTAAGGCATTTATTAGTATTCAGTTAATATGTAAAATTCTAAAGAAATAATATACGCATGCACTGAACTTCAAGTGATGTCGGGCAGTTTCATAGCTCTTCGATATTATGAAACTATTTCAGTAGCTTGATTAAAGTTCAGCTTGATCTGTTCGTCCCGGAAGTCGACACCGCCGCCGCGACTATCTTGCGTGCGGGGGCGTGTGTCCGCGACACCTCTCTTGAAAGCCGTCCTGCTGCTGCGTACCGGATTCGAACAGAATACGACCCTAACGTTAGTGCGGTTTTGGATGGCAGCGGGACGCATGGGCGGGAAGGGAGGCGCTGGCTGCAATCAATGGATTTATATCCCAAAGTTCGCCCGGCGGAGAGTAGCCGTTGACAAAATTACATAAGCTTTTATATAACTAGTTATGCAAATTTAACGCACGGAGTGCGACTTGGTTGACGATATTGTGAGGTCCTTGGGTTTCCTCTGCCTCGGCAGCCGATTCCGCCGTATCGGCGAACGCCTGCAGGCGGATACGCAGCAGATCATGGAAGAGCTGGGCGTCTCGCTGCAATCAGCCCAGTATCCGTTTCTGGCGGCCATCGACTGCGCCGGCCCGCTGACGATCGGCGAACTTGCTCAGGCTGTCGGCATCACACAGCCAGGTGCGACGCGCACCATCTCGCAGCTTCTGGAATTGGGATATGTCGACATGCGGGCTTCGGCCGAAGACCAGCGCCGCCGCCTGATTTCACTGACGTCAAAGGGGCAGGAGCTCGTCGACTATTCGAAAAGAGCCGTCTGGCCGCGCATAGAACAGGCGGTCCGCGAACTTTGTGGCGATCTTTCAGCGCCGATATTGCAACAACTGGCCGCCATCGAAGACGGGCTTGCCGAAGCTCCTCTCAAGCGGCGCGGCGATCTTGCCAGGGAACAACAATGATGAGCCATATTCTCGACCGCCCGATCTGGAGCGCGCTTGAAACCGCCCATGCTTCTCTGGCGGAGGGCAACGCGCATGCCCGGCGTTATCCGCCCTCGATCGTGCCTTTCGCCGCGCCCGCCGACAATTCCGGCGAAAGCCTCGATGCTCTGGCAGAGCTGCCGGTGGGTGACGAGGTCATGGCGCTGGTCGAAGCCGAACCGATCATCGTCCCTCAGGGATTGACGACCCTTTCCAATGCCAGGCTTGTGCAGATGATGGCGGAGCGACCGTCCGGGCGGATCTCAGACAGCCGGATCGAGCCGCTGACGGAGGCAGATGCGGCGGATATGCTCGCCCTTGCCACACTTACGAAACCCGGTCCCTTCACGCTGCGCGCCCAGAGCCTCGGCTCCTTTTGGGGTGTAAAGATCGACGGGCGTCTTGTTGCCATGGCTGGACAGCGGATGCGCCAGACGGGATTTGCCGAGCTCAGCGGTCTCTGCACCCATCCCGATTTTCAGGGGCGCGGCCTCGGCACCCTGCTCTTCCGTTTCGTGGCCGGTGAGATCGCGGCGCGGGGCGAAGCCGCCTATCTGCACGCCTATACCACGAACGCGCCGGCCATTGCGCTTTATGAAGCAATGGGCTTTCGCATTCGCTCGCAGATGAACTTCTCAGTCGTCAAACGGCAGTCAGCCTGATGATCTCCGGCCTGTCGCCGTAAAGCAAGATCACTGCTGCTGCAGCGCAAGCCTCAATCCCAACAGCATGTAGATCGAGCCGATGACCTTTCCCTGCCATCGGCCGATGGTGCGGTTGCGGCGCAGCCAGCCACCGATCGATCCGGCGCCGATTGCCAGAAGCGAGGTCACGCCGATGCTGAGGGTCACGAAAATGGCTCCAAGCAGCGCGAATTGCGCGATGACGGACCCGCTTTCGGGATGGATGAATTGCGGCAGGAAGGCCAGGAAGAACAGCGCGGTCTTTGGGTTGAGTATCTCGGTGAAGAACCCCTGTCGGAACGCGCGCACGGGGGTAATGGCCTGCGCGGTCGGTAGATCGATGTTGCCGCTTTTCTCGACGAAAGCCTTGAAGCCCAGATAGATTAGATAGATGACACCGGCATATTTGACGATCTCGAAGGCCAGCGCGGATGTGGCGAGCAACGCCGACAATCCGAAGGTCGCCATCATCGTATGGAAAAGATCGCCGGCGGCGATCCCGGCGCCGGTTGCCAAGCCCGCGCGCTTGCCGCCGCTGACGGCTCTGGCCAGAGTGAGCAGCGTGGCGGGTCCGGGAATGACCATGAGGCCAAGCACCACCAATATATAAGTCGTCAAAACACCGAGGCTGACCATCGATCTCTCTGAAGTTGGGCGCTGCGACAAAGTCTCCGCAGCATGGAAAATCTGCATCCGCCATTTATAGCTGGCTTGCAGACTAATCGATTTGCGGAGCGTTGCAACAATTGCGTTGGATTGCGGCACGCAACTCGTCAGCGTGGAAGGGCCGGCAACCAGAAATCAATAGTCCACGATCCGATCATCCGTCGGATCTGCCCAGCGCGCATTCGGCACGGTGGAGAACCAGCCGGGACGCGCGGGGTCGCGATCGTAGAGATAACCGCCCAGCGATTTGTAGAGATCCGAATACCTTCCCAGTTTTTCGCGGTCTATCTCCACGCCGAGGCCGGGACCTGTGGGCACCTTGATCGCGCCGTCGGCATATTTCATCGGCCCGCCGACGATGATGTCGTCGGTCAGCTGGTGATAATGTGCGTCTGCGGTATAGACGAGGTTCGGCAGGGCCGCGCCGAGATGCAGCATGGTGGCGAGCTGAATGCCGAGTTCTCCCGAGGAGTGGACCGCGACCCCCAGCTGGAACGTCTCGCATACGCCCGCCGCCTTGATGCAAGGCCGGATGCCGCCCCAGAAGGTGGTATCGAGCAGGATCACGTCGACGGCCGGGTTCAGCACATTTGTGGCGAGTTGCTCGAAATTGATGACGATCGTGTTGGTGGCGAGCGGCATGTGCGTATTTTCCCGCACGCGCCGCATGCCGTTGAGGCCCCAGGTCGGGTCTTCGTAGTAGTCGTTGTTAAGGTCTTCGATTCCCCTAGCAAAGCGGATCGCCTCTTCGACGCTGAAGGCCGCGTTCGGATCGTAGCGAACGGAATCGGTGCCAACAGCCTTTGCGAGCGTGCGAAAGACTTCGAGTTCATAATCCGGCGGGAAGACGCCGCCCTTCAGTTTATGCGCCTTGAAGCCGTGACTGCGCTTCAGCTCCAGTGCCTGTTCAATCAGCTGGTCGGCGGTGCGGATCTCGCCCTTGCCGGTGTCCTTGTTGGGTAAACGGAAGAAGAGATAGCTCGCAAAGCCGACCTCGTCGCGCATCTTGCCGCCAAGCACATCATAGGCGGGCACACCCAGAAACTTGCCGATGATATCGATGCAGGCGAATTCGATCGCCGCATGCATCTGCGTGCGATTGTTGTAGAGGCTAGCTGTCGGATTGCAGATCTTGAAGCGCAGCTGTTCGAGCTCGAAAGGATCATGCCCGACGAGGTAGGTTTTCAACGCACGAAACGCTGCTTCCGCACTCTCGCCGCCTCCACCCATCTCGCCGAGACCGACAATGCCGACATCCGTTTCGACCTCGATGATCGTGCGCACGAAGCGGCCCCAATGCGCGCCGTTGGAATGGCGCAACGGTGCGTCGAGCGGCACGGTCACGGTTGTCGCGCGGATGTCGGTGATTTTGGGCCGCTTCATGCAGATCTCCGTGGGAATGAAAGCAATCGATCAATCGGGTAGCACAATGCCGAGCTTGGCCATGGTGCCGCCATCGATCTTCATGTCGGCGCCGGTGATGAAACGGGCCTTGTCGCTGGCCAGGAAGGCGACCAGATCCGCCACCTCTTCCTGCCGGCCGACGCGACCGATGGGATGCCCCTTGCCCCACTGGGCGATCATCTCGTCCTGGGTCAGGTCACCCTTGAAGCGGTCTGCCGCCCAGCGCAGCATCGGCGTATCGATCGAAGCGGGGCAGACGGCATTGACGGTGATGTTGTCGGCGGCGTGGTCGAGCGCCATGGCCCTCACGAGTGCGTTGATGCCGCCCTTGCTGGCGGTATAGGCCGCGACATTCGTCTGTGACGCATAGGACTGTATCGACGAAATGGCGATGATCGCGCCGCCGCCACGCTTCTTCATTTCGGGGATAGCAAATTTCGAGGCGAGATAGACGCCCTTCAGATTGATGTCGAGCACATCATCCCAGGTGTCCTCCGGCGTGTCGACCACCGTGCCATAGCGCTGAATGCCGGCGCTGCAGACGAGGATATCGACGCCCCCATGTCTCGCTACAGCCTGCTCGACGGCATCTCGCATGTCGGGCACACTGCGGACGTCGCCGGCGCAGCCACTCGTCTTGCCGCCGATCTCCTTCACGGCCTTGTCGAGTGAATTCCGGTCGTTGGAAACGATAAGGACCTGTGCGCCGGCATTTGCAAACCGCTCCGCGCAGGCGCGCCCCATCCCCAGGCTACCGCCGGTGACAATGATGCTCTTGCCGTCGAATTCCATTTACGAAGCTCCTCCAACGCAATACTATCCATTAACATTCTACCATACCAGTATGTCAACAGCCGAATTTGGGCTCTTTGATGCCGCGAAAGCCGGTGCTGATCGCCAGCAGGCTGCCCTCTAACGGATGGGCCGACAGATGCTCGGGCGTCATGGTGAAGCGGGCCGAGGTCACGTAGAGCGTCGAAAGGTCGTCGCCGCCAAAGGTGCAGCTTGTCGGCCAGGAAACCGGTAATTCGACGAGATCGGTGAGTTCACCTTCCGCGCTGAACCGTGCGACGGCTGCGCCTCCGACGACGCGGCAGTTCCACAAATGATCGTTCGCATCGATGCAGGAGCCGTCGGGCAGACCGCGTTCGAAGCTGCTGACGATGGTACGGCGATCGGAGATGGTCTTTGCCTGCGGATCGTAGGCGAATGAGTAGATTTCATTGGCGAGCGTGTCGGCGAAAAGAAAGCGATTGTCGCGGGTCCAGGCCATAGTGTTGGTGATGCCGTATGCGTTTGCAGTAAGTCTTGTGATCGTGCCCGATGGATCGATGCGATAGACGGCACCAGTATTGGTGTCCATCTGCTTGGGCGTCCCATCCGCATTGAGATTGTTCTGCATCGTCGAAACCCAGAATGAGCCGTCCGGCGCGACGCGACCCTCATTCAGCCGGTTGGCCGGCATGTCCGGTTCCGGTATGGCGAAGACTCCGAATTTCCCATCTGGTTGCCAGAGGCAGACTTCGCGCGTCAGGCCGACGATGAAGCCGCCACTCCTGCGCATGCCGATCGATGTCGGAAAATCCGGCGTCGGCCATGTGTCGTGCCGCGCTGTCTTCACCTCCAGGCGATGAATGCGCTTGCCGCCGATATCGACCCAATAGAGCGCGTGTTCGTCACCCGACCAGATGATGCTTTCGCCGACGATATCTAGCGCTTCGAAGAAAACACTGGCCTGCATGCGTCCTCCCAATTCCTCTCGAAACTTTGGATTGACAATAGGCAAGGCGCAATCTAAATCAAGCTCAACTTAAACCTATATGATAGGTTGGAGAGAAGCTTGATAGAGACGTTGTCAGACGTAAAGGAAGCCGGGGATCGGCAGGGTATGGCGGAAGGGCTGCTCGGTGGCGTGATGGAGGCCGTGAAGGCCCTTATCCGCGACAGCGGGCTCCAGGTTGGCGATGAACTGCCGAGCGAGGGCGCTTTTGCCGAGCTGACCGGCGCTTCGCGAACGATCGTTCGCGAAGCCTATCGCTCACTGGCAGCCCTGACGCTGATCGATATCGGCAATGGGCGGCGGGCGCGGGTGGCCGCTCCGAAAGCCGACGTTCTGGCAATGATTACCGATCATGCGGTTCACACGAACCAGGCGACCATCCAGCAAATCTTCGACGTCAGGCGGACCATTGAGCGCCGCACGGTGGCGCTGGCCGCATTGCGCCGGACGGATCGGGAAGCTGCAGAAATCTATGCGCTCGCGGAAGCGATGCAGCGCGATTTCAACGAGCCGCAGAAAGTCATGGAGCATGACATCGCCTTTCACGAGGCGATCGGTGTTGCTTCGAAAAACCCGATGTTTTCGCTGATCGTCGGCTCCTTTCATGTCGTCACGCGCCATACCTGGCCGATCGGCTGGGCAAGTCGAGCCAGCAACGAAACGCGGCAGGAAAGCATCGATGGCCACTTCGTCATCGCCCAAGCGATCGCCAATGGCGACCCGGCCAGAGGCGAGGCGGCGATGGTCGAGCACTTCGATCTCACGGTGAAGGCGCTACTGGCGGCGGGAGTCTACTGATGAAAATCACTGCATTCGAAACCATCCGCGTCAAGGAGTTCCCAAATATCCTCTGGGTGCAGATCCACACGGATGAGGGGCTCGTCGGGCTCGGCGAAACCTTCTTCATGGCCGAAACGGTGGAGGCCTATATCCATGAGGTCGTGGCGCCGAAACTGCTCGGTCGCGATCCACTGGAGATCGACAAGATTTCCAAGGATCTGACCGGCTACCTCGGTTTCCGCTCCACAGGTGTCGAAATGCGTGGCAACTCGGCCATCGATATCGGCCTTTGGGACCTGTTCGGAAAGGCGACGAAGCTGCCGATTGCGCAATTGCTGGGTGGCTTTTCGCGCCGGGAAATCCGCACCTACAATACCTGCGCGGGCAATACCTATATGCGCGACGCGAGCGGCCAGCAGACGGGCAATTACGGGATCGGCGGTCCGCGTCGAGACTATGATGACCTGAACGGTTTCCTTGAGCGTGCCGACGAACTGGCCGAAGACCTGCTCTCCGAAGGCATTACGGCCATGAAGATCTGGCCTTTCGATATCGCCGCGGAGGCGAGCGCCGGTCAGTATATTTCCGGGCCTGCTCTGCGCAAGGCGCTCGAGCCTTTCGAGAAGATCCGCAAGCGGGTTGGCGACAAGATCGACATCATGGTCGAGTTTCACTCCATGTGGCAATTGACGCCGGCGATCCAGATTGCCCGGGCGCTCGAACCCTATGCCACGTTCTGGCACGAAGATCCGATCAAGATGGATTCGCTCTCCAGTCTGAAGCGTTATGCGGCCGCGAGCTCAGCACCTCTATGTGCCTCCGAGACGCTGGCCACCCGTTGGGCCTTTCGTGATCTATTGGAGACCGACAGCGCCGGCGTCGTCATGCTCGACCTCTCCTGGTGCGGCGGGATTTCCGAGGCAAAGAAGATCGCCACCATGGCCGAAGCCTGGCATCTGCCGGTGGCGCCGCATGACTGCACAGGGCCGGTGGTGCTTTCGGCGTCGACGCATCTGTCGCTCAATGCGCCGAATGCGCTGGTGCAGGAGAGCGTGCGCGCCTATTACCGCACCTGGTATGCCGATCTCACGACGCAACTGCCGACGGTTACCAATGGCATGATTACCATCCCTCCGGGACCGGGTCATGGGGTCGAACTGGCCGAGGATCTCGATAAAAAGTTCAGTGTTTCCCGCCGCATGGCAAAGGCCGAGGCATAAGCTCAGCAAAAATACTTGACTTGTATGGTAGTAGGTTAGTACATAATTCGCATTGGGCCGGCATTGGGAGGAAGGTCGCCGCATGCAGAACGCCAAATCCCCGAAGGTGGTCGCGATAAGCGAATCCGTTGGCCCGCAGGTCTATCGAATCCTGCGTGAACGGATCATCCAGGCCGAGCTTCTGCCGGGGGAGCGGCTGTCGGAATCCGATGCCGCCAAGTCCCTATCCGTCAGCCGGCAGCCGGTGCGCGAAGCTTTCATCAAGCTCTCGGAGGAGGGGCTGGTGCAGGTGTTGCCGCAGCGCGGTACCTTCGTCACCAAGATTTCCGTGGCTTCGGTCATGGATGTGCGTTTCGTGCGTGAGGCGATCGAGGCCGATATCGTCCGGCTGGTGGCCGAAGGTCATGCGCCGGAAACCATAGCGGAACTGCGTCGGCAGCTCGCCGAGCAGAGGAAGGTCCCGCATGACGATCGCGCCGCATTCCTGAGGCTCGACGAGCTCTTCCATCACACGCTCGCTGCGGCGGCCGGCAAGGCCTATGCCTGGAGCGTGATAGAAAGCGTCAAGGCGCAGATGGACCGCGTGCGCTTTCTCTCCGTCGATGACATGCATGTCGGGCGGTTGATCGAGCAGCATGAAAAAATAGTCGACGGGATTGCCGCGGGCGACAAAGTCGCCGCGGAGGAGGCGATCCGGCTGCATCTGCGCGAGATCCTGACATCGTTGCCTGAAATCGCCCGCTCGCGCGCGGAGCTGTTCGACGACACGGAGTGATCGCAGCGTAAATCAATATAAAACCAGGGAGGAACACATGTTTAAGAAATTGATCGCCGGCACGGCGCTGGGCCTGTCGTTAATGGTATCCAGCGCCTCTGCCGCGGGACTGAATATCACGTTCATCAGCCATTCCTCGGCGTCCAACACATTCTGGCAGTCGGTGAAGAAGGGCTTCGACGATGCCTGCACCCGCGTCGAGGCCAATTGCCAGCTCGTCCTGACGCAGACCGAAGGCTCCGTCGAACAGGCGGTCGCCAACCTACAGGCCGCAATCGCCACCAAGCCCGATGCGATCTTCGTCGCTATCGTCGATGACAAGGCCTATGACGCCGCGATCAAGGAAGCGACCGACGCCGGCATTCTCGTGCTTGCCGTCAATGTCGATGACAGCCAGGGCGCCAAGGGCAATGCCCGCAAGGCCTTCATCGGCCAGGGCTTCGTCGCGGCCGGCTATTCGCTCGCCAAGGCGCAGTCCCTGAACTTCCCGAAGGACGGACCGCTCAACCTGTTGGTCGGCGTCAACGCTCCCGGCCAGACATGGTCCGAACAGCGCGCCGCCGGTGTCACCAAATTCCTTGAGGAATACAAGGCCGAGCACAAGGACCGCGAGGTCAATATCGCGCGGATCGACTCGGCGACCGACCTCGCAGTTGCCGCCGACCGTATCGGCGCCTACCTCAATGCCAACCCCAACACGACGGCCTATTTCGACACCGGTTATTGGGATGCGGGCGTTGCGAAGGTGCTGAAAGACCGGGGTATTGCGCCCGGCAAGGTGTTGCTTGGCGGTTTCGATCTCGTGCCGGAAGTGCTGCAGCAGATGACCGCCGGTTACGTGCAGGTGCAGGTTGACCAGCAGCCCTATATGCAGGGCTTCATGCCGGTCATGCAGGCCTATCTCTGGAAGACGGCCGGTCTGACGCCCTCGGATATCGATACCGGACAGGGGATCGTCACCCCCAAGGATGTGCCCGTCATCATGGAAATGTCGAAGCGCGGCTTGCGTTAACAGAACCATCCAACGACCCACCGGCGTCTTGCTCTGCGGAATAGGACGCCGAACCATGAGTGTGTGACGCCTATGAAGCGGTTTCTGAAAGTCTATCTCGACAAGCCGGAGCTGGCGGGGCTTGCTCTGCTGATTATCCTGATCGTCCTGTTCCAGATCAAGTCGAACGGCGTATTCCTGTCGTTCGAAAATATCCGTGGCATACTGGGGTTGCTTCCGGAAATGGCGCTGGTTGCCATCGGCGTCACCATATTGATGATCTGCGGCGAATTCGACCTTTCCGTGGGGTCGGTCTTTGCTTTGATGCCGATGTCGATGGCCGTCATGCTGAATGATGGCATTCCGTTCAGCCTGGCACTGTTGCTTGGACTGGTGCTCTGCGCATTCATCGGCCTTATCAACGGCTATATCACGTTGCAGTTCTCCATCCCGAGCTTCATTACGACGCTCGGGATGCTGTTCATCGCTCGCTCTCTCACCATCGTTGTCTCGGGCGGCTTCCCTCCGCTTCTGCCTGACGATCTGCCGACCTGGCTGTTCACAGACTATATATGGCAGGGGGCGATCCTGCGCATGTCCTTCCTGTGGTTCGTGCTGATCGCAGTTCTTGCCTCAGCCTTCCTGTCCCTCACCAATTTCGGCAACTGGATACGGGCAGTCGGCGGCTTCAACGAGGCGGCGGCATCGATGGGCATTCCCGTTCGGCGCGTGAAGATCGTCTGCTTCATGCTCTGCTCGATGCTGGCGGGCTTTGCCGGCCTCCTGCAGGTGCTGCGCCTTGGCTCGCCGCTGCCGTCGATCGGTGAAGGATTGGAGTTGCAGGCGGTCGCCGCTGCCGTCATCGGCGGCACGGCGCTGGCTGGCGGTATCGGCACGGTGTTCGGCGCAATCATCGGTACGCTGCTGATCCGCACGATCGACAACGGCCTCGTGCTCTCGCGTGTCGATGCCAACTGGTTCAAGTTCGCGATCGGCATGCTCACCATGTTTGCCGTCATCGCCAATGCCTGGATGGGCAAGATGTCCCGCAAGATCAAGGTGGAGGCGCACAAATGACCCAGCCGATCATCGAGTGCCGCAATCTGCAGAAGTGGTATAGCGGCGTCCATGCGCTGAAGAACGTGTCGCTGACCATCAATCCCGGCGAGTCCGTCGGTCTGGTCGGCGATAACGGCGCCGGCAAGTCGACACTGATCAAGATCCTCTCCGGCGTTCACCACCAGGATGACGGCCAGATCCTGATTGAGGGACGGGAGGTCAATTTCCGCTCGCCGAAGGATGCGATGCATCACGGGCTGGAGACGATCTATCAGTACAATTCCATGGTTCCCACCATGTCGATCGCCCGCAACCTGTTTATTGGCCGCGAGCCGATGAAATGGCGGATCGGCAATTTCGGCATCATGGACCAGAAGCGCATGCGCGACGATAGCGTCAAGGCAATCGCCGACGTCGATCTTCACCTGCGCTCGCCGGATGCGCTGGTGGGCGAGCTTTCGGGTGGTCAGCGGCAGGGCGTGGCGATTGCCCGCGCAATGCACTTCAAATCGAAGGTGCTGATCCTCGACGAACCGACCAACCACCTCTCGGTGAAGGAGACGAACAAGGTCATCGGCTTTGTGCGCGGCCTGAAGGCGCAGGGCCTGACCGGCATCTTCATCTCGCACAATATGCAGCACGTCTTCCAGTCGTGCGACCGGATCGTGGCGATGGCGCGCGGCGAGATCGTTTTCGACCGGCCGACTACGGAAACCTCGATCGACGAAGTTCACGAACTGTTGTGAGGCTCAAATGGCGACACTATCGGGAAAGACGGTTCTGCTGACCGGTGCGCTCGGGACGTTGGGACGCGCTCAAGCGAGCCGGTTGGCGCGTGCCGGCGCCAAGGTACTCATGCTGGACCGGGCCGAACCCGATGCCGGCGAGGCTGTGGCTTCGAAGATCGCCGCTGACGGCCACGGCGAGGTTTTCTACATCAAGCAGGATCTCAACGATCTCCAGTCAAGCGAGATGAGGGTGGCGGAGCTTTCAGAGGCCCATGGGGGTATCGACATCCTCATCAACAATGCGGCGCTCATCATCAACAAGCCCTTCGAGGAATTTTCGCTCGAAGAGTACGAGGATCAGCTGCGGGTCAATTCCTCCGCGGCCTTCGCACTCACGCGCGCCGTCGCGCCGAGGATGAAGGAAAAGCGCTACGGCAAGATCGTCAACTTTTGTTCGCTGACGCTCAATGGCCGCTGGGATGGCTATGTGCCCTATGTGGCATCGAAGGGAGCGATATATGGCCTGACGAAATCGCTCGCGCGCGAGCTGGGGCCGTACGGCGTGCGCGTCAATTGCGTCTCGCCGGGCGCCGTGGTGTCGGAAGCCGAGGAGCGGGTCTTCGGCGACCGGCTGCAGCAGTACAATGACTGGATTATCGAAAACCAGTCGATCAAGGCGCGCATCCAGCCCGCCGATATCGCCGAACTGGTGCTGTTTCTCGTGGCACCCATGTCCGATATGGTTTCCGGTCAGAACATCGGGATCGACGGTGGCTGGTGATGCCGGGCGTGGCCAGCCGCGAAGCAGCCGTTGATGCGCCGATGCAGTTTAAGCAAGGACATCCCAACGCATTCAGGCAATGCAGCGGCTATCCTCATCGAAGAGATGTAGCTGTTCCAGATCGAGTGCGAGGCTGACCGGTTGGCCGACGCGGAGGTGGACATTGCCGGGCAGGCGGACTGTCGTCAGCTCGCCGCCGTCATGTGCGACATAGGCATAGGTGTCCGAGCCGAGCCGCTCGACGACGTCGATCCTGCCATCGATATGGCCGCTTCCGGGCTCCTGAACAGCAATATGCTCGGGGCGAGCGCCGAGTTTTGCTACGCCCGCAGGTACCGGGGATAGTGTCACCAGACCGCCGAAGGCGATTTTCAACCCTTCAACGACCGGCTTCACATCATAGACATTCATCTTCGGCGAGCCAAGAAACTGCGCGACGAAGAGATTGGCGGGTTTCTCATAGAGCTCGATCGGCGAGCCGATCTGCTGGATCTCGCCATCCTTGAGCACGACGATCTTGTCGGCAAGCGTCATCGCCTCGACCTGGTCGTGGGTGACATAAATCATCGTCGCGCCGAGGCGCTGGTGCAGCCTGGCGATCTCGATGCGCATTTCCGCGCGCAGGGCGGCATCAAGGTTGGACAGTGGTTCGTCGAAGAGAAACGCCACCGGATCGCGGACGATGGCGCGGCCGATTGCAACGCGCTGGCGTTGGCCGCCCGACAGCTCCTTCGGCTTGCGGTCGAGATAGTTCTCCAGCCGCAGTGATGCGGCTGCGGCTTGAACGCGCTGGTCGATCTCGGCTCGCGGCGTGCGGGCGACTTCGAGGCCGAACGCCATGTTGGCCCGCACGGTCTTGTGCGGATAAAGCGCATAGGACTGGAACACCATGGACAATGCCCGATCCGCCGGCCCGAGATCGGTGACATCCTCGCCGCCGATCAGGATTTGGCCGGAGGTGACCTCCTCCAGACCGGCGACGAGGCGCAGCAGGGTTGATTTACCGCTGCCGGAGGGGCCGACGAAGACGACGAATTCGCCATCTTCAATCCGTAGGTCGAGCCCGCGGATGATGTCCAATGCACCAAAGGATTTTCTTACATTTTTCAGTTCGATAACGGCCATGTCGGTCTCTCCGTAGCCTCACGCCTTGACGCCGCCGGCACCGAGGCCGCCTTGCCAGAAACGCTGCATGACGATGAAAGCTATGATGACGGGAACGATGCTGATCAGCGCGCCGGCCAGCACAAGGGTAAAGAGTGCGGCGCCGCCGCCGGAGCCGACCGTTGCCGTCGCGTACCATTGCGCAAGGCCGACGGTGACAGGAAAGTATTCGGGCGAGCTCAAGACGACGAGGGGCAGGAAGTAGTTGTTCCAGGTCGCGACGAAGGACAGGATAAGCACGGTGGCAAAGCCCGGCATCAGCAGGCGCAGAGCCAGTGAGAAGAAGATATGGAGTTCACCGGCGCCGTCGACGCGGCCGGCATCGATCAACTCGTTCGGTATGGCATCGTCGGCATAGACGCGCATCAGGAAGACGCCCGGCGGATAGACGAGGGACGGCAGGATGACCGCCCACGGCGTATTGACGATGCCGACCTTCGACATCAGCAGGAACAGCGGCACCACGAGCGCCGTTTGCGGGATCATGACAGCGCCGAGGATGATCGCGAAGATCAGCCGCTTGCCGAAGAACTGGTACTTGGCAAGCGCATATCCGGCCATGGTGGAAAAAAGGGCGGCGCCGATGCCGGCGGTCGTCGCATAGATGATGGTGTTGAACATCCAGCGGGCGAAAATGCCGCCCTGGAAACTGAAGACCTGGCCTATGTTCTCGACAAGCCTGAAGTCGCTTGCAAACCAGAGGCCAAACGTCGTGAACAGATCGTTGTTCGATTTCGATGCCGATACGAGGACATAGAAGAGCGGCAATGCGGTATAAAGCCAGATGACGAACAGGATTGCTGACAACATCCAGCGGTTGCGGCGGAATGACGGGGAACGCTTCGACTTGCCGACGATGGTCATGCGCCGCCCCTGCGGTTGACGATCAGCATGAAGGCATAGGAGATCACGGCCGTCACGGCGCCAAGGAGGAAGGACATGGCAGCTGAATAATTATATTGCTGGTTGGCGAAGGCGAGCGTGTAGGCATAGTAGTTTGGCGTATAGGAATTGGTGATGCTGAGCGGCGCGAGATTGCGTAGCAGATAGGGCTCGGAGAAGAGCTGCAGGGAGCCGATGATCGAGAAGATGATCGTGACGACGATCATCGGTGCAATCAGCGGAAGCTTGACGCGCACGGCATAGATGAGGCTGCTGGCCCCATCCATCGATGCCGCTTCCTCCAGATCCGTGGGGATCGCCTGCAGCGCGGCGTAATAGATGATCATCTGATAGCCGGTATATTCCCAGTTGGCGATATTGGCGATTGACGGAAGTATCGTGTTCGCGCCGAGAAAATTCGGCGCAGGAAGACCGAGCGCATTGGCGAGCTGCGTAAAAGGACCAAAGGCCGGGCCATAGAGATAGCCCCAGATCAGGGTAGCGATGACAGCAGGGACGGCATAGGGCAGAAACAGGCTGACCCGGAAGAAGCTCTTGGCATAGACGGTGCCGCTGTCGAGGATCAGCGCGATGAGCAATGCGATGGCGACCATGCCGGGGATCTGGATCACCGCGAATTTCAAAAGCACCACGACGCCCTGCCAGAATTTCGGATCGCCGAGCGCACGCACGAAATTATCCGCGCCGACGAATTTGGTGCCGGCCACCACCGTCGTCTTGTAGACCGCGAGGTTGAGCGCATAGAGCATGGGGGCGATCAGGAAGGCGATGAACAGCAGCGCGAAAGGGGCGAGGAAGAGAAGGGGCGCCAGTCTCTTGCCCACGCGGCGACGACGTTTGCGCTGATTTGGACCGGCCATTTACATGATCTCCGCCTGCGAAATGTGCCCGCGCCGAGGCGCGGGACACACGAAAGGACATGCGGGGGCCTGCAACCCGCATGCCGATGATCAACCGTTGGAAACGGTATAGCCCTGATCGGAGCAATAGGCGCTGACGCCTTCCTGCAGGCGATCGAAGGCATCGCTGAGCGATCCCTTGCCGCCGATTGAGGCGGAAAGCTCCTGCTGCACCTGGCCGGCGAGGTAATCCTGGAACGGTGCATACTGGAACGAGGAGTCGACGTGCTTGGCGGCTTCAACAAACACCGCGTTGACTGCCTGGCCGCCATAGAGATCGTACTTGTGATTGATTAGCTCGGGGTCGGCGACGAGTTCCTTCAGCACGGGGAAGAGGAACTGCTTGGTGTTCCAGAGACGTGCGGCTTGAGGATCGGCGCCCAGGAAAATCGCAAGCTGGGTTGCCTCCTTCGGATGCTTCGTGGTCTTGAAGGTCGCGAAGGTGGAGCCGCCGAGATTGGCGGAGACGTATTTTCCGTCTTCCCATTGCGGCAGGGGCGCCGCCCGCCAGTGGCCGTTGCTCTTCTTGGCGAATTGCGGAATGAACACCGCACCCCAGGCGCCGGTCATCCACGAGGCGTAAGTGCCTTCGTCGAGGCCGGTGAACCAATCGGTGGTCCAGACGGGCGTCTTGACGCCGACGGCCTTGGCATCGATCAGGTCCTGCCAAAAGGCGGCCCATTTCTTCGCGATGGCGTCATTCAGGTTGAGCTTGAGATCGGTGCCCTTCAGCTCGAACGGCATCCATCCAGCCTGCGCCAGGAGCGCGATGACCCAGCCGCCATCGGCCGTGCCGCCGAAATTGGTGAGGAAAGTATCCGGCGATGCCTTGCTCAGCGCCTTCGAGCTTTCGGCAAAGGCCGCCCATGTCTTCGGCACTTCGATCTTATGCGCATCCAGCACGTCGGCGCGGTAGAGAATACCCATCGGACCGGAATCCCACGGGATACCGTAAACGGCGTTGCCGTCGGACGCGGATGCCCAGGTCCAGTCGATGAACTTGTCCTTGACGTCGTTGGCACCGTACTGGCCCATGTCGAGCAGTGCCTGCAGCTGGCGGAAGCCCGGAATATTGGTGAACTCGACCTGGCCGACATCGGGAAGGCCCGTGCCTGCCTGAATGGCATTGCGCAGCTTGACATACTCGGCAGGTCCCTGACCGGCATTTTCGAGCTTGACGCTGATATGCGGGAAAGCCTTGGTGAACAGATCGATCTGGGACTGCGTGTCCGGCGTCCAGGCCCACATCGTCAGCTCGACTTTTTCCTGTGCGACGGCTGGCGCACCCATGCCCGAAAATGCGGCGGCCGCGGCACCTGCACCGGCGGCCTGCAGCAATTGGCGTCGGTTCAATGCGATCTGGCCGAGGTCTCTTCTTATGTCGTTGGTCATTGCATGTCCTCCCACATCCGGCGAAAGCGCTCTCTCGAAGATCGATCCTTTCGCGATGACGGGCAATTCATCACGCGCAATTTGCGTTGTCAATTGCGCAATTTGCGAGATTATGCAAAATATATCGCAATTTTCGTGTACTTGACCATGACTGAGACGTTGATATCGGCGCGCGGGGATGGATTTCCTGCGGGAATCCCATGATCATCGGGAAAATCTGAAGGGTAAAGAATTTGACTCGTTCACCGAAATCCAACGCAAATCAGCTCGAAATTGCCAAGGCGGCCGGCGTTTCGGTCAGTACGGTCTCTCGCGCGCTGTCCGATGCCCGCGGCATCAGCGACGAGCGCCGCATGCAAATTCGCAAGATTGCCGAGGATGCCGGCTATCTCGGGCGCGCCCGGAGTGCTGCCGAGCCGACCAGGCATTTGCGGGCTTACGTGACGGGTAGTCTTGCCACAGGCGGCCTGGCCCCGTTCTACGAAGCGGTGATCGGGGGCTTGCGCGATAATGCGCGTGATAGCGGCTTCAGCCTGTCGATCCGTATGGTGGATGAGACGTCGCTGGGTCCGGAGCGCATGGCGCGCGACCAGGAGAAGGAGGAAGCGAATGCGACGATCTTCGTCGGCATCGATCTGACCGATGATCTGGCCCGCTACTTCCTGACCGGCAGTCACCGCGCGATACTCGTCAATGGCTACGATCCGGACATGCGCTTCGACTGCGTGGCGCCGAACAATTTCTATGGCGCGCGCATGGCCGGACGGGCCTTGCTTCGGGCTGGTCATAGGAAACTGCTTTATATTCATGATCATACGCGATGGACGACCACGCAGCGCCGCCGTGGATTCTATGCTGCTCTGGAAGACTATCCCGACGCGTCGGCGACCGCGATCGGCGTTGCCAATGGCGTCGATACGGCCTTGCTTGCGGAGGTGGAGCGCCGTGTGAAGGGCGAGGCGGATTGGACCAGCGTGTTCTGTGCCAATGACATGGCTGCGTTCCGGTTGATGAATGCGCTGGAAGCCGTGGGGCTCGGCGTACCCGGCGAAATTTCGGTGATCGGCTTCGACGATCTGCCTTATGCCGCGATGATGCATCCGCGATTGACGACGATGCGGGTCAACTGTTTCGAGATGGCCCGTCAGGCTATTCTGCTTGCGCAACGTCGCATTTCCGAACCCGACGCCATGCCCGTCCAGCTCGAATGTGCGGTCACGTTGCAGGCTGGAGCGACAATTACGCAAATTGCGTAAATTTTTGAAATGTGCGTAAATCTATTGCGTGATTTGCGTTTCTATGCGATCCCTCGCGCTCATGGCGTGATTGCCATTCAGCGTCTGCGGACAGAGCGCCGCCAGGAGTTCGTTGTTGTCGTCGCCACCAGTCATCAGTGCCCCGAGACTTAGCTTCGCTTTTGGCCCGCTCGGCATAGACAAGCTATTTTCCGCATCGGACCAGGCACGGCTCGAGAAGCATTGCAGCATCGTTTCCCGGGAGCCGCTGCAGGAATTTGAAAGCGATGCTGCACGCTACCGACTTGCGGATACGGATATACTGGTCACGGGGTGGGGCTGTGCTGCCATCGACGCTTCCGTATTGCAGGCGGCACCGTCTCTGACGCTCATCGCGCATGCGGCAGGATCGGTAAAGCATCTCATCGGGCCGGCGGTCTTCGAGCGGCAGATCGCGGTGACGAACGCGGCGGCGGCCAATGCCATTCCAGTGGCCGAATTTTCGCTGGCCGCCATCCTGTTCGCCAACAAGGACGTCCTGCGCTTCCGGCAAGTCTACGCGCAGCAACGGCGTTCCCTGGAGATGCATCAATCCTTCGATGGCGACAGCGGCAGCTGGCACAAGAAGGTCGGCATCGTCGGCGCTTCGCGCATCGGCCGTCGCGTCCTCGATCTTCTGCGTCCGCATGATATGGACATCCTGCTTTTTGATCCAATGATGGGTGCAGCAGAGGCCAAGCAGCTGGGCGCGGAACTGGTTTCGCTGCCGGAATTGATGAGCGAGTGCCAGACGGTATCCTTGCATGCGCCGCTGCTGCCGACGACGTGGCACATGATCGATGCCGACATGCTTGCGCGCATGCGCGATGGCGCAACGCTGATCAATACCGCCCGAGGCGGTTTGGTAGACCAGACTGCTTTGGAGGCGGAGCTGATAAGCGGCAGGCTCTTCGCCTTTCTCGATGTCACCGAGCCGGAGGCTTTGCCGGAAAATTCGCAGCTCTACGATCTGCCGAACGTCGTTCTGACGCCGCATGTCGCCGGCGCGATCGGCAATGAGCGCCAACGTCTCGGCCGGCTCATTGTCGACGAGATCGAACGGTTTGTCGCCGGCAAGCCGCTGCAACATAGCCTGACCCTGGAAAGTCTGCACCATCAGGCCTGAGCTGCCGGATCGTGATTGAGACTCTGGAATTTTAAGAGTGAGGACAGCCAAATGACCGCATTTCCCTTCATCGCACCTCGTCTGGACAATCCGCGACTTCTGCAGCAGCGTCGTTACGGCATGGTCATCGCCGGCAAATCGGTTCAGGCTCTTTCGGGAGAAACGATCGCGCGTGAAAGCCCGGCACATCCAGGCCACGTCGTCAGCATCATTCCGAAAGGAAGTCGCGCGGATGCCGAGGCGGCAATTGCCGCTGCGCGCCGAGCCTTCGACAATGGTCCCTGGCCGAAAATGACCGGTGGCGAGCGTGCCCGTATCATGAACCGCGTTGCGGACCTGATCGAGGCGAATATCGAGGAATTGGCGACAATCGAGGCGCTCGAGGTCGGCAAGGCCATCAACCAGGCGCGCGGGGAAACGGGCTTTTCCGTGAGCCTCTGGCGCTATGCGGCGGGGCATGCCGAGGGACTGGAAGGCGAGGCGCACAGCGACCTCGGCCCGAATACGCTCGGGTTTATCCTGCGTGAGCCCGTCGGCGTCGTCGGCCTGATTACGCCATGGAACTTCCCGCTTTTGATCGGCTCGGAGCGCATTCCCTGGGCGATCGGCGCCGGCTGCACCGTCGTCATCAAGCCGAGCGAATTCACGTCGGGATCGACGATCCGCATGGCCGAGCTTGCGCTCGAAGCCGGCCTGCCCGAGGGTGTGCTGAACGTCGTGACCGGATACGGCGCCGACGTCGGGCAGATCCTGGCGGAACATCCTGACGTCGACGTCATCAATTTCACCGGGTCGCAGCGCGTCGGACGGGTGATCGGCGCGCTTGCCGGCCAGAATATCAAGAGGGTCGGGCTGGAGCTTGGAGGCAAGGGGCCGCAGGTGGTTTTCGCCGATGCCGATCTCGATGCCGCCGCGGCAAAGATATCGGGCGGGGTCTTCCACTGCTCAGGCCAGGTCTGCATTTCCGGCAGCCGGCTGATCGTGCATGAAAGCATCGCAGACACGCTCCTGGAAAAGGTTCGGGCGGTGGCAGCGAAGATCGTCACCGGCGATCCGCTGGACGATCGGGTTGATGTCGGCGCCCTGATCCATCAGCCGCATCTCGACAAGGTTGCCGGCTATGTGGCGCAGGGGAGGGCTGACGGGGCGAAGCTATTGATGGGCGGCGACAGACTGGGTGAGGCCGGCGCTTTCTACGCGCCGACGATCTTTACTGATGTCAGCCGGAACATGACGATCGCACAGGACGAGATTTTCGGTCCGGTCTTGACGACCTTCCGTTTCAAGACGGCGGAAGAGGCGATCCGCATGGCGAACGATACGCCCTATGGGCTGTCGGCCTGCGTCTGGTCGACGAACCTTTCGACAGCCTTCCAGGCCATTCGACGCATCAAGGCAGGCCGTACCTGGATCAACGGCATGGGCGATGGTGCGCCGCAGCTGGCGATCGGCGGCTACAAGCAGAGTGGCGTGGGTCGCGAACTCGGCCGGCACGGCTTCGACGAATATTCGGAGCTGAAAAGCGTCCATGTCACGCTTGCGGATTTTTCCGGCCTGGCGTGATCGTCGCCATTGCGGGTGTCCGTTTGTTCAGGCTCTAGTTCGCCATCCCGAAGCGGGCGGCAAAGAGCGACTTCAGGCGTGTCAGATCCTCCGGGGAGATTTGCGCATCGGTCAGCGATACCCAGCAATCGATATAGTGCTGCGGGGCATAGATGTGCCCGTAGCCGATCGGAGATGTCGTCGCGATCATCATGTCGAAGAGCAGCTGGAGCATGGTGACGACTGGTATCCAGGTGAGTTCCGGCGAGACATCAGGCCCGCGCGGCGCCTTCATCCACTCCGGCTCGCGAAAAGCGGAGGCAGCATCGAAGAACACCACCGGATCGCTTGCATATTGCAGATAGACGACCCGCAGCGGCCCCCAGGGAGCGGCGAACTGGTCCGGCGCGTGCTCCTGGTTGGCGAAGCGGATCACGGAACCGTCGCGAAATTTTGGCAGCCATTCCGGCGTGCCGGGGCTTCGCGCTGATGTCGCTGCCTTCCATCTGGCGCTGCGGAAGGGAGGGCCGCTCCAGAGGGCGCCGTTCACGGGGTCGCCGATGACATTGTAGATATCGAGCGATAGCTGCGAGTTCATCGCGCCGAGGCTCAGGCCGTGCAGATAGAGCTTGGGTCGCTTGTCTCGCGGCAGTTTCGACCAATAGCCGTAGACGGTGTCGAACAGGTCCGTTGCCGTTTCCTCGCCTTGTTGCGGCTCGAACAGCAGCGACATCCAGCTGGTCAGATAGGAATATTGCACGGCGACGCTCGCGACATCGCCATGCTGCAGATATTCGAGCGTGTCCATGGCGGCGGGGTCTATCCATCCCGTTCCGGTTGGCACGATCACAACCAGCATGGAGCGATCGAAGGCGCCCTGTCGTATCATCTCCTTTAAGGCGAGCGTCGCGCGCTCCTTGCTGGTTTCGGCATTGTTCAAGCCGACATAGATGCGAAGCGGCTGCTTTGCCGGCGTGTTCCAGAAGCTCGAGATATTGCCGGCGCCAGGGCCGGATGTCACGAAATACCGGCCCTGGCGTCCCAGTCCTTGCCAGGCAACCAGCGAGGCGGAGCTGCCGGTCTTCATGTCGCCCTTCGGCATGGCCTGGTCGTCTTCGATCAGAGCGTCCGCCTGCTTGAATGATGCGTCGGCAGCGTCGAGCGCGAGCCGGAGCAAGATACCCTGGCCGATCGACCAGAACAATGCAACGGCAAGCAGGGCGCCGATCACCTTTGAAAGCCGGCTCGGCACCACGCGCGCGAGCCATTGCGAAAACAGCAGGCAGGCGACACGGAACAGACGGCCGACGACGAGCGTGACGAGAAAAGTCAATGCCGCCACGGCCGCAAGCCAATAGGGGTCGGCGCTGGCGATCGGCGGCATCTTCCACAAAATACGGATCGAGTTCTGCCAGAAGGTCGCGTGCCAAAGTGCCGCCAGGCAGAGTAGCAGGCACGCAATGCCGATCGACCAGCGAGCCGGTCTCAGCGATCGCTTGGGAATAGGCAGCTGCAAATAGATCCAGAGCCAGGTCAGCGCCGTGCCTATCATATAGCCGGCGCCGGCACTGATGCCGGAGAGCATGCCTTGCACGAGATAGGAACGAGGCATCAGGCTCGGCGTCAGCGAAGCCGCAAAGAAAATGAGGCCCAGAACCATGCCGAGGAGAGAGAGGGAGCGGAACAACTCCTTATCTAGGCGCATGGCGATCCTTCATTGTGGCTTTGGCACGGGTCGATATTGCCCGTAGGACGTGTTGCGGTTTGGCGCGATGCTACGCAATGGCATGCCGAATGCCAAGAAATCTCCGTGAACATATTCATCACGTCGCGGCGATCGGCCATTGTATTTCACCCGGTTTGACATCTGGTCTATAGTGTAGGGCTAATTTGCCGGTAGGAATGGAGTTTGAAATTGAGCACCGCGTTCATGAAGGAAGAGAGTGCCGAGACGGCCGCGGAAACCGTGCTGCCCGAGCGGACTGTTTCCCTGCATCCGAACCTTGTGACGGATGCAGGCTTGAAGGCTCTCGAACTGCAGCTTCAGGACGCGCGCAAAGCCTATGAAACGGCGAGCATCATCGAGGATATCAACGAGCGTCGGCGGCAGACTGCCATCCCGTTGCGCGATGCGCGCTATTTCGCGGAAAGGGTTCGCACTGCCGAAATCGTGCCGGCACCTGGCTCGTGCGACATTGTCGCCTTTGGAAGCACGGTGACCTATAGCCGTGAGGATGGCCGTGTGCAGAAATATCGCATCGTCGGAGAGGATGAGGCAGATCCCAAGTCGGGGTCGATTTCCTATGTCGCCCCTGTGGCGAGGCTTCTTATGGGCAAGGCGGTCGGCGATGTCCTGACCCTCGGCAAGGAAGAACTGGAAATCACTGCTATCGAATAGGAGCCGGCTTCTCGCGCGATCCGGCGGCGCTGTGGATCGCGTCACGCAACCAGATATGCGCCGGCTGGGAATCCAGTCGCCGGTGCCATCGCATGCAGGTCGTTATTCGTGGTGAAGCAAAGGGAAGCTCGCTGATCGCCAGGCCGGAGCCGTGGCAAACCGCTTCGGCGATGGGTCGTCTCATGGGTATGTACATATCCTGCTCATGCAGGACGGCGGTGCATCCAAGCAAGGGCACGGAATGCTTCACTTCGCGACGAACCTGCCGCTCTGCAAGCCAGCGATCGAGAAAGCCGATGTCGTCTCCTGCGGATGACAGGTTCAGATGCGGCCTGCCGATCAGCTCTTCCAGGGTCATCGGATCTTTCGTCGCACGAATTTGCGCCCGATGGACGACGACGAAATCATCGCTGCTCAGCTCTTGTGAGGCGAAGCGTTCGCGGTCCTCGCCGGGACGGCCGATGAACAGGTCGAGCTCGGACGCGTCGAGCATCGGGTCTATATCGATCGTGCCGCTTGGCCGCAGATTCAGTGAGATCCCCGGTGCGGCGGCACCCACCACGGCCACGATTTTCGATGTCAGCGCGATTGCGGAGCTATTGTCGAGCGCAAGCTTGAACTGCTGGCGCGAGGCCACCGGTTCGAACGGTCCCGATTGCAAACCGAGTTCGAAATAACTCAGGGCCTGCCGGATGGGCTCGGCAAGCTGTTCGGCGCGGGATGTCGGCAGCATGCCCTGGGCCGAGCGCACGAAAAGATCGTCGCCAAGCGCGTGGCGCAGGCGCGCCAAGGCATGGCTGGCGGCAGGCTGGCTCATTCCAAGGCGTTGCGCGGCGCGCAGGATATTGCGCTCCCGAAAGACGGCATCGAACACGCGCAGGAGATTGAGATCGATACTGTTCATGTTGGGGGACTGCATGCTGGTCGACCGTTCTTATGTGCTTCGCTTCCGCAACATGCACATTTGCAGAGAAAAGTGGAGGGCAAAATTCATATTATGCATGTCGATATGACGAGGTTTCAGTTCCCCGCCTGCGAGGATTGATGCAAGAGACGCGCGATCTGGCAAGTCGCGGCTTGGTGTGTTTCACGCCGCTCCCGGCCGCCGACCGATCCGCACGGCCACTTTGATCTTTTGAAATATTCACCAAGGAGTTCTTGATGACGATTGCCGACTCGCTGCTCAGGGCGCTGCGTATTGTTGCTCTCATGTCGATCAGTCTGGTTCTGCCTGCAATCGCGCATGCGGCTGAGGTGACCGATGTGCTTGGCCGTAAGGTCAATGTCCCTGACCATGTCTCGCGCATCGTGCTCGGCGAGAGCCGGCTGAGCTACGCTTTGGCCTTGCTTGACCGCGATAATCCGTTTCAGCGGATCGTCGGGTGGCAGAATGATCTGCGCAAGCTCGATCCGCATACGTTCGAGACCTACAAGAAGGCGTTTCCAGCCGTTGCCGATATCGCCGTCATCGGCGAGACCTCCGAAGTGAGCGTCAGCGTCGAGACCATTCTGGCGCTGAAGCCCGATCTGGTGATTTTCAGCGTCGCCGGCGAAGGACCGAAGGCCCACAGCCCGATTGCGGAGACGCTGGCGCAGGCCGGTATCGCCGTACTCTATGTCGATTTTCGCGTTTCCCCCATCGAGAACACGCCGAAGAGCATCACCGCCATCGGCGCGGCGATCGGCCGTCAGGCGGAGGCAAAGGAATTTACCGATTTCTATGCCCGGCATCTCGGCTTGATTACCTCGCGCGTTGCCGCCCTGAAGGATGAGCAGAAGCCGAGCGTTTTCGTCGAGCTTCTGGCGGGCGTTTGGCAGGCGCCGGGTCACACGACAGGCAATGGCGGGCTCGGGCAATTCGTCTCGGCGGCCGGCGGACGCAACATTGCAGCCGGCGTTGTGCCGGGGGCGATCGGCGATGTCGCGGTCGAATATGTTCTCCATGCCGATCCCGACGTCTATATCGCCACCGGCAACCGCGCTCCCGGTCTGCTGTTGGGCGCGGGCGTGGACAAGGAAATGGCGCAAAAGAGCCTCGACGCCGTTCTTTCGCGCCCTGAATTCAAGGAGCTCCGCGCGATCCGCGATCACAGGGCTTATGGTCTTTGGCACGACTTCTACAATTCGCCTTACAACATCCTGGCCATAGAGGCTCTGGCGAAGTGGATTCATCCGGAGCTGTTCAAGGATATCGATCCGGCCCGCACACAGCAGGAGATGGCGAAATCGCTGCTCGCCATCGACAATGCCGGCACCTATTGGGTTGAGCTCGGCGCCACGAACTGACGGGATATCGACGGATGGATGCTCCTGTAGCTTCCCGGAACAAGCACGAAGCCGAAGAGACCTCCGGCTTCGTCGGCACGCAGCTCGCCTATCGCAGCCTGGTGGTCCGGCGCATTGTCATCATGGTCCTGCTGTTGGCACTTCTGCTGGTGTCGTTCGGCTATGATGTCGTGACGGGCTCGTCCGGCATGAGCGCGACCGATCTCCTTCACGGGATTTTCCATTCGGGAGATCTATCGCCCACCGACCGCGTCATCATCTGGAATGTTCGCTTGCCCTTTGCGCTCATGGCCGTGCTCGTGGGTGCTTCGCTGTCGCTGGCCGGAGCGGAAATGCAGGTCATCCTCAACAATCCGCTCGCCAGCCCCTTCACGCTCGGCGTTGCTTCGGCAGCGGCTTTGGGGGCATCGACAGTCATCGTCTTTCATCTCGCGCTTTCCTGGCTGCCTTATAACTGGCTGGTCTCGCTTGCCGCTTTCATCTTCGCCTTCGGTTCAGTGCTCCTGCTCGATGCTCTCTCGCGGTTGCGGGCCGGCAGTATGGAGACTATGGTGCTGCTGGGGATCGCCTTGGTCTTCAGCTGCAACGCCGTGATCCTGCTGTTTCAGCTTATCGCGACGGAGGATGTGCTGCAGCAGCTCGTCTTCTGGTCGGTCGGCAGTCTTGCGCGGGCTAACTGGGACAAGGTTGCCGTTCTCGCGGTTACCCTTGCGGTGGTCATGCCCTTGTCCTTCGGCTCTGCCGGACAGATGACGGCATTGCGTATGGGGGAAGAGCGCGCGATCAGCTTCGGCATCGACGTCGTGCGGCTGCGCTATCTCTCACTGCTGCGGGTGAGCCTGCTGTCGGCCATCGCCGTCGCCTTCGTCGGGACGATCGGCTTCATCGGCCTTGTCGGGCCGCATATCGCCCGGCTTCTGGTGGGTGAGGACCAGCGTTTTACGCTTCCTGCCAGCGCACTGATCGGCGCTCTCCTGCTATCGCTTGCATCGATTGCGAGCAAGACCATCCTGCCAGGGGTTGTCGTCCCCGTCGGCATCGTCACGGCGCTTGTCGGGGTGCCCCTATTCGTTGTCCTGATCTTCAACGGGAAGCCGGGCCGATGACGGATGACAAGGTCGGTCTCGTCATTCGCGATCTCACCGTCGCCTACGGACGAAAGAGGGTGGTACACTCTTTCTCGCTCGGGCCTCTTCGGCGCGGCGAGGTTCTGGCGCTTCTCGGGCCGAATGCGGCCGGTAAGTCCACCTTGCTGCGTGGTATCGCCGGCCTCGGTTCGGCTTCCGGGCAGGTTCGTCTCGACGGTATCGATCTCGCCCGTCTCTCGAGGGTCGAGCGGGCCAAGAGGATCGCCTACATGCCGCAATCGCAGCCGCCGGGCATTGGGCTACCTGTCATCGAAGCTGTAGTGAGCGCCTGCAGCGGCATGTTGGGCCGCCAGGCTGCCATGCGGGAAGCCTACGACGCTCTCGAGCGGCTCGGGGCTGACGAGCTTGCCATGCTGTCGCTTTCGGAGCTTTCCGGAGGCCAAAGACAGATGGTTGCGCTTGCTCAGGCGATCGTTCGTCGTCCCGAAGTGCTGCTGCTCGACGAGCCGACCAGCGCGCTCGATCTCAAGCACCAGATTTACGTCATGGAATGTGCGGCGGCGCTTGCGCGCGAACGGGGAACGATCGTGCTCGCCGTGCTTCACGATGTCCCGCTGGCGCTTCGATATGCGGATTCCGTGGCGATGTTGAAGGACGGTTGCCTGAAGGTTCATGGCCCAGCCGAGGAGATCGTCACGCCAGAGCTTCTTGCCGACGTCTATGGGATCGAAGCTCGGGTCGAGCGCTGCAGCCTTGGGCGCATTCAGATCATGGTCGACGGGACGCTGGCGCGGTAATCCTGCGGCCGCCCTTTCGAGATGCGTTTGAGACTGCCAATCACCGCGCCGCCTCGAACGGGGTTGCGATCGCGACACGCGACGGCGCCACCTGGAAGTCGGCCGGCAACATCCGGTGATAGGCGAGCATGAGCTGGCAGGCGCTGCGGGCGTCGTGGCGCAGATCGTGGTGTATGACGAAGGTAATTTCGCCGGCGGCCAGCAGCCTGATATTGTCCTGATCGAGATCGTGGGCGGCAAAGACCGTGCACTCTCGCCGCGCATCGGCAAAGGCCTTCAATATGGCTCGGTTGCCACCGCCCGCCGAATAGACAGCGCGGATTTCCGGCTCGCGTTCCAGCGCATCGCGGACAAGAAGTTCCGTCGCGCGGTCGACACCGAATCCTTCAGAAATTCGCACGACCGAAAGATGCGGGAAGTGTTCCGCCAGCACATCGCGAAATCCGCGTTCACGCTCGTCCTCACCGGCAAAGAGGCTGCTCGACAGTGTTACTAGCACCTTGCCCGTCCGCTCTCCCGCCATGCGGCCAAGCAGATAGGCCGATGTCGCACCCGCCACGCGGTTATCCATGCCGACATAGCCGATGCGGGAATTTTCCGGCAGATCGGTCACCAGCGTGACCACTGGGATTTTCGCCGTCATGAGCTGGGCGGCAAATTCGGCAATCGCGGGCGTCGAGGCGGCTTTGAGAACAACACCATGGCTGCCGCGGCGGCGGATGGTGCGCAGGATCGACAGAAGCTCCTGCTCGCTCATCGTCTCGGCCACATGAAATCGCGCGGAAAATGACGCGGGGCGCATGCCGGGCAATTCGGCCTCGAAAGCGTTTCTGACCGCCGTGGAAAAGCGCTGCGGCGTATCCATGACGACATCGATGACGAGGCGCCGTCCGGCGAGGCCCGATTGCACATATTGCCGCTCCAGCTCGGCAATCGCTGCTGCGACCCGTGCGCGGGTAACAGTGCGAACGCCTTCGCGTTCATGCATCACCCGGTCGACCGTCGCGAGGCTGAGACCAGCCTGTAGCGCGATGTCTTTCAATGGAAAACGCGATTTCAAGGCGGCTCTTTCTGAGGTGTTTTTGAGGTGTTTTGTACCTTTCTCATAGGCCAGGCCGAGACTACGATCAACGCATATGTCCAACGTCACTTTGGGAGGAGAAAACCATGGACGCTCAGACGCTTGCCAGCCGGCGCAGCCAAAAGGTTTGGTTGTCGGCCGATTGCGGCAATTTCGATGTCTTCAGGTCATTGGTCGAAAAGACCGCCAATCAGGCGGACTGGCCGCTGGCGGCAGGCATCGAGAAAAACATCCTCATCTACGACGGCGACAAGGTTCGCGGCGCCGCCGGAAATGAAGACGACCGCCGCGCCCTGATGGCCGAGTGGGTCGAGGCCTTCACCTCGGGCCCCGGCATCGTCGTCATCAAGAACGCCATGCCGGATACGGCCGTCGTCGATCGCGCGACGACCGTGTTCGAAGCCATCGTCCGCGAGGAGAAAGAGAAGGGCAAGGGCGCCGGCGATCACTTTGCCAAACCCGGCGCCAATGACCGTATCTGGAATGCGCTCGAGAAGCATTGCCTGGCGGACCCGGAGAATTTTGCCCGCTATTACGCGTCGACCGCAGTCGCCCTGGTGTCGGAGGCTTGGCTTGGCGTCGGCTATCAGATGACCGCGCAGATGAACCGCGTCAATCCGGGCGGTACCGCTCAGAAGCCGCATCGCGACTATCACCTCGGCTTCATGTCGCCGCAGCAGATGCAGGCCTATCCCGGCCATATTCATGCGGTCTCACCGCTGTTGACGCTGCAGGGCGCCGTCGCGCATTGCGATATGCCCCTTGAAAGCGGCCCGACGCTGTTCCTGCCCTATTCGCAGACCTTCTTCGAAGGCTACATCGCCTTTGGCCGACCGGAGTTCCAGACCTTTTTTGCCGAACATCACGTGCAACTGCCGCTTGAGAAGGGCGATGCCGTCTTCTTCAATCCGGCCGTCATGCACGGCGCCGGCAACAATGTCTCGAAGGACATTTACCGCATGGCAAACCTCCTGCAGGTGTCGTCGGCTTTCGGGCGGGCGATGGAGAGCGTCAACCGCAGCCGCATGTCGGTGACAGTCTATCCCGCACTTCTCGCAGCCCTCGGCGCCGGCACGCTGAGCCGCGCAGAGGTTACCAATGTGATCGCATCGACGGCCGAGGGCTATGCCTTCCCGACCAATCTCGATAGCGATCCGCCGGTTGGCGGCTTGGCGCCGAAAACGCAGGCTAAGATCATGGCTGAGGCGATCGATGCCCGAATGGATGCCGGGTCGTTTGCCGAGCTGATCGCCGCCCACGCCGCACGCAGGGAGGCTTGAGATCCGATGAGCCGACTGGATGGAAAATTTGCCGTCGTCACCGGCGGCACGCAAGGGTTGGGCGCGGAAGTTGCCCGTCTCTTTGCTGAACGCGGCGCCGCCGGCCTGACGATCTGCGGCCGCAGCAGCGCCAAGGGCGAAGCCAAGGCGCGGGAGATTAGCGACCGCTATAGGATACCGGTTGCCTTCGTCACGGCCGATCTCGGTGAGGTTGAGGATTGCCGCAAGGTCATCGCCACGGCAGTCGAAAAGTTCGGCCGCATCGACGCCTTGGTGAATGTCGCCGCCATTACTGACCGCGGCACCATTCTCGATACCGAACCGGATCTGTTCGACCGGATGTTCGCCGTTAATGTGCGCGCGCCGTTCTTCCTGATGCAGGATGCGATCAAAAACATGATCGCCAATGGTATCGAAGGCACGATCGTCAACATCTCCTCGATGTCGGCTATGGCCGGTCAGCCCTTCATCAGCGCCTATTGCTCGTCGAAGGGTGCGCTCGATACGCTGACCCGGAATACCGCCTTTGCGCTGCTTAGAAACCGCATCAGGGTCAACGCGCTGAATATCGGCTGGATGTCGAGCGACGGCGAAGATCGCATTCAACGCGAATATCATGGCGCTGACGAAGATTGGCTGGCAAAGGCTGCTGCCGAGCAGCCCTTCGGTCGGCTGGTCGACCCGGCGGAGGTGGCGCGCGCCGTCGCCTTCCTGTCGTCTGAAGAATCCGGCCTGATGACCGGCGCCACCATCAATTTCGATCAGTCGATCTGGGGCGCTTACGAGGGGTCGCCGCATCCGCAGAAGGCGATGTAAGTCATGCAAATTGGCGGGAGGGAAACACCCTCCCGCTAACAGCCGGCGTCGCTCGCCGACGCGCAACGTGAGCCGGCTCTGTCTTGCGGCTTAGAAGCCCTTGATGGAGCCGTCGGACCAAACCATCTTGCCGCCGCGGATCGTACTGCGCAGGCGTGGCACGCGGCCACGTTCGGCAATGACGAGATCGGCGCGCAGCCCCTCGGCGATGCGGCCGCGGTCGGTAAGGCCGAGTGCCTTCGCCGGATTGGCGCTTGCCAATGCGACCGAAGCGGGAAGGCCGCCCTTGCCGATTTCCGCAAGCGCGATCACAGCCGGCAGAATGGCCGACGGATGATAGTCGCTGGCAAGAATATCGAGCACGCCGGCTTCATATGCTTCCCGCGCGGAAAGATTGCCGGAATAGGATAGGCCTCGCAGCGCATTCGGCGCACCCATGGCCGTCGCCAATCCCAGCCGCCTTGCTTCGGTCGCCGTCGCGATATTGATCGGAAACTCGCTGATTGCGGCGCCGAGGCTGTGCAGCAGCGCTGCTTTCTCGACCGTGTCATCATCATGGGACGCCAGCACGACGCCGTGCTCGCGCGCCAATTCCGCCAAGTCGTTGATGATATCCATGCTGTCGCCGTGTTCGCTGCGGGCGGCCATGCGTTGTTTCACAAGTTCTGCCGCCTGGGCTTCGCTGATCTTCTTGACCTTCGCCGTGTTGGCGATGTGCAGCTCGATATCGCGATACTGTCCCTGGCCTGGCGTGTGATCCATGAGCGAAATCAAGTGGAGCGCGCCGGCATCGATCAAAGTCTTCGCTTCTTTCAGGGCAGGCAGGAAGGTCACTTCGAAGCGGCCGTGGACGCGGTGGTCGATCAGCAGTTCCTCTCGCATCGATGCGAGCGTTTCGACCATTGCGCGGGTATTTTCCGGCGAGCGGACGTGGCCATAGGTGGCAGGCGTAAACGCAACCGCCGCATAGGCTGTTGTCACGCCATTGGCTGCGAGCATCTTGTCGAGGTCGTAGACGCCGAGTTCGAGCGGCATACGGACATTGACCCGCGGCTCCACGCATTTTTCGATCATGTCGCCATGCATGTCGACAAAGCCGGGCAGGAGAAACCGGCCACGGCCATCCACCTCCGCCTCTTCGACGGGCCGCTCGCTGATATCGGCGATCAGCCCATCCTCGATCCTAACGGCGCCACGCTCGATCACGCGGTCCTGCAATACAATTTCAAAATTACTCAGCCACATCGTCTTGCTCGTCCTCGATCTTGATGGCTTCCAGATGAAGTTCCCGGTCGATCAATGCCTTTACATCGTCCGGATGATGAAAGACACCGATCATCGCAACGCCGGACGCCTTGAGTTGAGCCAATCTTTCGACCAACGCTCGGCGAGCGGCTTGATCCAGCGACGCGGTCGGCTCGTCGAGCAGAAGCAGGCGTTGCGGCAGGATGAGCGCGCGAGCAAGATTGACCTTCTGCTGTTCGCCGCCCGAGAAGGTCGAGGGGTAGGCCGACCAGAGCTGCTTCTTGACGCCGAAAGCATCGAGCCAGCGCCGTGCCTCCGCCAAAGCTTCGGAATGCGAAGTGCCCGCGAGCCTCAGCGGCTCGGCAACGATCTCTTCGGCGGCAACGCGCGGGCGCGCGTTGAGGAATTGCGTGACGAAACCGATTTCCCGGCGGCGCAGTACGGCGATGTCGACATCTGCCGCCGTTGCGAGATCGATGATCCCCTCACGTGTGTGATAATAGACGTGGCCGGCGCGCGGCAGGTAGGAGCGATAGAGTGTGCGCAGCAGCGTCGATTTGCCCGCTCCGTTCTCGCCCTTCAGCAGAATGAATTCGCCTGCATTCAAGTCGAACTCTATGTTCTCGAAGGCAAACAGCGTGCGCTTCAGGTGATGCATTTCGAATTGCTTCGAGAGGCCATGCACGCGCAAGACCGGAGCCGCATCCAGCCGGGCGGAAACCTGAATATTCATCTCTAGTGTTTCCTTCAAAGCTTGGCGTGAACGAGCTGTTGCGTGTAGGCGTGCTGCGGGTCCTGGAAGATCTGGTCGGCAAGTCCCTGTTCCACGACCATGCCGCGCCGCATGACAATAACCCTGTCTGCCATCGTGCGGATGACGCCAAGATCATGCGATACCAGCACCATGGTGATGGCACGGTCACGCTGCAGCCGCTTTAGCGTATCGAGCACCAGCGCCTGAACGCTGACGTCGAGACCCGTGGTTGGCTCGTCGAGCAGCAGCACGGCCGGCTCAAGCGCGATCGCCTTGGCGAGTTGCACGCGCTGCTGCATGCCGCCCGAAAGCTCGTTCGGCCTGGCATCCATGCGCTCGATCGGAAATTCCGAGGCGTCGAGCGACTGGCGTGCCCGCTCGCGCAGTTCTGCGAAATTGCGATTGCCGGCAATCAGCAGGCGTTCGGCGACATTGCCGCTGCTGGTATGGTCCATCAGCAGGCCGAGATGCGGGTTCTGGTAGACGATGCCGATATGATGCGCCCTCAGCATCCGCCGCTCGAAGCGGTCGAGCGTGAAGAGGTTGCGGCCCTCATGGCCGAGAAGGGCGAGGTTATAGGTGCCGGTGTCGGGCGTATCCTCGAGGTTCATCATCCTCAGCAGCGTCGACTTGCCGGAGCCGGATTCGCCGACGATGCCAAGCACTTCTCCGGGATAGACGGTGACATCGACGCCGGCGAGTGCGGTGACGTCGCCATAGTTGCGCGCAATGCCGCGCATCGTCAGGATGGGTTCGGCGAGCATCAGCCGCGGCGGCTGGCGGGTCAGCGCTGCCGATTGAGTGGGATCGGGTGCGGCCATCAGTCCATCCTTCCGTTCTTGTACCAGGTATCGCCGATCTCGACGGCTTCCGCTTCCAACTTGCGAATGTGCTTCACGCCGAAATGGCTGTCGGACAGTTCGTATTGCGAGGAACCGTCCTCCTGCGGCAGCTCGTTCATGAAGAAACCGGTAACATTGCTGCGGTAGCAGGTCTTGTCCTGATGATCCTCGACGCGGTAGGGCACATCGTCGAAGACAAGCGGCTCGACGCGCGTATAGGGCGGCACTGCGAAAATGCGCTTCTCGCGTCCCGCCGAAAGGATCGTCAAGTGGTCGGCCTGATTGAGCTTGGGCACATCCCAGCGTGGAATGGGCGACGGCGTCATCACATGGCGGCCATTGACCATGCTCGGATAGCTCGACCCCTGCATGATGCGACCGGATTTGACGAGCTGTTCATAGAGGATGAGCCAAAGCTGTCCGTAATCGGCATCGCCGTGCATCTCGCGCGCCACCGACATGTCAGGCTGGACCGGCCGCAACGGCTCGGGATTCGGAACCTGCAGGACGAGGATCTGATCCTCATGCAGCTTTTCCTCCGGAATTCGGTGACGCGACTGGATGATGGTCGCGGCCATCGTATCTTCGGTCTCGACCGCGCCGCCGACTCGCGCCACGAATTTGCGGATGCTGCTGGCATTGACGGAGTCGTCAGATCCCTGGTCGATGACCTTCACGACCGATGTCGGCTTCAGCAGCGTCAGTGTCACCTGCAGGCCACCCGTTCCCCAGCCGCGGGCAATCGGCACTTCGCGGCTGGCATAGGGCACCTGGTAGCCGGGAACGGCGATCGCCTTCAGAATGCGGCGGCGCATTTCGCGCTTGGCGGATTCATCGAGAAAGCCGTAGTTGAAGGCCATCCAGGGCTTGGTCAATTCCTGCAGTTTCATAGCACGACCTCTTCCTGTTGTTCGGCAAGCTTCTCCGCATCGGCAGGTTTTGCAGCGGCCTCGCTCTTGTCCGCCTTGACGCGACGTAGCGCATCCAGGCTGGACTGGAACGTGACGTAGTGCGGAAGCTTGAAGTGGATGCAGAAGCCGGAGCTTTCGACCGGTTCGGTATGATAGAGAACGAACTCCTCATTGGCGGCCGGATGCGGATTGGGCTGGCTGGAAGCGAGATCGAGCGTCGCCGCGGCAATGACCTTCACCTCGTTCCAACCAAAGGTTGCTGAAAAGCCCAATTGCAATTCCTTGGCTTTTGAGATGACCTCGGTCTGGCTGACGCGGACACGGCCGGCACTGAAGATCGTGCCGGAGGGATGACGCAGGCGGACAGGAGCGTAGGCCAGGCGCAGCTCATTGACCGTGGGATGCACGGCGCTATAGCCGCGCATCGTCGCGTATCCGAGCGCTAGCGTGCCGCCGGTGTCGGCACGCGCCAGGCTCTGGAGCCTGTGCGCCCGGGCCGCCGGAAAGAGCAGCGGCTCGCGCGTCAGGTCCGGGATATCATCCGGCGCGACGGCTTCGACCGGATGATCCGGAACAAGACCTTGCGCCTTCTGCCAGCTGGTCAGCGATGGTTGGGCCGCCGGCGCCGGTTTGGCGGCCGGGATCACTGGCTCGGGCACATAGTCCGCGCCCTGTAGCACCTCGACCTGGAGCAGGCGATGGGAGTAATCCAGCGTCGGCCCGAGGATCTGGCCGCCCGGAATATCCTTGAAAGCCGCCGAGATGCGACGAACCGTAAAAAGATCCGGCTGTTTCAACGGTTCGGCGACGGCAATGCGGGGCTGCGTCGTGCGGTAGGCGCGCAGCAGCAGGATCGCCTCGTAGAGATCGCCGCCCGCTTGGGCGAGCGCCAGGGCGGCGAGATCGGGCTCATAGAGCGATGCTTCACCCATGACCCGGTCAATGAGATAGGGAAGGCCGGTCTTGACCGCCTCGACGCGCTCGCGGGTGATCGCACCGAGATCGCCACGAAAAAGCCGTTCCGCCTGTTCGATGGCGTATTCGCCGCCACGAGTTGCCACATAGGCCATCAGAGCACCTCTATTGTCGTGGAGCGGGGGATGCCGAGCAGGCGCTTGCCGTCGACGAGATAGAGATCCCAGCCGAGCGGATAGCGGATCGTCTTTCGGCGCATCTGCCAGAAGGCGGGATCGATCCCATCGACCTCGATCGTAACGCTGTCCTTGATACCCGGGCCGGTGAGACGCAGTCGTTGCCCCGAGCCGAGGCGCGCGGGAGCAAAGAGCGTGGCCGCGTCATCCGGATAGAGGAGGCTGCCGATGCGCAATGTCGACAAGGCTTCGACGCTTGCCGCAGAATCTATGGCGGCAAAGACGTAGTCCGCATTGGCAAGCGGCATCCGCCTTGCCCCGGTTGCGGCCATTTTCAAATCCAGGGACGGATCGTCCGCGACATGGAAGCTGCATTCGCGATCAAGCAGGCTTTCTGCAAGCGGCCAGAAGCCTTCGACGGCCAGCTCGCGCGGCTGGCCGGGGCGGCTCAGCGCCCACATGAGTTCCTCGAATGTGGCGTTGGTGCGGGTGTCGTCCATGGTCGGCAGGAGATTGTTGGCCATGGTCAGAATGTCTCCATCTGCACGCGGGTCGCTTCGACTTTTTTCAGCAACTGCTGGTCTTCTTCTTGCTGATGGCGCCGTTCGGCATCCAGGAGTTCGAGGATGAGATCGGCCCGGTGGCCAGCGGCAATCGCCGCATCGATGATCGCCATTGCCATGGCGTGTTCGAGATCCCGGCCGACCACCGCGCCGTAGCCCTCCACGGTGCGATCCGGCACGCGGATATGCGCTTCGGATACCAGGACCTCGCCGAGATGAAATGCGGTGCCGCGAACCGTATCGATGAGCGGCAGCATCGCAAGGCCGGTTCGGTTCACGACAACATCGACCTCGCCGAGCGTGTCGAGCACCTTTTCAGCTGCCGCCTTAATGGTTGCTGGCCGGGCTGCGGCGAGAATTTCCAGCGCCTGCGCGTGGGTATAGGATGCGCTGACCGGATTGCCAGTCTTCTCCTCAGTCATCATCTTTTCCTTAGACATTGGGTTCGTCAGGCAATGGCGAAGGCTCGCCACAAATATTCGAATGATTACTATAGTCATTCGAATGAATTGTCTACGAGGTTTTGATCTGCAAGATGCGATTTCTGAGGCAGCGCGAGCCCTTTAGTCGCCGCGCCGGCGCAGCCATTCCGCTGTTGTCCGGCTCGCGTCTCGCGCGGCTGCAGCCGGTGGCTTTCCTTCCAGCAGCGAAAACAGGAAGGAGCCTGCAAAGCGATCGCCGGCACCGATCGTGTTTGTCGTGTCGACACGGTCCGCCGGTGCTACCTCAACGGTCTGCGAGCCATCAAACAGCGTGATCGGGCGCGTGCCGTCGGTAAGCACGAGCATCTTCAGGCGTGAACCCGCGATCTGGCCGGCGCGCTGCCAGGCAAGCGTCAGGTCATCCGGAACGTCATCGCGGGAGGAGATCACGTAATCGGCCGGGCGCGGTGTCGCGGGCCGAAGGGGAAATTGCGAGACAACGAGGGGCTGCGCATCGATCTGCGCGACAAGGCTCTCATCGAGAGCAAGCGCGTTAATGTAGACGCCCGCGCCCGAAAGATTTCCAGAGGCGGTATGGGGTTGGGATCGTCCGGCTGGCGCGATGATCGTCCGCTCTCCGCTTGGCTCGAGGAGAATTTCCAGCGGTGCGGTTTCGCCCGCCGCCATCGTTATATGTTCGATATTGAAGCCGGCTGAGACAAGCGATTTCAGCGCCGCTTGTCCTTGCTCATCCGGCATCAGCCTCGTAACGATGGCGACATCGGCTCCCAGCTCCAGGAGCTGCCGGCCCGTATAGAAGGCGCCACCGCCGAGCTGGGTCGTGCGGGACGAAAATTGTATCCGCCCGCCCGGCACCAGCGGCGCGTCCAGTTGCCAGATGCGATCGTGATTTACCGATCCGATTACAATTACACGGGGCATGGTCTGCCTATCTGTCGTCGATGCCGGGTGCCAGCGCGTCGACGATGAAACGCTGTGCCAACAGGAATATCAGAAGAACGGGGACGATCGACAGCAAACTCGTGGCCATCAGCGGCCCCCATGCCCGATCGGCTCCTTCAAGATCGGCAAAGGACGCGATGCCGGTCGTCAGCGTCTTCTTGAAAGCGTCGTCCAGCACCAGCTGGCCCCAAAGATAGATGTTCCAGGCACCCATAAAGGAGATGACCGAAAGCGCCGCGATCGCCGGAATGACGTTCGGCAGGCCGATCTCGATGAATTGCCGCCACAAGCCGCTGCCATCCATCCGCGCCGCCTCGAACATCGAGCCAGGCAGCGAGCGGAACGCCTGTCGCATGTAGAAGACGTAGAAGCCGATATAGGGAATCGACGGAATGATCATCGCGCCATAGGTGTTGAACGCCTGCAGCTTCACGACTGCGATATAGGTCGGGATGATCGCCAGCACGCTCGGAAAGGACATGGTGGCGATGACGAACCAGAAGAGCGCCTGCCGCCCGGCAAATTCCAGCCGCCCGAAGGCGAAACCCGCGGGGACGGCAAGAACAAGCTTTCCGATGGTGATGAGCGTTGCCGTCAGCAGTGAATTCCACAGCCACATCCAGATGGGATGGCGGCTTGCGGCAATGGTGAAATTCGACAGCGTTGGATCTTCCGGCCACAGCCGCACCGACTTTGCCATGATGATGTCGTTCGGCGTGAAGGCGGCGGACACCATCCAGACCAGTGGAAATACGGTGATGATGCAGATTGCCAGCAATATGATGTGAAGCAGCAGCCGGTGCAGTTTATGGCCGAGATCGCTCATTTGTAATGCACCCGCTTTTCACCGACGCGGAATTCCAGCCATGTAACGGCGAGGACGATTACGATGATGATGACGGCGACGGCGCTTGCCGGTCCGAACTGGAAGAACAAGAGGCCCTGCTGCCACAGGAAATAGAGGAGGCTCGAACTTCTGCCCGCCGGTCCGCCATGGGTCAGGACGTCGATGACCCCAACAATATCGTCGAGGACATGGAAGAAGGTCGTGACGCTGATGAAGAAGGCGGTCGGCGTCATCAGCGGCAGGCTGATGTCGAAGAAATGCCGCGTCGAACCTGCGCCATCGAGCTCTGATGCCTCGCGCAGCTGGTGCGGCAGGTTTGCGAGCGCCGCCAGCCACAAAAGCATGTTGAGGCCGAAAGTCTTCCAGAACGTCACGAGGCTCACGCAAAGCAGCGCAAGGTTCGGGTCCGTATGCCAGCGCGACGGCGGAAGGCCGAAATAGCCCAGCACCTCGTTGAACAGGCCGTTGACCGGATTGAACAACCACGACCAGGCGACGCCCGCGACGGAATAGGCAACGATCGTTGGCAGAAACAGGCTGCCGCGATAAAGCCCCTGCAGCGGATTCTTGCGCACCGAATGCAGCATGACTGCGAAGATCAGCGGGATGACGATCTCGGCCGGGATGAGGACGATGCAGTAAAGCAGCGTGTTCCAGGCGGCCATGCGGAAGTCGGGATTGTCGAAAATGGATGCATAGTTGTCGACGCCGACAAAGCGAATGTCTGCCGACAGCAGGTTCCAGTCGACCACCGACAGCAGCATCGAGGCAATCAGTGGGCCGTAAAGGAATATCGCAACGGAAAGAACGGCTGGCCCCACGAACAGATAGGGGGCCAGCGATCGAAAACGAAATGGCATGATGCTGCGCCTATGCCGAGATCAGGCCTGCCAGCTCGTCATGAGCACCCTTGACGCCGTCGGCGACCGTCGTCTCCTTGAGCAACATTCGCGAGACCCACTTGCGCCATACGGCCTGGCCTTCGAGGCCGCGCTTGCCCGGCCAGATGGTCTCCGCGGTCAAACCATCGCCCAGCTGTGCTGCCGCTGGCTTCATGAACTCGTTGATCAGCGGAATGTCATGCGTCGAGGTGTTGAGGTAGCCGGTCTCAGACCAGAGCGTCTGGCCCTCTTTCGAGGCGCAGAATTCGAGGAAGGCAAGAGAAGCTTCCGCCTGTTCCTTGTTGCGGGTGTAGACAGCGAGGAAGTTACCGCCGCTGTTCATCTTGCGCGCGTGGCCGGGAATGCTCGGGAACTTGGTCGTGACGGCCTTCGCGGCGCCGAACGGGAAAGTGACTGCCGAGGTTGAGCTCGTCGTGCAGATTGCAAGGGCGCCGGATTGGAACGCGGCCGTCTGTTCCTTGTCGCTGACGGGAAGCCAAAGGCCCTCGTGCGCCGGGGCGCAATATTCGCTCATGCCGGCAATCGCTTCCGGGCTGTTCAGCGCCAGCTTGCCATCCGGGTCGATAATGAAGCCGCCGGCATTCTGGATGAAGGACTGGCTCGTCCATTCGTTGTTGGAGAGCGAGATCGGCGAACGATAGGTCGGATGCTTGCCCTTGAGGGCCGCATCGAGCTTGCGAGCACTGTCGTAAAGCCACTTCGTATCCGGCGTTTCCGGCAGGTTGGGATCGAGGCCGGCAGCCTTCCACATCTCGCTGTTGATGTAGGTGATCGGCGTCGACATCGCCCAGGGCAGACCGATGACCGCACCGTCGATGGTGACGAGCGGCAGAACCGACGAACGGAAGTTGGCGAGGATTGCCTCGGCCTTTGCAGCGTTGATCTCGCGCAGGTCGCGGGCGCCGAGCGTGCGCTTGGCGAAATAGCCGAATTTCCAGCCGGTGACCATCATCGCCGGCGGACGACCGGCGGCGATGCCGGCAACGGCCTTGGCGGTCACGGCCTCGTAGTCGCCGTCAAAACGGTTGCTGACCGTCACGCCGAGCTGCTTGGCGTTGAAGGCATCGACCACCTTCTGGAAGGGCTTGTCGGGTCCCCAGGTGCTCGAAATCTCGATAGCCGCGTCGGCAGACCGGGCCTTGCCGGTCATTGCGATCGATGTTCCGATGACTGCGGTCGTACCCGCGATGAATTGCCGACGATTAAGCCCCACCATCTTATCCTCAATATCCGAATGACTAATTAAACATTCGAATATTTATTTAACGGTGGCCGGTGACACCCATATGAAGAGAGAAGCGGCTAAACGTTAAAACATAATCAGTGAATCGGCTTCAGGATTTATCCGCAGGGTTGCGATGATCGAACAGAGATTGAAAAGTGACGCTGCGGCCGATATATGACATTCGAATGACATGGTTGGATTCGGAAGGGCAGGCATGGAGAAAAAGTTGCTGCACGGGCAATGGCAACAGGTCGAAAGCGATATCGCCGAGGATATTCTGACCGGCCGCCTGTCGCCCAAGGCGCAGCTTCCGACCGAGACCGACCTGATGGAGCGGTTCGGCGTCGGGCGGCACACCATACGGCGAGCCATTTCCCGCCTCGAAAGTCGCGGTCTTGTGCTGGTCGAGCAGGGGCGTGGAACCTTTGTCAGGGATAGCCGCCTCGACTACCGCCTGTCCGAACGCACGCGCTTTTCCCAAAACCTGCTCGATCAGGGCAGGGAACCGCTTGGACAGGCCATTCACGAAGAGGTGGTGCCCGCTTCCGAGATGATCGCCGAAGCGCTGCGGCTCCCGCATGGCGAGCCGGTCTACCATATCGTCCGACGCGGCTTCGCCGACGAGGAGCCGATCAATTACTCGCACGCTTATTACCCGGTGCGTCGCTTTCCGGGTTTCGACGAGGCACGGCGCAGCGGGCGAAGCGTGACCGTCATTTTGGCCGAATACGGCATTCCCGACTATATCCGCCTGCGCACCGACATCATCGTCCGCCTGCCGACGAGCGAGGAGGCAAAGCAGCTCTGCCAGTCCATGTCCCAGCCGGTCGTCGCGCTGAGGAAGGTGGATGTCGATCTCAAGGGCACGCCGATCTCCTATTCGGAATCGGTCTGGCCGGGCGAGCGCGTGCAGTTCTCGATCGATAACACCAGCCAGCTTCTGGACGTGCTTGCACGCGGCGAAGCGGGCTGAGGCTGGGGCCTTCCAGCGCATGGCACCATGACGTCCAGGCGGATCATCCGCCCGGCGTTTGGTGGCGATTAACTGAAGAATAACTATAATTTAAAGCAGGATCGCCGATTTATGCGCGCGGCGACGAGTTGTTATATCGTCCAAGATACCAAATAGAGATCCAAGGCAAAGTTTACCGAGATTTCTGGTGAGGTTTCATAGCGAAATACTTGAGGGGCGGGATGCGGGCAACGATGCCGGCAAACCATCTCACCTGCTCTTGAACCTTCAAGTGCTGCGCGGGCTCGCAGCCTTGTCCGTGGTGGTCGCCCATGCCTTGCACGAAACGCAGATGCTGGCGGGAGCGACAGGACGGGCGGCGGTCGACGGCTCCGCCTGGAATCTGGGCTTCGGCGTCGACATATTCTTCGTCCTCTCCGGTTTCATTATGACGCACACAGCCGCTTCCGAATTCGGCAAGAGCGGTGCGCCGCTACGTTTCTTTTTGCGGCGCTGCGCGCGCGTGATCCCGCTTTACTGGCTGTTGACCAGCATCCTGCTGCTCGGCGCGCTCGCGGCGCCCTCGCTGCTTGCCGTTCCCATCGGTTCCGTGTCCCATGTCCTGGCATCCTATTTCTTCATCCCCTCCGGGCGCGGCGTCGATGAGATCAGGCCGGTGCTCGCGCTTGGCTGGACTCTGAACTATGAGATGCTGTTCTATGTGTTCTTCGCCTTGGCGCTTCTTTTGCCGATAAGGCTGGGGATCGTCTGGCTTTCGGTGCTCATGATCGGGATGGCGCTTGTCGGAAGTCTCGTCGATCCGAACCATGTCCAGATAGCCTTCTGGACGAGCCCGATCATTCTGGAGTTCCTGTTTGGCGTCTATGTTGCCCTGATCTTTCGCAGCGGCGTGAAGATCGGCAAGGGAATAGCGTTCGGGCTCGTGGTCATTGGCCTCCTTGGTTTCGTGCATATCTCCGCGCCCTGGAACGATACGGCTTTGCCGCAATTCCTGCGGAGCGGCCTGCCCGCGGCCCTGTTCGTTCTGGCGGCGGCCATTGGCCCGGTTCTGCCGCGGAAGAGGATCGTCCTTTGGGGTGTTGCGCTCGGAGACGCCTCCTACAGCCTATACCTTGCTCACCCTTTTATATTGCGGCCGATGCGTGCCATCTGGACGAAGGCGATCGGCGGGGCTCTTCCTCTCGGCCTGTTCGTTGTCTTCGCGACGCTCGTCGCCGTCATGTTTGCCGTGGCGCTCTTCAGAGCGGTCGAGAAGCCGCTGACGCGCCGCGTCCAGAGCATCGTGCTCGGTTCGGCACGGCGGAAGCGGCTAGCAACCGGCACGCTTCCGGCTGCGGATACGGAAAGCGCCTGACGCGCTCAGGCGGTTGGCTTCCCACTCAGATAGCCGGCGTGGTTCGACGCAGCCGAGGCTATGGCATCAAGCTGCACCGCAGCGCGGATCAGCGTATGGCGAGCCGGGGCGTCGGGCTCGTTGATCCGGTGGGAAAGATGGTTGACGGCGCGGCAGGAGACCTTGGCGAGACGTGTGGGATCGCCCCGACCGAGCTGGCGTAGAACAACGCTTACCGATTTGGAAAGACGAGGGTGTTCCCTTGCCAGTTCGGATAGCGTAATCGCCGCTTCGCCGATCGTCAGCGCAGCAAGCATTCCTCTGAGGTCGTCCTCGGCTTGTTTCTCCGAGACCCCGGCGTTCGTGGCCACCTGTCCGCTCAGGCGGTCGACCGTCCTGCTCAGCCAATGCTCTCTCGTCCAGCTGTCAGGCGCCTGACCGATAACAGCCAGATCACGCCGTGTGGCACGCTGCAGGCGCTGTCTCTTTGCCTTGGGGTTGGAGGGAAACAATAGAGTGAAGACGAGAACGCCTGCACCGACGCCCAGCAGCAGTGCCAGTGCGCCGTTCAGAAAGGATGCCGCATCGACGCGGCTGGTATTATCCGGGCTGATGAGATCAAAAAACAGGAAGGCGAAGCTCGTCGCTAACGCCGCCGTGCGGGCATTGCGCATGGCAAGGCCTGTCGCAAACATGACGATGCCGATGACGGCGGCCAATTCAGTAAAGTCCGACAGCATCGGCAGGATGGCGAAGTTGCAGATCGCTGCCGCGAGCACCGCGGCTAGTCCACCTTTGAGGAAGCCCATGCCACCGACCACCGGATTGGGTCGGGTGGCAAACAGGGCGCAGATGACACCCAGGATGACGATGAAGCTCGGGCCGGATGGCCAGGCGGTTGCGATCCAGAACCACGATCCGATGACGATGGCGACAAAGGTACGGATGCCGTTGTGAAGCGCGACAACATGATCGACGTGGAAGGACAGCTTGAGCCGTGAAGACGGCGCCTTCTCGTCCGAGAACAGAGCCTGGCGCGTGAGTGCGCCCTGGGCAGCTTCGAGCAGCCTGTCAAGATGATCCAGGATCGCGAGCCGGGGTGAGATCGCATGGCCGGAATTGGCGTTCGTCTCGCAGAGTGCCGTCCGGACATCTCCCCGCAATGCGGCAAGGACATTCGCATCAACCTGTCGCGCGGAGTTGATGTCGTCGAGCAGCATCGCTGTTTTCTCGACAAGGGGGTCATCGAGATCCGGTCGGGCCGCAAGATGTTCGCGCAGAGACTGCGCAATCGCCATCTGGGTGAGCATTGCGACCGCAGCACCGCGCAGATGGCCAAAACGGCTACGCACGGAGCTGGAGCTTGCCGCCGCATATTCAGCGACGACGTCGAGTTCGAGTGCTCCCGTCAAGAGCCGCTGGAAGCCTGCGGTGTTGGCCTGGCCGCGCAATGCGCGCGCGCAGAGATCGGCGACCTCGTGGAGATAGGCCGACAGGCGATCCCGGATTTCCTGCAGCGGCGCGCCCGGCGCGAAGACGGTGGTGAATACGGCTTCGGTCACGATGCCGAGGCCGATGTAGATCACCCGTGCAACCGCGATGTCGAAGACCTGCAGCGGCGAGCTGACGGAATCAAATGCGATGATTGCCGCTGTGTATCCGGCAAGCACGGCGCCGTAGGAGCGAAAATTGCGCAAGCCTGTGGCAAGCGCCGTACAGAACCCGAGCCATAGGGCGAGGGACAGGATGAACAGCTCAGGCGCTTGGGCGAACAGCGCAACCATTGTGACCGCCGCAACGGCCCCGATGATCGTGCCCATTATTCTGTACTGGCCTTTCGAAAGACTCATGCCGCGGCTTGATTGGGCGACGATCCAGACCGTCATCGGCGCCCATTTCGGATCGTCGAGATTGAGCAGGAAGGCGATGTAGAGCGCCACCAGGGACGCTGCCGTCGTTCGCAGCGCGAAGCCTACTGCCGGCCACGTCAGCCACGGCGGGCGCGCAAGTCCGCGCCGGACCGAACCGAATAGCTTTGTTGAGTTGAAAAATGCGGCCGCCATGGGGCTATGGATAACGGTATGGGCGATTAAAAATAATATGATAGATTCGAGACATATTATTGCTGAAAACGGTATAATGTGACGAAGGTATCGCTGGGAGCAGCGGTGTAAGAGCGGCCGGCGTGATCCTACTGAAACGGGAGTCCATGATCGCGGACCTTGAGAGCATCCGGATTTTTCTGCGGGTCGTGGAGCGCGGTAGTTTCACGGCCGCCGCGATGCAGTTGCGGCTGCCTTTGACCAGCGTCAGTCGGCGCGTGAAGCAGCTCGAGGATGATCTCGGCGTTCAATTGCTCTACCGCACGACCCGGCGCGTTTGGGTGACTGATGCGGGCCGCGACTATTACGAGCGCTGCATCAGGGCCGAAGAGATACTGGAGGAGGCGGACCAGGGGGCCCGCGCGGTGCGCATCGAGCCGCAGGGAATGCTGCGCGTCCTCATGCCCTACACGCTCGGCCTGAGCGTCGTCGAACCCAGGCTTAGCGAATTCCGCCAGGCCTACCAAAAGGTGCAGCTGGCTCTCACCTACGACAACTATCCGCTCGATCTGATCGAGCATGGCTTCGATATCGCGCTCAGGACCGGCCCGCTTTCCGATTCCGGCTATTCCCTGCGCATGCTCGGACGGTCTCGCGCCCATCTTGCCGCAAGCCCCGCCTATCTCGACCGGTTCGGCCGGCCTGAACGCCCGCAGGATCTAAGAGAGCATGCCATCATGCTTATGGGCGCGGGCACGCCCTTGGCGACGGTGCGTTTGCTTGATGATGCTAGCAATGTAATCGAGGTCGTCGTCAAGCCGATCCTGATGTCCAACGAGGCGACGACCATCATCCGCCAAGCCGTCGCGGGCGCAGGCATAGCGCTGATATCGCCTCAGCTTGCCCAGCATCACTTTGCGCGCGGCGAGCTCGAAGCCGTTCTTCCGCGATGGCAGCGTGCCGATGATATCGAGCTCAACGCGCTCTTTCCAAGACGAGCCACTTCCGATCGCAAGGTGCGCAGCTTCGTCGATTTCCTCGCCGAGGTGTTCAAGGATTGGCGGGGATAAGTCTTGCCTCTACAATCGCTCAATCGGCCCATTCCGGATCGGTCGTGAAGGCGATCGTCAGCCAACGATCCGGACCTTCGTCGCCGATCGCCTCGCCAATCTCGTCGCGAATATGGTCCCATTCTTCCAGCTTCTTCGCAGGTCCGTCCGGCGGGACGATGAAGTAAAGCTCGATCTGCTTGCCGCGGCCGACGCGGGCGACATAGGAGCGATAGGATTGAAAATTGTAGCGTCGAACGATGTCGGCAGCCACCCGGTCGACATGGTCTCTGAGATCCGCAGGCGTGACGAGCAGGATATCTGCGAACGCCTGCTTGATCGTCCCGATCGGCATGGGAATGACGATGAGGCATACGAGCGCCAGAGCGACCGGATCGACATAGGGTGACATCCATTGGAGGCTCGTTCCCTGAATGAAAAAGCCGAAGATGAAGGCGAGGAGCAATGCGCCGCTCAAGCAGCCCGTCATCACCCAGGCCTTGGCGTCCAGGGCGATGAAACTGGATCTGAGGGTCCTGTTCGCCCGTGTGGCATAGGTGGCCATCAGAAAGGCGATAATCATGGTCAGCACCGCATAGATGATGGCCTGATCGAAAGAAAGATGTCGGCCGCCGGCCATGATGCTGCCGATGGCATTGATCAGGGCATAGACCGCTGCTCCCGTCAGCAGCACGCCATTGAGACCGAGCACCATCGGCTCGAGATGCCAGAAACCCATGGTGAAATGCTTGGCGAATTTGCCGGCCGATGTGGTGTTCGTTGCCGAGGACACGATTAGATTGGAGACGATCAGCGCAACGATCGTCATGCTCGCATCCGTGAGCGCGTAGACGCCATCGAAGACGATCGCGTAGGAGCCGGACAATATACCGAAGGCGATGCCGGCGACCGCCAGAACGAACGTCACGATGATGGAAATGCGCAGGACGCTTTGTTCGGTCGTCACTTTTCAATCCCCGGATAGAGGCGCGGTGCGCGCTTCGGATAGTCTCGCGTAAGGTGCCATAACTCTTAACGTGTCGTGTGCGCGGAGCCAATCGGCGCGCGCCGTGTCGGGGAGCTCTTGTCCCCTACGCGGAAATCAAAAGATATCTGATCCCTCAGGCTCCCACCGGCCTGGCGCTCTGCCCTTGACGCCTGAATTCGGTCGGCGTCGCGCCGACCAGCTTCTTGAAGTCGCGGGCAAAGTGGAAGGGGTCGGGATAGCCGCATCTGGCAGCTATCTTCCCGATCTGCTCATCCGTCACGACCAGCAGCGGCTTTGCGGCGTTGACGCGCTCGTGGCGCAGCCAGTCGAGAGGCGTCGTGCCCATTCTCTGACGGAAGCGGCGGAACAGCTGCGCTTGGCTCAGATTGGCGGCAATTGCGAGGTCGCCTACCGTCCAGGGTCGCACCAGGTCGGCGCGAACCAGTTCCATGACTTGCTGCAACCGCTGGACGGCGCCGCTCAGCTCGCTGCTCTCGGCGCGCTCGGATACCAGGGATGAAATCAGTTGCGCGAGCAGGGCAAAGCATCTGTTGTCCGCGAGGAAACTGCTGGTCTCGACCTCCCGCAGAATGCTTTCGAACAGTGCCTCCGTATCGTGCGGTTTTGCCGGTTCGAAGATCGGATCGGCAATCACGCCGAGACTGTCGAACAGGGAGTCAAGCCCATATCCGACGAACCCCAGCCATAGATAGGACCAGTGCGATTGGCGCGGCTCGCAGCGATGCGAGTAGAGCATCGAGGAATCCAGCCAGGCGATTGTTCCCTCATGCAGCAGGCTTGAGAGCCCATTCACCTGCAACAGGCCTTTTCCGCTGAGGGTCAGGATCAGGGTGTGCTGGTTGAAACGATGGGCGATCGGCATTTCTGCCGAGGTGCAGACGCGGCGGCCGGCAGCGAGAAGCGAGTAGGGAAAGGCGCGGGACAACCGGCCCGGGGTCTGGAAGAAGACGTCGTCGCGGGGGTGGATTTCGGGTGAGGTCGCTTCTTCGGGCATGGCAGACCTATCCTAATTGAGAATGAGAGTCTTATCCATATGGCCGCGGTTCGCATCCATGTCTTTTCGTCCTTCGACGCTGTATTCTGTGGCCGATGAACCAGATTGGATGAGGTCCTCATCATGTCGCCGGCAAACCCAGCTTTTGATCCGCTCTCGCAAGCGTTCGCGGACGATCCCTATGCCTCTTACCGTGCGCTGCGCGCCAGCCCCGATCCGGTCTATTACGGGCATTTCGACATATGGCTGCTGTCGCGCTATCAGGATGTGGCCGCCGCCGCCGCCGACAAGACGCTCGTGCGTTCGCTCGAATTCTTTCTTTCCCCGGAGGAAATCCAGGAGCAAAAGGTTCGGCAGAACTGGCACGACATGCCGAACCATTCGCGCTTCGTGCAATTCAGCCTCCTGGATTCCGATGGCGAAACCCATGACCGGCTGCGCCGAAAGGTTTTTCGTGAGTTTACCCCGGCGCTCGTCGCGCGCCAGCGCGGCATGATCCAGGATTTCGTCGATCGCCTGCTCGATCGTCTCCTTCAGGCGGGCACGATCGATTTTGTCGAAGACCTGGCCTCGCAGGTGCCGGGCCACATCATCGGCTCGGTTTTGGGTGTGCCGGAAGAATATGCCGGGCAGTTGCGTAAATGGTCGGAAGAGGTCGTGCAATATTTCGACGTCGATCGCAGCGCGGAGCGCAAGGCGATCGCCGAACGCGCGACGACGGAATTCTACGAACTCCTCAAGGAACTCATCGCCGAACGCATACGTATCCCGCGCGACGATCTTCTCTGTCGGCTGGCCGAAGCGCATGTCGCCGGCGAGCTGACGGAAGACGAACTCGTTTCCACCTGCATGCTGATCCTGATGGCCGGACACGGCTCGACGATCGATGTGCTCGGCAGCGGAATGCATGCTTTGATGCAATATCCCAAGGCTCTGAACAAGCTGCGGGAAACGCCGGCCGTGACGTCGACCGCCATCCAGGAAATGTTCCGTTTCGAGTCGCCGCTGCCGTTTTTCCATCGTTACCTGACGGAAGAGAAGATGATTGCCGGCAAGCTACTGCCAAAGGGCACGAAGATCGGCCTGCTCTATGGCGCGGCCAATCGCGATCCAGAGCAATTCCAGGCGCCGGATGAGTTCAATATCGAGCGTAGCCCCAATCGCCATCTGGCTTTCGGCGGCGGCGCACATTTCTGTCTCGGCAACCATCTCGCCCGGCTGGATATGGAGATCATTTTCTCGACGCTCTTGCAGCGTACCCGTTCGATCGAGCTGCTGGATGACAGTCCTGCCTACAAGCGCGGGCTGTCGGTACGCGGCCCGAAACGTCTCGACATCCGCCTCGTTGCCGCTTGAACGAGCTTGCCGAAAGCATGGAGAATACAATGTGTGAAATCGTGTTCATCGATTCCGCCGGCCGCGAGATCCGCGTGCAGGCGCAGGATGGCGAGACCCTGATGGCCGTCGCCGTCAGGAGCGGTATCGACGGCATCGTAGCCCAATGCGGCGGCGCCTTGGCCTGCGGCACCTGTCATTGCTATATCGAGCAGCCCCATCTCGACCGCCTACCGCCGCCTTCCGAAGAAGAGGCGACGATGATCGAATTCGTCATGGAGCCGGCACCCAACAGCCGTCTCAGCTGTCAGATCCTGGCAAGCAACGTCGTCGACGGCATGCGCGTCGTCGTGCCGGACAGTCAGCAATAGAGCTCGTCGCGCAAAATGCGGTGAATTTCGATAATGACGTGCAAAGAATCAATAGCCTAGAGCTATCGACGCGAATCTGAATGATCGCGACGTGCCTCAGCGTTCGGCATTCCAGTTGCGGGCCAGAGGATCTATCCGGCCTAAGTCTCTTGTTCTCGGCTTATGCCATTGCCTTCGCGGTTGGGCCGCTCCGCCAGCCGGAACGGCTCTTTGCGCCGTTGCGGCCGAGGCGATTGCCATCTCTGATATATTATTCATGAGTATTGCAGTATAGATTTTTACCGCTTATACGTTGCGGCCCGCAACACCGAATAGCCTCCAGTTCCCGCATTTCAACGCGCCCCATGTCGGCGTGGGGCAGGTCTTGTCGCCTCATAGATCAGGTTGTTTTCGATGGCCGAAAAATCCACCATTCTTGAGCCTATCCGCGAAATCTTACATGCCTATTGGAGGTCCGACCGCTGGATGCTGCTCATTTGCGTCGCAGTCGTGCTTCTTTCCAGCGTCAGCAGCGTCGCTGCTCCCTATATCTTTTCACGATTTATCGACCGTTTGCCGCATGACGGCGCCGTCCGGGGAGTCGTGCTGGGGCTGGTAATCTATGCCATGTTGCTGGGTGCGTCTTCTGCGCTCCAGCATATGGTGCAATATCTTTCGCTCATGAGTTCGCAGAACCTCGGCTTCATCGCAAGAACGCACTTCTTCGAGCGTATTTTAAGGAAGACGACCGCTTTTTTCGTCGAGCACAATCCGAGCGAGATCCAAACTGCGAGTGCGGGCGGCAGTAGTGCTTTGACAATGCTCGTCCAGCTTGGCCTCGTCGTTTTCGTTCCCGGCGTCATCCAGATTCTGCTCACGCTTCTGACGCTCGGCGCACTCATCAATATGCAAGTGACCCTGATCGTCGCGATCTATGGAGCGGCAAGCGTCGCGCTCACCCTGATCTCCGTTCGTCGCGCGCGTGTTTTTCTGGACAGGGCGATCAATGCCGGTCAGGAGAATGCACGCTTTGTCGGAAATGCCATGAACGCGATGGAGACGCTTCGCCATTTCGGTAGTCACGACTGGATGAAGCGGCGCTTCACGGCCAAGGCGGCGGAGGGGAGGGACGCCTGGCGCGGTTACGTGCTGCAACGCATCGGCTATATCGCCGTGCTCGGGGTCGGGCTTTCGGTTCAGTTCGCTGTGACCTTTCTTCTGCTGCTGCCGCTGTATGCCGCCGGCGAGGTGACGGTCGGCGACCTGGTCCTGTTCAACACCTTGCTGCTGCAGCTCAACATGCCATTCGACATGATTGCGCATACAATCGATGACCTTGCGCGTTCGCGCGCAACGCTTATGCCAATGGCAAACATGTGGCAGGCGCCGGAAGAACGTCAGAGCTCGCAGGCCACTTCGCTTTCAACGCGGAATGGCCGGCTGGTGTTCGACAGGGTCAGCTATGCCTATGAGAACGGCCGCGGCGTGACGAACGTCAGTTTCGAAGCGGAACGTGGTGGGATCACGTTTCTTGTCGGCGAAACCGGCTCGGGCAAATCGACGATTTTCAAGCTGGCATTGAAATCGATCGATCCGGATTCCGGTTGCATTTTCATCGACGGCGTCGATCTTGCCTCGATCGATCGGGCCGATTGGTATTCCGCCGTCGCCGTCGTTCCGCAGGACGCCATTCTGTTGAACGAGAGCCTTGCGGAGAATATCATGCTTGGCCGACCGAGAGATGAGGAACGGCTGCGCCGCGTGGCCGAGAAGGCAGCAATTCTTCCATTCATTGATAGCTTGCCTGAAGGCTTCGAAACCGTAGTTGGCGAACGCGGCTTGAAGCTTTCCGGAGGTGAACGGCAGCGCATCGCGATTGCCCGCGCGCTTTACGGCAATCCTGCCATCCTCTTCTTGGACGAGGCGAGCTCGGCTCTGGATGAGGCAACGGAGCGAGACATCATGGACCACATTCGCGTGCTTGCCCGTGATGTCACCGTGCTGGCGATCACCCATAGGCGTTCGGTGATCGGCAAGGCAGACAAGGTGGTGGACCTGAACCACCTTGTCGAAGCTTAGGTTGTCAGCCGAGCTCAGTTGCCTGCTCCGATGCCAGGAGATCGGCATAGTGGGCGCGGGCGACATCCGGGTGAGACCGCAACCGGCTCTTCAGCTGGTTCTGGCCGACCTCGCGGAAGATCGGATTGAGCGGATCGACCGAGATGCCGCGCTCGGCGGATTTCAAATCGTCCGGCAGCTCGATGAGCGGGATCGTCGCATCCGGCCGGGAGCCCAGGAAGAAGGCGACGGAAAACCGCTCCACGCCCGCAGGCGGTGCGATGACGTCGTGAACGTCGGCGCGCACGAAGCCGTTCGTCGCAAGCTCGAGCAATTCACCGGTATTGATGACGAAGGTGCCCGGCACAGGTGGCGCGTCGATCCAGACGCCGTCTTCCGTGCGCACGCGCAGGCCGGGTGTGGTGTCCTGGAGCAGCACGGTGACGAAGCCGCCATCCTTATGGGCGCCGACACCCTGGTCGGTCTCGGCGACATCGCGGCCCGGATAGCGGATGATCTTCAGAAGCTGCGAGGCTTGCGGCTCGTAAATGTCTGCAAAGACGTTTTCCGGCTGGCCAAGAGCTGCGGCGATCGCCTTCAGCACATCGATGCCGATGCGCGTTACCTCCGCCTGATAGGCCAGCAGCAGGGGTTTTAGCTCCGGCAGCGCCTCCGGCCACTGGTTCGGTCCCTGCAGCCGTCGCCAGGCCGGCGTATCCGCGCCGACTTCGAAGGGTGCGCTTTCGGTGTTGATGTCGAGTTGCTCGCGCCAGTCCTGTTCGCCGCGGGTGCGCTCCTGTCCCGCGCGGTTGTAGCCGCGGAAATGCGGCGATTTCACCATCTCGATCTTGAGCTTCTCATCTAGCGGCAACGCGAAGAAGCGCTTCGCCGTCGCGACGACGTCGGCTATCAGCTTTGGGTCGACGCCGTGGCCGGTCAGATAGAAGAAACCATGGTCATGGAGCACGGTGCGCAGCTCCGCGACAAAGGCCCGATGTTCTTCCGGCGAGCCATAAAAGCGCTGGAGATCGAGCGTTGGAAGCGATGTTTCGGGCTCGGCCGGGATGGCGTGAAAGGTCAATGGGGTTTCCTCTTTCGGGATCGTCTTGTTCTCGGGCCGTGATGCGAGCGTCCAGTGTATCCGAACCTCGGAGCATCGATGACGCAAACTGCCCTTATCGGTTGAGCCAGGCTAGAATCCGTTCGTCATGAAGGCAAAGAAGATAATCTCAAAGATTGCACGTCTTTTGGAATGGCTTTTACAGCCGTCGTTCTTGCGAGCGCGGTTCCCGCGAATGGTCACGGAACCCGCAGTTCACCCCGACTCTTCCATGAACGCATTCAATTCCTCGACATTGCGAAGCTGTATCAGCGTCTTGCCTGCATCACGCGCTTCGGCGCACAGGCGGCGGATGCCGGGCATCCAGTCCTGTTCGATCTCCCATATGGTCCGGAACAGATCCCGCGTCGGCGGCATGGCCGAAAGTCCGCCCGGAGCATGCTCGAGCTTGCCAGATTGCCAGGCGATCTGCCTCTCCGCGGCAAGCCAGAAATGCATCCAGAGGGGCATGTCGATCAGAATGATCTCGGTCGCGCGATCTATCCGCGCCGGGATCGAGTTTCGGTGCCCCAAGCCGTCGATGATCCAATTCTCACCGGATATGATCCGCTGATGTTGTCCGGCGTAGGCATCGAGCGGCGCCGGCACCCAGCCTTCTCGCCAGAGGAGCTTGTCGACCTCGAAATGAGGAATTGCGCGTCTCTCGCTCAATTGACGGGCAAGAGTGGATTTTCCACCGCCAGCATTTCCGAGAATAGCGATGCGCGCCATCGAAAGGAGACCTGAAGATTTGAGCCTGTCGGAAACCTGGCAAAGCTGCCTGTGCGTTTATGGAACTTGCTTGTTGTTGATGCAATCCATGCCAACCGTCAGGCCGCTTCGCGGAGCACGAAATGGTGAACGCCGGCGGGATTGGTGGCGATGAGGTTGCGTATGGTTTTAGGCACTAGGTCGAACCGGTCGAGCCCGACCTGCGTGGAAGGTGCCCAGCGAAATTCGAGTTCGGCGCCGCCATCCATCACCCGATGCACGATTTCCGTTTCGTGAAATGGAAACGGTTGCAACAGTTCAGCTTCATAATAGAAGCCGATTTCGTGAACGCGCCGGCCGGAAAATTCGAAGAAATTCTCGATGATGAAGCGCAAGGGGCCGACAGTGGCCTTGCAGCCCATTTCCTCTTCGATCTCGCGGGCAAGCGTCTCGGCGCCCGCCTCATGAAACTCCACCCGGCCACCGGGCAAGGACCAGAAGGTGTCCGCGAGCCCGCGATGGATGAGGATATGATCGTTGGAGCGGATCAATGCGCCTGCCCGCAATTGAAAGCGGGAGTTTTCGGAATCCATGACGATCATGGTTCGCGCCGCTTCTGCCATGATGACCCTCCGGTTGCGTGATGAGATGGAAATTATCTGTCAGATATCGGCATCTGGTTCCGAGATATAGTGAAGAAGTCTAAAGGTTGTTTTCTCTTGCTTCACTTTCCCCAATCAAGCAGGTCTTGACCATGCGTTTCGTGAATCCAATCCCATTTGTCAGTGATATCGCCCGCTCGAAGACATTTTATGGCGATCTTCTGGGCCTGAAGATCCTGAACGATTTCGGCAATTTCGTGCTGTTCGAGACCGGTTTTGCGATTCATGAGGCAAAATCGCTGGAGCAAACGATCTGGAAGAAGCAGATCGAGACGCCTGAACGATACGGGCGCCAAAACATCCTTCTTTACTTCGAACACGAGGACGTGGACGCGGCATTCGAGGCGGTAGCGCCGCATGTAGACCTTATCCATCCCGTCGAAAAGCAGGAATGGGGGCAGCGGGTGTTTCGCCTTTATGATCCTGACGGTCATGCAGTGGAGATCGGCGAGCCGCAATGAAACAGGGGTCAGTCTCTCAAGGCGTCGAATATCGCCGACGCCACGATGACCTCCGTTCCGGCCAGGCCGACCGAGCAGAACAGCGTCGTATCAAACGGCGATGTGCGGCCCGGAGTGTTCTTTGCCACAATATCGGCAAGCTCCCGTATTCGACGTTCGTGACGGGACTCTGCCAGAAAAAATGGCGAGGCATAGGTCCGCGTCTGCTCGAGGGAATCTGTTGCAATCAGGTCGGCGGCATCTGCTATGTCGAGGCCGATCTCATGTCCCGTTAACGTCTTCGGGCCTACCGTGTTGATATGCACGCCCGGCTTTAGCTCTGATGCATGGATGACGGGTACATCGCTGTCGGTCGCGCAAAGCACGATATCGGCGTCTGCGACAGCCTCGGCTACGCTTTTGACGGGTTCTATCGCTATACCCAGTGCGCGCTGCATTTCTTTGGCGAAGGCTTTGCGGCTCTTCTCGTCTCGACTGAAGACGCGAATAGCCTCTATTTCGCGAACTGCGGCCGCTGCGATCAGTTGAGTTCGCGCCTGCGCGCCGCTGCCTATGACGCCTATAGTTCTGGCGTTTGGAGCACTGAGATGGCGTATGGCAATACCCCCGATTGCCCCTGTCCGGATTTGGCCGAGCCGTTCGCCGAGAACGATACCTTTGAGCTTTGCGTTGTTTGCCGACCAAAGTGCAACGATTTGCGAATGTTCCGGCCCATCGAATGTCTCGTAAACGCGGAAACCGGCAAGCGGCCTTTCGCCGAGAATGCCACCGACCGTAAACACGAGATCGCCGTTGCCGGGAAATGCGACATGATGTCGGGACGGGGAGATGAACATACCCCTTGCCTTGGCGGCGAAGGCAGCTTCCAGTGCCTCGATTGCAACTGGCATCAATGCGGTGCCGGCCAAATCCTCGTCCTTCATTATCTTCATCATCAGGCATCTCCGTTGGATTGGTTCAGTCTGCAACCTCAACTAAACTTCAGGTCAAGCCGTCACTGCTGGAAACATATGAAAATCTTCAGACATGGAGGCCGGTTGACAGCGGGGTCAAACCAACAACTCGAGGCAACGCCCTTTGTGCTGTCCCTCGTGCTGGTGTTCCTGGGGTACACCGGGCTCGCTATTGGCATGTGGCCAAACATCGTTCCTTCGTCGATCTCGCTATGGGAGGCGGCCTCGCCACCACAGAGTCTGGGCTTCGCGCTGATCGGTGCGCTATTCGCGATGCCGTTCATTCTGATGTATACGGCGTGGTCCAACTATGTGTTCCGTGGCAGGAGCAATACCGGGGAGGGCTACCACTGATGTTCCTGTGCGACCGTGTGAGCGTGCCGGCAAAGCGTCCGGCATCGCTCATCCTGATCTGGGCGATCTCGGTGCTCGCTCTGGGATGCCTGGCGGTTGTTTTCTGAGGGCTGACGTCACTCGCAGGGTTGACGTCGTGAACCGCGAGCGGCTGGAAAATAGGCCCTAGAAAGTCATCCTCCTCAACACCTCATCCCTGCGGACGAAATGGTGCCAGAGGGCAGCCAGGATATGCAGGCTGACGATCGCAATCAGGCAGTAGGCGCCGTATTCGTGGATTTCGGCGGCGGTTTCCTCCAGGCCCTTATCGAGCGGCAGCAGATTGGGCCATTGAAAGAAACCGAACCACGGCAGGTCGTGGCCACCCGCGGCAGAGGTGGTGTAACCGGCGAGGGGCATCAGGATCATCAAGGCATAGAGCATGACATGCGCGCCGCGAGCGGCATAATGATTGAAGACGTCAAGCGGTCGTCGATAGGCGGGTTCGCCGAGCGAGAGCCTAAGCGGCAGGCGGATGGCGATGAGGAAAAATGCCGTCATACCGAGCGATTTGTGCACGTCGAGAAGAGCCCGCCGCAGCGGTATGCCCTGCGGGAGATAGGAACAATAAAGGCCGATGATGAGCGCTGGAACAATGACGATGACCATGAGCCAATGCAGGAGCCGTTGTGACGGCCGATATCGGGTCCTGGGCGTGTCTGCTGCGGTCGCGGTGGTGTCGAACATAGGTTTCTCCGGTCGTCTTGGGGGGGGCACGGCGCGGATGCGGTAATCGGTCGCAATATGGCTGAATTGAGGGCCGTTCAGTTCACCTTCTCGCGAGCTGTGTCACACTCGGCCCTTAGGCCTCTGTGCTGCCGGTTGAGGTGGTGGCGGCAGGAGGGATGCGGCCCGATTGTTTTGAATGCAGGCCCGATCTTGACGCGGAAAGCCCGTTCCCGCTTTCGAGGGCGGATAGTCGTTCCTGGTTGTGTATGAGGTCTTATTGCCCGGCTTTGCGGGGAAACGTCTGGTTGCGTTCGCCCGACGCCGACAGGATCTCGCAGCTTTCAATATGCGCGGGAGCTACAGCATCAGTCGCGGCGACTTTGGCGCAGATGCCGATCTCGTGTCCTTCGATGCGGAAGAAGGCGATCCCCCCTGTCTCGAGGGCCAGCCGTAGTTGCGCTTCCGTCGCCCGATGCAGGCTGTGGCGATCGCCCTCATAGTCGCGGATCGTGCTGCGCGACACACCCGAGCGGTCGGCAAGATCCATCTGGGTCCAGTCGAGAAAGCCGCGAGCCGCCCGGCAGAGCGCTGGTGTCAAAATCATCGCCATCTTACCTTGACGCAGGGTTCAAAGCTGCCCATATTGGGCAATATCTATCATATAGGACATAATCCTGCGGATTTCTAGGGGTTTTGCCGCCATGGCAGTCTGACGTGATCCGGCCAAGTGAAGGAATGACGTTTTGGGATAACGAACGGGCCTATTCTTATTCTAGCACTTTTGGCTCTGCCGTTTATCGGAAGTCTTCTTTCTGTATGCCTGTTGCGTACGCAGTCGCGGCGCGGTCCGGCCTGGATCGCCGGCACTGTCACATTTCTGGCGCTCCTGATTTCCGCGAGTTTCTACCCGGCTGTCGCTGACGGCGGCGTGGTCCGCTACAGCATAGAATGGCTGCCACAGCTGGGGCTCAATTTCAGCCTGAGAATGGATGGCTTCGCCTGGCTGTTTTCAGTTGTCATCACCGCCATCGGCTTTCTCGTCATCGTCTACGCCCGCTACTACATGTCGGAGGAGGACCCGGTTCCCCGCTTCTTCTCCTTCCTGCTTGCCTTCATGGGGGCGATGCTCGGCATCGTGCTGTCGGGCAATGTCATCCTGCTCTCGATATTCTGGGAGCTGACGAGCATCTTTTCCTTCCTGCTGATCAGCTATTGGCACAATACCGCCGCCGCGCGCGACGGCGCCCGCATGGCGCTGACGATCACCGGGATCGGCGGGTTCTGCCTGCTGATCGGGCTGATCCTGCTTGGCCATATTGTCGGCAGCTATGATTTGGACAAGATCCTCGCTTCGGGCGACATCATCCGCAACCACCCCCTTTATTTGCCGGCGCTGGTGCTGATCCTACTCGGCGCGCTGACGAAGAGCGCGCAGTTCCCTTTCCATTTCTGGCTTCCGAATGCCATGGCGGCTCCGACGCCCGTCTCGGCCTATCTGCATTCCGCCACGCTGGTAAAAGCCGGCGTCTTCCTGCTTGCGCGCTTCTGGCCGGTTCTGGCGGGTACGAACGAGTGGTTTTACATCGTCGGCGCATGCGGGATCATAACGCTGCTGCTCGGCGCCTATTTCGCGATGTTCCAGCAGGACCTCAAGGGACTGCTGGCCTATTCGACGATCAGCCATCTCGGCCTCATCACCACCTTGCTCAGTCTCGGCAGCCCGCTTGCGACCGTCGCCGCCATCTTCCACATGGTGAACCACGCGACCTTCAAGGCGTCACTGTTCATGGCCGCCGGCATCATCGATCATGAAACCGGCACGCGTGATATGCGCCGTTTGAGCGGGCTGTTCCGTTACATGCCGTTCACCGGATCGCTGGCGATCGTCGCGAGCGCCGCCATGGCCGGCGTTCCGCTGCTCAACGGCTTCCTGTCGAAGGAGATGTTCTTCGCCGAGGCGATCGAAACCCATGCCGATTCCATTCTCGACCGGATGCTGCCTTATGTGGCGACGCTCGCAAGCGCCTTCAGCGTCGCCTATTCGCTGCGCTTCATTCAAACGGTCTTCTTCGGACCGGCGCCATCAGATCTGCCGATCGCCAAGCCGCATGAGCCACCGCGCTGGATGCGCTTCCCGATCGAGCTTCTGGTCGTGGTGTGCTTGGTCGTCGGCATTGTGCCAGCTCTTTCGGTCGCGCCCTTCCTGCATGCAGCCGTTGTCAGCGTTCTCAATGCCGATACGCCGCAATACAGCCTCTCGCTCTGGCACGGCTTCAATCTGCCGCTCGTCATGAGCATCATCGCACTGGTCGGCGGAACGGTGTTCTATTTTGTCTTCAAGGATTATCTGTCGCGATGCGACGATGGGCCTCCCATTTTCCGTCGTCTGAAGGGGCAGCGCATCTTCGAACGGGTGCTGGTTGAAGTCTCCTGGCACTGGGCGAGAACGGCCGAAAAGCGGATCGGCACGCGCAAGCTGCAGCCGCAGCTTCGCTGGGTCGTGGCGACCGGCTTTGCAGCTGGCCTCCTCCCGCTCTATCTGTCCGGTTTCGAGGCGAAGCATTTTTCCTTCTCGGGCGCCGACCCGGTCTTTGCCTCCGTCTGGGCGATCGGGATCTGCCTTGCCATCGGCACTGCCTTCTTTGCCAAGTATCAACGCCTTGCCGCCTTGGTGATGCTGGGCGGGGTCGGGCTGATCGTCTGCATGACATTCATCTGGCTGTCCGCGCCTGATCTCGCCATCACACAGCTTCTCGTCGAGATCGTCACGACGGTTCTGATCCTGCTGGGACTGCGCTGGCTGCCGAAGCGGACGGAAGGGATCGACGACACGGTCGACCTGCGCGCCCGTTTCCGCCGCTTCCGCGATCTGGCGCTGGCCGTTGTCTGCGGAGTCGGCATGATGTTCGTCTCTTACGCCGTCATGACCATGCCGGTACCAGACGCCATCGCAAATTATTTCCTTGAAAACGCCTATTCGAAGGGCGGCGGCCGCAACGTCGTCAACGTCATTCTCGTCGATTTCCGTGGCTTCGATACTCTGGGTGAAATCGCCGTCCTCGGTGTCGTCGCCCTGACCGTCTATGCGCTGCTGCGCCGTTTCCGCCCTGCTCCCGACAGCATGGAGATGCCGGAGCAGCAGCAGATCCAGAACCGTTTCGACGAGGAGCGGCCCGAACGTTCGGCTGGCGATACGGTCCGCGATTATATGCTCGTTCCTTCGGTCATCATGCAGTGGATGTTCCCCTTCGTGATTGCCTTGTCGGTCTATATCTTCATGCGAGGGCATGACGCGCCGGGCGGCGGCTTCGCGGCCGGTTTGACGCTCTCGATCGCCTTCCTGCTGCAATATCTGGCCGGCGGCACGCGCTGGGCGGAGGATCGCATCCGCATCCTGCCGCTGCGATGGATGGGCGCCGGTCTTCTGATTGCCACGGCGACGGGTATCGGTGCCTGGTTCTTCGGCTATCCGTTCCTCACCTCGCATTTCCAGTATCTCGACGTGCCGTTGATCGGCAAGGTGCCGGCGGCAAGCGCGCTGCTCTTCGATCTTGGCGTTTTCATGCTCGTTGTGGGGGCGACAGTTCTGATCCTCGTGGCACTCGCGCACCAGTCGATCCGTATCAACCGCCTGCGGGCGCTCGATACCGACAAGGCAAAGGGGGATTGATGGAACTCATCTTGTCCATTGCGATCGGTGTGATGACGGCCTGCGGCGTCTGGCTGATCCTGCGTCCGCGCACCTATCAGGTTATCATCGGGCTGTCGCTTCTGTCCTATGCAGTCAATCTCTTCATCTTCGGCGTCGGCGGCGTGAAAACGAACGTGCCGCCGTTGCTCGGCGACGGCGCGGCAACGCGCGCCTTGGCCGACCCGGTGCCTCAGGCCCTGGTGCTGACGGCGATCGTCATCGGCTTTGCGACGACGGCCTTGTTCCTCGTCGTGCTGCTTGCCTCGCGCGGCCTGACCGGCACTGACCACGTCGATGGAAGGAGCGATCGGAAATGACAGGCTGGTCGCACCATCTCATCATCGCGCCGATCCTCGTTCCGCTGGTCGCGGGCGCGCTACTCGTGTTCATCGACGAGCGCTCGCGCACGCTGAAGGCGCTCATCAGCCTGGCGGCAACGCTCCTGCTGGTGGGTATCGCTCTTGCGCTCTTCCATGCGGAAGGTGGACCGGCCGGCCAGGAGCGCGCCTATCTGCTCGGAAACTGGAGCGCACCCTTCGGCATCGTGCTCGTGCTCGACGGGCTGTCGGCGCTCATGCTGCTGCTGACATCCGTTGTCGCCGTCGCCGCTCTGATTTTCTCGCTGGCGCGCTGGCACGCGGTCGGCGCGCATTTCCACACCATGTTCCAGCTGCTGCTGATGGGCGTCAACGGCGCCTTCCTGACCGGCGACCTCTTCAATCTCTTCGTCTTCTTCGAGGTCATGCTGGCGGCGTCCTATGGCCTGCTGCTGCACGGCTCCGGGCCGCTCAGGGTCAAGGCGGGCATGCATTATATCGCCGTCAATCTGGCGGCCGCACTGCTCTTCCTCATCGGCGTCAGCCTGATCTACGGCACGGCGGGAACGCTGAACATGGCGGATCTCGCCGTGCGCATCCCGGAAATGTCGGCCGATCGCCGCATGCTGATGCAGGCCGGCGCCGGCGTGCTCGGCATTGCGTTCCTCATCAAGGCCGGCATGTGGCCGCTCTGCTTCTGGCTGCCGACGGCCTATAGCGCGGCTTCTGCGCCGGTTGCCGGCATATTCGCCATTCTCAGCAAGCTCGGCATTTATGTCATCCTGCGGCTGACGATGCTTCTGTTCAGCGCCGGCCCTTCCGCCGGCTTCGGCGCAACCGTGCTTCTTTACGGCGGCATGGCGACGCTGATCTTTGGAACGGTCGGCGTCCTGGCATCGCAGGCACTTGGCCGCTTGGCCGGCTTTTCGGTGCTGGTCTCGTCCGGTACGCTGCTGATGGTGATCGGTATCAATGATGGTTCCATCTCGTCCGGCGCGCTGATGTATCTCGTCAGTTCGACGCTGACGATCAGCGCCTTCTTCATGCTGATCGAGCTCGTGGAGCGCGGCCAGGATGCGGGTGCCAGCGTTCTCGCCGTCACAATGGAGGCATATGGCGATGCCGAGGAGAAGGAGCCGGCTGAAGGCGACGGTGTGACCATGCCCGGCACCATGGCGATGCTTGGCATCTGCTTTGCCGCCTGCGGCGTTCTGCTCGCCGGCCTGCCGCCGCTTTCGGGCTTCGTCGCCAAGTTCGCCATGCTTTCGGCCATGATGGGAACCGGTGCGATCGGCATTCCGCCGAGCGCTGCCGTCTGGGTGTTGATCCTGCTCGTCATTCTCTCCGGTATTGCCGCCCTGATCGCCATGACGCGTGCCGGCATTCGGACATTCTGGAGCTCGCTTGAGGGTACGGTTCCGCGCGTGCTCGTCATCGAGATATTCCCGGTCATGGGCCTGCTCGCATTGACGCTGGCGCTGACCATCTGGGCTGGCCCTGTCATGCAGTATATGGATGCGACCATCCGCATGCTCAGCGACCCCAACGTCTATGTCGATGCGGTTCGCAATGCCGTGGTGGTTGCGCCAGTAAAAGCGGGAGGTCTGTAATGCTGCCCTATCCGCTCCTGGCGCTGAGCCTGATCCTGATGTGGCTGTTGTTGAATGGCTTCACGCTTGGTCAGCTTATCCTTGGCATTATAGTCGCTGTTTTCGCCTCCTGGGGGATGGCGTCGTTACGGCCCGAAAAGCCGCGCCTCAAGAAGTGGTATCTGCTGCCCAAGCTCTTCTTACGGGTCGTTTTCGACGTCCTGAAATCGAACGTGCAGGTGGCCTGGATCATCCTGAGAGGGCGCTCGCGCAAGGCAACGCCGGGCTTCGTGGTTCTCGAGCTCAGGGTGCGGGATCAGATCCCGCTGGCGCTGCTTGCGGTCATTCTCACCAGCACGCCGGGTTCAGCGTGGCTCGAATATGATTCCAACGACAATACCGTGCTGCTGCATGTGCTCGACCTCGAAAACGAGGCGCAATGGCGCGATACCGTCGCCAATCGCTATGAAAGCCTGCTGATGGAGATATTCGCATGAGCGCTATGATCATCCAGATATCCGTCGCGGCCGCGCAGCTGATGATCGTGGCGGCGATGGCGATCGCTTCCATTCGCATGTTTCGCGGGCCGCGCGCGCAGGATCGCATCATCGCCCTCGATACGCTCTATGTGAATGCGATGCTGCTGTTGTTGACCTTTGGCATCGGCACGGGTCGCGTCGTCTATTTCGAGGCGGCGCTCGTCATCGGCATGCTGGGTTTCGTCGCAACAGTTGCACTCGCAAAATTCCTGATGCGTGGAGAGGTGATCGAATGAGCGCGCCTTTTGAAAACATACCTCTGTGGGCCGCGATCCCGGTCGGCGGACTTCTCGTGGTCGGCGCCTTCCTGACGCTTGTCGGTGCGATTGGGTTTCTAAGGCTCGGAACGTTTTACGAGCGCATCCACGCGCCGACACTCGGAACGAGCGGCGGTATCGGGGCGATCATGATCGCGTCGATGGTATTCTTTTCGATCTCGACGCGAACGCTCGTCATTCATGAATTGCTGATCGGTATTTTCGTCACGGTCACGACGCCGGTGACCTTCATGTTGCTCGCCCGTGCGGCGTTGCATCGCGATCGTGCCGAGCAGAACGGTAACGTCCCGCCCAAGCAGGCCTCGAGCCAGCCGGAGGCCGGGCAGTCTGCGCCATAGAGCCATGGTTGCACCGGCGCGATCCGCTTCCGGCCCGGCTGATTATACCATGGTATCGATTGATCCGATTTTGCAGTGGCGTATACAGCAATTCATACTGAATTCTCGCATTTCGGGACGCCCGATTCTAACCGGGCGCGCGATATCACAGAGGACCACATGAACCCGCGATCTGATCGCCAGCACACGGAATGCGACAGTCGACGCTCGTCGGATGCATTCGTCGTACTGACCCGACGCCCGGGCAGGCCATGTGACCGCAAGGGCCAACGCAGCCGGCGTTGATCCGCGGTCTGGCCTCCTGGGTTCGAGCAACCATCGAACCAGGAGGTCGGCATCATGACCATTACCTTCGAATTGGCCATCATCAAGAATGACGTATCAGGCGCCATAACGCGCGTGGATGCTCGCGCGGCGCGGTTATCTCATTGTTACAATTGGCATGATACTTTTGCGTGTGGTCGATTGCCAACGGCGGGGGCGGAGCCTAGCCGTAACGGAAGCGTCTCACGTCGAAAATGACGATCCTCGGCGGCATGAGCCGCCGGTGTTCAGCTACCACTGTTTTCATTCTCAACCGGATAACGTGTCATGACCGGTAGTCTCGTCATCTTGGAACTCATGGGGCACGTCGCACTCCTCCTTTGGGGAATGCGCATGGTGCAAGGCGGCATAGAAAAAGCCTTCGGCTCCGATCTGAGGCGCGTGCTCGGCCGTGCGCTGCGCAATCGTTTGGTCGCTGTTGCTGCTGGCGCAGGTGTGACGATGCTGCTTCAGAGCAGTACCGCGACGGTCATGATGGTCACCTCCTTTGCCGCGCGTGGTGCGGTTGCTCTCGTGCCGGCTCTGGCGGTCATGCTGGGCGCCAATGTCGGCACGGCCCTGATCGTCAAGGCGCTCTCCTTCGACGTTTCCTTCATCTCCCCTCTGTTGCTGCTGATCGGCTACATCGCGTTCAAGCGGGGGCCGAAGGGGCGTGTGCGCCACCTCGGGCGCGTCGGCATCGGGCTTGGCTTGATGCTGCTTGCCCTGCATGAACTCGTGCAGACGATCCAGCCGGTCAGCACCGCTCCTGCGCTGCGGAGCATCCTCGATGCCATTACCGGCGATCCGGTGCTCGACATATTGCTGGCTGCCGCTCTCACATTCGCAGCGCATTCCAGTGTCGCGGTGATGCTGTTGCTGGTGGGGCTTGCCGCCGGCAATGTCGTGACGCCGACCGCTGGCCTCGCATTGGTTCTCGGCGCCAATCTCGGCGGTGCGCTGCCCCCGGTTTTCGAAACGAATGCGGCCAATCCGGCCAACCGCCGCGTGCCGATGGGCAATCTTCTGTTCCGTGCGATCGGCTGCGTGGTCGTGCTGCCCTTTCTGCATCCTCTCGCGGATATCTTGCAGAAGTATATGGCCGACCCGGCATCGATGCTGACGAATTTCCATCTGGCCTTCAATGCCGTGCTGGCGGTTGCCTGCGTCGGTCTGCTCGGGCCGACCCAGACCTTGCTGGTCAGGCTGTTTCCCGAGAAGATCAAGCCGGCGGGAGATGCGGCGCGCCCGCTCTTTCTCGACAAGTCGGTGCTGGAGACGCCCTACCTCGCCCTTGCGAGCGCTGCGCGCGAAATCCTGCGCATGGGCGATCTCGTCGAAGCGCTGCTGCGACTCGTGCCAGCCGATCTCTCCCGACCCGACAAGCAGGCGACGTCGCAAGCCGTCCGGCTTGGCAAGGAACTCGATATGCTGCATGAGGCCGTCAAGGCCTATCTCGCCCGGCTGGAGCCGTCGGAGCTGACCGATCGCGATGCCGGCCGCCTGTCCGACGTCATCGAATTCGCCGTCAATCTCGGGCATGCCGGCGATATTCTCGAGCGTTGCCTGGAGCAGATCACGCGGCGGGCCGAGGGGACGATCAACGCAGCCGACCATGCCGCCCTGCAAACGATCCAAGCCGAGGTCGCAGCGGACCTGCGGCTGGCGTTGTCAACATTGACGACGGAAGATCCGCGCTCGGCTCAGGAACTGGTGGACGCCAAGCGTCACCTCAACGAAGCCGAACGGGGGGCTGCGAAGGATCATCTCGCCCGCCTTGGCGGCGCCAACCCGGCGCTGCTCGGTTCGAGCAGCCTGTTCCTGGCGACCTTGCGCGATCTCAAGCTCGTCAACTCGCACTTTGCCAGTATCGGCTACGCCGTTCTCGGTGCTGAAGACAGCGGTGCCAGTCGCGCCTTGCAGGAGGATGCCGACAAGGCTCGCCTGGTCTGAGCCGCCAATTGCCGTCGTCACAACCAGCCAAGCGCGGTTGCCGCCCGGATCGCTTCGGCGCGGCGATGACATGCAAGTTGGCGGAACAGAAACTTCGCATCAGTTCGAACACGCAGCCGTTGGTCCGGTGTATCGCTATTGGGAGCACAAAGTGGAACCTCGCCCAAGCGTGTAGCAGCACTGGACGATGGTTTCACGGCGCGCTCGTGAGAAAAGCTCCCTGCTGGCGATTGGCGTGAAGCCCAGTCTGGTCAACACCCGTCCGGATGCCGGATTGTCGGCCGCATGGCCGGATTCCAGGGTCAACAGGCCGACTTCAGAAAAGACGAAGCCGATCAGCGCTTGCGCTGCCTCGAACGCGTAGCCCTTGCCCCAGGACGGACTTTCCAGCCAATAGCCGAGGCTGCCATTGCTGCCGGCAATGCCGTCGACGTCGACGACGCCGATCACTCCTTCCCCTTGCTCTATAGCGAAGCGATAGGCGGTGCCTTCGGCCCATTCGCGCTCGTGGCTGGAAAACCAGCTTTCGATATCGTGCGCGTTCGGAGGATAACAGGCGTTGCTCAGCATGCGCGTCACGTTCCAATCGCTCTGGATTTCGAATGCGCGTCTTGCGTCGGCCGCCGAGGTAGGGCGCAAACGGAGCCGCGCCGTTTCGATGGTGGAGCGAGGGATCGATCTTGCGGTTGTCATAAGGCGCCCCGCCGATTGAGGGAAATCGATGGGCGACCCCGAGGAGGGTGCCCAGGATCACTATCTACGCGCGAGGCCGCAATGGGAACCAGTATTGCGTGATTTGATTTGGGTGGTTATTTTTTAGCGGTAGTCAATATATTGCCGCAATGCGCGCGCAAAAGCGCCGCCTCTTGCGGGCCTGGCCCGCGGGAAATGTGGGACCGGCCGTGAGAGCGTCCGTTTACGAGGGGCGAACCCCCTTTCGCGGTCCGGTCCTTTCGCGTCCATCAGTACATTGATTGCCTTCGTCCCTGCTGCCGAACCTTGATGGTTATGATGCCGCGTGATCCCGCGCCTGTCCAAGGAAGCCTGAGGTCCGGTCAAGAACGGCCTCCATGGCGCGCCTGGCGCCAGCACTGTCTCCTGCGGCGATTGCCGTGGCGACTGCGGCGTGGTTTTCGAGATTGGCCGCAAATGCCCCGACCGTATGCGGGAAAACAGCATCAAGAATGGATTCGATTGCCTGGCGCAGGCTCTGCAGCACGGGATTATGCGTCGCGGCAAGGATCGACATGTGAAAGGCCTTGTCGGCGGCGACGGCGGCGAGCGGGTCATTCTGGTCCCGCGCCATCCGGTGATAGGTGTCGAGGATTGCCTGACGTTCCAGATCCGTTGCCCGCAATGCTGCGAGCGCCGCAGCCCCTGGCTCGATAATCTGGCGGGCTTCGGCAAAAGCCATAAGCTCATCATGCGAGATCCGCCCCCGCGACAGCCATCCGATCAATTCCCCATCGAGCCATTGCCATCGCTCCCGCGGTTCTACGCGTGTACCCGTGCGCTGCCTGACGGTCACGAGACCCTTGGCCGACAATATCTTCGCCGCTTCGCGCACGACCGTACGGCTGACGCCGAATTCCTGCTCCAGCTCGCCTTCCGAGGGAAGATAGCTACCGGGCGGGATCTGTCCGGATGCGATGCGGATGCCGAGAGCTTCCACCAGGGCCGTTGTCCTGTTCGGCTTTGTCTTGGTCATGCGTCGGTCCTTCGCCTCCTTCACCAACGAGACCAATCAGAATGCGCGGGCAAAAGCAAATAGCATGTTGCCTTACAAACATCATATGTTAAAGGTATGATGTTTGTAAGGCGTCAATGAATGCCGTGGAGGGGGAAATGAAATTCGATACCAATAGAGAGGCCGTCCGCCGCATCAATCTGCGCATCCTGCCGTTCCTGATGCTGCTCTATCTGGTCGCCTATATCGACCGCTCCAACATCTCGGTCGCCGCGCTTGGAATGAACGAGGAACTCGGTCTGACGAGCCAGATGTACGGGTTCGCGGCCGGCATATTCTTCGCGACCTATATCGTCTTCGAAATACCGAGTAACATGTTGCTGGCCCGGTTCGGCGCGCGCCGCTGGATCGCCCGCATCATGGTCAGCTGGGGCATTATTGCTGCCGGCATGGCGTTCATTTCCAGCGCTCACCAGCTCTATGGAATGCGCCTCCTTCTCGGTGCGGCCGAGGCCGGATTCACGCCGGGCATCATCTTCTTTCTGGCGAAATGGTATCCATCGCGCGACAGGGCCAACGCCATGTCCTTCTTCTATATCGGCGCAGCGCTCGCCTCGGTCATCGGCCTGCCGCTCTCCGGCCTGCTGCTCAATGCGCACGGCACTCTCGGCCTGTCGGGGTGGCGCTGGGTGTTTCTGATCGAAGGCATCCCGGCCATCGTCTTGGGCTTCGCCGTATTGAAGTTTCTTCCCGATCGCCCGCGCGATGCGACCTGGCTCACCGCCGAGCAGCAGGTTGGCCTTGAACGAACCATTGCGGCCGAAGAAGAGAAGGCGCCTGTGTCGCATCATGCGTCCTGGAGCGCGGCATTTTCGAATGCTCGCGTCTGGATGCTCGCCTTCTTCTGGCTGCTCCAGGCCTTTGGGACGATCGGCATCACGCTTTTCATGCCCCTGATCGTCAAGAGCCTGTCCGGCGGCGGTAATCTGGCAGTGAGCCTGCTTTCGGCGGTGCCCTTCCTTGTCGCCTGCATCTTCATGTTCTTCAACGGCAGGCACTCCGATCGCTCCGGCGAGCGCGCCCTTCATCTTGGGCTTCCGCTCACTCTGGCCGGTGCCTGCCTTCTGGGCGCCACCTATGCCGGCGATCCCCGCCTCGCTTATTTGCTGCTCGTCCTTTCCGTGGCGCTGAACTGGGCGGTCATTCCGATCTTCTGGGCTGTCACCACAGAGTTTGTCTCAGGCATCGCGGCCGCCGTATCGATCGCGCTCATCAATGCGCTGGCAAACGTCGCCGGTCTTGCCCTGCCGCCTGTCATCGGCTGGATCAAGGATTCGACTGGGAGCTATGATATCGCGCTGACGCTGGTGGCGGCGGCACTGATCGCCGGTGGTCTCCTCGGCATCGCGATCGTCCGCACGGGTGCGCCGGCCCTGCGGCTTTCAAAACAGTAAGGCTATTCAAGATGACATTCGAACCCGAAAAACTGCACGGCATTCACGCGATCCTCTATGCCCTCTTCGACAACGGCGAGAAGCTAGACAGGGCGGCGATGAAGCGACAAACGGAAATCTGCGTGGCGGCAGGCGTGCATGGTCTTGCCGCGCTCGGCCTAGCGACCGAAGTCTCAAAATTGACGTCTGCCGAGCGCCGGATCGTCATGGACTGGCTTGCCGAAGACAATGCCGGCCGTCTGCCGCTCGCCTTCACGATCTTCGGCACCTCGGTCGCCGAGCAGGTCGAGCAGGTCCGGCACGCGGAAAGGGTCGGTGCCGACTGGGTCATACTCCAGCCGCCACCGGTCGGCAGTTTCGGCGCCTCCGAATATATTGCCTTCTTTGGCCGCGTCGCGGATGCGACGACCCTGCCGGTGGCGATCCAGAACGCGCCCGGTTTTCTCGGACGCGGGCTGACGGGTCCGGATCTTGCGGCATTGCGCGCCATCCACCTCAATGTGAGAGTGCTCAAGGCGGAAGGATCAGCCGTCGAGGTCAAGGCGCTGATGGAGGCGATCGGCGCCGGCGTGCCTGTTTTCAACGGCCGGGGTGGCCTGGAACTGCTTGACGGACTGCGGGCCGGCTGCGCCGGCTATATTCTCGCCCCCGATCTCGTCGATTATGCGGTCAAGGCGTATAACGCTTTCCGTGCCGGGGATGAGGTCGGCGCCGAGAAAATCTATCGAGCCATGCTTCCATCTGCTGTAGCCGTCATGCAGGGGATCGAACATCTGATGTGCTACGGCAAGCGGCTGTTTGCGGAGCGGGCGGGGCTCATGATTAGCGATCGAGCGCCCGCCATGCGCCCGACGCTGTTCGGTGAACAGCTTGTTGCCTTACATGCAAAGAGGCTCGGATCTTTCTGACGCCGATTTGCTTCTAGCCTTCGGATTGCGGCAGTTCGAGCTTCTGGACCTCCAGCGCTTCGCGCAGCAGGTTCCTCATCTGCTCGGCGGCAGCGGGACCGTTGGCGCCGGCAATGGCCTCGTAGACGTTCTGGTGACGGCGTATCCAGCGTTCGTCTTCCTTTGCCGTGCGTTCCAGCCCCACCTTGAAGACATGTTTCAGCCCCGCCGAGATCAGCGACCCCAATGCCAGATAGAAGGCATTGCCGGTCGCAGCCAAAATGGCGGTGTGAAATGCGAGGTCGTGCTCGATCTTTTCTTCCGCCGACGAGGCGAGGGTCATGCCGAGCAGAGCGTGTTTCATTTTCTGCAGCGTCTGCGGTGTCGCGCGGGCGGCGGCAAGCTCCGCTGCCGCCGGCTCGAAGGATTGCCTGAGTTCATAGAGGTCGATCCGCGCTCGCTCGCTGCCAGTCCTAGCGCCGAGCCTCCATGCGAGGACCTGCGGATCAAGCAGAAGCCATTCGGAGTGATCGGTCACTCTGGTGCCGCTCCTCGGGCGGCTTTCGAGAAGGCCCTTGGCCGACAGGATCTTGATGGCCTCTCGGATGACGGTGCGCGATGTCCCGAAATGATCGCAAAGCTCCTGCTCCGTTCCGATGGAGGCTCCGGCGGCAAGCGCGCCGCCGACGATCCGCTCGCCCAAAGCGAGCACGATTGCATCGTGATATCTCTTGCTCGTCCCGAGGCTCGCGTCGTCGGCGTCCGAAGTCATCCCGGCCATCTGCCTTTCCCAAAAATCGAGACATGTCTAGCGTCTTCAGTCTGTGGTCACAAGCGCAACTCGGCTTGACCGTGTTTGTCTATTTGTATAGCAAAACTATAAATCATAATACAAAAAGAGGCAGTCATGACCGAGGATACAAGGCGAAGGTCGCAGGCGTGGTTCGGCGGAGTCGACAAGGATGGCTTCATCCATCGCTCATGGATGAAGAACGGAGGTCTGCCGGATGACGTATTCGACGGCCGCCCCGTTATCGGCATCTGCAATACGTTTTCGGAATTCACGCCCTGCAACGCCCATTTCCGGGAGCTTGTCACGCATATCAAGGCGGGCGTGCTGGAGGCCGGCGGCTTGCCGCTCGAGTTTCCGGTCTTCTCCTGCGGCGAGTCCAATCTGCGGCCGACGGCGATGCTCTTCAGGAATCTCGCTTCCATGGATGTCGAGGAGGCGATCCGCGGCAATCCCATGGATGGCGTCATCCTGATGGCCGGCTGCGACAAGACCACGCCGTCGCTGCTGATGGGCGCTGCCAGCTGCGATCTGCCGACGATCGTCATTTCCGGCGGCCCGATGTTGAACGGCAATTTTCGCGGCAAGCCGATCGGCTCCGGCACAGATGTCTGGAAATTCTCCGAGGAGGTGAGGGCAGGCACCATGAGCCGGCAGGAATTCATGGATGCGGAAAGCGCCATGTCACGCTCGCCCGGCCACTGCATGACCATGGGAACGGCCTCGACCATGGCGTCGATGGTGGAGGCTCTCGGTGTTGCCCTGCCCACCAACGCGGCGTGGCCGGCCGTCGATGCCCGGCGTGCGCGTCTCGCCCGCATGACGGGGCGTCGCGCCGTTGCGATGGTCAAGGAAGACATGCGGCTTTCGAAGGTTCTGACGCGTCAGGCCTTCGAAAACGCCATCAAGATCAACGGCGCAGTCGGCGGATCGACCAATGCCGTCGTTCATCTGCTTGCCATTGCCGGCCGCATCGGTGTCGACCTATCTCTGGAGGACTGGGACAGGCTCGGGCGCGACGTGCCGACGATCGTCGACCTGATGCCGTCGGGAAAATACCTCATGGAGGACTTCTGCTACGCCGGTGGCATCCCCGCGGTAATGAAGGAAATCGCCGATCTCTTGCATCTCGACGCGCTGACCGTGTCGGGGGGAAGCGTCGGCGAGAATATTGCCGATGTCGTCAACCACAATCCCGATGTCATCCGCAGCCGGGCAAATCCACTCGTGGGCAGCGGCGGAATTGCCGTCCTCAAGGGCAATCTTGCACCTGATGGCGCGGTGCTCAAGCCGTCGGCGGCATCGCCGCATCTGATGCGCCATCGTGGCCGGGCCGTCGTCTTCGAGAATATCGAGGATTTCCATGCCAGGATCGACGACCCGAACCTCGATGTCGATGAGAATTCCGTTCTCGTTCTGAAGGGTGCCGGTCCACGCGGCTATCCGGGCATGGCCGAAGTCGGCAACATGGCCCTGCCAAGCAAACTTTTGGAAAAGGGCGTGCGCGACATGGTGCGCGTCTCCGATGGCCGCATGAGCGGCACCGCCTACGGGACAGTGGTGTTGCACATATCGCCGGAAGCTGCTGCCGGCGGCCCGCTGGCGCTCGTCGAGCAGGGGGATTTCATTGCGCTCGATGTCGAGGCCCGCACATTGGTTCTCGACGTGCCGGACGACGAGCTTGCAAGGCGGCGCGCGGCCTGGAGGGAGCCGGTGCCGCCTATGACCTCCGGATATCAGGGGCTCTACGTGCGGACCGTCATGCAGGCCGACACCGGTGCCGACCTCGATTTCCTGGTTGGAGGACGCGGTGCAAAGGTCCCGCGCGAAAGCCACTAATTCATTTCATTCAGAACCAGTCGAATGTCCGGTATGTGAAAGCCGGAGTGTCGATCGAGGAGCTGGCACAAGATATCGCCCGCCGCGATCTGCTGCAGGGCCTCAGCGTCCGCCCGGTCACCGACGAGCTGGCATCCGGGACAGGCATGTACGAAATCCCCGCCGGTGGCCGACGCTATCGGGCGCTGGAGTTGTTGGTCAGCCAGAAGAGGCTGGCCAAGACCGCGCCGGTACCATGCGTGGAGCGTGGAGAAGGCATTGCCGAGGAGGATTGTCTTGCGGAAAACATTCAGCGTGCTCTCCTGCATCCGCTCGACCAGTTCCGCGCCTTCCTGACACTGCGCGCGAAGGGCCAATCGGAGGAGGAGATCGCCGCGAGGTTCTTCGTCTCGGTCAACGTCGTCAAGCAACGTCTCAAACTGGCGGCCGTCTCGCCGAAATTGCTTGAGGTCCACGCCGAAGATGGCATGGCACTGGATCAGTTGATGGCCGCCGAGGATGATTTGAAGCACATCGATATCCGGGCGCCACAAGACGGAATTGTCCACCAGCTTTCCGCGCAGACCGCGGGAGCAGTGGTAGCGCCAGACGAAGCCATCATGTGGATCGTGCCCGATAATGATGCCCTTATGCCTGAACTCAAACTGTCCCCTCAGGATATCGATCAAGTGACGATCGGACAGGATGACGCTTCGTTTCTGAGCGTTCAGCCAGCGCCCCACGCCGGAATTGAACGGGCGAGTTAGCAAGATCGCGGCTGACCTCACGACCAATCAGCGAACGGGCCAGACCTATTGCAGCCTGCGTGTCGCGATTCCCGAGGAGGAATGGGCAAAGAAGGCTTGATGATCTCACCCAGATGGGTCGTGAGTTCAAATCCCTTCAAGGCCGCCATATTCGGTCTTTGCCGTGCATCTCGTTTCATTGCCCATCAGGTACCCAACACTGTCTCTTCTCCCGACCTCATTGAGCGCCATTGCCAACCAGGCGAGATGGCAGAAAGACCGTCAGCGGAATGGCGATTGGCGACGACGCAATACCCTGAGCGATGGTGAATGGGGACGTCGTCGCCTTGTTCTCAACAAGCGCGTCGCGAGCGAGGCGGCTGTTTTCGACGAGCTTCATCATCGCCTGCGAACTAGCAAACACTCCATGACCACCGCCATCTGCTGCCGATGCGTCGATCACGGTTATTCCATTTTCCCGCAAAAGATCGATGTTGCGACCGCTGCCGAGGCGCGGATGTCCGCCGACGAGGAACCTCGAAACCGAAAGTGCCCGGTCGCGCTGAGAGACCACAATGGTAAAGGGATGGGGAAGAACGCCGATATCGTGGACCTGGCTTTCAAAGACATCGACATCGATGTCCGGTGCTGCAAGGATCACGCCACCAAGGCGCGCGAAGTAGGTTCGTTTCCCTTCCATCGCCAGATTCCTTAGCGCTTCCATGACGACAAAGGCGCCCATCGAATGTCCGACGAGAACTATGTCTTTCGCTTTCGTTTCAGCGGCCATTTGGATCGTTTCCGCTAGGCCGCCTCGCGCGAAAATGGAGCTGTCGCGATCGAAGACGTAGAGAGGCAGTGCCGCCGCGGATGGCCAAGAATAGGACAAAGGTACCGATTTGACCCCAAAGTCACTCACGATCTGCGCCGTCCGATAAAGGCTCTCACTGACATTGCTGTTATAGCCATGGACGAAAATGAAGATCTCACGGTTTTCCGGTGGAAGCCTATTGAGTGCAGCATTCATCTGCCGGACGAATCTGGCACGCCCATCGATCGCTGAAGAGGAGACAACGGCAAAATGACGTCGAGGGTCTGGATGAGTGCCGCCAGTCGACACGGTACCTACTCGACGGCTAAGGGGAATGCCGACGTCGTATCGCGCCATATTGAGCGTTAGTGAGCGTTGCGCGGAATAAGGCTGGTCGGCATTTTCAGTTGGTTTCCGGCTTGTCGCCAAGAAAATCAGTACGTGCTGGGAAAAATCAGTTGACGCGAGATTGCTCGCAAGCCCGGTATTGGCCCTCGACCCTCCGCAGGCCGTCAGAATGGCTAGGACGCAGAGGAATATCAACGGCCGCATTCTACTCACGGTTATAATCCGCTCGCGCGGAAGTTTGATAACGGATGAGCCGCGATCAACTATCGCCGCGAGCGCTGTATCGGTAAACCGCCGATGCGCTTTTGTTGTCAGTTTTGCAACCGTGCCAGATGTTGGAGGATGTCCTTTTGAAATATGCGCCGACTCTGCGTCAACACGCGGGTCCAAGAGCTCCATGCACTACTTCCCTACAAACATTTGGAAAGCTGTATTCGCAACTAAGTGGAGATTTTCTTGCTTTAGCATCGGGACAATAACCCGACCGGACACTGTTTACAAGGAACACTCGGAGCAGCATCGCGCAGCTCATTTCGGCACTACGTGGCAAAGAAAATCCAGGATTGTGGACTTGAAAGCCTATACAAATTCAGGAGCCGTCCGACTTATCGATTGAGGCGGATGTCTTCTTAGGAACCAATGTTGGTTCACCATGACCAGCGTGTCCGGGAGAGCTGGCAATAAGTCTCATCGCCCCGGCTAGGAGCAGGATCGAAACGGGCAAGACCAATGCGTTCCATTGCAGCATCTCGTCGGTCTCCGCGACGAGCGTGGCGAAATGGACCACCAGATAAAGGATAATCATCTGGAAGAAGAGATTCTTGAGTTCGGCGACGCTGTCGATGATCATCCAGTCGGGCAGCGCCGCGCGCCGCTCGGGTGATAGATCGACGAGGAACCCGAGCGTGATGGCACAGCCGAAGATAACAAGGACAATGGCAAACAGCAGCTTGTCCGTTTGGTCTGCCCCCATGGGGTGATCCGGGCTTAATGTTAGTGCATGCTCGGTCTAGCCGCCACTGCTGGCGTTGAAGCCGGGCCATTCTGGCGCGGC